>CAKUJH010000005.1 GCA_934661375.1 uncultured Victivallales bacterium
ACGATTGTTAAGAGGACCCGCGACGATGATACTGTACGTCAGAGTATGGGAAAGTAGTTCAACGCCGGATTTTTTTTGCCCGCGATTCCTGACAGCGCGTTCCCTCCCGATTTTTTCCTGCATCTTACGCGCTAACCTCCTGCCAATCCCGTGAGCCTGATTTTTCTCGCCGGTGTTTACAGCGGCCCTGCAGCACACGTTCCCATCCCGAACACGATTGTTAAGAAGACCCGCGACGATGATACTGTACAATAGAGTATGGGAAAGCAGTTCAACACCCGCGGTTTTTTGCCCGCGATTCCTGAAAATTATCTGCGAAAGGAGAGATTTTGAATAAAAAAATATATATGAAAGTTGGTTTCCCTGAAATCAACGATGTTTCCGGGCGTTTCACAATAGCAGATCTTTATCCAGATAAAAGTAATCGGACAGGTATTTATCTATTGTCGTTTCCTGAAGGCGATTATTATATAGGTCAGACGGTTGATATTGTCCGGCGTTTTTCTGAACATTTGAAGAGCAAAGGTGCAATTTCCGGTTTGGCTTTTTATCCTTGTTCTGCGAACATTTTGGATGATGAAGAGCGTCGATGTGTGAGCAGTCTTCAGTATAAATGTAAACTTCGCAATATTGAATTGGTTACTTATCCTCAAATAGAAACAAATTTAGAAACTTTAATCGGCAATAAAGAGCAGGAAGAATGGTTGTTGACTGATTTTTCTGTTGAAAAAAATAATAAATTTCGAATTTGTGAAACTTTGCGAACCGCACAGCGTGTAAAATATTCTAAAAGATTTCAAAACTGTATGGTATATCGTCTTTTCTGAAATGTGGAATACCTGTAATGCAAAAATATATGCGTTATTGCATCTGTGAGCCTGTGACAACAGAAATGGCATTTTGGAGTTGTTCTTGTTTGCCTCCATATAACCGGCAGATTCTAATTTTTTCAAGATTGAATTTGCGAAGCAGTGAAGTTTTTACCTTGGGATATGACAGAATGATAAAAAAGCCTTTTTATTCATTTCATATCAGTAAAAGCAGATTATTCGCCAATTCAAAAGCATATTTACAAAAATTGCAGGAAAAGTATCTTACATTCTATATAACGGATCATGCTTATTCATCTGCAGGAGATGATCAATGCAATATTCACTTTTATGATTTTGAAGAGGTTATGGATGCCCTCGATAATCAGGTTATACATAGAGCAATCAAATTCTTTAATCTTGGGCAAATGCGCAGAGGTGCAACAATGTATCGCGATTCTCATTGTGTTGATCTTGCAGATTGTATCCTTAAGCGGGATTGATTCCGCAATACTGTCTGCCCGGAGCGGGGGTCGAACCCGCACATCCATAGGATAACAGATTTTAAGTCTGTTGCGTCTGCCATTTCGCCATCCGGGCATGAAATATGAATGTAATATAATCAACTCCTGCGTTTTTTCAAATCATTCAACAAAAATTTTACAAATATCCATGATATATTTGTTGCGCGTTTACGTCCGTAATGTGCGGATTTCTGCATAACATTTCTTGCAATTTTTCGGCGGCAGGTGTACATTGTTCCAGATTTGATTTCAAAAAATATCGGCAGGAGGTATATATGGAAAAAACTGTCTGGAGTATTCTCGATGCCAAGCCAATCTGTCCAGTGCTGACAGACCGCGAAGATGCTTATTTTTCATTCCGTCATGAATTTTTGATCAGTCAGACGGTATCAGAGGCGACTCTGGAGATTTCAGCGTACTCCACTTTCGAATTGCAGCTCAACGGTCAGAATGTTCCGGTGCAGCAATTGGCGGATTATCCGGAAGCACGGACTTTTTCCCGATTCGAAGTCGCTGCATACCTGATACCCGGCGTCAACCGCATTACGGTATGCGTTCATTCCGTGGGTACAGATTTTCTTACCTGCCGAGACGGCGTTCCTTACCTTCAGATGATTCTTTTCACACCTGATACTGTGCTGGCACGCACTGATGAATCCTGGCAGTGCAGTACGTCAACGCCGTACCGTTCCCAACTGAAATGCCGGACTACTCCGCAGTTGGGATTTGTATTCGAATATGATGCCTGCAAGGAGGATTGTTTTACGCCAGGACAGACCATTACAGCTCCTGTCAGCGGAACGCTCGAATTGCGTAAAGTTCCTCAACTCAAAGAACTTCCGCTTCCGGAAACCAGTCTGCGCGGCTGCGGCATCATCAAACGCAGACAGGAAGAGGAAAGTTCTGCGCTGAACTGTATGCGTGATTTTGCCGCACCATACCGGATTCAGGAACTGTTTGCTTCCTATCCCGACTCCGGAACCGATCAAGGATATATCATCCGTAAAAAATACCTTCGCGATGAGCAGTCTTTTGTTTTCAAACCACTGAGCGAGTTTCCCGGTGCGGACGGTTATTTTGTCATAGCGGATCTGGGTGCAGAGACGGAAGGATATCTGACTTTTACACTCGAAACTGATACGGACGGGGTGGTGCTGGACATTTCTCATGGTGAACATCTGGATGACGGGCGGGTGCGCGCGTACATTGACGGACGCTGTTTTGCGGATCGTTATATTTGCCATAAAGGTTTGAACCGCTTCACGTTCCGTCATCGGCGTCTGGGGGCGCGCTATCTGGAAATGCACATGACCCATTGCGCGGAAAGCCGGGTTACTCTGCATTATCTGGGGATGATTCCGCTGGAACTGCCACTGCCGGAAGCTGCGGATTTTCAATGTGAAGACTCTGCGATTGTCCGTCATAATCAATTGGCGATCAACACGTTGAAACTCTGTATGCATGAGCATTATGAAGATTGTCCATGGCGCGAGCAGGGACTGTACGCCTATGATTCCCGTAATCAGATGCTGTTCGGGTATTATGTCTGGGGCAATTATGATTTCGCCGCAGCATCGCTTGACCTGCTGGGCAGCAATTTCGACGGCGAACGGTATCTGGGCTTGACCGCGCCGGGACGTCTGGCGTTGACGATTCCAATTTTTACCATGGCGTGGATCACTGCTGTTTATGAACATATTCTGTTCAGCGGGTCGGACCGTCTGTTTGTCCGCTGGCAGGAACAGATCGACCGGATTCTGGATGCCGCATTGGCGGCGGATCGCGTTCCCGGTTTTCCGGAACTTTGCCGTTCCTGCGAAGGCAAGGAAATCTGGAATTTCTGCGAGTGGCAGGGCGAACTCAGCCAGCTGAACCGTCAGCCGCAATCCATCTATAATCTGTACCTTGCCGAAGCATTGCGCGCTGCGGGGCAACTCCATGAATACAAAGGAAATACCGAACGTGCGGCATACCTGAACCGTCAGGCGGAAACGATCGAAAACGCCGTGAAAGAAGTTTTCCGCGATGATGCCCGGCACGGGTTTCTGTGCAGTCTGCCGCAGACTTCCGAAACGCTGTATGAACATGTGCAGGCTCTGATGCTGGCATTGGTTCCGTTGTCCGCGGAGGATACAGCTCTGCTGCTGGATCAGCTGACGACAGGTTCCATGCAGCCGATCTCGTTGAGTGCGTATCCGTATTTACTGCGCGGATTCCTCAAAGCCGGGACGCGCGGTGAACAGATTATTCTGCCGCGTCTGCGTAAAACCTTTGATCCGATCCTGTTTTCCGGCGCAACGTCGCTGTGGGAAACGACAGCCGGAAGCGATGATTTCGGGGCGGCTGGCAGTCTGTGTCATGCGTGGAGCGGTCTGTTTCCGTATTTTTCCGGGCGCGTCCTGCTGGGGGTATGGCCGTTGTCGCCGGGGTTCCGGACATTTGAAGTGAATCCGGTGTCCTGCGGATTGACCCATGCAGAAGGCGAGATACCCACGCCGTCGGGCAAGATCCGGGTGCGCTGGCAGCGGAACGCCGCCGGGAAACTGGATGTTACCGTGCAGAAACCAGACAATCTGCAATGCATTGCCGGAAAAAATGTCGCATCTCTGCAACTGGTCAAGGGGTGAAATAAAAAAGGACGTCCTTTTTACGGGTCGTCCTTTGCTGTATCAGCTTGCAGGATGTTTCAGGATTTCCAGTTGCGCTGTCTTGCCGCTTCATAAAGCAGCAGCGTGGCAGCCGTGGCAACGTTGAGGGAATCCATTTTGCCGAGCATGGGGATGACCACCTGAATATCGGCGGCCTTCATCCAGTAGTCGGAAAGCCCGTACTGTTCCGCACCCACGACAATGGCGGTTGGTCCGGTCATGTCGTTTTCGGTGTAAATCTTGTCGGTATGCGGTGTTGCGGCAAGGGAACGGATGCCGTTTCTGCGCAGCCATTCCACCGCTTCTTCGGAAGAAGTTTCCGCCAGCGGAACCGAAAAGATGGCGCCGGTACTGGCGCGGATGACGTTCGGGTTGAAAATATCCGTCTGGCGGTTGCAGACGATCACACCGGTGGCGTTGACCGCATCCGCACTGCGGAGGATTGAGCCGAGATTGCCGGGTTTCTCGATGGTTTCCGCTACGAGATACAACCCGTTCTTGCGGACGGGGATGGATTCCAGCCCTTTCTTTTTCATTTCAGCGATGGCAATCAGCCCTTCGGGACGGTCGCGATACGCCAGTTTGGTGAGAATTTCGGGCGTAGTCTGCCAGACATCCGCGTCGTCTTTCGCAAGGGATTCCAGCAGGGGATATTCGTTTTCGCCGAGGAAAAGTTCCGGGGCGAAGAAACATTCCCGGATATGGATTCCGAGCAGATGCGCACGGGAGAGTTCCCGGTATCCTTCAAGGATGGTAACGCCTTCCCGATCCCGTTCCCGGCGTTCGCGCAGGGAACAGGCATGTCTGATTTTGGGATTTTTGGCGCTGGTCAGCAGGGTGAAATCCATCTTGTCCGCTCACTCGTTGAAAAACACTTCGGAAGTATAGACCAGACCGGCTTCATCTTCGAGCAGAAGATAGGCGGCAGTCCAGTCCGCCGGCAGATTTCCGACAACCGTGTTGTTTTCGCGGTTGAGACGGGCAGGCTGGGCGCGGAAGACACAGTCGTTCCAGCATCCGGATGCGCGGGTCCAGACAATATCGGCTTTTTTGATTTTGACGCTGGAAGACCATTTGCCGCCGAGCTGAATCGTATCGTCATTGAATTTGACTTTGGTGAATCCGGGGAATTCCTTTCCGGCGAGAACGGCTTTGGCGAACGGAACCAGTTCGGGCGCATTTTCGCCTTCCATGTGTCCATGAACCATGGCGGGACGCAGGGCGCGGCAGGACCGCGGAGCAAGCGAGGCGGAGTGATTCCAGTTGCGGACGTCAAACGCGAAATCGCAGGCGCCGGAGACCCAGAGCATCGGCATTTTCGCTTTGGTGAGCGTATTGTTCGGATCCCAGAGTTCCGCAAATTTTCTGACTTTTTTCGCGGAAGCGTCTTCGGGAACAATGGCGAGAGAATCGAAACCGCCGCAGCCGTAGACAGGCATGACGAAACGGAAACGGTCATCGTATCCGGCAGCGAGAGCCGCAGCGAAACCGCCCCAGGAGATACCGGTCAAGCCGATTTTGGAGCCGTCGACTTCCGGGAGAGACGCCAGAAAACTGTTTGCCGCAATGATCGCTGCAACCGCATGGAAGGGCCACTGATCGACGGGCGCATAGTCCACATCCTCAAATTTATTTTCGGGATCCGGACCGGAAAATTCGTGGCGTTCCGGCGGATTTTTGGTGCAGTAGGAGCCGTCTTTAGCGGGCAGCCCGCCGAACATGTCAATGGAAATGGCGGCGAATCCGCAGTCGTTCCAGTGTTTCACCCAGGGAGCCATCGCGGTGCCGAGTCCACCGTGAACCAGCACGATGCCGGGAACTTTGGTGTCCGGAGAAGCGTTTTCGGGCAGTCCATACCACGCAAATACGCGGGTTTCCTTGTCTTCATACTGTGCGCCGGCAAGGAAAATCCCTTTCACTCCGGGAGTTGCACTTTCAAATCCTTCCGCTTCAAACGTCGCGGGCGTCTTGTAAAATTCAGAAAAATCCAGCATTGTTTTTCTCTTTCCTTGGCTGATGTTTTTCACTTTGTTTTCAGATGCCCTTCAATGTAATTGCAGGAACGGGAAATTACAATCTCCGGAATGTTTTTTTTGCATAAAAAAAGACTTTTTTTTCGTCAAAATTTGTATTTTTGCGTTGAGGGTGTACCTTGTATGGCAAAAAACTGAAACAGAAAGTGCGAATATTCATGAAGCTGAAAATCTATGAAACGTTTGCCAGCATACAGGGAGAATCCACTTATGCGGGCATTCCGTGTTTTTTCATCCGGCTGGCTCAATGCAATCTGCGCTGCTCCTATTGCGATACCCGGCGGGCGCAGACGTTGGAACGCGCTGTCGAAATATCGGTTGGGGAACTGGTGCAGCGCGCCGCTGCGTCCGGATTGAAACTGACGGAAATCACCGGCGGAGAGCCCATGCTCCAGCAGGAAGGCGTCTGTGAACTGGCGGAACAGCTGCTGACAGCAGGACATACCGTGCTGATGGAGACCAACGGGTCCTGCGATCTGCGTATGCTGCCGCCGGGCGTAGTCCGGATTGTGGACTGGAAAACTCCGTCCAGCGGCGAAGATTCCCGGATGTTCGAACCGAATTTCCAGTCGCTGCGTCCGGTTGACGAGGTGAAATTCGTGATGTCCGATGAAAGGGATTACCGTTTCGCTCTGGAAAAAATCCGAGCATTTCATCTGGCGGAACAGACGGAAAATATTCTGTTCAGTCCGGTTTACGGCGCATTGGCGGGGGCGGATCTGGCGGCGTGGATGGTGCGCGACAATCCGCCGGCGCGTCTGAACCTTCAGATTCACAAATATATCTGGGATCCGAACCGGGAAGGTGTTTGATTTTTTTTCCGGCAGGGAAGGGCGGTCAGTGCAGAAAAGTCAAATTTTCTCCGTCACTGGCAATCCGTCCCTGCATTGCCAGTGATTCCAGCAGCCGCCGACAGGTTGTGTCGCCCATGAACGGGTGTGGTTCCATCCGGTTGAATGCCTGGAAAACTTCGGTCGGGCGGCGGATTCCGGAACGGATGAGTTCCAGCAGACGCAGTTCACTTTTTCCGGGCGAGCCGTCTGCGGGATGATCTTCCCCGTAACGGATCATGGCTTCCGCCAGTACCGGATCCGCGGCGCGGTTTTCCCGGTTGAAACGGGCAACGGTTTCCGGTCCGGAGACGACGGCATTCCAGGCTTCGGCATACAACAGAATGATTTCCGGGGAAAGCACGGGAAAAGTCCGCCAGTCCTGAAGAAAATATTCCGGGTGTTCGTCCGGTACAAAATCGGCGCGGAACAGCCGGATTTCCGCCGGAGAATTCCGCAGCAGAAACAGAATCCGGGCAAGCATGAGAGTGTCGAACATGCAGACGTCGAACCAGAGAACTGCGGTATTCCGGACAGTCAGTTCCGCCAGTGTGCGATCCAGTCCGAGCAGAAAATTCCGCAGCTGTTCTTCTGAATATTCCGGTACACAGGAATGCAGAAAATTGGCACGGACCCGTGCAAATTCTTCTGCGGAAACATTATGAGGCAAAGGTCCTTCCGTATAATTTTCCCGCCAGACAATATGATTCTGCAAACCGCCGGTCATGCGTTTCCAGACATTGTACGCGCAATCGCCGTTGAAGATGTGGAACGGTTGATTTCCTGATTTCACGAAAAATTCTTTCAAAATATTGCAGAACGTATTTTTTTACTGAATGGATAATGAAAAACCCCGAACCACTGAAACGTTCCGGGGTTTTTCCGATTTGCGCACTCTTCAGCGATGACGCTGGGTGCGGCGCTTTTTCTCGCTCGGCTTTTCAAAGTGTCTTCTGTTGCGAAGTTCCTTGAGGGTGCCTTCTTTGTCGAGTTTCTTTTTGAGACGGCGAAGAGCTCTTTCGATCGGTTCGCCTTTCTTCAAACGTACTTCCGTTGCTTCCATTGTTGTTCACCCCCTCTCTTTCACAGGTTGTTCATATTTCATGTTTTACACTCATCATTCGTTGTTGGCGTAACCGGCTTCGTCCGCCAGCAGATCCCGGAGTTTACTCAATGCCTGGTTCTGAATCTGACGTACCCGTTCGCGGGTTCTGCCGATGGTCTGGCTGACTTCTTCCAGCGTTTTGGGACGTACTCCGTCCAGACCGAAACGCATTTTCAGAATCATCCGTTCCCGTTCATCCAGTTCGCTCAGCAGATCGACCAGACGGCTGACAGATTCCACATCACTCAGAATCCGGTCGGGCGTCTGCGCCCCGCGGTCCGGAATGATGTCCTGAAATTCGCCGTCTTCCCCTTGCTGAATCGGGTCATGGAGAGAAAATGTGCGGAGATCCGCCAGACGCAGACCAGCCACGGTTCTTTCGCTGAAATCCAAATCTTTGGCGATTTCGGCATCCGTCGGTTCACGTCCGAGTTTTTCCGCCAGTTTCGTGCGGATGGACTTGATTTTGTTGATTTTTCCCGCCGACTGCACCGGAATACGGATAATCCGGCTCTGGTTGGCAAGCGCACGGCGCATGGACTGCTTAATCCACCATGCGGCATAAGAACTGAATTTTGCACCTTTGGCAGGATCGAATTTTTCGACCGCACGCATCAGACCGATGTTGCCTTCGGAAATCAGATCCAGCAACGGCAATCCCAGCCCCTTGAAGTCGTGTGCAATTTTGACAACCAGACGCAGGTTGGCCTTGATCAGAGTCTTGCGGGCTTCATCATGGGCGCTGTTGTCCGCCCCGTGGATAGCCGCAGCCAGAAACACTTCCTGCTCTTTGGTGACCAGCGAGATCTGCCCGATCTCGTTCATGTAGGTCTTCATGGTGTCATTTTTGGAAGCCGCGACTTTTGCACCGGCGAGTTCATTCTTCTTGTCTTCGTCTTCCGCATCCGCCCCGTCGCCGGATTCTTCCTGATCTTCCGCAGACTGTGCGGCTTCCGCTTTTACGGCTTCGTCTTCCTGATCTTCATCCTCTGCCGGCTTTTTTACCGCTTTTTCCGGCTTTGCTGTCTTTTTCGGAGCGGCGGGAACCGGTTCGATAATTTCTTCCTCTTCTGCTTTTACCGCTTTGACCGCAGGTTTCACTTCCGTTTTCTTTTCGGGTTTAGCCGCGGTTTTGACCGTAGTTGTTTTCTCGGCTTTCGGCATCGGCTTGACAGATTCTGTTTTTTCCGCTTTTGCGGGAACAGCAGCCTTGACAGAAGGAGTTTTCGCTGTTTTTACGGAATCCGCTTTGACCGGAGAAGCCGGTTCAACTTTTTTGGCTTTGACCGCTGGTGCTTTAGCCGGAGCTGTTTTCTTTTCCGCTTTATCGTTTTTTACGGGAGCCGTTTTTGCATCCGTTTTCTTTTCGGGTTTAGCCGCGGTTTTGACCGGTGTGGCGGCTTTTTTTGCCGGAGTTTCCTTAACCGCTTTCGTTGTGGAGGTTACGGCAGCTTTCTTTTCAACTTTTGCTGCAGGTTTGACCGGAGCGTTTTCTTCGGTCTTTTTGGAAACGGTTTCGGCTTTTTTGACCGGAGTCTTGCTTTTCGGAGCGGCGGCGGATTTCACTTCTGCTTTTTTCGCTGGACTGGATTTTTTCTCGGACTTCCCGTCTTTGGCAGTTGTTGATTTTTTGACCGGAGCTGCTTTTTTAGCAGACGTTTTAGCCGCGGCCGATTGGGTTGCGGAGGAGACAGCTTTTCCCAAAGCGTTCTTTTTTTCTGGAACTTTAGAAGATTTCATAATGTTCAAGAACCTCCTTGGATATTTGAACTTTTCGCTATTGACTTTTTTCGTTTCCGTTATATTGTAACCCTTATGCAATGAAAATTTGCGGCAGGAAAACACCATGCTGCGAAGACTCATTACAAATAGTCTGTAATTATAATACATAAAGGCGTTTTTGTCAAGTGGGAAAAGTTACGGAATACGAGAAAATTTTAAAAAAATGGCTGAAGAAGCCGTTTTTTACCGGACGGCAACTCTGCTCGGTGGACGAGAGTGTGGTGTCGCTGCTGGTTCTTTCGCTGTACTGCCGGGAACCGGGGAAGCGTCTGCTGCTGGAAACGCCGGGTTTTGCGCTGGGGGAAAAAATCCGCGGAGAACTGCTGCAATGGGCGGCGGGACTGGGATTGACGCCGCGCGTTCTGCTGCTTCCGGACGGTTCCAGCGGCGGCAAAAAACTGATGGAATCGGAAATTCCCCGCGCTAAAGTTCTGGATGAAGTACTGAATAATCCGCCGGATATTCTGATCGTATCCGCTTCTGCCGAACTGTCGCCGGCACCTGCACCTGACCGGATGCGCCGTTCGGAGCTGATTCTGAAGCCCGGCATGGAGCTGGCTCCGGAAAAACTGGCGGAACTGCTGACAGGCATGGACTATGATGATGAACCCGAAGTGGTTCAGAAGGGCGAATTTGCCCGGCGCGGCGGACTGATTGACGTATTTTCGCCGGCGTCCGAACAGCCGGCGCGCATTGAATTTTTCGGCGATGAAATCGAATCCATCCGGCTGTTTTCGGCGCAAGCCCAGATTTCGACCGGAGAAGTTCAGGAATATAAGCTGATTATGCGTTCCGGGGCGGGTGAATCTGAATCGGTTCAGGACAGTGATTTCACGGAATATGTCAAATGCTATAATCCTCAGATTGTTACGCTGTTTCCTTCCGAATGTGTGGAGATTCTGAAACGGTTCGGGGCTGCCGGTATGCCGGAACGCTGGCTGGCGCTTCATGAAAAAGAACCCGCCTGGCGTGATTCCATCCGTCTGCTGGATGAATTGGAAAGTGCATCTGTTCCGGAAAAGGAAAAATGTATCTCCCCGGTTTTTCCGTCGGCGCGTCATATTCTGAAATTGGTTCCGGAGGGCACGGAGGAAAATTTTTCCGAGCTGATCCGCCAGATCAGTTCCAGTCTGATCCGTCAGCTTGCCGGCGAAAAATACCGGGTGCTGATAGCGGGCGGGGCAGACGGCAGTCAGAATGCTCTGCATCAATGGCTGGAGGAAGAGCATCTGGACAAGCTGGAGAATGTGGAATGTCTTCCCTTGACGATTCCGCGCGGTGTTTTTCTGCCCGGAGAAAAACTTGCACTGTTTTCGGAGTATGAACTGTATTCTTCACCGCGGCGTCTGGCGTCCGGCAAAAAAACGGCTCCGGAGCCTGTGGAAGAACAGGATTTCCGCAAAGACAAAGTGCGCGACGCCATCGGGGAAAGTCTTTCATCCGATCTAGAGGAGGGAGATTACGCCGTTCATCTGAACTACGGGATCTGCATTTACCGCGGGCTGAAAACCGTTTCCGACAAGCAAAGCACCTCCGAAGTGATGGAACTGGAATTTGAAGACGACAAAATTGTGTATGTTCCGATCTGGCAGTCCTATTGCGTATCGCGTTATATCGGTTCACGGAAAGGAAACGTCAAGCTGAGCAAGATCGGCAGCACCCGCTGGAATAAAACCAAATCCGACGCCGCGGATTCGGTGCGCACGCTGGCTCTGGACATGCTTCGGGTTCATGCGATCCGCTGCCGTGCGGAAGGCACGAAATTTCCGGATGACGATCTGGCACAGCATCTTTTTGAAAAATCTTTTCCGTTCACGGAAACCCCGGATCAGCTGCGCGCGGCGGAGGAAATCAAGAAGGACATGGAGTCGCCGCGTCCGATGGACCGTCTGCTGTGCGGCGATGTGGGATACGGCAAAACGGAAATTGCCATGCGCGCCGTGTTCAAGTGTGTGATGTCGGGACGGCAGGCCGCGGTACTGGTGCCGACAACGGTTCTGGCGCAGCAGCACTACTATAATTTTCTGGAACGCTTTGCGGAATATCCGGTCATCATCGAGACACTCAGCCGATTCCGCACCAAAGCGCAGCAGCGGGAAATCATTGAACGCCTGAAACATGGCAAGGTGGATGTGGTGATCGGGACGCACCGTCTGCTTCAGGAAGATGTGAAATTCCAGAATCTCGGTCTGGTCGTGGTGGACGAGGAACAGCGATTCGGGGTCATGCACAAGGAAAAACTGAAAAATCTCCGCACCACGGTGGATGTGCTGACGATGACTGCGACGCCGATTCCGCGGACACTGTATTTTTCGATGGCGGGGATGCGTGATCTCAGTACGATCATGAGCGCACCGGTACAGCGTCTTCCGGTGCAGACCGTGGTTTCGCAGTATGACGACCAGCTGATTGCGGGGGCGATTTCGCGGGAACTGCAGCGCGGCGGACAGGTGTATTATCTGCACAACCGGGTGCAGTCGATCGAAGATACAGCGGAACATCTGCGGCAGATGTTTCCCGCGGCACGCATCGGGGTTGGTCATGGGCAGATGGACGAGCATCAGCTGGAAGAAGTCATGGGATCCTTCATTGAGGGAAAAACCGATATCCTGGTCAGCACCACGATCATTGAATCCGGACTGGACATTCCGAATGCGAACACCATTCTGATCGAACGTGCGGACCGCTTTGGACTGGCGGAGCTGTATCAGCTGCGCGGACGGGTTGGACGCTGGCGGCGGCAGGCGTATGCGTACCTGCTGCTGCCGAAAAACGGAATCATGTCGGGCGATGTGCGGAAGCGGATTGCCGCCATGCGCAAATACACCCATCTGGGCGCAGGGTTCAAGCTGGCTCTGCGCGACCTGGAAATCCGCGGCGCCGGCAACATTCTGGGCGCGGAACAGAGCGGTCATATCAATGCAATCGGTTTCACTCTGTACTGCGATCTGCTGCGGACGGTAACTTCCCAGCTGAAAGGCGAGGAGACCACGCTGCGCCGGGAATGCAATGTGTATCTGGACTTTGTGGAATATGCGCTGAAAGCTCCGCCCGGCAAAGCCGCCGCGGCGTTTTCGCCGGATTACATCAATTCCGAACGGCTGCGTCTGGATGCGTACCGCCGTCTGGCTTCGATTCACGATGCGGCGAAGCTGAATGAATTTGAAAAGGAAATCACGGATCGTTTCGGACGAATGCCGCGGGAAGCCGAAAACCTGCTGGTCTGCGCACGGATCCGGATTCTGGGGGAGGGCGCGCGTCTGCGGTCGCTCAGCTGTTCTGCCGGACGGATTCTGATGGAGCGCGGGCAGGAGCTGGTTAAAGTGAACGGACGGATTCCGATTCTGCCGAATATGGGGACACCGGAAGCGAAACTGCGGATGCTGAAGGGGATGCTGGAAAAATTCTGGTGATCCGCAAAAGACCGGGGGGATCTCCATTGATTGCTCCCGGCGTTTTTCAATCCGTGCCGTGCCTGGCTGACGGAGCGTGAAACGCACATGCCGTCCTCGAAGCGGCGATTGATTCCTGCGCTGACGGAAAATTTCCCGCCTGTCTTTCCGGACTTGTCCATGTCCGGGCTTTCTTTCAGGTTCATGAACCGATATACTTCATTCCGGCTTTTTTCAGCCGCGAAACCGGATAAAAAACGCATTTTAAGCGAGTTTTCCATTTGCAAAATGGTGGTTTGTGTGGCATATTACCTGCTTTATTATTTAATTAATTGCATAACATAATTTTTTGAATGCTGAACTGTTTACGGACAGGACGGCGTTCTGAGATATAGCGGGGGCGGAAATGTGTGTGGCTTTTCCAATGAAAATTGTTGAAGTCCGGGATTCCGGACACGGCACAGCTTCCTGCGGCGGAGTGATCCGCGAGGTGAACACGCGGCTTCTGAAAGATTGCCGGATCGGTGATTTTGTGCTGGTCCATGCCGGGTATGCCATAGAAAAAGTTACACCGGATACGGCGGAAACCATGCTGGAATATTTCCGCGAAATCGACGACCGGAAGACGGACAAATGAGCAGTGAACATATAGAACTGGTGCGGCGGGTTCTGTCGGAAAAAGCTGCGGCTGCCGGACGGAAAATCCGTCTGATGGAAGTGTGCGGAAGCCACAGCTTTGCCATAGCCCGTGCCGGAATCCGCAATCTGCTGCCTGAAAATGTGAAACTGCTTTCCGGACCGGGGTGTCCGGTCTGTGTGTCCGGTGAAAATTTCATCTCCAAAGTCATTCTGCTGGCGCGTGCCGGAGTGCGGGTGGCGGTGTTCGGCGATCTGCTCCGGATTCCGTCTCCGCTCGGTACGCCGGGCGCGGAAAAGGGGCTGATGGTCATTTATTCCCCCGAAGAAGTTCTTTCGTATGCGCGCGCGCACAAAGATGAGAGTGTGGTTTTTGCCGCCGTGGGTTTTGAACCGACGCAAGCCGCGGCAGCCGCGATGCTGGACGAAGCGGCGGAAGACGGTCTGGACAACTTTTCCATTCTGTGCGATTTCAAGAACATACGCCCTGTGCTGGACCGTCTCTGCACAGATTCGGAGTCTCCGCTTGACGGTTTTCTGCTGCCGGGACATGTGGCTGCCGTGACGGGTGTGGACTGGTTCCGCGGGCTGGCGGTGCCGGGGGTGATTTCCGGATTTGCGCCGGAAAATATTCTGACGTCGCTGGCGATGCTGCTGGAGCTGGCTGCGGCAAAACGGCGGGAAGTGGTGAACAATTATCCTTCGAGCGTAACAGCGGAAGGAAGTACGGGTGCGCGGGAACTGATCCGGAAGTATTTTGAACCGGCGGATGGTGAATGGCGCGGTCTGGGCGTAATTCCCGGCGGCAACCGTGCGCTGCGGCAGAAATATTCCCGTTTCGATGCAATGAACCGTTTTGAAGTGCTGAAACAGCCTCTGCCGTCTGCACCGGACCGCGGCTGCCGCTGCGGTGAAGTGCTGACCGGACGGCTCGCGCCGGAAGAGTGTCCGCTGTATGATAAAATCTGTACGCCGGAACATCCGGTCGGAGCCTGCATGGTGAGTGTGGAAGGGGCTTGCGCCGCTTCCTGGTACAACCGGGGGAGGTGCTGACATGAAGAACGGCGAATCCGGAATCATGCTGTCGCAAGGCGGAGGCGGAGCGGCTTCCGCGCGTTTGATTGAAGAGGAAATTGTATCCCGTTTCGGCGGGCGCGGCAAGGTATTGTCGGGACTGCCGGATGCGGCGTTTCTGCCGGAAGGTCTGCTGTTTTCCACGGACAGTTTTGTAGTGAATCCGCGCTTTTTTCCCGGTGGAAATGTGGGAAAACTGGCGGTCTGCGGAACGATCAATGATCTTCTGGTGAGCGGCGGCATTCCGAAATATCTGTCGCTGGCGCTGGTGCTGGAAGAAGGTTTTTCCTGTGCGGAGCTGTCGGAAATTCTGGATACGGTACGGGAAACCGCAGAAACGGAACAGGTGGTCATTGCCACCGGGGACACGAAAGTGGTTCCGGCTGGCGCAGTGGACGGCATCATCATCAATACGGCAGGAATCGGTTTTCCGCGTCCGGGGATTGCGCTGGGACGTGCCGGACTGAAAGCCGGAGACCGTATTCTGGTAAGCGGCAGTCTGGGGGAACACGGCATGGCGGTGCTTGCTGCCCGGCATGGGATTGCCGGTCCGGGTATTCGGAGCGACTGCGCATCGATCCGGCGGTTTGTGGAAACTGCGCTGGAACAGGCGGGGAACGGAGTCCGTCTGATGCGTGATCCGACCCGCGGGGGCTGTGGCGCCGTACTGACGGAACTGCTTCACGGGACGGCATTCGGTGCGGAACTGGATGAAACGTCGATTCCGGTTTCGGAAGGAGTGCGTTCGCTGTGCGGCATGACGGGAATCGATCCGATGTTTGTGGCGTGCGAAGGCAGGGTTGTGGTGATCGCTGCGGAAGAAGCGGCGGACAGGATTCTGTCCCGCTGGAAAGAACTGCCGGGCGGGGAACAGGCATCCATCATAGGGGTGCTGAATTCCGTGCCGGAAGAAATCGTGATTCGCGGGGAGTGGGGCGGATTGCGCAGAATGGTACTGCCGGAAGGTGACCCGATACCGAGGATTTGCTGACATGCACGAACTTGCCATAGCTCAATCTCTTCTGAACACCATCAGTTCCTGGCGCGATCAGCACAACGGAGCGAAAGTTCTGTCCGCCCGGATCGAGGTGGGGCGTCTGGGCGGCGTGGATCCCGAAGCACTTCAGTTTGCGTGGGAAGCGGCATGTGAATTCGTGAGCGGCGGCAGATTGAAGGACTGCCGTCTGGAAATAGAGCTTCTGCCTTTGCATTATCACTGCGGAGGCTGCGGCGAAGATTTTGAAACGGAAACATTAACTGATTCCTGTCCCGCGTGCGGCCGGAAATATCCGGAGCGTCTCGGCGGCAAGGAATTGAACCTGAAATCGTTAGAGGTGGAATAATGTGCAAGGAATGCGGATGCGGTCAGACCGGTCATAATCATGTTCACGCGCATACCGGACCGGACGGGAAGGTGTACTACCATACCCATGAGGAACATGTGCATGATGCGGAAGCGCATGAACATCATCATGAACCGGAAAGCGG
This sequence comes from uncultured Victivallales bacterium, assembly GCA_934661375.1. Lineage (GTDB taxonomy): Bacteria > Verrucomicrobiota > Lentisphaeria > Victivallales > UBA1829 > SIG94. The sequence continues at coordinate 16,322 of CAKUJH010000005.1, forward strand.
GAAAACCGTGACGCTGGGGCAGGCGATACTGGCGGAAAACGATCATATTGCAGCGCACAACCGAGCCTGGTTTGCGCAGCGCGGACTGCGGGTGTTCAATCTGATTTCATCGCCCGGTTCCGGAAAGACCACCCTGCTGGTGAAAACACTGGAACGCCTGAAAGCGAAAAATATTCCCTGCGCCGTGATTGTCGGCGACCAGTACGGAGAAATTGACGCGGAACGGATGCGTGTTACCGGAGTTCCCGTTACGCAGATTCAGGTGCATGACAGCTGCCATCTGACGGCGCAGCAGGTCAATGCCGTGCTGGAAAAAGCAATTCCCGCAGATACGAAAATAGTGTTCATCGAGAATGTCGGAAATCTGGTGTGTCCCGTGGCATTCGATCTGGGAGAACAGGAAAAAATCGCTTTGCTGTCCACTCCGGAAGGCGAGGAAAAGCCGTTGAAATATCCGGGGCTGTTCAGCGCGGCACATCTGGTTCTGCTGACCAAGAGCGACTTGTCGGATGCTCTGGGCTGGGATCGTGAACAGTGCCGGAAAAATATCCGCATGGTGAACCCCGGTGCGCGGATACTGGAAGTTTCCGCCCGGACGGAAGCGGGGCTGGACGGCTGGATTTCGTATCTGGAAGAGACTTTGTGAAAGAACAACGAACTTTACAATAAACCAACAAAACAACCAAAAGAAAGGAAATCATGGAGAGCATCCAGAGTTTTCTGCAACAGGCGCAAGTTCAGAATTGGACTTTGTTCAGTCTGATTCTGCTGCCTGTGGTGTTCGGGACGCTGACCTGGCTGTGCGGAGACCGCGATAAACTGCGGCGCGTACTGGTCTGGGCTGCGGCTGTCGTAATTTTTGCCGGAGGTCTTCTGACCGTCTGGCAGTCCATGGGCGGGAAACTGTCCGAAGATGTGTGGGAACTGACTTTGCCGGCGCGTTATGCCAATATCGGCTTTGCGCTGGAATCGCTGATACTGCTGGTGATTCTGGCAGTCGCGATCCGGATCCGCAATGTCTGGATTACGGTTTTTGCGGTGATTCAGGCGGCATTTGCCATCGGCGGACATTTTCTGCACGGCGGAGCGGAAGCGCAGACTCTGACGCTGTTCCGGATCGACAATCTTTCCCGGATTCTGCTGCTGGTGACTTCGGTGGTCGGCAGTGCCATCATGATTTTCGCCATGGGGTACATGAAGGAACACATGCGCCATCTGTATGCGCTGGGACGGAACCGCGCCCCGAAAGGTGCCGGAACGGAAGGAAGATTCTTCTTTTTCTTCATCAGTTTCCTGGGCTTCATGATCGGTCTGGTAACGTCGAACAATTTCTCGTTTTTCTCGGCATTCTGGGAAGCGACGACGCTGTGTTCGTATGCTCTGATCGGTCAGGACGGCGGCGACGCCCGGCGAATCAATGCGACCCGCGCGCTGCTGATCAACAGTTTCGGCGGAGTGCTGCTGCTGGGCGGTATTTTCATATTGAAATACAATGGGCTGGGCGAAGATTTTCAGACGATGTTCCAGCATAATGCATCTGCGCTGACCCTGCTGCCTGCGGTGCTGCTGTGCATGGCGGCGTTCACGAAATCGGCATTGTTCCCGTTCCAGAGCTGGCTGCTGGGGGCGATGGTTGCGCCGACGCCGGTTTCCGCACTGCTTCACGCTGCGACCATGGTGAAAGCCGGCGTTTACCTGGTGATGCGTCTGACCCCGAATTACTCGCAGTATTCTTCCTTCATGATGATGATTGCCTTTGCCGGGGCATTGTCCTTTGCGGGCGCGGCATTCCTTGCCTGTACGCAGACCAATGCGAAAAAAGTGCTGGCGTATTCCACGATTTCGAATCTGGGACTGGTGGTTGCCTGTGCCGGCATCGAATCTCCGCTGGCGTATGCGGCGGGACTTTCCATTATTACTTTCCATGCCATATCCAAGGGACTGCTGTTCCTGTGTGTTGGACGTATTGAACAGAAGATCGGCAGCCGCGACATTGAAAAGATGGACGGTATGCCGCACCGGATGTTCTTCACGACTTGCATTGCGCTGATCGGGATGATGTCCATGCTGCTGCCGCCGTTCGGTATGCTGCTGAGCAAATGGTTGGCGATTGAAGCCACCATCAAATCGCCGTTCCTGCTGGTGTTCATGGTGATCGGTTCCGCTTTCACTGTGTATTTCTGGGCAAAATGGATGGGACACATGCAGCTGACCGGTTACCATGAAACAACCCCGAAGGAAGATATTCCCGGCACTATGAAAATATCGTTGAGCATTCTGGCGTTTCTGGTGATTGCTACAGGGATTGTCACGATGATGATCTTTTCCGGCGTGTTCACGCATATGGCGAAAGAAGCCTTCCCGCTGATGACGGATGCACTTTCCCGCATGACGGCGGAACAGGCGTCGTTCCCTGCCTGGATGGTGCTGACCTGCCTGTTTGCCGGACTGATTTTTGCCGGACTGCTGAGTCTGTTTGTTCTGAAAAAACAGGATATCCGGCCTCCGTATCTGTGCGGAGAGAATGCGATTTCCATTGAGGAAGAGCAGAATCCGGAGATGAACAGGAGCGGAGTCAAGAGTTATGACTTCTATTCGGTTGGCGGCAAAGTGGAACATGCCGTGTTCGCCAGCTATTATTTCACGAAATACATCAGCGAAGATTTTGTGACCAAGGGCATGAACTGGTTCGGCTGGCTGGTTCTGATTGTGCTTTTCGGCTGTGCCGTTGCCAACATTCACTGAGAAGGGATAGAACAGAGAAATGGAATTTTTGCATAGCCTTATAGAATCGCCGGTCTGGCGCTGTGTTCTGGCATTGCTGCTGGCACCGATGCTCGGCACTTTGCTGTGCGGCGTAGACCGCAAACTGACAGCCCGGATGCAGGGACGGGTCGGACCGTCTTTCTGGCAGCCGGTGTATGACCTGTTCAAACTTTTCGGCAAACAGCCGATGATGATCCACCGGATCCAGATCATGTACGCGATCCTGCATCTGTTTTTCCTGCTGCTGGTGGTGGTGCTGCTGGTGCTGGGACAGGATCTGCTGATGATTCTGTTCTGCCAGGCGTTTTCCGCGCTGTGTCTGGTGATCGCCGCCATGAGCGTGCGTTCCCCGTACAGCTGGATCGGCAGTCAGCGCAAGATTCTCCAGATGCTGGCGTATGAGCCGACCCTGGTTCTGCTGATTCTGGCGGTTTATCTGCGGACGGACAGTTTCATGGGGTGCAAGGTGCTGGAAAGCGGTACTCCGCTGATTTACTCCATGCCGCTGCTGTTTGTGTCTCTGCTGTGTGTGATCTGCATTGAGTTTGAGAAATCGCCCTTTGATGTGGCGAGTTCGCATCATGCACATCAGGAAATCGTGAAAGGCACGATGCTGGAGTTCTCCGGTCCGTTCCTGGGATTGATTGAACTTGCCCATGCGTATGAAATGGCGATTTTCTTCGGTCTCATGGTGGCGTTCTGGCATACTTCGCTGATCATGGGCATCGTGCTGGCATTCTTCGGTTTCCTGATGGTGCTGGTTGCCGACAACGTCTGCGCGCGTCTCACCTCCTTCTGGATGGTGCGGTTCATGTGGACAATTCCGCTGACTCTTTCGCTTGCCAATCTGGTTTGGCTCTGGAGGAAATAAATCATGTCGAAATTTACAGGTAAATCCCCGTGGGTGGTGCATTTCAACTGCAACAGCTGCAACGGCTGCGACATTGAATTTCTGGCTTGTCTCACCCCGCTTTATGATGCGGAACGGTTCGGCATCATTCATGTCGGCACACCGAAACATGCGGATGTGCTGGTGGTAACCGGCTCCGTCAATGAAAAGAACAAACACGTGCTGAAAAACGTGTACGATCAGATACCGTCCCCGAAAGTTGTGGTCGCCATGGGCGTCTGTGCTGCCACGGGCGGTATTTTTGCCGACTGTTACAATGTGGTTGGCGGTGTCGGCAAAGTGATTCCCGTCGACGTGTATGTGCCGGGATGTCCCCCGAAACCGGAAGCCATGCTGGACGGCATCGTGAAGGCGGTGGAAATCCTCGGAAAGAAACGGCGTGACAGCGAAACCGAAAAACCGGAACTGCCGGTGAAGATCGTAACTCCGAAAGAGGTTCCGGCGGCTCCTGCACCTGCCGCCGCCCCGGAGAAAAAGGAGACTGAAAAATGATGACGATCAACGAAGAAGCAACCAAAGCAACGATTCTGGAAGAAGTGGTTCCCCTGTTGTCGCAGGGATACCGGTTCGTTACCATGACGGCGGTGGACTGCGATGACCATTTCGATATTTACTATCATTTTGATAAGGACTACGAACTGTTCACGATCCGGGTTCAGCTGGAAAAACCGGGGGAAATCAGCAGTATTTCCACGGTCTGTTTCCCTGCGCTGATTGTGGAGAACGAGATTCAGGATTTGTTCGGAATCAAGTTCAGCGATCTGGTTCTGGATTACCGGAATCATTTCCTGCTGTCTCCGGATGCTCCGGTCAAACCGTTCTGTCATGTTCCCGGCGTGAAAGTTACCGCCGTGGAAGCCCCGAAAGCCAAACCCGCCGCAGGCGAAGCCCAGAAAGAGGAGGCAGCGAAATGAGTATTGTCGTACCGTTCGGCCCGCAGCACCCGGTTCTGCCGGAACCCCTTCAGCTGCGTCTTGAAATTGTCGATGAACAGGTAACATCCGTTGTTCCTGTCATCGGATACGTGCACCGCGGACTGGAACGTCTGGCGGAACAGAAAGATTTTCAGCAGGATACGTTCCTGATAGAACATATCTGCGGAATCTGTTCCTTCATTCACAGCACCACCTACTGCATGGGACTGGAGGAAATGATGGGCATTGAAATTCCGCCGAGGGCAAAATTCCTGCGTACCGCCTGGGGTGAAATGCACCGTCTGCACAGTCATCTGCTGGCACTGGGACTGCTTGCCGACGCCTTCGGTTTTGAAAGTCTGTTCATGCAGATCTGGCGCACCCGTGAACATATCATGGATGCGATGGAATACACCACGGGCGGACGTGTCATGCTGAGTGCCGCCTGTGTCGGCGGAGTCCGCAAGGACATCACACCGGAAGGGGCGAAGTTTGTGCTGAAACAGCTGGACGCCATCGAGAAGGAAGTCAAGGACGAATTCCATGTGCTGATGGAAGATTACACGGTCAAACAGCGCATGGTCGGCGTCGGTGTTCTGGATCCGAAAACGGCACTGGAACGCGGAGCTGTCGGACCGACGGCGCGCGGAAGCGGCATTGTTACCGACCACCGCATGACCGGGTATGCCGCTTACGGCGAACTCGGTTTCGAACCGGTGGTGGAAACGGACGGCGACTGCTATGCCCGAACCATGATCCGCGTACGGGAAGTGTATCAGTCCATCGAACTGGTCCGCAAAGCTCTGGCGATGCTGCCGGATTCCGAACTCAAAGTTCCGGTCAAAGGCAAACCGCTGGGTGAAGTGGCAGTCCGCGCCGAACAGCCGCGCGGCGAAGTGCTGTATTACCTGAAAGGAAACGGCACGGATAAACTGGCGCGGGTGCGCGTCCGTACTCCGACTTTCGCCAATATCCCGCCGCTGCTGTCCATGCTGACCGGCTGCAACCTTGCCAACGTCGGAGCCATTGTGCTGTCGGTTGATCCCTGTATTTCCTGCACGGAGCGTTGATCATGAAGATTTATACAATGTTGAAAGTGGTTCTGAAGAACCTGTTCCATGGACCGGTTACCCGCCGGTATCCTTACGAGGAACGCGAAGCATTTCCGGGTGAGCGCGGAGTCATCGTCATGCCTGACGAATCCAAGTGCATCTATTGCGGAATCTGCGCGAAAAAATGTCCGTCCAACGCGATTGCGGTTGTACGGGTTCCCGCCAAACAGTGGAAATACGAACGTTTCCGCTGTATTCTGTGCGGTGCGTGCGTGGACGCCTGTCCGAAGAAATGTCTGGCGTTTGCTCCACGCAAACAAGGCTGATTCTTCCAGATGGCATTGACAAAAAACAGGACTGCGGCTGAAAACTGCAAGTCCTGTTTTTTTTGTGTGTTTCTGCGGGATTTTTTTATTTGGTGATCAGCGAGCAGGGACCGCCGACGCATCCTCCTTCGCAGGACATGACTTCCAGGAAATTGCCCGGCAGTTTGCCCATGGCATACAATGCCAGCAGTTTGGCAGTGCGTGCGTCGATTCCGTTGATGAATTTGGAGTCCAGCTTGATTTCACCGTCTTCCCCGACCAGTTCTTTCAGTACGGCATCCGTTACGCCGCAGCTCTTGGCGAAGTTGCGCGCAGTGGAGGCGGCGGGATGTTCGAACGGCCATTCTTCCTGTGTCATGATGTCGATTCCCAGACCGCTCAGCATGGAGCCGAGTTCTTCAAAGGTCAGTACCCGGTCAATATTTTCAGAGTGGAACGCCTCGTAACGTTTGGCGATGCAGGGTCCGATGAACACATTGATGCCGTCGGGATATTTTTCCCGTGCGATTTTTCCGGCGTATCGCATCGGGCTGGGGGTGGTGGAAACTTTGTCCAGCAGCTGCGGAACATGGCGTTTGACCAGTTCCACATACGCGGTACAGCAGGAGGTGGTCATCAGTTTTTCGCCTTTTTTCATGCGTTCGATGAATTCCTTCGATTCATGTTCCGTGGTCATTTCCGCGCCGAGGGCGACTTCGATCACATCGGTGAATCCGGCTTTGACCACAGCGCTGAACAGCTTGCCGAGTCCGCCGGGGAACTGGAACTGGGCGGACGGTGCGACCAGCGCAATGACTTTGCGGCCTTCCTTGATCGCCTGCATCACATGCAGGAGTTCCGAACGTTCCATGATGGCGCCGAAAGGACAATGCGCAAAACATTTTCCGCAGGAAATGCACTTGGTGAAATCAATGTCCGCCACGCCGTACTCATTTTTGTGAATCGCACCGACCGGGCAGGCGTCTTCGCAGGGAACTTTGGTCCGGATGATGGAGTTGAACGGACACGCCTGAATGCACTTGCCGCACTTGATGCATTTGGAGTGGTCAATGCGCGCTTGCTGTTCGAAAACCGTAATGGCGTTTTTCGGACAGGAGAACAGGCATGGACGCGAGAAGCAGCCGCGGCAGTTTTCCGTGATCCGGATCCGGCTCGGCGGACAGCCGTCGCATCCGGCACCGCAGACGGAAAGCGGATATTCCGGACGGGCGTCCGACGCCAGTGCTTCCTTCAGATATTCATGCAGCGGCTTGGTTTCATCGGTTTCCTGCCGGAAGTCGAATCCCAGCAGAGCCAGCAGACGGTATTTCAGCACTGCCCGGTCATGATATATGCAGCACCGGGAAGCGGGGTTGTTGTGACGCGGACGCAGCAGCACCGGGATTTTGTCGATATTTTCTTCCAGTGTGCCGTCATGAAATTCGCGTACCAGACGAATCATCAGTTCGCGGCGGATCCGTTCTGTGCCGTCAAACATTTGCGGCCTCCGTTTCATCGAGAAGACCGCCGATGAGCGACGCCATCTTTTCCGTTGTCATATTTCCGTAGATTTTTCCGTTGATCCGGACGAACGGCGCACTGCCGATCTGATCCGCCGTGCAGGTTTCCATGCAGGGCAGACCGGAAAACTCCACCTGGTTTTTCCAGGCATCCGGCATGTTTTGTTCGATTTTGAGCAGTTTTCCGGCGCCCAGCATAAAGCAGGTGGTGCCGCAGCAGATTTCAACTTTCACTTTCATGACAACTCCTGTATCTCAGATATATTGAACAGTCACTTTTTTCCGGTAATCTTTTTCCAGAACGTTTTTCAGACGTTTGACCACATTGCGGCGGATTTCCAGGTCAACCGGCAGCGACGGATCCTGATGCGCCTCGTTGACTTTGGTTCCCACGACAAATTCGATCAGGTCGCTGTCCGCCAGCCGGGACAGAATTTCTTTTGCGGCGACCGGAGCTTTGTCCGTGGTGTGGTTTTCCAGCAGGGACGCTACACGGGTCAAGGTCAGAATCCCTTCCGTCACCAGCCCGACGCCGACCATTTCACCCGGCGGGGGCAGGTCTTCCGCCAGACTCATCAGTTTCAGGTCAATCTCCACTTCGGTCCGGAGTTCGCGCTTGATGATGTTTGCCGTGGTTCCGCCGCAGATGATGACCGAATCTGCACCCGTCGCCATGGCGGCAAAGCGCGCATCGTCGCCTTTGTGATACGGCGGACCGGTTATGATCCGCAGTACACGCGGTTTCCGCAGATAGATCACCACACAGCTGGTGTCGTCCACCACCCGGCTGCCCGGATTGAGGGACACTGCATTGAATACGATATTGCGCGAGAGTTCCCGTGCGGAAATGGCGGGGTCCTTTTCGATCATGCCGCGGCAGAATTCCAGACATCCCTGCCGCCGCCAGCCGAATTTGCAGCCGGGCAGCCCCAGACCTGCCTGAGTAACGCCGTCTGAACAGATGATCAGGCGGTCTCCCAGTTCCATGCGGAGTTCGGAAATTTTCATATCGCGGTCGGGCCAGCGTTCCGAAACCAGGGTTTTCTGTGAAAACGGCGGAACTTCCTGCGTTCCGCGCAGCTGAATATAATCGGGATTGCCCATTTCGATCAGCCGGCAGCGTCCCGTCCCCGCCATCAGATCCATCACGCTGAATGTTGCGTAACTGATCTGCCGGACTTCGCAGACCGGCAGCGAGTCCATGATGGTTTCCGCCGACTGCAGAATATCCATGTTGGATTCCATGAACCGCAAAGCCATGGTCGTGGTCATATTCGCCAGCAGGTGCGCTTTGATGCCGCTGCCCAGTCCGTCCGACAGCACGGCAATGCTGCGGTTTTCGCTTTCGATGCGCTTCCAGCGGAAATCGTCGCCGCAGGCTGCCTGCCCGTCTTTGGTCAGCTGGCAGACTTCCATCTCAACGAACGGAGTGTCCTGGATCATGCTTTTTTCTCCCCGCCGTTTTTCCGGTCATGTTCATAAGCACCGGCAACTTCGTTGAGCAGAATTTCCGTATCCGCCATGTGTTCGCCCAGATAACTGGCGATTTTCTGCACGGTAAGCACATTTTTACGGATGACTTCCCGTGCTTTTTCGGCGACCTGTTCCCGGCGCAGTTCATTGCGGGTAACGTCCTGAATCACTGCTCCGGCGGTTTCGCCCGGTGTGATGGAAAATACACTGATATTCAGAATGCGGTCGCCGTAAACCTGATTGAATCGTTCCAGTTCGCCGCTGTGCGCCATGACGGATTCGAAGAGATCGGTGTATTCCACCAGAGATGCGAGAAATGCGCCGTTCAGCGAACCGCAGGAATCGAAGACGGCAACGGCGTCGTCTCCGCAGAGTTCCGCAAAATGACGGTTGCATTCCAGCACTTGCAGCTTGTCATCCACAATGACCACACCCGCCGGAATGTATTTGATCAGGGCGGTACTGGTCCGGCGTGCGATTTTCCGCAGATAGGACAGGCACATGGAGGCTTCGGCTTTACCTTCCAGTTTGGCTTTGGCGAATTCCCGGCAGGTGTTGTAGCCGCAGCCGCCGCAGTTCAGTTCATCGGCAAGCGTGTATTTGCCCACGGACGCCAGCGCGGCGGTCAGGGCTTCCTGGGTAACCGTATGTTCCGGAACGGGTGCAGACGGAAATTCGCTTTTTACATCTACGGGAATTTCACGGCCGAGACTGCTGCGGTTTTTGCCGTTGAGCATGGTTTTCATCAGCACATCCGCGCTGGATGTTCCCGCCGGCGGCATTACAGGTCCGTTGACACAGCCGCCGCGGCACGCCAGGGCTTCGATGAAAATTCTGCCGCCGGAATCTTTGAGCCGTTTCTGATCGACGCCGCTCAGAACCCGGTTGAGGTCCGCGATTCCAGACACCGCCAGATAACGGGTCCCGCTGGTGTTTTCCCGGAGAGTGTCGTTCATGCCCCCTTCCAAAGAATAGGCGCGGCCTTCTTCCGCCGCGGACGGCATCGGTGCAAAACGGTTTTCAGGGGTCAGTTCGATGTTCTTGCTTTCCATCCAGTCTTCCAGCGCGGCGAAAGTCATGGCAAGCGCAAGATCTTCCGGATGACGGTCCGCTTCATTTTTCTTGGCGGCGCAGGGACCGATGAATACTACTTTCACATCGTTTCCGTACAGCTGATGCAGCAGCCGCGCATGAGCCATGACCGGGGAAATGACCGGCGTGATGGAGTCGCGCCATTCCGGATGATATTTTGTAATGTAGTCAACCGTTGCCGGACATGCGCTGGAAATGTAAACTCCCGGCGGGGCATTTTTCAGAAATTCTCCGGTCTGTGCGCTGACAATCTGCGCACCCAGTGCGGTTTCGCTGTATCCCGCGAACCCCAGCTGCTTCAATACGCCGCCCAGCATTTCAAGGTCGGCATCCTTGAAATATCCGACGTAGCTCGGCGCGACCGAAGCAAAAACTTTTTCCCCGTTCTGCACCATGAGCCGGACGCGGTCCAGATCGGAACGGATTTTTTTCGCGTGGGCGGGACATACCCGCACGCACTCGCCGCAGCTGACGCACAGTTCCGGAATCACTGCGGCGCGGGCGTTTTCGATCTGAATCGCTTTGCACGGACAATGCCGGACGCATTTATAGCAGTCCTGACATTCGTTCGGAACGGTGTAGACGGGAAAATTCCGGTTCATGCTTTTTTCTCCCCGGATCTGCCGTTGAGCAGGGTTTCCCGGAGCAGATCCTGAATGCTGTTGCCCGTTACATGGGTGTAGATTTTGCCGTCGATGATGACTATCGGTCCGTCTGCGCAGCGTCCCAGACAGAGACAGGCTTCCAGATCCACGTCCACTTCATCCTTGAGGTTGTTTTCCGCAAGGAAACGTTCCACAGCTTCCACATTTTTCTGGTTCCCGCGTGCGAAGCAGGAACTGCCGAGACAGATGCGAATTTCCGGTTTGCCCATCGGTGTAACTCCTTTTTCTCTAGTTTGCAGTCATAAAATAGCACGGCAGGACACTTTTTTCAAGGGATTCTGAAAAAAATGCGGCACGGAGTGCCGTCAGAATGCAAGTTTTTAAACGTATTTTCCTGAATTGGGTTTGTTATTACGGGAAACTGCGCTATATTTACCGCAAAAAAACAAATCTGTGACAGAGGAAGGATTGCAGTATGACGTATCTGGACAAAGATGATCTTTACCCGCTGCTTTTTGAGCCGGCATACCGGCAGGTGATCTGGGGCGGACATAAACTTGCGGAACGCTTCGGGCGTCCACTGCCGCCGGACGGTCCGCCGGTCGGGGAAGCATGGGAAATCTGCGACCGCCCGGAATACGAAAGTCCGGTCGTCAACGGCTCCCTCGCTGGAACTTCGATCCGTGAACTGGTCGCCGCTTTCGGCAAGGATTTTGTGGGGCACTCTTTCAATGGCGGCCGTTTCCCTATTCTGGTGAAACTCATTGACGCCGAAAAACGCCTTTCTCTGCAAGTTCATCCCAGTGAAGCAGCTGCGGCGGAAATCGGCGGCGGAGCGGAAGCCAAAAACGAGATGTGGTATATTCTGGAAGCGGAAAAGAACGCCAAAATCATTGCCGGCCTCAGCCCGCGTTCGTCCAAAGTCCGTTTCATGGAAAACCTCCATTCCCCCGACATTGAAAGCCAGCTGCAGGTGTTTGATTCTTTCCCCGGCGACGCCTATTACATTGCCGCGGGACGGGTTCATGCGATCGGCGGCGGCAATCTCCTGCTCGAAATTCAGCAGAACAGCAATACCACCTACCGGCTCAGCGACTGGGGACGCGTCGATGCCAACGGCAAATCCCGCGAACTCCATATCGAACAGGCTCTCCGCTGCATTGATTTCATGGACCGCACGGTTTCACGTTTCACTGCGCCCAGCGACCTCGCCGGACACAACCGAAAGTATCCGGTCATCAACCGCTGTCCGCATTTCAAGGTGGATGAACTGCTGCTCACTGCGGACTGGCACGATTCCACGGAAAACACCGCCAGCTTCCATCTGCTGACTGCGGTTTCCGGACCGTTCACTGTCGGACACGACCGGAAAACCGCCAGAGTCCCGCTCGGTTCAACCTGTCTGATCCCCGCATGTTTCGGCAGTTATTCCATCATTCCGGAACAGGAAGCCCAGACGGTCATCATACGCACCACATTATAATTTCATCAAGGAAAGGATTTTCCGTTTTATGAACCTTCAATGCATACGCAGACTGGAAAAACAGCTTCAGACGGTTTTCCCGCAGGCGCAGATCCCGGCGGACTGGAGCATTGCTCCGGAACAGTGTCCCGCGGATATGAGCGGAGATGTTACCGTGAACTGCTTCCGTTTTGCCCGGATTTTCAAAGCCGCTCCCGATATGGTCGCGGAAAAAACTGTTGAACTGCTGAATGCCGATCCCGAAGTGCTGAAAGCCGAACGCATCAAGGCGTTTGTCAATATCACGCTCAAAGCCGATGCGCTGTTCCGGGATACGGTCGGAAACATTCCCGTTCTGCTTCAGGAAGGACAGCTGCCGCAGAATGCGCGCAAACGCATCCTGATCGAGTATTCCGCCCCCAACACCAATAAACCGCAGCACCTGGGACACGTCCGCAACAATACCATCGGCATGAGTGTCTGCAAACTCCTGTCCCGTGTCGGTCATGACGTTGTGCCGGTCAACCTGATCAATGACCGCGGCATTCATATCTGCAAATCCATGCTGGCATATCAGCGCTTCGGCAATGGCGATACTCCGGAAAAATCCGGAATCAAAGGCGACCATTTTGTCGGAAATTATTATGTCCGGTATAATATTGAACTGAAGAAACAGCTGGAAGCTCTCCGTGCCGCCAAACCGGAACTGGCGGAAAAATCCGATGACGAACTGTTTCTGGAAACGGAAATCGGCGCAGCCGCGCAGGAAATGCTCCGCAAATGGGAAAATTCTGATCCCGATACCGTCGCCCTCTGGAAACTCATGAATTCCTGGGTGATTGCCGGATTCAATGAAACCTATGCCCGCATGGGCGTGGAATTCCGTAAAACGTATCTGGAAAGCCAGACTTACCTGCTGGGCAAAGACAATGTCCGCAAAGGTCTGGAAGACGGCGTTTTCACCCGGCGCGAAGACGGGGCGGTCATTGCGGACTTGGGCAAGCTCGGCACAAAGGTGCTGCTGCGCAAGGACGGTACCAGCGTTTACATCACGCAGGACATCGGAACCACGCTGCTCAAACACCGGGAGTTCGAACCGGATGCCATGATCTGGGTGGTCGGCGATGAACAGATCCTTCATTTCCAGATGCTGTTCTCCATCCTGAAGAAAATGGGGCATGAATGGGCTTCGGATCTGCATCACCTGTCCTACGGCATGGTCAATCTGCCGACCGGGAAAATGAAAAGCCGTGAAGGCACGGTGGTGGATGCCGACGACCTGTTCGATGAAATGCACGCTTTGGCGCGCACTGCGGCGCTGGAACGGGTTCCGGAAGGAACGGAACCGCCCGCCGATCTGGAGGATCGTTCCGAAATCATCGGCATGGGCGCACTGAAATTCATGCTGCTCAAATTCAATCCGAAGACCACGATGATGTTTGACCCCCAGGCTTCGCTGAAATTCGAAGGCGATACCGGGCCGTATGTCCAGTATGTCTGCGCGCGTATTCATTCGATCGCGCGCAAAGCGGCGGAACGCGGCATCTGCGTGGATTCGGCGGCGGACTGGTCGCTCACGGATTCCGCGGAGGAACGTTCGCTGGCGATTACGGCGGCGCGTTATCCGGAAGTTCTGAAAGCCGCCGCGGAAAAAATGGATTGTTCCGCAGTGGTCAATTATCTGCTGGAACTGGCAAAAGCGTTCAACCGTTTCTATCGCGAAAAACAGGTGCTGAACGCGGAAAATCCGGCAGTGATCGCTTCGCGCATTGCGCTGTGTTTTGCCGTGCGCGATATTCTGGAAGACGGTCTGGCAACACTTACAATCGGTGTTCCCGAAGCCATGTAATTCCACTCAGACTGAAAGAGACGGTTGGAGACTGAAAGGTTTTCAGCCGTCTTTTTTTTGACAATATCAGAAAAATAAAGTTGAATAGTCGTTTAAATATGCTATGTTATAATACGGAATCCCGATGAAATCCAGAAAGAGGAGGATTTGAACATGAGAGCAAAATCAAGATCGAAGGCAAAAAGCAAAGACAGAAAAATTGAGAGTGTGTCTGTTTTTGAAATTCATGCAAAACGGGTGTTTTTCTGCAGTCCGCCGCCCGTGTGTATCGCGGAAGGCGGAATGGATGTTTATTATGACGACGAATCCAGGGAAGAGCAGTATCTTTTTATTTCTGATTCAGATTTCGGTTTATGTATTGCCGTCTGCAAAAAGAGTTTTTTCGATGAACCTGCGGAAGACGAATCCGATGAAGCGGAAAGCATCACCATTACAGAATTTCCTACGCAGAAAGCGGCATTGCAGTCTCCTTATCGGGAAGCATTCAAAAAAGTATTGAAAGCGTATAAAATGATTTGAACCAAGTGACGGACTGTCCGCTTTCAGCCGTTCAGGTTCAGCAGAGTGCGGAAATTGCGGTTCAGTATGGCGGACAGTTCTTCCGGTGTTTCGTTCCGCAATTCCGCGGTGCGGCGGTAAATGTCCGGGAGCGGAATTTTTGATTCATCCGTTTCCAGCAGAAAATCCGTGCCGGAAAGTTTTTCCGGAAAGCGGTGCAGGTGCATGAGCCAGACTGGCGACAGCGAAAGCAGACATCCGGCTTTCCGCAGAGCCATGGCGGTTTCCGGTTTTCCGCGGAATCCGTGAACCAGCCAGGGAATTTCCGGATGTTTCCAGCACTGTTTGCGGAAATGGATGATTTCATAATGCAGCCGGACACAATGGATCACCATCGGGAGCGCGAGTTCCTGTGCCAGTTCGATCTGCTGCCGGAAAACGGCACGCTGTTTTTCCATGCGTACCGGAGCCAGCGGATCCAGCCCGCATTCCCCGATTGCGGAACAGGGGGTCTGCCGTACAGCGTTTTTCAGCTGTTCCAATGAGATGGAATCCGCGTCTTTCGGATGAATCCCCAATGAAAAATAAACTCCGGCAGGACGGCTTTCCGGCAGGAAATTCCAGTTCAGGTTGACCAGAGCGTTCTGATCCGGTTCCCGCGGGAGCCGGTGCGTGTGTGCGTCCGTCAGCGGAGTCATTTGCGCTCCGCCAGTTTGCTGCGCATGGCGTCAAGCAGTTCGTCCGGAACAATCAGTGAACCGTCGCCGCAGCCCAGCCGGATGCCCGGATGATAGATGCCGTGATAATCCGTGCCGCCGGTCCGGAGCAGTCCGAATTCCTTTGCCATGGCGGACAGCATTTCCGTCTGCCGTGCCGTGAACACCGGGTAGCAGGTTTCGATACCGTCCAGTCCGTGCGGCGTCATGACTCTGAGGAAACGCCTGACCATGGAACGTTCGCCTCTGGCGCGGTATACCGGATGCGCCCAGAATGCCAGTCCGCCCGCGTCGTGAATGGCGCGTATGCTTTCATCCGGCGAAGCCAGTACACGCGGCGTGTATGCCCGCGCACCCCGTTTGAGACAACGGTCGAAGGCGTCCTGTATGGTCGGGAAGAAACCTTTCTGAACCAGCATCTGCGCCATGTGCGGGCGTCCGACGCTTTCTCCTCCGGCGCAGATGCGCACTTCCTCTTCGGTAACGGCATATCCCATGGCGTTCAGCTTTTCGAGCATGATCCGGTTTCGGAGGTTGCGGTTCTCACGCGCATTTTCCAGAAACGTATTCAGCGATTCTGAATGCGGGTCGATGAACAGCCCGACAATATGAATTTCCTTATTGTACAGGCTGGATGAGATTTCTACTCCGGGGACAGCAGTGATCGGCTGTCCCTCCGCCGCTTTCAGAAATTCCGGCAGCCCGGACAGTGTGTCGTGATCGGTCAGGGCGATTGCCGTCAAGCCCGCCTGAAGAGCGGCATGAAGCAGTTCTGCCGGGGTATCCGAACCGTCGGACGCCCGGCTGTGGGTATGAAAATCAAGCATGGAAAGAATACCTCTCCCGTCAGCAGGAAGTGGCGGCGATCCAGCTTTCGGCGATGAGTGCATGACCGGTGGGGGTCGGATGCACACCGTCGGTTGTCCAGAAGGATTTTTCACGCCGACATGCGGCTGCGGCAAAAATACCGTCCAGCGGAATCAGCGTACAGACAAATTCTTCGGCAAGGTCGCGGACCGCCTGGATTTTCGGATCCAGATCGGCGCGCCAGCGGCGGAGTTCTTCGCGCAGCGGCAGCAGGAACGGTTCCATCAGAATGATTTTCGTTTCCGGCAGTTCCTTGCGGATACTGTCCAGAAGCGAATGATATACTTCGGCAAATTCCATAGTGCTGATGGAAATATCGCCGTCGTAACGGGTTGCCACGTCGTTGATCCCGACCTGAACGGTCAGCACCTGGGGCTTGTGGTTCAGAACATCGCGCTGCCAGCGGTTTGCCAAGTCCGAAACGCGGTTTCCGGCGACGCCGGAATTGACGAACGTCAGTTCCAGTTCCGGGTGTCTCACGCCCATTTCGGACGCGATGAACACGGGGTAGCCGTGACCGAGGTAATTGATGTCGTCGCAAAGCGAGCTGCCGCAGTCGGTGATGCTGTCGCCGATGAAAAGGATTTTATCTCCCTGATTGAGTTTTATCATGATTGATGCCTCCTGAATCTCTCTTTTAGGTCTATGCGGCAATGTAGCTGTCTTTCAGGTATGCGTCAAGTGAAATCCGGCCTGTTTTTGCGGAAAAAACAGAAAAAATATCCGATTCGCGGGAAAATGCCCGGTTTTTGCCGGAAAAACAATCTCTTTTCGGTAAAATATATGAACAGTCTCCGTGTATGCCGCGAATCAGCGTGTTTAATATATCAAGAATTTTGTTTGATATTCTTTGCTTTCTGATTTGAATTACGGAAAGAATAATGTATAGTATATCATACTTTGAAATAATATATCAAACAAAAAGAGGAGAGAATCATGGAAATTTTTCTGAAAGACGCATTCAAGATATCCATTCTGCTGAATCCGTTTGCTGTGCTGTCCACCTTCATCGCCCTGACCGGGAGCCGGACGTCCGGACAGCGTTTGCGGATCATGATTCATACTTGTCTGGCGGCTTTGGCGGCAGGAGCCGTGGTGCTGTTCAGCGGCAACATTATTTTCTCGCTGATCGACATCAATCTGAATCTGTTCAAAGTCGGCGGCGGAATTGTGCTGATGATCTGTTCCATTTCGCTGGTCTGGGGCAATGAACGTTCGGTGCGCAAGGCGGATCCGTCGGACACTTCGATTTCCGTGGTGCCGCTGGCTGTTCCGATGGCGGTCGGTCCCGGCACGGCTGCGGGGCTGATTATCATCGGCAGTGAGCATGGCGGCTCGTTCCTGACATCCTGCGGCAATCTGGCTGCGCTGGCGGTCGGGGTGTTGGTACTGGGCGGGGTTCTGCTGCTGGGGGTGTGGTCGGACAAGATACTGAACCGCACCATGATTTCCGTGATTACGCGTCTGACGGGTCTGTTTCTTTCCGCCATCGCCGCGAAGATGATTCTGGAAGGCGTGAAGATCTGCCTGAATCTGTAACGGCAGATCTTCCGCTCCGTATTTTCAAGGGGTATTTTTCCGGATCAGTTCCCGGAGTTTAGCTGACAGGGCGGCGGTATCTTCCGCAATGGCACGCCATTGCATGAAACGTTTTTCCCAGAAAGGACCGGCACAGAAACCGCCCAGCAGAACCCGTCCGCGGGTTGCCAGCGTTTCTTCGCGGATGAAGTCAATGGCATGAATGATTTCCGGATCGTCCCATTGTCCGGCTTTGCCGTAAGAGCCGGACAGGTCGCAAGGTCCGATGCAGACCGAGCCGACACCTTCCACCTGAAGAATTTCCTTCAGATTCTCCACGGCGGTTCTGTGTTCGATCTGCAGAATGACATGCGGTGCCGTGCGGGAACTTTCCAGATATTCGGGGAAGGGGATCGCCCCGAAGTTGTGGTTGCGCCGCAGCGAGTAACCGCGCTCTCCGCCGAAGTCCGGATAGCGGCAGAAACTCACCGCCTGCCGGGCGTCCTCCGCTGTTTTGATCATCGGAATGATGACGCCGGCTGGGTTCAGGTCCAGCACGGGTTTCAGCAGATGCGGAAGATTTGCGCCGACCCGGACGAACGGGGCGCAGCGGGTTCCTTTGGTGCTGAGAATATGGTGATAGATGTCATGAATGGTCAGCGGCGAGTGTTCTCCGTCGATCCAGATGAAATCCATGCCGCACGCCGCCGCCAGTTCGGAGACCGCCGGATCGGAGGAGGTTACCACCAGTCCCAGCGGAACTTCCCCGCGTTGTATTTTTTCCAGAAAAAAGTTCAGATTGTTCATGTTTTCCTTGCCGGAATTTTTCCTTGTTCCGATCCGAATCCATTGAGACGGACCGGAATTCCGGAATTTTTTCCTTGAATTATTTTTTCTGTTCCGGACGCAGCAGCACTACACTGTCCAGATAGATGGCGTTGTCCTTTGTCGACCCCTTGACCCATTCCGGACCGGTGAATTTCAGGGATACCCAGCAGTCCCAGAGATTGATTTCGCGGCTGCCGTCGCCCAGCACGAACAGGTGCGCCAGTTCCACTTGAATCGCCCATCCCTGCCCCCAGAGATACGAGGCGGAATTCAGCACTTCGGATTTCGGGAACTTGTACCAGTGATACTTTTCATCCTGCGGAATCTGCGTGATGTTCATGGATGTATTGCCGAACTTGAAAAATGCCGGGGCAACATGAATGGTCTTGGTTGCGGCGATTTTTTTGCCGACGCCGTGCCAGTCCTTGTTCAGCCCGGATGCCTTGATGGCTTGTCCGTACAGCGACTGGGGATCTTCCACGATGGCAGAGCCGATGTGCTTGAACTGACGGAATTTAGACGGTCCGACCACACGCACCAGTTCCGGGGATATGCTTTTGAACTTCTGCGGAATCGGGTATTTCAGCGACAGAATCTTTATGGTGTCATCCACGGTTTTGCGCGGACGCGTCATATCTGCGCCGTTCAGGCGGGTGATGAATTCTTCGGTGTAGAGCTTGTATTCCGCCATCAGCTGTTTTTCAGACGTGCCGATTTTGTCCAGAGCCGCCTTGTAGTCGTCGCTGTTCTGAATCATCAGATAAAGCAGCGGAATCATTTCATAGTGCAGCCGTTTCCGGTAGACGCTGCCCGGTTCGGTCAGTTTTTCGGCTTCTTTGAATTTCTGATAGGATTCCATCATGAAACGGAGGGTCATGTGCGGCCAGTTGGCGACCCGGTTGGTCAGCTGATGCTGCTTGCAGTCCCGGACGCCCTTGCGGATGGTTTCCAGGTATTCCCGGAGCATGGGAGCGGCGGGTCCGTAGTATCCGTTCATGAAGATTTCAATCAGCTGTTCCATATCCTTTTCCGGATCCAGAGCCAGCTGGGCATACAGGAATTTGGTCATTTCGGCGAAATTCTGCACCAGAACTTCGCTGGTTTCACATTCATAGAAAACCGCCAGCACATTGCTGTCGCGGAACAGCCGGAGATCATCCTTGAATGAGTCGATGACCGTTTCAATGCGGGGCGGGTAGAAATACCGGTCGCCGATGTTGCCGTAATCCCAGAGAGACATGCGGCCGCCGCTGTTCAGCCAGGATTTCAGCTGCGCGAGCAGTTCCTGGTTGATGCTGTGGGTGAGCGGACGGAAGCAGTCCGAACGGGAAAAGGAATCGCAATACTGCCACAGCACATTGGGGGCGGCTTTCGTGGAAACCGGCGGATATTTGACGCCGTTGTATGCCGCAAAGGTGCGGATGATCACATCCGGATATTTCTTCCGGACATTGTCCGCCAGATAATTGACCAGATCCAGCAGCAGGTCGGCGTTGGAGCCTTTTTCCTTGACCAGTTTTCTGCATTCCGGGCAGAGACATACTTTGGTATAGGAATCCAGCGCGGAGAAGTCATAGACCACCGGCCAGTCGGCGCTGGTCCCGGTTTCTCGGTCCTTCGCAATGGTTTTCAGCATGTTTTCCAGCGCAATCCGCTTGACATCCCTGTTCGTGTAGCAGTACGTGGTGTTCACCGCGGTTTTGTCAAAAAGAATCTTGGGACGAACCCGTTTGCCATGTTCGTCCATGGCAAAGTATTCCGGATGTTTCTCATACAGCGTCGGGTCGACGTAATAGGACATGGTATGATAACCGGGGACCTGCTGCGTGAGTTTGAAGTGTCGGGAAAGATAGAACGCATCCTGAATTTCCTTGCGGCCGATGCCGTGTCCGCCGTTGTAACGGTTGCGCAAACGGTGCAGCCAATACGCATTGACCTGTTCTTTCGGAACTTTGGTGTAGGTCATCATCCAGGGCAGCCCGTCATAGAAATTGCGTCCGGCGATGGCAGGTTTCTTGCGTTCGTTGAGCTGATTCATGGCAAGAGACGGACGGTTCGGCACGATTTCCTGATCCGGGGTGAGACTCCAGCATCCGGCTTTTTCCAGCAGGGAACGGACCGCATAATATGTCCCGGCAGGCTGTCCGCCGGTCAGGTACAGTTCATTTCCCTTGTCCAGAATCTGCCATTCCTCGTCCTGAAATACGGCAGCGTCAATGCCTTGTTCGGCAGCGGCGCGTGTATTGCCCAGATAAATTGCCGGCCCGTTCTTCTTTCCGCTTTCCGGCAGAACCGTGAATTCTGCTCCGGTCATTTTCTCCAGATACGTTTTCAGTTCATCCACTGCCTGTTTGTCCAGTCCCGCCATCCGGTCGGAATGAACCAGCACGCAGGATGCTTTCCCGTCTCTGGCAAATTCGAAGGCGTGGACGGACGCCATCATCGCCGTCATCAGAAACAGACTTGTCATCAATTTGACTTTCATACCATCTCCTGTTGTTTTTTTATGTTCAGGGGTTAAAATTTGTCAGGACAGCAGTTTGCGGAAACCGGGGATGCGGTGATAAGTGATCCGGTTGGAATCATGGAATGTGTGCGCGCCGCGGTATCCGGTACGGCAGACAAATTCAATGTCATCGCCGTCGAACAGCCAGTCCACATACTGGAATCCGGTCAGATGCGCGGAGAAGAATTCACTCATTCCGGTGTCATCCTTCAGAATCTGCTTGATCATGCGCCAGTTCCGCAAATCTTCGGAAACCGCCAGATCCAGCTCATGCCGTTCACAGAAATAGTCCGGATTGTCCACATAATTGGTCAGGGTGAAATACAGTCCGGTAACGGGATCTTTGCGGGGAATGAACCGGGAGTGTCCGCCGGGGAAATCAATGATGCCGGATGCGTAATCGAAACTCAGACGCGAGCCGTCATCGGACACATCCAGAATTGCCGCTTTGTTCGGCTGCGCCAGATGAATCCGTGTCATGTATTTGAGACTTCCGTCCGGCGCTTCGATCAGATTGCCTTCCAGCCAGCCGCTGACCTGCAGCACAGGGTCTGCGTGTTTCAGCCGTCCTTCCAGCAGCCCGCTGGTCTCCACCGGCAGTTTCTGATCAGGAACTTTGGTCCGTTCAAACGGCAGCGCATTGCTTTCGCTCCAGTTGGCGGCGTCCAGCAGATCCGCATCTTCCGGAACAGCAAAAATCATGGCGCTTTCCCGGTCCGGACGGTATACCGGAGCGGTTCCGTCGGCATACAGCAGATCCGCGGGAATCATCAGTCTGCCGTTCCGGATGATTTTGGCGCAGACGCCTGTGGTGTAGTTCGGCATGGTGTACCCTTCGCTGGCTTTGCGGAGCAGACCGCTCCGGCTGTCCGTCGGATATGTCCAGGTGAGGCCGCCGTCCGTACTGCGGCGGATGACCAGATCGCCGTATTCCCGCGTAACGCCGAACAGATACAGACTGCCGCGGTGAAGGAACAGCGTTCCCCAGTACATGTTGACCAGGTGAGTGATGGAAACCCAGTCTTTTCCGTTGTTGTAAGAATGGTATATACTGGTCAAACCCGGACGGTTGTCCGCGGCGGCTGCTCCGAAGTAATCGTGGCTCACCACCAGGGTTCCGTCCGGCATACGCACCATGGACGGTGTGCCGAGGTACGTTCCGGTCATTTCGACCTGATGCCTTATTTCTGAGAATATCATGTCCCGTGTCCTTTCTGCTCTCTGTTGCTGCTTGTCATCGGAAATTTTTTCTGATATTCAATTATAATCGGAAATGGATCGGTTGACAAGTTCAAATAGTATGATATAGTAGATAAAAAAGAGGATATTTAAGACATGCAGCAGGAAATATTCAATCAGCGTTTGCAGGCGGTAACTTCATCCATGGAGGCGTTCCGGGTGGGACCATTGAGTGTGAAGGTAACCAATTTTCATGATTCCCGGCGGGGCGCATTCACGACTACCGTGCATGAGCATTACTATTATGAGTTCTGCTATGTGAGGAACAACAGCTGTATCTATCAGGTTCAGGAACAGAATATTATTTTGCAGGAAAACGACGGCCGCTGTGTCCTGATTCCGTCGGCACTGCCGCATCTTCGGAAAGTTACCGGGAAATACAACACTCTCACCGGTTCCACGCTGGCGCATCTGCTCATAAATCCGTTTGCTCCGGAATACCAGCTGAATCTGTCCATGTTCCGCGAGGCGATCGCCAAACGGAATTGCCAGTTCCGCTGCTCCGCTTTATTCCGGATGCTGGAAAGTCAGCTCCGGTCCATTGTGGAAAAGCATGAACCTTACTGGCAGGAATACGCTTCCTGCAAACTGCGGGAGCTGATCCTGAGTTTCTTTCAGGAAAATTTTCCGGAACTGCCCGTCAATGAAGGTGTTGCACATGTTGCAAAAAATCAGGAAGTGATCGGGCGTCTTCTTTATATGATTGCGGTGTGGAGCAATTTTTCCATGGATGCGCGCAGTTTTGCGGAGGCGGTCGGTTTTTCGGAACGGCACCTGTCCCGGATTGTGGAAGCGGAATTCGGCATGTCTCTGGGAAAATTCATCATGCTGAAACGTCTGGAATACGCCAAGGAACTTCTGGCAGGAAACCGGCAGCTGGTGAAAGACGTCGCCGCCACTCTCGGTTTTCACGACACCAGCCACTTCTGCCGGGTATTCCGTCATTTCTTCGGAATTACACCGAAACAGTATGTTCAGCAACAGCAGCGCGCCGCCCGTGAACCGGAAAATGATCTGGAGGAATGACCGGATATGACAGTTTTCCGGCTTTTTTTAGCGGATTGTCGCTTCTTTCCTCTTTTTTGTCCATTTTATACCATCTTCTCCTGTTGTCAAAGATTCAAAAACAAATATAATATGCTATTGAAGGCAGTAATTTCAGAAGTCATTGACGAATGTCTATTTGAAATTGCAGATGACAACCGGGTAATGAAAAATAGAAAAAACGAAGGGAAAGAACATGGAACCGGAATTCTTATGAAACTTTTAGAAGGAGAACATCGCATAACATTGATTATGTGACAGAGAAAAGATGATTTTGAGTATGAAAATAAACAGACAGAGTGAACAAGGAGGTACAAAATGAAGAAAAACAAGTTTGGCGGGTTAAACATAATCAATGTTATGCGACGGAGTTTTACACTTATAGAACTGCTGGTCGTTATAGCGATCATTGCAATTCTTGCCGGTATGCTGCTCCCTGCATTGAACAAAGCCAGACAATCCGCACAGAGAATTTCGTGTGTGGCAAATCTGAAACAGATCGGAACGCAGATGGCGGTTTATGAAAGCGACCATCAGAGTTATCCGCTGGGATTCATGGCTGCCGGCAGCAACGACAATCAGAATTATGCCTGGCACCTGTATCTGTTCGGCAAACTGGATACCAGCATTGTCAATATCTGGTCCAAAACGCCGGCAGCTTCTCTGAAAGTGCTGAAATGTCCGAGCGACAATATTCCGGCGGACGCACCCACTCAGCCGAAATTGTCCTACGCCTATAACCGCAACTCTTTGGGCTGGCTGAAAGCGGATGGAAAATTCATGACTCCGCCGGATGACTCCTACGGCTCGCTGAACAGCGATATCCGCAACAACCGCGGCAATAAAAGCCCGTCCAAAATCACCGTGGTGTTTGATTTCGGCTGCAAATCCCGTGCCAGCAACGCCGGCACGCAAAGTCTCCAGTGGCTGCTGCCCATCGGGTCTTATACCCTGGGCGGACTTAACGATCCTGATGCATCCCACAAGTCCGGCTCCAACTGGATGTTCTGGGACGGCCATGTGGAATGGCTGAGACCGCACGCCATGGATGCGACCGCATTCACCTTGAAATACCTCTACAACGGGAAGAATTTCTCCCGTTACTGGTAAGCTTCAGAACACGACATTCCTTCCTGCGGGGGGAGGAGTGTCTTTTGCATTTCAATACAGAAAGCCGCATACGCATGAACAAGCAAAATTACAAACCACTGCCGTTCTATTTCATCAACACGACAAAACCGGAAGAACTGGACGCAGCAACGGCGGAAAGACGTCTGCGTGATCTGGCGGACGCCGGATTCGGTGGAGCCGTTCTGTTCAACAAACCGCCGGACGGATTTGACCGGGAACAGTATCTTTCCGAATTCTGGTTTGAAACGATCGGTCATTTTCTGGCAGCCGCAGAGAAACTGCATCTGGAAATCTGGATCAATGACGGCTGGGACTATCCGCCGGGCGATGCGGGGAACCGGATTCGGGAACGTGCGCCGGAACTGGTTCAGATGCGGCTGACGCTGAAAGACGGCGAAGCGGTGCCGGTGGTCTGTTCCTGGGGATTCCCCGCTTTCGAGGAACCGGAAAGTTCGCGTCTGTTCATCGAACTGGTTTATGAAGAATACAGAAAACGTTTCCGGAAATATTTCGGGAATGTGCTGCGCGGTTTCTTTTCCGACGCCGACAACCGGCGTTACAACCATTTCACCCGTGCGGAAATGAAGGGAGAACGGTATTATCCGTGGTCGCGGAATTTCGCCGCGGTTTTTCAGCGGAAATATGGTTATGACATCCTGCCACTGCTGAAAGAAATCATGACGGATGAAAAGCACCCGGCGTCGCTTCACTACTGGGAACTGGCTTCGGAACTGTATCAGAACTGGTTCCGGAACAACTATCAGTGGTGCATCGCCAACGGGTTGGAATATGCGTTCCACACATCGGATACCGGACCGTTTCCTTATGCGCAATGCGACCGTTCTTCGGTGTTCACGGAAGGTGAAACCCTGCGTCTGCTGTCCTGGTCAAGCCGTCCGGGAACGGACCATGAGCTGGCGGAGCTGGACGGCGGCACGCATTATGACAGCCGCTACTTCACCCCGAAGGCGCAATACGGCGGCAGCTGCACGGTCAATCCGCATTTTCATCAGACGAAATGGGATCTGCGCGCCAAGTATGCGGCGTCCGCGGCATGGCTGTACGGACGCGAACGCGTATTGTGTGAAGCCTTTGCCGCGACCAACTGGAGTTCTTCGCCGGAACTGCTGCGCCGGATTGCCGCCTGGCAGATCATGCAGGGAATCAATTTCTTCATTCCGCACGCGGTTCACCATGTTTTCCGCGGTGCAACGAAAATTTTTGCTCCGCCGGAACTGCTGCATCTGCCGGGAATCCGGGAACTGAACGGTTTTCTGGAAAAATATTCCTTCATTGCGGCGCAGGGAAAATACGCTGATCCGGTCCGGATTGCTGATCCCACCCGGAAAATCTGGCAGGGATCGCAGGACAGCATTTTTGATCTGTGCGATGAACTGTCCCGCCGGGCAGTCAATTATGTGGTCGTTCCGGACGGTTCAGAGAATCCGGATATTCCGGAAGAGTTTGCCTCGTTTGACGGCGGAGAGCTGGCATGGATGCTTCGGGAACTGGCGGACGGGACACGCTATATTCTTGCCGCGAATATCTGGGCGGATCGTGAGCTGTCCGGAACGCTGGTCTTCAACGGCAGGAAATATCCAGCCGCCTTTGCTCCGGGCGAAATCGGCGTATTCGGCGGTCCGTATGAATGCTGGCGCAGAAGTACGGCGGTTATCTGCTGCCGGGAATTACCGATGCCCTGTCCAGTGCAGTGGAATCAGCTGAACAACATCACGCTTTTCCAGCCGGGAGAGTTCACGGTTGAGGAAAAAGTCGGGGAACTCCGTCTGCTGGTTCCGGCGGGAACGGATGTCCGGCTGGACGGCGCAGCGTTTCCCGGCGGGAAACCGTGTCCGGTTTTTGATGATGCGTACACGGAATATGTGTTTGAGCCGGAACCGGGTGTTCATAAGCTGGATTTTTCCGGTGTTCAGGCACATATGCCGGTCTATCTCCGGGGCGGATTTGATGTGAGTACGGAACAGCTGGTGTTCCAGAGTTACGAAATGAGCGTAGCGGCTCCGGCATTGCGTCTTTCCCCGCGCCGGAAACAGCTGTCTGCCGGCTCCTGGGCGGATCAGGGACAGGTTTTCTATTCCGGCAGCGCGGATTATTTTTTCACGGCGGAGTGTCTGGGAGAAAACGCGCTGGAAGTGTTCACTGCGGGAAACACAGCGGAACTGTTCATTGATGAAGAACCGGCGGGCAGACAGGTCTGGGCACCGTACGAGTTCCGCTTTCCTGCACTGCACGGCAGACATGAATTCCGGGTCCGTCTGACGAACACGAATGCCAATCAGCTGGAAGGCTGGCGTGCGGTTTCGGGTATTCTTGCGCCGCCGCGGCTGAAAATCATATCCTGAAAAATGACCCTCATTCCCCCAACCCCCGGAAACGCTGTTTCGGCAGTGCTTCCGGGGGTTGGCTTTCTGCGCTGCCGGAATTGCATTTTCGCCGGAATTGTGTATATTATTGTTCATTTACCAGTGAGGAAAACATGAAACAGTATTTTGACAGGGTCCGGGCGGAACATCCGCTCATCCATTGCATCACGAATTATGTTACGGTCAATGACTGCGCCAATATTCTGCTGGCGTGCGGGGCGTCGCCCATTATGGCGGACGATGCCGCGGAAACGGCGGAAATCACCTCCATCTGCGCGGGAACGGTGCTGAACATCGGCACGCTCAATTCCCGGACGGTTGAATCCATGCTTTCCGCCAGCCGCCGCGCGAAGGAACTGGGGCATCCGGTGGTGCTGGATCCCGTGGGTGCAGGGGCGTCCCGGCTGCGAACGGAAACAGCCATGCGTATTCTGTCGGAAGTCCAGCCGGATGTGGTCCGCTGCAATATGTCCGAACTCAAAATGATGATGAATGCCGGCTCGGTCAGCCGCGGAGTTGATGCCGCGGAGATTGACCGCATCACGGATGAAAATCTGGCATCCGGTGCGGAACTGCTGTGTGAATTTTCCCGGAAGAATCATTGCGTAACCGCCGTTTCCGGAGCCATCGACCTGATTGCCGCGCCGGATGGACGGGTCTGCGCGGTCCGCAACGGACATCCCATGATGTCGGCAATTACGGGCAGCGGCTGTATGTTGAGTGTGGTTACCGGAGCTTTTGCCGCGGCGTCCGGCGGAAAATATTTTGAAAGTGTCTGCGCCGCATTCTGCGCCATGGGGATTGCCGGAGAACGCGCCCAGGCTCTGCTGCTGCCGCAGGAAGGAAATGCCACATACCGCAATCGTCTGATCGATGCGTTTTACTGCGCCGATACAGCGGACTGGGAAAGGAGTGTCCGCTGTGAAATGCACTGAAGAATCCATGCGGCTGTATGCCGTAACCGGCGGAACATCCGCATTGCCACTGACGGAACAGGTGCGTCAGGCGGTTGCCGGTGGTGCAACTTTTGTTCAGCTTCGGGAAAAAACACTCGATCATGCCGCCATTGTGCGGGAAGCCCTGGAACTCAAGGAGATCTGCGCGGCGGCAAAGATCCCGCTGGTCATTGATGATGATGTTCAGGCAGCATTGGAAGCGGATGTGGACGGTGTGCATGTCGGGCAGTCCGACATGGCACTGGCGGAAGCCCGGCGTCTGCTCGGTCCGGAGAAAATCGTCGGGGTTTCCGTGCATACCGTGGAAGAAGCTCTGGCGGCGGAACGCGGCGGCGCGGATTACCTGGGGGTGGGTGCGATGTTTGCCACTGCCACGAAAACCGATGCCGAAGTGTTGTCCTTCGAAACCTTGCGGGCAATTGGTGAGACAGTGCAGATTCCGGTGGTGGTGATCGGCGGAATTTCACTGGAGAATCTGCCGCGTTTCGCCGGAAGCGGTGCAGACGGTGCGGCGGTGGTTTCCGCCATATTCTCGCAGCCGGACATCCGCAAGGCCGCGGCAGAACTGCGGTCGCTGGCGGACCGGGTCTTCGCGGAATGAGTTTCAGGAGACAATCTGAAAATCCAGCATGACCGGCAGGTGATCGGAGGCTTTTTCCGTGCCGACTTCAAAGCGGAGCGGACGGATCTGCGGGGAATAAAGAATGTAGTCCAGCTGCTGTTCCGGTTTCCAGGAGGGGAAAGTCGGCTGATTGGTGCGGTTGGCGGATTTCAGACCGAGTTCCTTCATGAAGGCGCGCAGTTCGCCTTTGCCGCGGAACAGATTGAAGTCGCCGCCGACCAGATACGGAGTCCGGATCGGCCGCAGAATTTCCTTCAGAGCGTTCAGCTGTTCATTCCGCACCGACGCCGAAAGTGCCAGATGCAGCAGAAAAAAACGGACTCCGCCGCTTTCCGTTTCCAGTGCCAGCCGTTTCATGCCGGACGGAAAATAATGAAAGGCGCAGGGGGTGCGCGGGGAACGGGTCAGAAAAACATTGGACTGTTCCCGCAGAATCGGTATCCGGCGGGGCAGGGAACCCGGCGCGTATTTGACTGCCCCGTGTGCGTACAGATGCAGCGCACGGGCAATCATGATTCCCTGATCCGCATAATCGGTACGGAATGAACCGCGGTCCACTTCGAGCAGCCCGGCGACATCGGGATTCCGTTCCGCAAGACAGTCAATCACTTTTTCCAGATGCGTCCGCTCTGTCCGCAGATAACGGGGCAGGGACAGCAGCTGTCCGCAGCGTCCGCCGGGTGCGCCCGTCCCGTAGGCAATATTGTAGATCAGGAATTTCATTGACTCAGCCAGCGTTCCGCGTCGATGGCGGCGGCACATCCCATGCCTGCGGCATAAACCGCCTGCCGGTATTCCGGATCGGCACAGTCCCCGGCGGCGAACACGCCGTCCATGCCGGTCCGGGATGACCGTCCCTGAAGTTTCAGACAGCCGGAGCTGT
Source organism: uncultured Victivallales bacterium (assembly GCA_934661375.1). GTDB lineage: Bacteria > Verrucomicrobiota > Lentisphaeria > Victivallales > UBA1829 > SIG94. The sequence continues at coordinate 45,462 of CAKUJH010000005.1, forward strand.
CCATGTTCAGCAGACCTTTGAACAGTTCCGTGCGCGGAATATGTCCGAGCGCGGCAAAATACCCTTTGCAGGGAATGCGGGTGAGCTGTCCGGAGGCATTGTCCCGGATTTCCACGGCTTCGACTTCGTCTTTTCCGCAGATGTCTGTGATCTGTGCGTTCAGATGAAAAATGATTTTCGGGTTGGCTTTGGCGCGTTCGGTCATGACCGCGGAAGCGCGGAAAGAGTCCCTGCGGTGAACCAGATGCACTTCGCTGGCGAAACGGGACAGGAAACAGGCTTCCTCCATGGCGCTGTCTCCGCCGCCGGCAACCACGACGGGAACACCGCGGAAGAAAGCACCGTCGCAGGTCGCGCAGGCGGAAACGCCGTGATTGCGGAACTTTTCCTCTCCGGGCAGTCCCAGCCAGCGCGGAGCGGCTCCGGTCGCGATAATCAGCACCTGACATTTCAGTTCCCGTCCGCCTTCCAGAAACAGAGTGTGCGGACCGCCCGGAGTGAGGCTGACTTTCTGCACATTTTCATATTCGATCCGGGCGCCGAATCTTTCTGTCTGCAGAAGAAATTTCTGCATGAGTTCGGACCCGTCGACTCCGTCCGGGAATCCCGGATAATTTTCCACAACGGAAGTCTGAGTGAGCTGTCCGCCGGGCAGTGAGCCCGCCAGTACGAGCGGTTTCAATCCGGCTCTGGCGGCATAAATTGCAGCGGTCATGCCGGCGGCGCCGCATCCCATGATGATGATTTTTTCCATAAGCGTAACCCCCCTGTTGTTTTTTTCATGCCGCAGACATTCTCCGGCATTTCAAACTGTAATATGGCATGAATCCGGTGTTCCGGCAAGTGTATTCCGGAAGAAAAACCGGATTTTTTTTCAGACCCCGCAATTTTCTTCTTCATTTTGCCATTAAATGCTTGTATTCTTCATCCCGTATGCTATCTTACAACAATTCCGGAAAAAACATAATGCAGAAAAGGAATCAAAAATCATGAATGATTGGGAAAACCAGCTTCTGACTTCGATCAACAAACAGCCAGACCGGGCTTTTACGGTTCCATTTGAGAACAAGGAGAATGCGCTTATCGGCGACATGAACCTCTCGCCTTTCTACAAACTTCTCAACGGCGTCTGGAAATTTTCCTATTATTCCTGTCCCGGCGAAGTTCCCGAAGATTTCTTCATGGAAGACTATGTCTGCGATGAATGGGATGACATTGTAGTTCCGTCCAACTGGCAGATGAAAGGATACGGCAATCCGCATTATACCAATATCAATTATCCTTTTCCGGTCAATCCGCCGTTTGTTCCTTCGGAAAACCCGACCGGCTGCTACATCCGCGAATTTGAAATCACCGACGACTGGTCCGACCGCCGCATTCTGCTGAAGTTCGACGGTGTTGATTCCTTCTATTATGTCTGGGTCAACGGACAGCTTGCCGGTATGAGCAAAGGCAGCCGCAACGCCGCCGAATTCGACATCACCGACATCGCCCAGATCGGCGTCAACCGCATTGCCGTTCAGGTTCTGCAGTGGTCCGACGGCACCTATCTGGAAGACCAGGACATGTGGTGGCTGAGCGGTATTTTCCGCAACGTTTCCGTCAGCGCAGTTCCGCAGCTGGACATTTATGACCTCTTTGCCAAAGCGCAGCTGGACAGCACGTACAAAAACGGCAAACTGGACATTGAAGCGCGCATTTACAACACCGATGACATCTCCGCCGAAGATGTTTCGCTGGAAGCGGAACTGTTCGATTCCTTCGGCAAACCTGTTTTCAAGAAACCTCTGTCCGGCTATATCGAAGACATCGGCGAAGAAGAGGCGGTTACGGTCAATCTTCAGGCGGATGTGAAGAGTGTTTCGCCTTGGACTGCGGAAACTCCGGTGCTGTATACCCTGATTCTTACTCTGAAAGATCAGACAGGCGCAGTGATTGAGTACAAATCCCTGAAAGTCGGATTCCGCACCGTTGAAATCAAGAAAGGCAATCTGCTGGTCAACGGTGTGCCGGTGATGTTCCGCGGCGTGAACCGTCACGAATTCAATACGGATCTTGGACGCGCCCTCACGCTGGACGCCATGGAGGAAGACCTGCTTCTGCTCAAACAGCATAACGTGAACGCCATCCGCACCTGCCATTACCCGGACGCCCCGATGTTCTATGATCTGTGCGACCGTCTCGGTTTTTATGTGCTGTGCGAAGCCGACCTGGAAACACACGGGTTCGGTTATGACGAAGGAAAAAATCCTTCCATGTGGCCGGAATGGGAAAAGCCGTTTGTGGACCGTATGCGCGCCATGGTGGAAGCCTACAAGAATCATGCGTCCGTGGTGATCTGGTCGCTGGGCAATGAATCCGGTTACGGCGTCAACCACAAGAAGATGGCGGAATACACCCGCAGCCGCGACAACACGCGTCCGATTCACTATGAACGGGATCAGGAAGGCGAAGTCGCCGACATGATTTCCAGAATGTATGCCGCTCCGGAAGAATGCGTCAATCTGGTCAAGAAGTATTGCAAAAAGAAACCGTTCATTCTCTGCGAATATGCTCATGCCATGGGCAACGGTCCCGGCGGATTGGAAGATTACTGGCAGATGTTCCTCAGCCACAAGGAAATGCAGGGCGGATTCATCTGGGAATACTGCGACCACGGCATCCGCACCCAGGATGAACACGGGCATGAATACTTTGGCTACGGCGGCGATTTCGGCGACGAACCCAACGACAGCACGTTCATTGCGGACGGTCTGGTTTTCCCGGACAAAACGCCGTCTCCGGGCATGATTGAAGCCAAGAAAGTGTATTCTCCGGTGCGGTTCTCCGCCAAGGATCTGAAGAAAGGCATTGTTACGGTTGCCAACCATTACGATTTCGTTACGCTGCAGCATCTGAATGTGGTGTGGAGCGTGAGCGAGAACGGAACACCGGTTCAGACCGGAACTCTGGCTCCGCTGGATATTCCGGCGCGCACCAGCCGCGACGTAACCGTACCGTACGTGCTGCCGGTCCGTCCGAAACCCAATGCGGAATACTTCCTGAATCTGTCGTTCACTCTGGCATGTGATACCAGCTGGGCGCGTGCCGGATTCGAAATCGCCTGGGCGCAGTTCGCTTTGCCGGTCAAGAGCGTTGAACGCAAAAATACAGTCAAAGCGCGTCTGCCTCAGCTGGAAATGGACGAGGATGCGCAGTCCCTGTTCGTGGCGGCGGACGAAGCGTTCATTGAAATCAACAAGAATACCGGATTGATCACCAACTGGACAAATGACGGGCTGCCGCTGCTGGAACGCGGTCCGCGTCTGAATATTTTCCGCGCTCCCACGGACAACGATCTGGGCGCGTGGGCAGGCTGCTGGAAACACTGGGAGGAAGCCCGCTATCATCAGATGCAGCATCTGGTGGAAAAAGTCGAAGCGGATGCGGAGAACGGCACGGTCAAAGTGATTACCCGTGTTGCTCCGCCGGTTCTCCATCAGGGAATCCGCTGCGAGTATCTTTATACCTTCCTGCCGGACGGCGGCTTTACGCTGGAAGTTTCCGGCACGCCTTCTGAAGGAATGCCGTTCTTCCCGCGTCTCGGATTCCAGATGTTCATCCCGGATGAAATGGATCGTGTCCAGTGGTTCGGTCTTGGTCCCGGCGAGTCCTATGTGGATTCCAAAGAAGCGCAGCGGGTCGGTCTGTTCAAAGCGGGTGTCGACGCTCTCTACACTCCGTATGTGCATCCGCAGGAGGACGGCAACCGCAGTGAAGTGCGCCGCGCTGCGTTCTACGATTTGCACATGGGCGGTTTCGCCGTGCGCGGACTGAATACGAACATCAACTTCAGTATGCACCGTTTCACTCCGGAAGCCGCCTGGAAGGCGAAACATCCGCATGAAATCGAGTATCTGGAAAACATCTGCCTGAACCTGGATTGGAAACAGTCCGGAATCGGCTCCGCTTCCTGCGGAGGTCCGCTGCCGGATCAGTATAAAGTTCCGGCTCAGCCGTTCCAGTTCGGAATGCGTTTCCGGGCGTTCCGTCCGGGCGAACTCAATGACACCACGTTCTTCACGCTGGTCTGAGTTTCCCTGACTTTGCAAAGACAGCCGTGTTCCTGCTGTGGGAATGCGGCTGTTTTTTTGGAAAAAATACGGTTCGGACTTTGAATCCGCGGCGGTTGCGATTATAGTACAGACAGCAAGGAATGAACAGGAATTACAATATGAAAAATATGCTCATGGCAATCTGGCGGCATTCGTCGCGGCGGGAAAAGTATCTTTTCTATCTGCTGCTGGTGCTGATGTTCATCGCCGCCAATCTGGAACTGCTGGGAATCGGTCTGCTGCTGCCGGTAGTCGCGATGCTGACCAATCCGGAACTGATTTTCCAGAATTATTATCTGGATCTGATATACCTCCTGCTGCGTCCGGCGTCCGAACGATCCTTCCTGTTTCTGCTCTGTCTGCTGATTGCGGCAGTTTATCTGCTGAAAAACGGTTTCCTGATTTTTCTGACCTGGTTTCAGTCCAAGGTACTGTTCCGGAAAACCTGCCGGCTGGCGGATTCGCTGTTCCAGGCGTATGTTTACGCTCCGTATGCCATGTATCTGAACCGCAATACTTCGGAGCTGATGGCAAACCTGAATCTGGTGTCTTACAGCTTCAATTCCGTTCTGCTCAGTCTGCTGATGCTGCTGACCGAACTGCTGAATGTGGTGATGATTTTTGCCATGCTGTTCTTTTTCGTACCGCTGACCACTCTGGCGATTCTGGCTGTTTCGCTGTCTGTTTCGTTCCTGATTTATTTCCCCCTGCGCAAACTCAATCTCCGGCTGGGACAGGAACATTTCGACTGTCAGAATGCGCGGACGCTGAACGAACTCCAGACGTTCAACGGTATCAAAGAGATACGGATTCGCGGCGCGGAAGAGATCTTCGCCGGACGCAACCGCAGAGCGGTGGACCGATCCGGACATCTCAGCTGTCTGATGAATCTGCTGGCGCAGCTGCCGCGCTTCCTGCTGGAAATCTCCATGGTCTGCGGCGCAATGCTTCTGCTGGCTTTGTATCTGCTGGCGGGAACCGCCAACACGTCAATTGTGCTGAAACTGTCGCTGATCGGGGCAGGGATGGTGCGGCTGATGCCTGCTCTTTCCCGGATTCAGTACCATCTGTCGAATATGCGACATCAGCAGTCAGTGGTGGATTTTGTGTTCCGCGACCTGGACACTCTGCCAGCGGAACAGCTGCAATCCGATGCCCCGCCGGTTCGTTTCGAGCATGAACTGCGTCTGGAAAATCTCAGCTTTTCCTATGAAGGTTCAGAAAAACAGGTTTTTTCCGGTTTTTCTCTGACGGTTCCGGTCAATACTTCCGTGGCATTTGTCGGACGTACCGGATGCGGCAAGACCACGCTGGCGGATCTGGTTGCCGGACTGCTGAAACCGGACAGCGGCAGAATTCTGGCGGACGGACGCGACATCCGTGAGAATCTCCGTTCCTGGCGTTCGCTGATCGGTTATGTGCCCCAGTTCATTTATATTATGGATGATACGATTCTGGCGAATATTGCCATGGGGGCGGGCGAGGATAAGCCGGATGAAGCGCGCGCGGCGGAATGTCTCCGCATGGCGCAGCTGTATGATTTTGTGGAATCTCTGCCGGACGGCATGAATACGGTGGTCGGGGAACGCGGCGCGCGGCTTTCCGGCGGACAGCGGCAGCGTCTGGGCATTGCCCGTGCGCTGTATCTCAAACCCCGTGTCCTGATTCTGGATGAAGCCACCAGCGCATTGGACAACGAAACCGAGAAAGCGTTTATTGACGCCATCGAGGTACTGCATGGACGTCTGACTCTTTTCATCATCGCGCACCGGCTGTCGACTACGCGCGGCTGTTCGCAGATCGTGGATGTCGGAGCCGGAAAGCCGGAATAATTCTGTGAAATACCATAAAAATCCGGAATAAATGTGTCTTTTCGCTGATTCCTGATTTGACTTTTGATGCCTGCAACGTTATAGTAACGGACAAAATCTATAACGTTGCAGGAGATTTGTTTTTCATGGCGACCTTGAAAGATCTGGCGGCGGCGACCGGGTTGAGCGTATCCACGGTTTCCGTGGTCATGCGCGGCGATGCGGCGCGTTTCGGCATAAAGGATGAAACGGTGGAAACGGTTCGGAAGTCCGCATTGAAAATCGGTTATGTCAAGAATGATTTCGCCCGCGCCATGGCAAGCGGAAAAAGCCGTGTGCTGGGCTTCGTTTCCCATTCGCGCGCGTCCGTGGAATATGCCGGACGCCAGCTCTACGGCGCATTGCAGAAAGTATCGGAGCTGGGGTATTCCCTGCGGGTTTTCCATTATCAGGGAGAGAAACCGGAAGTTTTTCTGAGCGGACTGCAATCGCAGAATATTCGCGGGATTCTGCTTTCCGGAGAACTGGGACGTGAAAATATCGACCGTCTCATGACCTGCTGCGGGGAACATGATATTTTCTGCATTCCGGTCAATCTGTCCAACCGGATCGGCGGAATTGGCGTAGTCAGTGATGATGCCGCGGGAATGTCTGAACTGGTGCAGTATCTGATCGGGGAAGGACACCGCCGGATTGCTTACTACGGCACCGGGGATGATCCGGAATATGCGCAGAAACGCCGGGATGGCTACCGGGACGCGATGAAAGAAGCCGGACTGCGGCCGCTGATCCTGCATTCGGAACAGAACGTGAGTCTGACCGCTCTGCTGCGCCGGAAAGTATCGGCAGTGGTCTGCGATTCCGATTATCTGGCTGCCCGGATGATGCAGCAGGCGTATCAGACAGGTACGGCGATTCCCGAAGAAATCAGCATCTGCGGTTTCGGCGGCATCCAGATTGCGGATTTTGCCGCCTTGCCGCTGACGACTGTTGCGCAGGATTTCGAAGGCATGGGGGCGGCAGGAGCGGAAAAACTGATTGAGAATCTGGAACATCCGCGTCGTTTTCCCGCAGGAAAAACCGAAAACATACGGCTGGCTGCCAGCCTGAAAATACAAAAAACAACCCGGAGGCTCAAACATGCACAAAGTTAAGTATGCACTGTTTTACGACAATCACACGCAGTATGAAAACCCGGACGTCGGCAAGGATTTTGACGTCGAACACTTCACGGATGAAATCAAAAAATGCGGCGCGGATTACGTTGCGTTCCACGCCAGGTGCAACGTCGGCATGGCGTATTACGACACGAAGATCGGCATCCGGCATCCTGCCTTGAAATACGATCTGTTCGGACAACTGGCACAGGTTTGCCGGAAAAAAGACATTGCGCTGGTGGCATATCTCAACGGCGGACTCAGCACCGTCGAAAGTATTCAGCACCGTGAATGGCGGACGATCCGTATGCCGGGTCATGACGAGTTCGGCATGGTTACTCCTTTTGCCATCACAATGTGTTGCAATACACCGTACCGGGATCATCTCATTGCCATGGTCCGTGAGATCGCCGAAAATTACCCGGTCAACGGATTTTTCCTCGACTGTCTCGGCGCGGTCCCGTGCGTTTGTCCGGAATGTGTCCGGAAAATGAAGGAGCAGGGCGTCGACTATACAGATTATGATGCCGTCATGGAATTTTCCCGTCAGTCCATCCTTCGGTTCTGCGCGGACATTTCCGCCGCGGTCAGGGAAATCATTCCGGATCCGATGCTGTTCTTCAACGGACCCGTGTACGGGACGGTCCGGGAGCTGGACACCTTTTTTGACTGCGAATGTCTGCCGACAGCCGGCTGGGGGTATGAATTCCTGCCGACCATGGCGCACTACATGCGCAATATCAAGCCAGGCATGCAGATTCTGAACATGACGGGACGTTTTTATGACTGGGGCGATTTCGGCGGTCTCCGCACGGCCGAGAGTCTGAAATTCGACCTGTTCTACGGTCTCGCGCATGGCATGCGTCCGAATATCGGCGGGCATTTTCATCCGCGCGGCGACCGGGACCAGGCGGTGTTCGACCGTATCCGCGAGGTTTACGCCGACCTTCAGAAATATGACGCATGGTATGAAAATGCTGAAAATCCGGCGGACGTTGCCATCGTGTACCCGCAGGATGATATCCCGCTGCGTCAGCTGTCGTCCGTCCGCAGTTCGGTCCGTATGCTGGATGAACTCAAAGTGCAGTTCGATGTTCTTCTGGCGGACTGCGAAAAATCCTGGGAACAGTACAAACTCATCATTCTGCCGGAAAATGTGAAAATCACAGATCTTCTGGCGGACCGCATCCGTGAATTCATTGCCCGCGGCGGCGCGTTTTTTGCCTGCGGGAAAAATGCCGCGGAAAAATTCGGTCCGGAACTGGGTATTGAATATCAGGGCGATTCCGACATGGATCCGGTTTATTTCAGAATGAATCAGACTTTCGGGGAAGGGCTGGATGACATGTTCCTGTCGCTTTATGCTCCTGCTTCCAAAGCAGCGCTGAAGGATGCCCAGGCGGTTTCTTATCTGGTGAAGCCGTATTACAACCGCGGCTGGAATGGTGAATATGCTATTTATTATACTCCGCCGCAGGAAGTTACGGAAATTCCGTTCCTTACCGTGAAAGGGAAATGCGTCTGGTGTTCCGGCGATTTGTTCAGCGGTTATTATCATCGCGGCGCACTGCATCTGCGCGACATTTTCCGGAATATCGTAACGGCTCTGACCGGGAAAATGCTGTTTGTGAACGAAACTCTGCCGGCGTTTGTGCGCGCAGTGCTGTCCACTCAGCCGAACCGGCTCAACGTTCATCTGATTGCATACGCACCGGAACGCCGCGGCGAAACCACGGTGGTGGAGGATGCGGCGGCAGTGCTGGACGGCAGATTCAAGGTGCAGCTGTCCGGCCGCAAAGTCAAATCTGTCGTGCTTGCGCCCTGTGGAACTCCGCTGGAATACACGGTTGCGGATGATTACGCCGAAATTGTCATGCCGCCGTTCAAAGGATATGCGCTGGCTGTCATTGAACTGGAATAAAATTCCACACCGGAAAAACAGAGATGCTGTCACAATCGAGCGGACATCTCTGTTTTTTTATTCGTTTTCAATGATTTCCGGAGTATGCTTCAAATTGTTTTTGAGCAGTGACAGGAAATTTTTCAGCGGCGGGGAAGCATTACTGTCGGCATAAACCGCATAGACCGGCAAAGCCGCATGACAGTCGCAGAACTGCCGGTAACAGAGCCGTTCAGAAAAAAGTCCGGCATAAGTTGCGGAAACGATGGTGATGCCCATGCCGGCTTCCACCAGACGCAATGCCGCGTAGGAACTGCTGATTTCATCCTGAATCCACGGGGAAAATCCGCCGTGTTTCATGCAGAAACTGCAGATGTAATTCCGGAATTCCGGAGAAGTCCGCCTGGGAACCAGCAGAAAACGTTCTGTTGCCAGGTCCGCCGCCCGCAGTTCTTTCTGTTTCGCCAGACGGTGCTTGCGCGGCAGAACCACAGCCAGCGGATCGTCGTAGATTTTTTCGCAGACCAGCTCTTCATCTGCGGAAAGTTCCGGGGATGAACGCAGCAGCGCCAGATCCAGCGCGCGTTCGCGCATCTGTTCCGACAGTCCGGTGGAGTTGGAATCAATCACTTCCATGGCGACTTCCGGATATGTTCTCTGCATTCGGAGCAGGGTGTTGGTGAATGCCGTTTTCCCCAGCATGGATGCGATGGCTCCGACGGTCAGGCGTCCGAATTTCCCTTCACCGGCGGCGCGGGCACGGCTTTCCGCATATTTCAGCTGCCGCAGTGTTTTTTCCGCTTCCGGCAGAAATGCGCAGCCGGCGGCGGTCAGTTCCACATGCCATTTGTTGGCGCGGTGAAACAATGCGGTTCCCAGTTCTTTTTCCAGCAGCTGGATTCCCCGGCTCAGGGACGGCTGCGTTACTCCCAGTTTTTCCGCCGCACGGGCGAAATGCAGCTCTTTCGCGGTTAAGACAAAATACCGCAGTTGATTCAATTCCATTTTATTTAATGCCTTATGTGTATTGATATTCTGATTTTAATATATTGACTTTATCAGTTTTTTCAAGTATGTTTCCGTAAAAAAAGCAAAAGGAAGTCATTTTTATGGAAATCGGATTGAGGGAAGTTTTTGAAAACGGGTTTTACATGCTGGCTCTGCTGAATCCCGCCAGCAAAATCATGTTTCTGGCGTCATATCAGCCGAAACTGTCCAGACGGCGCAATTTTGAGCTGTCGTGGAAATCTTCGGCGGCGGCTCTGCTGATTCTGGTTCTGCTGGCGGCGGCAGGACAAATCATGCTGAGCCGGATTTTCCGGGTGGAACTGTATTCCCTGCAGATTACAGGCGGGCTGGTGCTGTTTGTGATCGGCTGGACCGCCATCAGCAAAGGACGCTTCATTCAGCGTCAGCAGCACGCGCTCCGGAACAATCTTACGGACATTTCGCTGGTTCCGCTGGCGGCTCCGCTGATTGCCGGTCCGGGGCTGATTGCCGCCGTAATTGCCGGCAGTGTGAAGGATGGTCTGCTGCCGACTTGCGCCGCTCTTTCGGTGGCGATTCTCATCAATTTCATCCTGATGCTGTTTTCCGGAGCCATCAACGCATTTCTGATCCGGACTCACCTGCTGGGACCGCTGATCCGTCTGACGGGGCTGGTGATTGCAGTCGTGGCAATGCAGATGGCGATTACCGGACTGAAAACCTGTTTCAGTCTTTGAGATTGTTTTTCTGCAGAATCAGTTTGTGCAGCGGCTTTTCCAGAAGCGGACGGAACGAAGCAAACCAGCTGTCCGGTGCCTGAAAACGGAAAACCAGTTCATTCCGTTCAAACGTCAGCTGCACCAGCGGTTTTTCCGGATGCGCCAGGTCCAGACAGACAAACGGACAATCGGGAACCGGGAGATTCAACGGCTGCGGACTGCGCATCTTTTCCAGTGTTTCGCGTTCCCCCCGTTCCAATCCGTAAAGAATCAGAGCATTTTTTCCGGCGGAACAGAACAGCGGCGGAGTCCGGCGCAGCTGCCAGAGACCGGGAAACGGCGTATATCCCAACTTTTCCATTCCCTGCCGGAGAGCCGGAAAATACTCCGGCACAATTCCCAGACAAAGCCGCGCCGCCGGAGAGCCGGAATGCCGTGCCGCCAGTACGGCAAATCCGCTGACACTCATCGTCCATTCCGGGGGAAGGACATCCCTGCCGTTCAGCCGCAGATAATTCCTGCCGTACCGGCGCAGCGCGTCCGTGGGCGGCAGCCGCAGAACCGTCAGAGTGGAAGCTCCTTCGAACGTTTTGATGGATTCTTTCGGCGGAAGCGGACGCCGCATCCAGTCCGCCAGAGCTGAACCGGGTTTGGCTTCCGCCCGCAAGGTAAGATGCAGGGTTTCGGGTTCGGCGGAGAAAGACAATCGGACGCGTTTCACTGCCGCCGCCAGTTCTTCCGTTCCGCGCAGAAGCAGGCGTGTGGAATTTTCAGGCGGCTTGCGCTTTCCTGCGGGCAGGTTCATGATCCGCAGAATTTCCGGATCCGCTTCCGCCTGGAGCAGTTCTCCGGACTGCAATGCCGAACCAGGCGGAAAAGCAGGAACCGGGCATGAACGGAGATCTTCGGTGAAAAACAGAATCATGTTTCCGGTTCGCCGGACAGAAAATCTGGCGTTCCACAGCTTCGCTGAACTGCGCATGTCTTCTTTTGACGGCAGGGCATGAGCAAAGATCCGCATGGACGGCGTTTTTCCCAACCCGTAGATTTCAATAATCAGCGGCCGGGTCAAATCCATGCCGTATTGCGCCGCTCCCATGGTCAGAACCACAGTCGCCGCCGCCAGACTGTCCTTGAATTTCGGTGCGATGCAGTCGCCCAGCCGGGAAAGGGAACTGGAAACCTGCGGGACGGACGCCGCTTCAAAACGCAGCAGCGGAAAGCGTTCCTGTGCCGCCGCGGCGGTTGAAAACAGCAGGAAAAGACCGGGCAGGATATTCCGCAGTTTCATGGTTCAGACTCCTTTCTTCCGGAAACGGGCGAAAAAGGACGCATCGCAGTCGCCGTCGGAATGCAGGATCTGCAGAAAACCGGGAACGGGAACGCCGGACAGCGGATGCGGAAAACTTTCCGGCTGGAAATCCGGATGCTCCGACAGAAATTTTTCCACGACTGCCCGGTTTTCATCTCTGAACATGGAGCAGGTCGCATAAACCAGTACGCCGCCGGACCGGACCGCCGAACTGGCATGGTTCAGTATATCCAGTTGGGTCGCAGATATTTCCGCCAGTTTTTCTTCTTCCAGAGTCCAGCGGCTTTCCGGATTGCGCCGCCAGCGTCCGGAAGAAGTGCAGGGCGCATCGACCAGCACCCCGGCGCAGTGTCCGGCAAGACCTTCCGGCAGAGAATGTCCGTCCCAGCCGCTCGTGCGGATATTGCTGAAACCTGCCAGAGCCGCGCGGCGTTTGAGTTCATTCAGCTTGGCACTGCGCACGTCCGAGGCAAAGACGGTGCCGCGTCCGTTCATCATGGCTGCCAGCTGAAGGGTTTTTCCGCCGCCGCCGGCACAGGCGTCCCACCAGTATTCTCCGGCTTCCGGGGCGCACGCCAGCCCGATGCATTGCGAAGAGAGATCCTGAACTTCCACCCAGCCTTTGCGGTATGCCTCCGTACTTTGCAGATTCACCCGCGGAGTCAGTACCCGCAAGGCATTGCCGGCAAATTCATGCGGCAGAGTTTCAACGCGGTCATTCAGCAGGGATTCCCGTACTTTTTCTGTCGAGCCGCGCTGTACCCGGAGCCAGAGCGGGGCGCGGTTCTGATGTGCTTCGAAAAATGCCGCATCCGGGACAAAATCCAGCCGGGGGAAAATCCAGCGGGGAAAGAGATCCTGTTCCGTGCACTCCGGCGATCCGGTCAGCCGCAGGAACGCGTTGAGCCGCGCCAGCGGAGTTTCCGACGCCAGCAGTGACGGCAGAACTGCCGGATCAAGCCCCGCATATTCCAGAAAACAGCCTGCCGCCGGGTCGTCGATCCGTCCGGCAGCCGCCGCACCCGCCAGATAAAAAGCGGTATAGTTTTCCCGTTTTTCGAAGGAGTTGCGCAGCGAACCGAGACAGCGCAGCACGGAAAAAATCAGTTCGGAATACAGTCTCCGGTCGCGTCCGCCAATACGGTGATCGCTCTGAAAATGCCGTTTCAGAAACAGGTCCGCGGGCAGGTGTTCGTGGAAAACCGCGTGCAGAGTGCTTTCCAGCAGAACCGCGGACATGGCGGCGCGGGTGCGGACACGGGAATCTTTCATGGGAATATCATTCATGGGATGTTTCCTTCGGTTTGGCGGGGGAGAAAATGAAGAAAAGACCGCCGGAGAGATTGAACAGAATAATGATTGCGGAGATGGTCAGCGAAATGGCAAGTGCGGCATCGCCGGGAATCCCGCCTGCCTGAAGAATCGGAATGATGAACAGATCGCGGGTGCCGACGCCAGAGGGGGTTGTCGGGAGCAGTCCCGCAATGTTTCCCACGGTGATTGCCGCGAGAATCACTCCGAAGGAGGGCGCCGAACCCAGAATCGCCATGCCGACACACCATGCCATGCATCCCAGCACCAGGTTGACCAGCACGATGCTTGCCAGAATGCATACCGCCACTTCCGTACGGCATTCGGAATAGGAGTCCAGCGCACCGGTTACTTTGGAATACAGACCGCGGGTGATTCTGTCGCCGAATGCACTCAATTTCCGGTACAGTGCGATTCTTTCCAGCATTCTGTGGTTGAAGACAACAACAGAAGCCGCTATTCCGCAGAGACTTCCGGCAAGAAGCACATAGATGAACTGTTCAATGATTCCTTTGACCGAAGACAAAATTCCCCAGACGAACGGAAGCATTCCCAGCGCCACCAGAAAAATCCCGATCATGCCGGTGAAACGGTCAATCAGAATGGTGAACGCACCATCGAATTTGCGTCCTTTCCGGATATGCGCAGCCAGAAAACCGATGCGGACCAGGTCGCCTCCGATGGCTCCGGGCAGCACCAGGGAAAAGAAAAAGGACTGCATGGTCAGAGAAACCGCCAGATGGAGCGAGCATCCGATTTTCTGCGCCCGCAGGAGAAGCCACCACCGCCACGCATTGGCGAAGATATGCAATGCGTAAAAAAGCAGGGCGGCGACGATCCAGTACGGATTGGCGCGGAGCAGGGTATCCAGAAATCCCCGCGGTGTTTTATATATCAGAAAAGCGATAATCCCGCCTGCCAGCAGGACTTTTACCGCGGTTTTGAGCCAGCTTTTCATTTTTATCGTGTATTTTCCCTTGTTTTTGATTTGCAGAGATGCGGTTTCCCGGTTATATTGTCGTCCGGAAGGATATAAAGATAACCCGTTTTTTTCTTTTTTCAATTAGGGAAGGAGAAAAACAGATGATTATTCATCGGAAAGAAAAGTGGGAATGGCCGGACCGGTATTGAATCTGTTATTTGTCGGAGACATCGTGGGGAAGGGCGGACGCAATGCCGTCAAAGCCCTGGTTCCTGTATTGAAACAGCGTCACAATGCGTCGTTTGTGATCGCCAACGGCGAAAACTGCGCCAACGGGGCAGGGTACAGCCTGACCTGCATCCGCGATATGGAATCTGTGGTGAATGTGTTCACTTCGGGCGATCATACCTGGGATCAGAAAAATTTCGAACAGGAAATCCAGTCGGTCCGCAATCTGGTGCGTCCCGCGAATTTCAGTTATCTTCAGCCCGGACGCGGCTGGGGCATTTTTCGCAATCCGGCAGGCGGCGACGTCGCTGTGATTTCCCTGCAGGGACGCGTTTTCATGAAAGACAGCGCGGCATGTCCGTTTGAAACCGCCGAAAAAATCATAGCACAGCTGCCGCCGTCGGTGAAGTGCATCATCGTGGACATCCATGCCGAAGCGACCAGTGAAAAAGCGGCGATGGCATGGAATCTCGACGGCAAAGTTACCGCGGTGATCGGGACTCATACCCATGTGCAGACTTCCGATGCGCGGATTTTGCCCGGCGGAACAGCTCTGCTGACGGATGTCGGCATGGTGGGCGGTCATGACTCTGTGCTGGGCAGGGATGTCCGCGATGTGGTCCGCAAATTCCGCACCGGTATGCCGACCCGTCTGAATGTTACCGAAAAAAACATACGGCTGGATTATGCCGTGATTTCTTATGAACTTATGACCGGACGCGCGGTTTCGATCCGTGCGTTCTCGGAATTTTACACCCCGGAGAACTGAATATGAAGAACATTCCTGAAATTGACTGGAAACGGGCGGATGCGCTGATTGCTCTTGCCCTCGAAGAAGACCTGGACGGACGCGGCGACGTAACCACCAATTCCGTGATTCCGGAAAATCTGGTTACGGATGCCGTGTTTCTGGCGAAAGAAGATCTGGTCTGCGCCGGACTGCCCGTTGCCGAACGCCTGTTCCATACTTTGAGTCCGGATCTGAAATGGGAATCACTGGTTCAGGAAGGCGAATTCTGTCCGAAAGGGACCGTCATGGCGAAAGTGCATGGTTCGGCGCGTCTCCTGCTGACTGGCGAACGCACCGCCCTGAACTTTCTGCAGCGTCTCTGCGGCGTTGCCACCGCCTCGAAAAAGTATCAGGACGCGGCAGGCGACCGCTGTCAGATTCTGGACACCCGCAAGACAACTCCCGGCTGGCGCAATCTGGAAAAATACGCAGTGGCGACCGGCGGCGCGCACAACCACCGTATCGGTCTGTATGACCGGGTCATGATCAAGGACAATCACCGTGAACTTGCCGGACTCGAAGGAGCAGGCGGGATCACCCGTTCCGTGGCTCACGCACGGGAAAAATACCCGGATCTGGAAGTCGAAGTGGAAGTGGATTCTCTGGATGAACTGGCGGAAGCCGTCGCGACCGGAGCGGAATACATTCTGCTGGACAATATGAGCGACGAAATGATGGCGGAAGCGGTCCGGTTTGTGAATGGACGCTCCAAACTCGAAGCCAGCGGCGGCATTACTCTGGCGCGGATCCCGTCCGCCGCCGCCTCCGGTGTTGATTTCATTTCCGCCGGCGCGCTGACTCATTCGGTGAAATCCTGCGACATTTCCGTGGATATTGCCTTGCCGGGAGATAAAAAATGATTGCGCAGCTCCGGGGCATTCTGCTGGATTCCTCTTTCACGGAAGCGGTGATTGATGTCAACGGCGTCGGCTATCAGGTGCTGATTCCGATGAGCACTTTTGACAAGCTGCCGCGTCCGGATAAAAAAGCGGAAGTAACTTTGCTGACGTATCTTCAGGTTCGGGAAGACGCGTTGACGCTGTTCGGGTTCGCCACGCGGCAGGAACGGGATGTGTTCCTGCTGCTGACCACGGTCAACGGAATCGGTGCGAAAACAGCTCTGAATATTCTGAGCTGCATGAATATCGCCACTTTCTGTCAGGCGGTTGCTTCCGGTGATTTGAAGAGTCTCAAGAAAATTTCCGGAGTCGGACCGAAATCAGCGGAACGCATTCTGGTTGAACTGCGGGACAAGATTCAGAAGATTGCGCCTGAAACCGTTTTCACTTCCGGCGGGAAAGCCGCCCCGGCGGTCGACAAAGCGGTGGAGGACGCCATTCTGGCTTTGGGACAGCTCGGATTCCAGGGACCGAAATTCCAGCAGCTGATTGCCGATGTCGCGGCGGGAATGCCGGAAAACGAACGTTCCTGCGAAAATATCATCCGCAAATCTCTGCAGGCTCTGAACCGCTGATCTTCTGTTCGATGCAATGCCGGAATAAACCGCTTGAAAAAAGGCAGAACGGACTAATTTAACCGTTAAAACAGAAGTTGCATACGGTTCTCCTTTTCCGTCCGTGCGTTTTTTCGCGTCGGTCAATTGCGGCGGAAACGATGCACCTGTCAGCGGAGCAGACTGCGGATGACTGCCGCGGCGCAATGGCAGCCGAATACTGCCGGCATGAAGGAAATCGTGCCGGTGGCAGAACGTTTGTTGCGTCCTTTTTCTTCCCGTATGGCTTCTTTGAGCGGCAGTTCAGAGGAAAAAACCGCCTGAATTCCTTTACGTATGCCCAGCTGCGCCAACCCATGCCGGAAGGCTTTCGCCAATCCGCAATTATAGGTTTTGGAGATGTCCGTACAGGAAATTTTTTCCGGATTCAGCCGGGCGCCGGCTCCCATGGATGAGACCAGCGGAATGCCGCGTTCCAATACCGCTTTCGCCAGCTGCAGCTTCGGGGTAAGAGTGTCAATGGCGTCCAGAACACAATCGAAATGACGGGAATCCAGCAGGGCGGGGATGTTGCTGTCCAGCAGATATTCCGTGCGGATTTCCAGATCCAGATCCGGGTGGATGGCTTTGAGTCTGGCGCCGATGATTTCCGTTTTGTATTGTCCCAGCGTGCTGGTCAGTGCCGGCAGCTGACGGTTCAGATTGGTTGCCTCGACCTGATCGCCGTCCACTATGACCAGATGTCCGATTCCGGCGCGTCCGATCATTTCCGCCGCAGCCCCGCCGACGCCGCCCAGCCCGACAATCAGGACACAGGCATTCTGAAGTTTCAGTACATTTTCCTTTCCGAGCAGCAGTTCCGTGCGGTCCTGCCAGTTTTCCGGTGTATTCATGATAATGTCCTCACAGCCAGGAAGGCGTTTTTTTCTCTTTGACGATTCCGGCGAAATAAATCAGTCCGAATCCCGCCGCCAGGCAGAGGAAGGGCAGGGCGGGCAGTTGGTAGCGCGGTTCCGCGATGGAGCCGGGCATCAGCAGATAATATCCGGAGAGCAGCAGAAGGAGCAGCACGGGAAACCAGCTCCGCCGGTCCGCCGCCGCGACGAAATACCAGACCAGCCCCAGCAGCATCGCCGCGTAAAGCAGCCGTACCGCAATGGCGAAAACCTGCATCCAGGTCCGGTTCGGCGCATGGAGCATGCCCAGATTGATGAGCAGTCCGGCGGTTTCCGGCAGAAGCACCGCAGGGTTCAGATGCATGACCAGACAGCGGAACGGGTGCTGAAGAATCCGATGCAGCATCCGGTTGTCCCGTTCGCGGAGCTGTGCGCCAAGCGTGGCGAATTTTTCCGGTTCAGCGGCATAAACCGCATACATTTCTGCCCGGTAATCCGCCAGAACATCCGCTTTTTTGCGTCCGCTGGCTGCCGCTTCCAGCGCGGCGGCATTTTTCAGAAGGGCTTCCGAGCTGATGGTGTCGATCCGCCAGCCCAGTCCTGCCCGGTGCGAACTCCACAGCCAGGGCAGCAGCACAGCCCCGAACAGCAGCAGAGAAACGAGCATGTAATTCAGGCGCAGACGCGGAGAGGTTTTTCGGAAGAAAAACAGCACGAAAACGCATGGGAAGATCCACAACGCATTTGCCGGCCGGATCAATGCGCCGAGCGCGGCAAGCATCACCGATGCGATCAGATTCAGCCCGAAGGCATTGCGGATGAAACGCAGGAAAAACCAGACCTGCAGCGCCGCCGCCAGCAGAAACAGTGTGTCCGGCAGAAACAGCGGAGCATACGCGATTGCCGTCGGATTCAATGCCAGCAGCAGAGCCGCCGCCAGCCCGGTCCTGTACGAACCGAAAAGGTGTCCGGCAAGATACAGCACCACACAGCACAATGCCCCCAGCAGACAGCCGGACATGGCGGCGAATGCGAGGTTGTGTCCGCTGATGCCGAAAATCACCGACAGCCAGATCACGTACAGCGGAGCCCGCGTTTCATTGCCGTAGACCTGCTGGAATGCGGGCGTGTCCGGCTGCTGGATACGCCACGCCGAAGGGTATGGTTTATGGAAAACCGGAGCTTCCGTGAATATCCCTTTTCCCGCATCCGCCAGAAACGCCGCACTGTCCGGACGCATCAGAAGCTGCGGATTTGAGAGTCCGGGCAGCGCGCCGAGCAGCCGGATCAGAAAGGCGAATACAAAAACGGCAACCAGACAGAAGCGGCTGATTTTCTTCTGTTTTATGACATCGCTGAATGCGGGGGATATCGCTGCTGTGCCGCGGCGGATTCGGTAAAGAGAGGCAAAACGCCAGTACAGCGCAATCCAGAGTGCGAGCAGTCCGTCCTTCCATTTGATTTTCTTGCCTTCGGAAACTTTGCGCGGATGGTACGAGACGGGAACTTCGCGGATTTCGAATCCCATCCGGAGCAGTTTCGCCGTGATTTCCGGTTCCCATTCAAAGCGGCCGCCGTCAAGGGGAATCGAGCGGAGCAGGGGACCGTCAAACGTTTTGTAGCAGGTCGGTTCATCCGTCAGTTCCGCATTGAACAGCAGGTCAATCCACCAGGTCAGGAGCAGTCCGCCCAGAAAAAATGAGGGCGAAGAAAACATGCGGTTGCGGTTGTCTGCTTCCCGTGAACCGTAGACAACTTTGCATTCTCCGTGGAGAATGGGGGCAATACAGGCGGCATAGTCGTTGGGGTCGTATTCCAGATCGGCATCCTGAATGATGACCACATCTCCGGCAGATGCCTTGATACCGGTTTTGACCGCTGCTCCTTTGCCGCCGTTTTCGCGGTGCAGTAGTTTGAGAGAATGCGGAGTGTGAGAGCGGTTTTTCCGAATCCATTCTTCGCAGAGACGCGGTGACTGATCGGTGGAGCCGTCATTGACGATGATGATTTCCATGGAAACCGGAACATCGGCATGAATGACTTTGTCCAGCAGGGCGGTTACAGTCCGTTCTTCGTTGTAGACGGGAATGATGACGGACAGTGTTTTATGATTTGAATCTGACATGACAAACCTTTCCGGTTATAAAACAGGAGACATCAGGGCGCAGGCACTTTCCGCAAGTTTGCGCAAAGTCTTCTTCCTCTGAAGCATATCATCTGTGATTTCAACGGATTTTCTTAATTCAATCAGGAACTGACGGCGGAGTTTTTCCGGAAAATCACCGCTTTCCACCAGCAGATCCAATTCAAAATTGAGCCGGAAACTCCGGACGTCGCAATTGCTGGATCCCAGATACGCCAGTTCTCCGTCCACCAGCATCGCCTTGGCATGAGTGAATACTTCCCTGCGTTCAAAAATACGGACGCCGTCCGCGCGGAGCGGTTCATAAAAACTGGCGGACGCCATCCGCACGTACCAGTGATTGTTGATTGCCGGGACAATCAGGCGGACATCCACGCCGCGGGCGGACGCCATGCGCAGCGCTTTGGAAAAATCATGAGTCGGCACAAAATACGGCGTGATGATCCAGATGGATTTCCGGGCGGTGGATGCCGCAGTGAAAAAAACGTTTTCCGTTCCCTCGAAAAAATATCCGTGTCCGCTGGCAATCAGCCGGATGGTGTCGCGTCCGCATTCTTCCGGAAGCGGAAAATATTCCCGCAGGAACAGATTGTCCGGTGCCGATTTCGAGGCGTAGAGCCAGTCGCACAGAAAAGAATACTGCAGTTCGCCGACAATCGGACCATGCACCCGGCAATGAAAATCGTGAATGCCCAGATGATCATTGGTCCGGATATTTTCCTGACTGATGTTCAGTCCGCCTGTGAAAGCGGTTTTCCCGTCCACAATCAGCAGTTTGCGGTGATTGCGGAGCTGAATCCGCCATGGCGTCAGCACGGACGCATGGGAAAACGGTTTGATTTTCAGCGCCGGCAGTTTGCGGGAACGGCAGCGCAGCAGAAACCAGGAGGATTTCAGACTGCCGAATTTGTCGAACAGCACTTTTACTTCCACTCCGGCTTCGGCGCGTTCCCGGAGGGCTTTCAGCATTTCGCGGCCGATGGCGTCGTCGGCAAAAATGAAACTCTGCAGATTGATGCTTTTCCGCGCAGAGCGGATGCTGTCCAGCATGGCGGGATAGGCATCGGTTCCGTCACAGAACAGTTCGACTTTGTTTCCGGAAAGCGACGATGCCCCCAGCGGCAGCAGCGGAGAGTCTTCCGGCGTTTCATTCCGTTCCTGATGAAAATACTGATGATTGCGCTGCAGCAGACGTTCCAGCATCGCCGTGAAATCTCCGACGACACCGTTCCGCGGTTCGGTGCAGCGGAACTGCCGCATCATTTCCTTGCGGCTGCGGAGCGCATGATGTTCCGCTTCGGAACGTTCCCGGAGAAAGCGGTCAACCGACAGCGTAATGCGTTTTCCGAACGTGTTCAGACGGGAAATCCCTGTGACCAGATAGAGGATCATGCCCGCTGCCGGCAGCAGGATGACCAGAATCAGCCAGAGCGCGGCCCGTTCTGAATCATCCCGCATGGTGAGGAGAATATGCAGAATGGTCAGAATTTCCGCTGTCGCCAGAATTCCGGCGCTGATAATGTGAAACCAGTTCAGATGCATGTCGTTACGCGGATGTCCGGTTCATTTCTTTTTCCGGGATGACTTGGTTTTGCTTTTCCCCTTATTTTTAGTTTTGGTCGGGGCTGGCATTTCCTTCATTTCATCCTGCGGGGCTGCGGCTGCTCCCCATTTTTCCAGATTCGCAGTTTTGGTGAGATTCTCAATTTCCGCTTGAACGGCATCCAGTTCCTTCTGTACTTTTTCCCTGCGGGCGGGATTGGTTTCCAGCCGGACATGAGCTTTGAGCGGAGCCAGACGCTGCTGCAGCGGAGCAAGCTGTCTTCCCAGCAGTGTTTTCAGCACATTCTGTTCGCGTTCCAGCTGATCGGTCAGACGGCGTTTTTCAGAACCTTTTCTGGCTTTCGCCAGTTTGTCCTGCAGAATTTTGATTTTAGCCTGCTGACTTTCAAACGGATTGACTGTTTGAGTGTGCCGGGAGGCTTTCTTTTCCGCAGTCCAGCCGGTGAGCGGAGCGGCGGTCAGCAGCATTGCCGCAGTCAGATACAGAAACAATTTCATGATGAACTCCTGTTCAGAATATTCAGATGCGTCTGCCGGAAAACAAACGTGTCTTGCCGCCGCATCTTTATGCTGCCGGAAATATAATCTGATTTTTCCGGTTTATCAAGCATAAATTCTGCGTTTTTTGCTTGAATGCGGCAGTTCACGCATTACATTATGCCGGAAAAAAGAAATAATCAGGAGAGATTCCCATGGATGGATATACATTCCAGACACACGCGGTTTACCGCGACAGAAAATCCGGCGGCTGCGTACTGCTGGTTCACCATAACCCGATGGCTCTGCGTTCTCTGCTGCTTCAGCAGACTGAAAACGGTTTCGACTGGACCGCGCCGGTTCCGGTGGGAGTCGATACCATTATAGAAATGCGGCGTTCCGGCTCATTCGAAGAACTGCCGCCTCTGCCGGAAAATGAATTCCGGCAGCTGCTGGAAAAACTGCTGTCGGCTTCCGGGCTGAGCGCGGAGGACGCGCCGTTTGTCCGGGCATTGCTCGAACAGAAATGACCCGGCGCGTCGTTCCGGATTGCGGAATTACCGTCCGATTTCCAGAATAACCGCATGAAGCGGAGCAATTTTCACCCGGATTCCGGTGAGTTCCGCTTCGCCTGCCGCAATTTTCACAGACGCCGGCGCACCGGAAAGTTCTGATTCCACAGTTTCTCTGCGGTGGTTGATGATGGTCAGCCAGCCGTGATGCGGATTGTCGCTGTTCCAGTAACGTTCGCACATGGGATCGGCAAAATCCGCGGGCAGGTTCAGCCCGGCTTCCTGTTTCAGCATCTCATAAAGTTTCCAGGCGTCAGTGTCTTCGTTGGCATACGCTGTTTCCGCAAGCGACTGTTCCAGCGGCAGGGAAAGGAAAAACGCTGTTCCTTTGCCGCAGCGTTGTTTGAACATGGCCGCTTCACCGTCGGCTCTGCGGGCGATGACTTCTCCGTCAAACGCATGAAAACGGCTGCCGGCGGCGGCGCGGACGGCACATTCGAACCCGCAGTCAAAATGAACCTGCGTCTGACCGCCGCGCAGCGGACATGTTTCCATTTCCCGGATGCCGAAAACTTCATCCGCTCCGGTAAGGCTGACTCCGTTGCCGGAAACGTACAGCACTGCGCCGTTCCGCACGGCTTCAATGACCGCGTTCCATGCCGGAATGGAAATGGATTCCACGCCAGAGAAAGACGGCGCAAGCAGCAGGTCATAACCGGAAAGATCATCAAGGCCCGGACGCACAATTGCCGGTGCGATTCCCGCCTGCACGCAGAGTGCGAAACAGTTGTAGACGGTCAGCCAGTCGTTCTGGAGATCGCTGGCAAGGATTGCTGCGCGGCGGCGGAGTTCCGGCAGTCTGCCGTTGAACTTCTTCACCACTTCCCGGAACCGGGTCATTTCTCTGCCGGCGGGCTTGACTGTCCCGTCGGTTCGGGTCAGTCCCAGCCCGTCGTTTTCCATCTGCACCATGCGGTACGGATATTCTCCGCCGCATTGAAAATCGCTGTAACACCACCATAGACAGCCGGAAATATTGTTGGCAAACAGACTGTACAATCGGGTCCGGAGATACCCGGCGCACAGCGGTTCCGAAAGAATAGTTTTGCCGAGCGAACCGGTTTCTTCACAGAGCACCGGACGTTTTCCCAGATCGCGCATGTAGCAGCTTTCCGCTGTGGCATGGAGATTCGCCCGGAGCGAAGTCGGGCTTTCCTTGAAACAGCCCGGCGTGAACAGCGGATACGGATGAGTGGTCAGGAAATCAACGGCATCGGCATTGTCCGCAATGCCCCAGGGATGTGCGTCCGAAGGGATGGAACGCAGTCCGTGCATTCCGGAACCGATGCTGGTTGCCGGATCGCTGAGCCGCATTTCCGCTGCCAGCGCATGAAGCCAGACCCATGCCGTTTCGGGACTGGCGCAGGAATCCGCGCAGTTCTGTTCATTGCCGTATTCCCATGCCAGAATTTCAGGACGGTCCGCATAACGCGCGGCAAAGGCGCGGCAGTAAAGCATCTGGTATTTCAGCATGAACGGATGACTGAACAGGTTGCGGCCGTTTTTCCAGGACGGATTGAACAATGTGCCGCTCATCCAGGCGGTCAGCAGCGCCACTATCAGTTTCAGCTGATGTTTTCCCGCCAGTTCCACCACCTTGTCGAATTTTTCAAACATGGCAGGATCAATCATGGACGGATTCACTTCCGGGGAGATGTTCCAGTCATGACGCATTCCGATGCTTCGCGGCACGTTGCCGCAGCTCGGCAGTTCATAGATCGGCTGGAAATCATCCCACAGCGGGAATACCCGGACCGTGTCCATCCCCATTTCGCGGATTTGCGCAAATTCCGCATCGATTTCCGCTGCGTCGAATTTCCGCCACATCTGCACTCCCGTCTTCCGGGGCCAGTAATTGACGCCCAGCATGAAGTTTTTCTGCTGAAACCGTTCACGCGGCGTCTGGTTTTCTGTCTGCTTCATTTCTCATTTCTCCTTGTGTTGTATGGATAAACATTTTCAGGTTTTTTCTGCCGGACCGGTGGATTCCCGCACTGTCAGTTCCGTGGGAAGCACCAGGCGCGGCAGCGCGGTTTTCCCGTTGGACTGCAGGTATTCCGCCAGAGCGCGCACAGCGAGATTCCCGGCTTCCCGTGCCGGATGGCGCACGGTAGTCAGCGACGGATTCAGAAAACGGCTCATCGGATAATCATCGAAGCCGGCGACGGACAAATCTTCCGGCACCCGCAGACCGTTCAGCGCGGCGGCTTTCAGTATTTTCTGCGCCAGGTCGTCATTCGATGCCATGACCGCGGTCGCTTCCGGATGCTCCGCCAGCTGCTTCCGCAGATATGCCAGTTCATCGGTATCTTCACACTGTTCGTCGATGATATGCGGTTCGAGTCCGGCATGTTTCAGCGCATCGCGGCAGCCGTTCAGCCGCTGGACATGGTTCAGAGCTGTCGTATCGACTGCGAAGTAGAGAAAACGGCGGTGTCCCAGTTCCAGCAGATGACGGGCGGCGGCAAACGATCCGGTGTATGAATCATTGTCGACATATCCGATTCCGGGAACTTCGGTTGATTCATCAATCAGCATGATCGGCAGTCCGGATTCCGCCAGTTCCGGCAGTTCGCCGCTGAAAACAGACGGCACTATCAGCACGGCTCCAGAACACTGCTGTTCCCGCAGACGTTCCAGCAGGGATGGTCCGGACCGCGGCTGATACAGCATCAGGCAGGGTTCCAGATCATATTCCTGCATGGCGGAAAACACACTGGACAGCACTTCCGAATGATAATGGGAAAAACGGACAGCCGCATAGACCACGGCAATGTGGTGTTTATGCCGGGCGGGGTAGTGGGTGCGGAAATCATATTCACGCAGTTTCTGCAGTATTTTCCGGCGGTTTTCCTCACTGACTCCGGTCCGGTGATTGATGACCCGTGAGACCATTGCCGCGGAAACTCCTGTTTCCGAAGCGATGGTGCTGATGCTGACTTTTTCCCGTTTTCTTGCCATTCAGAATTCCTCCTCCCTTACTGTACCACCCGTTCCGGATAAAATCAAATATTTTGCGCAAAATAATTTCTGTTTTTCTTGACAAACGGGATATTGCAGTTTATGGTACAGAAAAATACGGAAGGAAGCAAGAGGATGACAAAGAATATTCTGGCAGGATTCGATATCGGCGGAACCAAATGTGCGGTACTGCTGGGCGAAGCGGCGCACGGAGAAATCCATATCCTGGCAAAGCAGAAATTTCCTACTGCCGATTTCCCGGCTCCGGAAAACTGTCTGCATGAAATGTGCCGCATATTGGCGGAACTCATTCAGAAAGAAAATCTTACATTCGGACAGCTGCGCGGGATCGGAATCAGCTGCGGTGGTCCGCTGGATTCTCATGCCGGCGTGATTCAGTCTCCGCCGAATCTGCCCGGCTGGATTGATGTTCCCGCGGTCCGGCTGGTGAACCGTCTCACCGGATTACCGGTCAAACTTCAGAATGACGCCAACGCCTGTGCGCTTGCCGAATGGAGGTATGGGGCAGGGCGGGGAACTTCCGACATGATTTTCCTGACTTTCGGCACCGGACTGGGGGCGGGAATCATTGCGGGCGGGCGTCTGCTTGAAGGCTGTTCCGGCATGGCTGGTGAATGCGGACATATCCGGCTGGCGGAGTCCGGACCGTACGGTTACGGCAAAGAAGGCTCGTTTGAAGGATTCTGTTCCGGCGGCGGTATCGCCCGGCTGGGACGCCTTCACGCGGAACGGCTGATCCGGGAAGGGCATCCGCCCCGCTGGTGTCCGGATACTTCCGCCCTGTCCGGTCTTACTGCAAAGATCATTGGCGATGCCGCTGAAGACGGCGACTCCGAAGCCCGCGCGGTTTACGAAGAAAGCGGACGGCGTCTGGGGCAGGGACTGGCGATACTGATCGACATCCTGAATCCGGAACGCATCGTGATTGGAAGCATTTTTGTCCGTTCGGAATCGTTGCTGCGTCCGGCGATGGAACGTTCCATGGAAGCGGAGGCTCTGCCGCAGTCGGCGCGGTGCTGTCGGGTGGTTCCCGCATTGCTGGGGGAACGCCTCGGTGATGTTGCCAGCCTCGCCATTGCAGCGGAACTGTAATTCCGTTTTTCAAAAAAAATCCGGCACCTGATGCGGAGCCGGATTTTTTTGAATCTTGCAGACAGACTGAATCAGTCGAGTTTGCAGCAGTCCAGAGACATGAACTTCTTGGACATGATCTCGCAGCCGTCTTTGGTCACAATGACGCCGCGTTCCCAGCGGAGACCGTAACCGTTGCCGGTGAAGAAGGTATCGACCTGGTAGGTCATGTTTTCCTGAAGTTTGTATTTGCTGGTGGTCTCGATCCAGGGACTTTCCGTTTCCATGATGCCCAGGCCGTGGACCGGACCGTACAGCATGTAGTCGCCCCAGCCCTGATCAATACCCCACTGTGTGTAATCTCTGGCAATGGATCCGGCTTCAACACCAGCTTTGATCAGTTCAAAGGTGTACTTGTGGGCGCGCAGACCGAATTCAACCAGAGCCATCTGTTCTTTCGGCAGTTTGCCGAACCAGACCGGCAGACCGATGGAGCAGGAATAACCGCTCACGCGGGCGCCGATGTTCAGCTGAATGATTTCATTCTTTTTCAGCTTGTTGTAAGTCGGACGGCTGATGCCGTTGCTGGTCCTGTCGCCGCCGAAGCAGTACAGGCTGTGCCCTTCGTATTCACCGCCGTTGGCGTAGATCTCGCGCTGGGCGATGCCGATCGCCTGAAATTCGGTCATGCCCGGTTTCATTTCATTGAGCATGGCCTGAACCGCTTTTTCCGCAACCTTGAAGGCTTTGCGGTGACATGCCAGTTCGTTTTCACTCTTGATCCACCGCAGCGGACGGAAAACATCTTCATTGTGGACCAGCTTCACGTCCGGCAGGTCGCGTTGAAGGGCTTCCAGAGTGGGAAGAGTCATGACCGCAGTGCCGACCAGACCGAGTTTTTTCAGTTTCTTGCCGCCCATGGCTTTCTTGGCGACTTCCGCGTAGTTGGACAGCGGAATGCCCGGGTAATCCGGTTCGGCGGATTCGCGATAGTTCAGCATCTGCATGATGTTTTCCGGAGCGAAGACACTGCGGCCATAGGCGTATTTCAGACTTTCAGGACCGATCAGCAGGATGGCGTCGCCTTCCGCCGGCACAAACACACCGGCCTGTTCAAAGGTCGGCCAGTACTCGGTCAGATAACGGACGTTGGCAAAGTCGGATTCAGTACCGTGAATCAGGCAGGCGTCGAGACCTGCTGCTTTCATGTTGGCCTGAAGTTTCGCGATTCTGTCGAAATACTCCTGTTTCGGAATGCTGGGAATGGACATGGTTGCCTCCTTGTTTTTATATCCCGTTGCGCGGTGCGCATTTTTTTCTTTCGTGCTGTTCTCCGTTAATATATTTTCCGACGCGCAGGAATCAAGATTTTTTTTGCCGAAAAAACAGCTTTTCCTGTAAAAAATCCGGAAAATCGCTTTTTTTATGTCAAATAAATATAGCGCTATGTTTTATTTCAGTTCCAAACGCATCTGTCCGGAGATTTCGGAAAACCCGTATTTCAGATAAACACCCCGTCCCATGGGTGAGGCACTCAGTTCCAGCCGGGCGCAGCCCAGATTCCGTGCATGATCCCGGAGTGCATCCAGCAGCCGTACCGCCAGATGATTCCCGCGCCAGTCAGGACGCGTATACATATTGAGGATGAAACCCGTTTTGCCGGAAGGATTTCCGTATGAAGGAAGCGATTCCTGCAGCAGCATTCCGGAACACGCCGCCGCTTCCGGTCCGGCAAACGCCAGAAAAGAGACCAGTGTGCCGTTGTTCAGCAATCTGGTGAAACTTTCCCGTGTCAATCTGCGGAATTCGGTTTCCGGCATGGAAAGCGGTACGGTTTCCCGTTCACGGCGCATCTCCAGACGCATTTCCGTGAGCAGTTCCACATCCTCAGGCAGGGCGAGCCGTATTTCAAAATTCATAAGTCAACTCCTGAAATGTTCTTCGCACCACTTGCCGATTGCTTTCAGCTGCTCCTGATCGTGAGCTGTCGGGGAGAAGTGGCCGGTATCGCGGATGAATTGTGTTTTATACTGTTCGGGAATGGCATTGGCAATGGAAAACTGTCCGGCGGGCGCAACACATGGATCGAATTGCGCGGGGGAAACCGCGACCGGGATCCGGAGATATTTTGCCGCCGCGGAAGCATCGAACCATGCCAGCACCTGCCGTGCTTCCGGATGTTCCATGAGATACTGCCGGCAGGCTTCTCCGCTGCCGGTGGAAGGATAATTGAACCGTATTTCCGATCCGAAAGTCGGTACATCCAGCCATGCCGCCTTGAACCGGCTGTCCCACGGCAGCAGCAGTGCGCCCATACCGCCGCCCATACTGGAGCCGCAGTAGTTCAGATTCGCCGCCGTGTCGGGAAACATATCCAGCATAACACTTGCCGCCATCCACTGATCGGAAATCACTCCGCGCAGAATGTACGTGTCTCTGGAACGGATGCCGTGAAGCACATGTTTTGCCGGTTCCCAGGGAATGTCTTTGCATTGGGAACGACCGAGCCCGCGGACGCAGGCAAGGCAGGTGGTCAGCCCGTATTTGCAGGCCGGCGGTGTCGCAGGGTTGCCGTAACCCTGTCCGATGACCAGTCCGCCGTGAGATTCTTCCGGGCGTGCGATCCACAGGACAAATTCCGTATTGTCCCAGTTCTTCGCCCGGATGGAATAAATTTTAACAGTTGAATCTGGCGACCAGATTTCCCGTTCGATGAAATAAGTCGGAACCATGGCACGGGTGAGACGGTAAGTCTCCTCCCAGAACTCCCGGAATCCGGCTGGTTCCGGCTGTGTCTGAATTGCCAGCAGCTGTTCCTGAGTCATGCCGTTGGACGGATCGAACGGAAAATCGTGCCGGATGGTCATTTTGCTTTTTCTGCTGCCGGAGCCTGCGCCGCCGGAGTCTGTTCCTGCGGAAGCTGTTCAGCGGCTTTCTGTTCAACCTGCTGCACTGCCGCCTGCGGTGTTACTTCCGGCATCTTGAAGGAAATGATTTCGACGCTGTAAAGGAACGCCAGGAACAGCAGAACCGGGGTAATGAAGCGGACGAACACGCCCCACAGGGAAGCCGGGGTGAAAATCGGACGCGGGGAAATGTAGCCCGGATCACCGCGCAGACCCGCCGCCAGCAGGAACAGGTTGGTGTCGATATGGTAGGACGCACCGCGGCGGATTTCTTTGAGCGCATGACGCGGACCCCAGATCCAGCCAACATAAAGCGTGATGATCAGACCGCCGATCGGCAGGAACCAGTCGGAGCAGGTGCTGTCGAACAGGTCAAACGCACTTCCGGGAACATTCGGGAAATATTTGCACAGGAACTTGTACAGACGCGGGAAGTTGTCCCAGTTGGCAATGCTGATCGCCGAGACCATGCCCAGCAGAGTGTTGGCGATGACGCTGACGATAACTGCGATTTTGCGGGACATCTTGAGCTGTTCCATGCAGAAATTCACGATCACTTCCGCCAGACTGATGGCGCTGGTGAGAGCCGCCACGAACAGCATGATGAAGAACAGCGCGTTCCAGACCGCTCCGCCTCCGCCGGGGATCAGGTTGAATGCCGCCGGAAGAATTTCAAAGGTCAGGCTGGGACCGCGCGCCGGTTCAAATCCCATGGCGAACACCGCCGGGAAAATCGCCAGACCCGCCATGACCGCCGCCATGGTGTCCAGACAGATGACCGTGAGGGACGTCTTGACAATGTTTTCCGTTTTTTTCAGATAACTTCCGTAGGTCATGGTGATACCCATGGCCAGACTCAAAGTGAAGAAAGCATGTCCGACTGCAATCAGCACGCCTTCCGCAGTGAGTTTGGAGAAATCCGGCGACAGGAAGAACGCCAGCCCCTTCTGTGCTCCGGGCAGAGTCAGCGAACGCAGCAGCAGAACCGCCAGCAGAATAAAGAGGAACGGCATCAGGATCTTCGAGGACCGTTCGATGCCTTTCTTGACGCCGAAAAACAGAATGACGCCCACAATGATCATGAAGAGGAAATGTCCGCCGAAGATCATGCACCACGCGCTTTTCGGGGCAATGAGAATCGGGTTCATGACCGCCTCGGCCCCCGCCTGCGTGGTGAAGCCCAGACTGCCGGTAATGGCTTTCCAGATGTAAATCACGGTCCAGCCGCCGATCACTCCGTAGTAGGACAGAATGACAAACGGAACCAGGACGCCGCAGACCAGACCGATGATTTTCCAGCCGAACGCCAGAATGCCGACGCCGCACAGGGCGATGACTGCGGCAAAACCGTATTGACCGAACATTGCAACCGTGCATCCGGCAATCACGGTAAGGAAACCGATGGTGTTGAGCAGCATACTCTTCCGCGGTGTCAGAGCGGCAAATGCCCCGACCGGTCCGCGTCCGGTTGCCCGGCCCAGCGTCAGTTCACAGATCATGATCGGCAGACCTACGGTCAGAACGCAGATCAGATAGACCAGCACGAAAGCCGCACCGCCGTTCATTCCGGTGATGTACGGAAATTTCCAGATGTTGCCCAATCCGATGGCGGATCCGGCAGTTGCCAGCAGGAAGCCCCAATGACTTCCCCAATACTCTTTCTTGTTGTTGTCTCCCATGTTGTTTCCTTCTCCTTCTTTATTTTCATCAGAAAACAATATCGTCAGGTAAATTACACGCAAAAATATTTTTTACAAGTGGTTATGCGAAAATCATTGCATTATTTTTCCGGTACTGCCGGCTTCCGGTTTGCTTTTTCGTGAAAATGTGCTAATTTAACATATTGCATTTTTTCGTTACGGTCAAACAATATGGGAGGTTTCAGAGAAAATGTGGTGGTTCATTGGCGGTATCGTTCTTCTGATTGCCGGGTATTGCACCTACGGCAGGATGGTGGAGAAAATCCTGGGTCCGGATGACCGGCCCACACCCGCAAAAGTACATCCGGACGGAGTGGATTATGTGGTTCTGCCCAACTGGAAGAATATGCTGATCCAGCTGCTGAACATCGCCGGAGTCGGACCGGTCATCGGTGTGATTCTGGGGGTGCTGTTCGGTGATATTGTGTTCATCATCATCCCGATCGGCAACATCATCGGCGGTGCTGTGCATGACTTCGCCGCCGGCATGATGTCTATCCGGCACAACGGCGCCAACCTACCGAAGCTCGTCGAAATGTCTCTGGGACGGACCACAGCCCGTGTTTTCAGCGTGTTCATGACCATCCTGCTCCTGCTGGTTGTTGCGGTGTTCATCAATGTTCCTGCCAGCCTGATCGACCTGATGAAGCCCGACTGCGCCCTGTTCTGGCCGGCGGTCATTCTGATTTTCCTCTATTATATCTGTGCAACCCTGTTTCCGGTGGATAAAATCATCGGCAAAGTTTATCCGTTCTTCGGCGCGATGCTGCTGATCGGAACTCTGGCTCTGTTCATCAGTCTGCTGAAAAACGGCTTTGCCAACCCGGAAATCATGACGGAAACGGAATCGTTCCGGAAGGGAATGACCACGCAGCCGGTCATCCCCGTGCTGTTCGTAACCATAGCCTGCGGTATTCTTTCCGGTTTCCATGCCACACAGTCCCCGATCATTGCCCGGACCATGGCGTCCGAACATTACGGACGTGCGGATTTCTACGGCATGATGATTGTGGAAGGCATCATTGCCATGATCTGGGCAGCCGGCGGCATGGCAATCTACAATCTGTTCCCGCAGTTCATGGGACCGGACGCCAATGCGACCCTGACCAAAATCACCACTTATTTCCTCGGTCCGTGGATGGGCGGCGTGACGGTGATCGCAGTCGTCATTCTGGCGGTTACTTCCGGCGATACCGCTTTGCGGAGTCTGCGTCTCAGCCTGGCGGAAATTTTCAATATCCCGCAGGTGAAACTGACAAACCGGTTCCTGCTGACTCTGCCGCTGATCCTGATTATTTCCCTGCTGCTCTGGTGGTCCAATTCCAATGCGGACAGCTTCAAATGTCTGTGGAATTACTTTGCCTGGGGCAATCAGGTGCTGGCAGTGTTCACCCTGTATTCGGCTTCGGTCTGGCTGATGCGGCAGAAGAAAAGCTGTTTTGTCACGATGCTGCCGGGCATGTTCATGATGTTCATTGTATCGTCGTTCATCCTGTGGACTTCGCCTGTGCATAAACTGCCGTGGGGCTTCGGACTGGATCTTCAGCTGGCGTATACTTTGGCGGGCGACCTGACGGTGTTCACTGCCATGCTGGTGTTTTTCCAAGGCATGAAAAAACGCCGCGAGGACGAACTTCCGGAAAAATAAAATTCCGCACCGTGGCGGAAACAGGCGTCACGATGCAGAATCAATCCGGAAAAAGAAAGGTTATCTGAAAGTCAGCACGACTTTGCCGATGTTTTCCGCACGGCGCAGAACCCCGTGCGCTTTTTCCACATCCTGAACCGGGAAAACCGCATGGATGTTGGAAATCAGTTTCCGGGAACTGAACATCGGCCACAATTCGGTTTGCAGACAATGCAGGATATGCGCTTTTTCTTCCGGAGTCCGGCTGCGCAACGTACTGCCGATCAGGCGGATGCGCTTGCGCCACACGGTTTCCAGATTGACCGTTGTTTCCGCGCCGCCCATGGTGGCAATCATGATCCAGCGTCCGCCGAACACCATGTGGCTGAAACATTCCCCCATGAGTTTCCCGCCGATGCAGTCGAGCGCGACAGTCGGATTGTGTTTTTCGATGACCGGGCGAATGTCTTCCGTGCGGTAATCCAGCACGTGATCCGCACCGAGTCTGCGGACGAACGCCGCCTTTTCCGGGGAATCAATGGTGGTGATGACTTCCGCGCCCATGAGTTTGGCAAACTGAATGGCGGCAAGTCCGACACCGCTGGCGCCCGCCTGCATGTAAAAAACATCACCGGGTTTCATGCCGCCGGCTTCCTGTTTCAGGTTCAGGTAAACCGTACTCCACACTTCGGGGAGCGAAGCCGCTTCAATCATGGACAACCCTTCCGGGATTGGGATGACCATGCCGGCGGGAGCCGTCACTTTTTCCGAATAACCGCCGCCGCCCAGCAGCGCGCAGACTTTGTCGCCGGGTTTGACCTGCGCATTTTCCGGAGCTTCCAGCACTACGCCGGAAACTTCCAGTCCGCACCATTGCGGCCATCCCGGCGGCGAGGCATAACAGCCGTCTTTCTGCATCAGGTCGGCGCGGTTGACCGCCGCCGCGTGGACTTCGATCAGGACTTCGCCGTCTTTGCGTACCGGGTCCGGCACGTCCGCCCACTGAAAATTGAGTTTGTCGTCCAGTATCATTGCCTTCATGAATGAAATCTCCTGTTTTTATATCAGCCCATACAATTTTTCCATGATCCGCACCCGTCCGGCATACGCCAGATTCCAGTCGCCCATGCGTGAAGTCAGCACCACGCCGCCGCGTCCGGTGGCGGGATCCACGATGATGGACTGTCCGGTCCAGCCGGAATGGAATATGGTCTTGTCCGAGAAATTGCGCGGACGGTGTTCTTCGCACATATCCCAGCCGAAACTGCGGCGCGCACCGTCTTTTTCGTAAGCGCATTGCGTGATCAGGTCGTAATACACGGCGGGAAAATGTTTCCGCGCCGCAATGTCCTGCAGGAAAAGCAGCATGTCGCCCGCCGTGGAAAAGAAACTGCCGCTGCCCAGCGGGAAACCGCAGTCCAGACACACTGCGTCGTTATGAACGCCCGCCGGGCGGTTGGGATTCCAGTGTTCCACTTCATCCGGACCGGGACCGGGTTCATTCCACGTGGTGCGGTTCATGCCCAGCGGTTCCCAGATCATTTCCCGTGCCAGCGTGTCCAGGTCCTTGCCGGTCAGACGGTTCAGGATCAGACCGAGCAGAATCAGGTTATAGCAGGAATATTCGAAGGCTTCGCCGCGCGGACGCACCGGCATTTTTTTCGCGATTTCACGGAAGAACACTGCGCGGTCGCTGGAATGGTACGGTTTGTCGTTGCTGAATCCGCTGACGTGCATGGCGAGGTCGCGTATGGTGATGTCGCAGTTCCTGCCGAGCGCATGTTCCGGATAATATTCCGTGAACGGCGCATCGGGGTCAAGACGTCCCTGATGGATCAGCAGGGCGCAGCAGCCGGCAGTCATGGTTTTTCCGCAGGACGCCATGTCGAAACGTGAATGAACCGTCATGGGTTTCGGCGGATGAGTGGTTTGGTTCCCGACGGCAATGATGTCTTCCGGCGCATCCAGCCGGGCAAAGACTGCTCCCTGAATCAGCCCGGAATCCACCTGATGCTGCGCTTCCTCCCGCGCGGCGCGGAGATTCTGCGCATACGGCGGCCAGTGGATATTGTCCGCAACCGCACGGAACTGTTTTACGGTCGGCTGCGGTGAGGTATCCGTTTCGTCCTGGATCGCGAATGTAACTGACACGCCCGTTTTTATGCCGAGTATGCGCTGAAGCCGTGCATATTTTCCGGTGATCAGCTGGATGAACGGTTTGTCCAGTTCTTTTTTCAGCAGGACGGTTGTGCGGACCGCATCCAGAAATTCGTCTTCCGTTCCGGCGGCGGTTACGATTTTCAGGATGTCCGCGCCCCGTGCGGACTGTTCCCGCAGATGCGCCAGGATCTGTTCCGGCGTGCGGGCGGTCTGCATGTGCGAGGACATGACCACTTTCGCGCCGCGCCGGTGAATTTCCTCAATCAGCTGTTTCTGTTTCCCGATGGCTTCGGGTTTGACTGCCAGTTCATAAGGTTCCGGATCGAACAGATCGCCCATGACGTCGATCACTTCCGCGCCGGCGTCCGCGGCGTCCAGCAGAAATTTCTGACGGGCTTCGTCATCGTTCCCGAACCATTTGTCGTTGCGGTACAGAATGAACATGAAGGGCAGTTCCGGCGCGGCGTCCATCAGCATTCTGTAATTGGCGGTGGTCCGGGCTTCCGGCGGCACTTTCGCCAGTTCAATGGCGATGCCGTCCGCTCCCTGCGCCGCTGATGAAACGACCCGTTCGCGGAGACGTCCGACATCGGATTCGCCGTTGATGAGTGAGGTGATGACCGGCTCCGTTCGGTTGAAAAAGGATTTGCGCATTGGCTGCTCCTGTTTTTTTCAGTATGAATCAGGAATAAAGACAGGCGCGTCCGCCGTCGATCAGATACGTGTCCCCGGTGATGAATGCGGCTTTGTCCGACGCCAGATACATGACCAGGTCCACGACTTCCCGCGGTTCGGCGGCACGGCCGAGACAGGTTTTCATTTCCGCCATGCTGGCGCGGGTCAGTACCGGACCGGGGGCGACGCAGCAGGCGCGGATCCCATACGGCGCACCGTATCTCGCCAGCGATTTGGTGAAACCGTGGAGTCCGCTCTTGGCTGCGCTGTAAACCAGCGAACCGCCGGTATAAGCGTCGATGGAGCTGATGCTGATGATGACGCCGCGTCTGCGTTTCATCATGCCGGGCAGTACCGCGTGTGCCAGGTAAATGGGGGCGCGTCCGTTGACTTCCAGACCCCAGTCGATCACGTCGACGCCCTGTTCGACAAAATTCCGGGTGGTGTTGAGCATACGTCCCGGTTCGCCGCCGGCAAAACTTACGGTAACGTCAACGGAACCGAATTTTTCCTCGCCCAGCAGCACTGCATTTCTGATTTCATCATAATGGCGGACATCGACTTTGACCGCAATTGCTTTTCCGCCGTCTGCGGTGATTTCATCCGCAATGACCTGCGCCCGTTCGAGATTGATGTCTGCCAGCACCACTGCCGCACCGTTCCGGGCAAATGACCGTGCCGCGGTTTCGCCCATGCCGGACGCCGCACCCGTGATCAGAACACATCTGCCGCTGAAATCCAGAAATTTTTCTTCCATGACAACCTCCGTTTGTTTATATTCCGGTTCTTCCTTTATCATTGAATATAGTGCAGTCTCCATCCATTTCAATGGTTTTTCCGGTTATTTCGGAAAAGTTCAATGAAAGAAACCGCTTGATTTCTAAAAAAATCAGGATATATTGCAAATATGAAACAGAAAATGAGGTGTTTTCATGAAAATACAGGAAATAGCCAGACTTGCGGGAGTATCCGCCGCCACGGTCTCGCGGGTATTCAGTCATCAGCCGGGCATCAAGGAGGAAGTACGGCAGAATGTGCTTGCCATTGCGCGGAAACACAACTATCATCCGCGTTTCTCCTCCCGACAGAAAAATGTGGTCATCATTACTCCGTATGATTCCGTATTTCCCGTGCAGAGCTGTGTGGATATGATTCTGATGTCTCTGGCGCAGGTGCTGCCGAAATATGATTTCCGGATAGAAATTCTGCCGGTCAACAATCAGGAGCGGCTGGAAAGCATTCAGTTCTGCGGTGCGGTTGCAATTGGAGTGGAAGCTTCGGAATTTCTCCGCTGGGAGGAACGTTTTTCCGTGCCGCTGATTGTCATGGACCGCTCGCCTGCCGGGAAAGTGCCGCCGAATGTGTGCTTTGTGCATTCGGACGAGGCGCAGGGCATGGCGGCTGCCGTGGATCATCTGTACACATGCGGCTGCCGCAGAATCGGTTGTATTATTCACGGTTCGCCGGAACGCGGCAATGCGCTGCTGCGTTTCAACGCCGTGTCGCGCGCTTTGAAAAAACACAGTCTGCCGTACAACCGCAATCTGGTCTGCTATTCCGGAGACGGCACGGAAAAATATGTGGAGCTGATCGGGAAAATGCTGAAACAGCAGATCGACGCGCTGTTCTGTCCGGGCGGCAATGCGGGGCTGATGGCTCTGTATGCACTGTCGCTGTTTTCCCGCCGGATTCCGGATGACATTTCCCTGATCGCTTCGGAACAGACGGCGTTTTCGCAGTTCACGGTTCCGCCGCAGACAACGATTTCGCCAGATTACCATGGACTTGCGGAACAGGTTGCAAAAATTCTGACAGGCTGGCTGGACAATGAACCGCTGCCGGGGTCGGTTTCGCTGCCGTACGAATTGAAAATTCGGGAAAGCACGGCAGTTCCGGAGTGAAAACGCCGGAAAATGTTCAGAAATCGTTAATTTTATAAAAAATTTTTTCGTTTTTCCGGTTTGACCTCTTGTTTTTTTGCAGTTCTTGTGGTATAATTAAAACCAACCACAGGAGGTTTTATGAAGCGTCCGGAAACAGCAGCGGTCAAGAACGGTTTGCGGAAGCGGTTGATGGAACTGCTTTCTTCGTCCGTCAGCGACGGCAGAGTCCCGCCGGAACGGGAACTCGCCGAATCGCTCGGCGTCAACCGTTTCCTGCTCCGGCAGTGTCTGGAAGATCTGATTCTCGAACAGCGTCTTTACCGCATTCCGCGCAAAGGCACGTTCCTGCGCCAGTATCAGGCGCCGATTGTCGGCATCGTTCAGGATTTCGGCAAACCGGACGGTTTCTGCAATTTCCCGCTGATTTTTTCCGGCATCTGCGAAACCCTGGAAGAAAACAACTGCATTATCCGTTTTCTGAATCCGCATGATGAAAAAGACCTGGCGTCCTTGATGGAACGCTATGAGCTGTCCGCCTGCATTGTCAACCATACTGACCTGCCGGAAGCTGCAAAGATTCTGGAATATATGCCGGAATCCTGCCGCCGGAAAACCGTTTTCATTTCGACTTATCCGCTGCTTCTGAAAAAAGAGCTGCAATGGAATTATGTCATCAGCAGCGAATGTTCCGGACAGCGTATTGATTCCATTGTGAATGCCGGCGGACGCCGCATCGCTCTTCTGGCGGTGAATCCGGCGGCGAAGGAATGGTGTCTGGCACATTTCCGGAAGCTGGGACTGGAATGGAAGGAAAGCTGGGATCTGAAAGACGCCGCCGCGATCCAGGAACATCTGCCCGCGCTGCTGCGTCAGGGCGAAGTCGATTCGCTCCTGGCGGACGGCACCGATTCCGTGTTCGACATCCTGTTCACCGTGCTGGCCGCACAGAAAAAATTCCGGCCGGTGATCAGCATCGCATACGAAAAACGCGTCAAACTGCTGCGGAAATCCTATCCCGGAATCAAGGCGCGGTTCCGGTATTATTATCATGCCGGAAAAAATATCGGCGTGGAAGCCGGGAAAATGGCGGTGCGGATCTGCCGGACCGGCGAATACCAGACCCCGGTGGAGGCGGAGCATGTGTTTTTACGATGAATCCAATTGTCGCGTATAAAAAATAAACAGCGGAAAGGAAGGAAACAGAACGGAAATGACCAGATTGCGGGAAAACATTCAACTTCAAAACGAACGAAAGGAGAACTTATCCATGAAAAAGCTGAAGCCGTTGTCATCCATTTCACATTTGAAACGTAACCCGTTGCAATTTACATTGATAGAACTCCTCGTGGTGATAGCGATCATTGCGATTCTGGCGGCAATGCTGCTCCCGGCGCTGAATTCCGCCAGAGAAAAAGCCCGCGCCGTCGCCTGCGTAAACAATCTGAAACAGCTGGGGATGGCAAGCATCATGTACCAGAATGATTATTCGGATTATTTGCCGCCGTTTTATCTGAAAGGCGGATCTGGAAACTACGGGAACTGGGCAACCTCTATTTATCAGTATCTGGGTGGAAAGCTCCCTGCCGATGTGAATATCAATTCTGCTCTTCCCCGTCTGAAAACGATGGTCTGCCCATCCCACACTGCCGCGC
The DNA here is from genome assembly GCA_934661375.1 of uncultured Victivallales bacterium. Lineage (GTDB taxonomy): Bacteria > Verrucomicrobiota > Lentisphaeria > Victivallales > UBA1829 > SIG94. Next base: position 84,453 of record CAKUJH010000005.1, read on the forward strand.
AGAACTGTCAGATCTTGCCCGGCAGAACCGTGCCGAATACCGGACATTTGTCTTATGGCGAGAATATGTATCTGTGTGACACTGCAAATTCCGAAGGCATGGCCTATGCAAAAATTAAAACGTCCAGAATTCCCCATGCCAGCAGTTATATGCTGTATGGCGAAATCAAGACAGATGAAGTGAATGCACATTTCCGGATAACCTATCAGAGCGCTGTTATCCGCATAAGTCATAGTAAGCGTATTAATACTGTTATGGCAGCGGGAAATGTCATGACACTGCCTTACCGGGCTGTTCAGATGGGATGGGCATCCGCGCAGGACAGTCTTCCGTGGAATGCTGAATTCCGCACAAATCCGAAACCCATCCCGCAATAAAGGAGTTGTCGCCAATGAAAGTATTGCTTTCAGTTTTTATTTGCATTTTTACCGTGATTTTATCTGCGGCGGAATTCTTCATAGACAAGACAAAGCAACCCGTTGTAAAAATCGCGGTCAATGCAAACGACCGGATTGATGCGGAAAAACATGCCGCCTCCATTCTGGGGAAGTATCTGAACAGAATCTATGGCGTCACATGCAGAATCGTTTCCGAAAAGGAAATTACGCCGGATGATAAAAATGTCATTTACGTGGGATGGACTCAAACCGCACGTAACAATGAAATTCCCTGCAGCGATTTGTATCGGGAAGAGTATATCATTCAGACCGGAAAGGATTTTCTGATTCTTACCGGAGGCAGAACACGCGGAACTCTTTATGCCGTGCAGGAATTTCTGGAGTGCTTCGGCGGACGCCGTTTTCTGGCGATAGATACCGAGATCATTCCGTCCGGAAAAACGCTGGAACTGGAAAAAACGGTGCTGCGGAAACGTCCTGCGATTACCTGCCGCATTCTTGTGGAAGACTGCCGTTACAGCACCGATATGATGGCGGCAAACAAGGCAAACTATTATCATGTGTCCGGGAAAGACTGGGGGTTCTGGGAACGTTTCGGCTCTCCGCAGGATTGTCACACGTTTCATGTTTACAGCAAAAAAATACCGATAGACAAACCTGATTATTTTGCATTGGACAATGCATCCGGAAAACGTAGAGTTCCGGCGCGTCAGGGGATGAGTGCGCCGCTCTGCATGACAAATCCGGAAGTCCGGGATCTCGTATGGGCACAAATGCGGCAATATGTGATCAAGGATCGGGAAAAAGCCAAAAAAAACGGATACCCCGCTCCTATGATTTATGATCTCAGTTTGGATGATATTCTTGCTCCGTGCGCCTGCCGGACCTGTCGGGAACTGACACGCCAGGAAGGTGCATTCACCGGTCCTGTGCTGGATTTTGCCAATGATATGGCGGCACGCGGCGAAAAAGAATTTCCCGGATTCAAAATCAAATTTCTTGTTTATCAGCTGACGCTTCCGCCTCCCCGAACCATGAAACCGCGGGACAATGTCATTACGCAGATCTGTGTTCATGACAATGAATGGCTGGTCAATACCTTTGCGGAAATATCCCATCCGATCAGTCATCCGGTCAATCAGAAATTTTATGATATCGTCAAAGCATGGTCTTCCATCTCGAAGGAGATTGCTTTCTGGGATTACTGGGTCTACTACACGAAACCTGTTTTCCCTTACATCGCTCTCGATAAATATTTTGAGGATATCAAATTTTATCAGCAGCACAAGGCACAGAGTATTCTGATTGAACTGGAACAGGATCGGAATGCATCTTTCTTCGCGCTGAAAAGTTATCTTGCTCTGAAATTGATGGATGATCCGGATCGTGACAGAAAAGAACTGATTGACGGATTTATGGAAGGGTATTATGGAAATGCCGCACCGGCAATGACAACTTATCTTTATGATCTGGATCGCTGCGTCCAATCGGAAAAACTGCCGATGGGTCCTAATCATCCCCGGAAATATGCCTATCTGAATACGGATTTCTTCCTGCGGAATTCCAAATTGCTGGATCAGGCGGAAAAAGCGGTCGCCAACTCTCCGCTTCATCTGCGGCATGTCAAAATGGAACGCGCTGTTCTGGATCAGGCTATCCTGTCGTTCTGGCCGAAAAATTTGTCAGGAATGCCATTGGCAAAAGAGGATTTGCTTCGCCGCTGTGAAGAAAATCGAAAGATGATGATCCAGCTTTATGCCCGGCAGGATCAGAAGGAAAAACAGCTTCGGCTGCTGAAAAACTTCATCGAGGGGGAAAGAATAAAGGCTCCGCTGCCGAAGGAAGTTAAAGGCGAGTATATTTACGATTTCAAATACTGCAATTTCCCGGAGAACAAGTACTGCCGGATTACAGTCGATGCGGACGCTGTGGGCGGGAAAGCAATCCGAATTCATTCGGAAGAAGAGAAATATTCCTCCAGAAAATTCCACAGTCTGCCGTTCCGCGCCGGAGTATATAACTTGCTGACAAAAGAGTCCGGGGCAGCTCTGCAGTTGAATGAGGTTCCGCAGGATGAAAAATATCATTTATACAAGATGGGAACCTGGAAAATGATTAACGGCAACAGAATCTATCTGCACTGGACATGGTATTTTCAGTTGACTCCGCGGGAAGCATTTATGCCGACTCCGGATTATCCGTACGACATTTATGTCTCTCTCAAATTCACAGGACCGAGCTATGTGAAAAATTCAAAGAAGGAGGACGGGATTTTTGTGGATCGGATCATTCTGTCAAGAGATTGAAACGGAGCTGCGGTGCGGCATCCTTGCATTGCGAGGAACTTTCCAGGCTCTTCCAAGGGTGCAGTACCGTCAGACGTTTCGCAAATCACGCGTTGCGAGTACATTTTCGGAGCTAATCGAACAGCGTAATCGATGAGACTGTGGATATAGCATCCTGAAAACATAAAATCAGAGGAATTAAATCTGGAGTTTCATTGCCAGATGTTGTCATGATCAGAAAGGAAGGAAACAGAACGGAAATGGCCAGATTGCGGGAAAACATTCAACTTCAAAACGAACGAAAGGAGAACTCAACCATGAAAAAACGACAGGTCCTGCCATACATTTCATATTTGAATCGTAAGTCGTTGCGGTTCACATTGATAGAACTCCTCGTGGTGATTGCGATCATTGCGATTCTGGCGGGGATGCTGCTGCCGGCGCTGAAATCCGCCAGAGAAAAAGCCCGCGCCGTCGCCTGCGTCAGCAAACTCAAACAGCTCGGACTGGGCGTCAACAGCTATGTCATGGACAACCGGGAATATTTCTTCACCGCCAATACCGAAAACGGGAAAAAATGGTGGGTGGAGCTGCTTTATCCGTATGTCGGAAATGATTGCGGGACAGGCGATACCGGTTATAAAAACACCTTCACTCCGAACACCATCTGGCAGTGTCCCAGCAACAGAGGGCAGGAAAAGAATCTGATGCGGATCAGCTACGGCTACAATTCGCTTCTGTTCGGCGGCGCGGATTACGCACATGCCAGCGGCTGGCAGTCGATCCAGCTGCCGATCAAATCCTCCATGATCCGGCATCCGTCCCGGCAGATGATTCTGTGCGACAGCTGGATCGGATTTCAGACCATAGAAAAGCGTTCCGCCGGTTATCCATCCATAGAAGATATTCAGTACATTGCGCTCCGCCACTCCAAGCGATCCAATCTGGTTTACTTCGGCGGCAACGTGAATCCGGAAGATATTTACCGGACATTGTGGACACACCCGAAATTCTATCCGGTCAACTGCGATCTGATGAATGCCGACCGGTACTACGACAACGGCATCGCCGCAATTGATTATTCCCCCTACAACTGAACCTGAAAGGAAAAAATCATGCTTAAAAAATGGTTTGTGTTTACGGCAGCCCTGCTGTTTGCAGTTCAACTGGCTGCGCAGATCCCCGTCATCATTCCTGCCGGCGGACTGTCCGGCGGAGATAGAACCGGACTGGAAGAACTGACCTCGTATCTTCAGAAGATTACCGGCAAGCCCGCGCAGGTTTTGACCGAGCCGGCAAAAGCGTCAGTACCCGCCATTTATTACGGCGCAACGCAGTTTGCCGCGGCGCAGAAGATAGAACTGTCCAAATTCGGCGAAGAGGAATGGGTGGTCCGTGCCGCGGGGAAAAACCTGATAGTCGCCGGCGGTGCGCCGCGCGGCAATCTGTTTGCGGCTTACCATTTTCTGGAGGACGTCGCCGGAGTCCGCTGGCTCAGCCCGTATGCGGAATATGTGCCGTCGGCTCTGCCGGCATGGGACAAGGTCAATCTCACCGGCAAGCCCGCAATTGCCCACCGGAGCATTTACCTGTGTCCGGACCGGGACGGAGAACGTTTTCTGATCCGCAACCGCATGAGTCCGGGCAGCCGTGAATACGGGGGACGCCTCACGTTCAGCCATCTCAGCGGCCGTGAACATCTGGGGAGCGGGCATACTCTCTATTCGGTTCTCGGCGATGAGAAATACATTCACAATCTTTACAAGGAACATCCGGAATATTTTCCGCTGATCGACGGGAAACGGAAATTTGACATCACGCGGGGCGGCGGTTCTTCCCAGAGCCAGTTCTGTCTGACGAATCCCGAACTGCGGAAACTGTGGGTGTCCGCTCTGCGCAGGCATATCGGCTACGACCGTGAACTGGCGAAGAAGCGCGGCGTCCAGCCTCCGATGTTTTATGCTGTCGACCAGAATGACTGTTTTGACGGCTTCTGCGAATGTCCTGCCTGTGACGCCATCGTGAAACGCGAGGATGCCAAATCCGGATTGATGCTGGATTTCACCAATTACGTGGCGTCCGAGCTGAAAAACGACGCCCCCGACGCCATTTTTCTGATGATGGCACTGCACAGCACGGAGAAAGCGCCGAAACACATGAAAGCCGCCGCCAATGTGGGGATCCGGCTGTGCGACACCACCAGCAACATGCTTTATCCGTGGACGGATCCCGTCAACGCGAAACATCTCAAAAATCTGGAAGACTGGGCGAAGATCAGCAAGTACATTTACATGTGGGATTACTCCATCAGTTACGGCGCTCCGGTCTGCATCAATTACCCGTTCCCGTCCGGGCGCACTTTCGCCGCGGATATAACGACGCTGGCGAAGAACAACGGAATCGGCGTGTTTTTCGAACATGAACAGGTCGTCGGCGCGGATATGCGCGACCTGAAAGTCTGGCTGGAAATCAAAGCGGCGGAAGACCCCGCGGTTCCGTATGAAGTCCGGCTCAAGGATTTCACCGACCACTATTACGGCGTCAAAGCCGCGCCGAAAATCCGTGAATACCTTGCACTGCTGGAAGAGGCGGCGCGCAAGGCCAATGCTTCCGTAACCTGGTTTCCGACTCTCAATTCCTTTGCGTACATTACCCCGGAAGTCATGATCCGGAGTGCGAAACTGTTTGATGAAGCCTATGCACTGGCGGAGACCAAAGAGCAGAAAAACCGGGTGGAATACAGCCGTCTTTCGCTGGACCGCCTGTATCTGGTGCGTTCCGCCTCCATGAAAAAGAATATGGAAATCATGGGCAAGGATCCTGCTCTGCTGCCGGATGCGCAAAAAGTCAGAGAACGTTATCTCCGCATCTGGAAACAGTTCATGGCGCTGTATCCTGCGACCACGCAGAAGGCGGCGTATTTCCAGCAGGAGTACAGCAAGAACATTCCCGAACTGATGAAACTGGTGGAACTCCGCAAGGATCTGCCGTGTCCGCCGCAGTTCAAACATGTGAAACCGGATGCGCTGTTCCTTTACAGCAGCACGCTGGCAAATGTCTACGTTTCTTATCAGCATAAAGTCAAGGATCCCGAATCTGTCGCCGGGGAAGCACTCCGCGCCGACATGCAGGATATTGTCAAATGTCCGCATAAGGGATACGGTCCGGAAAAGTATGAGTATCCGTTCAAGAGTGCCATCTGGCCGACTTGCCGGGGAACTGTCGCCGGCGGTATATTGAATCCGCCGAAGACCATGCCCAAAGGGTACTACTGGTACAAAGTTGCGGACGGGGTTGAACTGAACCAGAAATCGGTGATTTCCCCGTTTGCCGGATTCATGATTGCGCTCGATGGTGCGGTCAGCGACAACAGCGAGCTGGGACAGAAATACGAAGTCTGGCTGAGCATCAAAGTTACCGGTCCGGATTTCTTCAGCACCGGAAAACCGACATTGGACAACGTCTTTTATGTGGATCAGGCAGCCGTGATCCGGCAAACCCGGCATGGCGAAAAATGATTGTCCGCGAATAAGTTCCGTTTGCGGAAATACAAAACGCATGACCGTTCAGAAGAATGAGCGGTCATGCGTTTTTTTCTGTCCAGAAAAGATTTTCAGCGGATCTGGCCTTCGCCGTAAATGCGGTATTTATAGGAGGTCAGTTCACGCAGCCCCATGGGACCGCGGGCGTGGAGTTTGTCGGTGCTGATGCCGATTTCCGCTCCCATGCCGAATTCTCCGCCGTCCGTGAACCGGGTCGAAGCGTTCCAGTACACGGTTGCGGAATCGACATGCCCCAGAAAATATTCGGCGGTTTCCGGATTTCCGGTAACGATGCAGTCGCTGTGTCCGGACCCGTACTGATTGATATGTTCCACCGCCTGTTCGACGGAATCGACGATCCGTCCGGAAATATTCAGGCTGAGATATTCGTTGTAAAGCTCTTGCTCCGTGCCGGGTACGGCGTCGGGATCGAGTTTGTGCCAGGCGTCGTCGGCATGAACCGTTACGCCTTCTTTGCAGAACATTTCTTCCAGTTTCGGCAGAAATTCCGCGGCGATTTTCCGGTTGACCAGCACGGTTTCCAGTGCGTTGCAGACTCCGGGACGCTGACATTTTCCGTTGCGGAGGATATTCAGCGCCATCTCCTGATCCGCTTCAGAATCGACGTACAGATGGCAGACTCCCTTATAATGTTTGATGACCGGAATCGTGGACTGCTCCACCACGGCGCGGATCAGCCGTTCGCCGCCGCGCGGAATGATGAGGTTGATAAAGGAATCCAGTTTGAGCATTTCCGAAACGGCTTCGTGAGCGGTCCATGGAATGAACTGCACAGTTCCTTCGGGCATTCCCGCGGCAATGCCGGCGCGCAGAATGCAGTCGGCAATCGCCTGATTGGAACGGATTGCTTCGGAACCGCCGCGCAGGATCACCGCGTTGCCGGTTTTCAGACTCAATCCGGCGGCATCCACGGTTACGTTGGGGCGCGATTCATAAATGAAACCGATCACTCCGATCGGGACGGCGACTTTTTCAATGCGGATGCCGTTGGGACGCGTAACCACCGAAAGTTTTTCGCCCACGGGATCCGGCAGGTCTGCCACATGACGCAGGGCGTCCGCCATGGCTTTGATGCGCTGCTCATTGAGTTTCAACCGGTCCAGCATGGCGGGGGACATGCCTTTGGCTGTTCCTTTTTCCATATCTTCGGCATTGGCGCGGAGCAGTGCCGGAGCGGACTGTTCCACGGCGTCCGCCATGGCGTTGAGCCACCTGTTTTTATCCGCAGTGGAAACATTGGCGATTTTCAATGCGGCGGCTCTGGCTTTTCTGCCGATTTCCGTCAAAGCGGCATGAAGTTCCGCTCCCGTCAGATTTTCTGTATTCATAAGATATGCTCCTGGTTTTCCTTCAATAATATAACACCGCAGCGGGAAAATACAATAAATCCGGCGGAAAATCTGCCGTAATGCGGATTGCATGAAAAGTTTTTTACCGTAAAAGGTTGAAAATTCCGGTTCTGCATGTATGTTTCCGTATGAATGATTTTCAACACGAAAGGAAATACATGAAATATCTGATTACCGGGGGAGCCGGCTTTATCGGCAGTCACCTGACGGAATCGCTGCTGGCGGACGGCAATGCGGTTACAGTGATTGATGATTTTTCGACCGGTTCTGCGGAGAATCTGGCGGCGGTCAGGGATCATCGGAATCTGACTGTGATAGAAGAAGACATCCTGACCGGGGACAGCCTGGAACATGCCGTCGGGCAGTGCGATTGCGTGATTCATCTGGCGGCGGCGGTCGGCGTGGAACTGGTCGTGCATGATCCGGTGCGGACTCTTGTCACCAATGTGCATGGTTCCGAACGGGTTCTGACATTTGCCGCCGATGCGGGGAAACGCTGTGTCCTGGCGTCCACCAGCGAAGTGTACGGCAAATCCACCAAACCGTTTTTCAAGGAAACCGACGATCTGTGCATCGGACCGTCCACCAATTCCCGCTGGTCGTATGCGTGCAGCAAACTGCTGGATGAATTTTTTCTGATGGCTCTGCACCGGGACCGGAAACTGCCGGGAACCGTGGTGCGTTTCTTCAATACCGTCGGGCCGCGTCAGACGGGACGTTACGGCATGGTTCTGCCGCGTTTTGTCGCCGCCGCGCTGGAAAACCGTCCGCTCCCGGTTTACGGGACCGGCGAACAGACCCGCTGTTTCTGCCATGTGAAGGATGTGGTCCGTGCGCTGCGGATGCTGATTCCGCTGGAAGCCTCGCACGGACGCGTGTTCAATATCGGGACCACCCGCCGTATTTCCATTCAGGGACTGGCGGAACTGGTGCTGGAACGGACGCACAGCTCCGCGGGCATTGTCCGGATCCCGTATGAAAAAGCGTATGAACCGGGTTTTGAGGATATGCTCAACCGGGCGCCGGACTGTTCCGCTCTGCGTGAACTCTGCGGCTGGCAGCCGGAAATCGAACTGGAACAGATCATTGATGATGTAACCGCTTATGCGGCGGAACACAACGCAAAGGGGGTCAAATGAAAATCACCGAAACGGAATTCCGTTATGAATCCATGCTGGATGAATATCCCGATACCGTTATTTCCTTCGGGGCGGGCGCAACCAATCAGTTCCTCGGAATGCTGCTGAGCAAACAGATCAGTTCCGTGCTGATTTTTGCCGGCGGCTCGGTTTCCGGCTCGCTGAACCGGAGTCTGCCCGATATTCTGGCATTGCTCTGCGAAAATCAGATTGAAGCGTATGACTGGCGCGGTATTCCGCCGGAACCCGCCGTGGAGGACGTCCGCAAAATGCGTGACGCCATTGAAAAAATACGTCCGCAGGTCGTTGCAGCGGTCGGCGGCGGCAGTGTCATGGATGCCGCCAAGGCGGCTTATCTGAGCTGGCAGACCGGCATGGATGTCACGGAGCTGTTCGGAGTCAACCGGGCATCGGAAAAGTTTCCGGATAAAGTTTTCGAACGGGTTGTCTGCATTCCGACGACTGCCGGAACCGGCTCGGAAGTTACGCCGTATGCGAATATCGTCGATCCCGCATCCGGCGTCAAAAAACTGATTATGGAAAAAGCGATCATCCCGGCATACGCCTTTGTCTATCCGAAATACAGCAGCACCATGCCGCGCAGACTGACGGTCAGCACCGCGCTGGATGCGCTGGTTCATTGTGTGGAAAGTGTACTGAATGTGCGTGCGGCGGATGCTCATCCGGATTCCGTGAACTGGGGGATCCGCGGGATCCGTCTGATTGCCGCTGGATTGCCGGCGGTTCTGAAACAGCCGGAGCACGAACTGGGCAGAACTTTCCTCGCGGCGGCGGCGACGCTCGGCGGCATGTGCATCCGCAACCGTCCGACTTCGCTGCCTCATCTGTGCAGCTTTTCTTTTTACGGCAAAGTGCCGCACGGCGATGCTGTCGCCGCTTTGCTGCCGCCGTTCTGGAAATATTATCTGGAAGAACCTGCGGTCCGGGAAGCGACCATGAAGATGGCTGGAATTTTTTCGGCGGAACCGGAACATTCTCCGGAAGAAGTCGTCCGCAATGCCGCGGCTTTCATCGCGGCGAACGGCGGTCCGGCAAAACTTTCCGATCTGGGCTGTCCGCGGGAAATCATTGCCGCAACGGCGCAGAATGCCGTGCTGAATCCGATGAAACTTCAGAGTTCCCCGCGTCCGGTTGCTGTGGAGAATGCGGCGGAAATCATTACGGATATTCTGACAAAGGCATGGTGAATTCATGAAAATCGTTCTTGCCCCGGATAAATTCAAAGGCAATATGACCAGCCCGGAAATCTGTGAAGTGATCCGGAAGGCTTTCCTGCAGGAAATGCCGGAGGCGGAGATTGTTTCCGTGCCGCTGGCGGACGGCGGAGAAGGCACAACGGCCGCCGTGACCGCCGCCAATCATGGAACATTGCACAAAGTCCGGGTAACCGGACCGCTCGGGAAACCCGTGGAAGCCGTTTACGGACTTTTCCGGAACGGCACTGCGGCGGTTCTGGAAATGTCTTCCGCCAGCGGACTGGCTCTGCTTTCCCGCGGCGGACTGGATCCGCTTCATGCGGATACCTTCGGCACGGGCGAATTGATTCGCGCCGTTCTGGATGCGGGGGTCAAATCGCTGATAATCGGCATTGGCGGCAGCGCCACAGTGGATGGGGGGACCGGGATGGCGCGTGCGCTGGGATACCGTTTTCTGGATGCGGACGGCGGAGAACTGCCGCCGGGTCCGGGCAGTCTGACCCGTCTGGCGCGGATCGATGTTTCCGGCGCGGATGAACGTTTGTTCCAGACGGAAATCAAAGTAGCCTGCGATGTGACCAATCCGCTGCTCGGTTCGCGGGGGACGGTGGCGGTGTACGGGCCGCAGAAGGGCGTTACGGCGGAAACTGCACCGGTGCTGGAACAGGGGCTGACCCGTCTGGCGGAAGTCTGGAAACGGCAGAACATGCTGTTGTCCGAACGGCCGGGGGACGGAGCGGCGGGCGGCCTGGGAGCCGGGCTGCGGGCGTTCTGCCATGCGGAACCGACTTCGGGGGCGCGTCTCATCATGAAGATTTCCGGGCTGGAAAGGCATCTGGAAGGAGCGGATCTTCTGATTACCGGCGAAGGCTGCACGGACAGTCAGACGGAATCCGGCAAACTCTGCGGAGAAGTTGCGGAACTGGCTCACCGGCATCATGTTCCGGTATTGCTTCTTTCCGGCGCGCTCAAAGGGGCCCCGGAAAACTTCAGCCGTCGTTTTGATTATGCGTTCAGCACGTCAACGGGAGCCCACGCCGATGTGGCGGCGGCGATCCGGGCGGGAAAACGCGATCTGGCATTTACGGCGCGCAATCTGGCGCGTCTTTTCAAGAGAGGAGTCTGCTGATTTATGGAAACAGCAAGATTTGGTATGATTCTGGTGGTTTCGGGCCCGAGCGGATCCGGGAAATCCACTTTGTGTGCGGGGATGTTCGAACAGTTCGACGGACTGGAATTTTCGGTATCCTGTACGACGCGCGCGCCGCGCGGACAGGAGAAGCACGGTGTGGATTATCATTTTCTGACCGTAGCGCAGTTCGAGGAACATATCCGCAACAATGATTTCATTGAGTATGCGAATGTCCACGGCAATTATTACGGGACGCTGAAATCGGAAGTTTACGACCGCACGGAACGGGGCATCGACGTGCTGCTGGATATTGATGTGCAGGGCGCGCTGGCGGTCAAGAAACTGTTTGCCGATGACCCGGTTCTGCGGAGCCGCACGGAGTCGGTGTTCATTGCTCCGCCGGGATACACGGAACTGGAACGGCGTTTGCGCGGACGCGGCACCGATGCGGAGGATTCCATCCTGCGCCGTCTTGCCAATTCCAAAAAGGAAATGTCTTTCTGGCGGGAATACGATTATATTATTGTCAATGATGACCTGGCGTCTGCGCGCACCGCGTTTTCGCAGATCATCAGTTCGCTTCGGCTGAAGAGTGCAAGATACAAGGAGGCGCCGTTCCATGAGTATTAAGAAAAAAATCATTCTGGGCGTTACCGGCGGCATAGCCGCATACAAAAGTGCGGATCTGTGCAGCAAACTGACTTCCGCCGGCTATGATGTTCACGTCATCATGACCGACAATGCGCAGGAGCTCATCACCAAACGCTGTTTCCAGACTCTCTCGCGCAATCCGGTGATCTGCAATCTGTGGGACGTGCCGGAATGGAAACCGGAACACATTGAGCTTTCCGAGTCGGCGGACCTCTGCGTGATTGCTCCCTGTACTGCCAATTTCATCGGAAAATATACGCATGGGATTGCGGATGATGCACTTACCACGACGGCTCTGGCGTTCACCGGAACCATGCTGCTGGCTCCTGCCATGAACAGCCGGATGTGGAAAGCTCCGGCTGTGCAGGAAAACTGCCGGATTCTCCGCGAGCGCGGTGTGCTGTTCGTCGGTCCGGAAAGCGGACGTCTGGCGTGCGGCGACAACGGCGTCGGCAGAATGGCGGAAGTTCCCGCCATCCTGGAAACCATCAAAAAACTGCTGCCGCCGGATTGACCGGCTGTCCGCACAGGAGGAAAAATATGACCAGACGAATTTTGATAACCGGCGCGGCAGGTTTTATCGGTTCCGCTGTCGCGCGGCACATCATCCGGAATACGGATGACGCTGTCTGTGTTCTTGACAAACTGACGTACGCAGGGCATTTGGAATCGCTTGCTGAAATCGCTGATTCTGACCGGTACCGTTTTGAAAAAGCGGACATCTGTGACAGCGAAGCCGTCGGGCGCATCTTTGCTTCGTTCCAACCGGACACCGTCATGCATCTGGCGGCGGAATCCCATGTGGACCGTTCCATCGACGGCCCCGGCGAATTCATCCGCACGAACATTGTCGGCACGTACACCATGCTGGAAGCCGCCCGTGCGTATTTCAATGCGCAGACTCCGGACACGCAGAAACGTTTCCGTTTTCATCATATTTCTACGGATGAAGTCTACGGTGATCTGGAAGGTCCCGGTGATTTTTTCCGTGAAGACACCCCGTACGCGCCTTCGTCCCCGTACTCCGCCAGCAAAGCGTCCAGCGACCATTTGGTCCGTGCCTGGAAACGCACTTTCGGACTGCCGACGATCGTAACCAACTGTTCCAACAATTACGGTCCGTATCATTTCCCGGAAAAACTGATCCCGCTGATGATTCTGAACGCTCTGGACGGCAAGGAGCTGCCGGTTTACGGCGATGGCGGACAAATTCGCGACTGGCTGTATGTGGAGGATCATGCCCGTGCGCTGTATCTGGTTGCCACGCAGGGCGTTCCGGGCGAAACATATAATATCGGCGGTCATAACGAAAAGAAAAACATCGAAGTCGTTCACCGGATCTGCGACCTGCTGGATGAACTGCAGCCGCGTCCGGACGGCAAGTCTTACCGCGGACAGATCGTTTTTGTGAAGGATCGTCCGGGGCATGATCTGCGTTATGCCATTGACGCCTCCAAAATTCACCGCGAACTCGGCTGGACGCCGCGGGAAACGTTTGATTCCGGCATGAGAAAAACCGTGGAATGGTACTTGAAACAGCGTTTCCTCTGGTGCCGGCAGGTGATGGAAGGCAAGTACAACCGTGAACGTCTCGGCACAGGAGGGTCATCCAAATGAAAGGCATTGTTCTGGCAGGCGGCGCGGGGACGCGTCTGCATCCCATCACCCGCGGCGTTTCAAAACAGCTGTTGGCGGTTTATGACAAACCCATGGTTTTCTATCCGATTTCCGTACTGATGCTGGCGGGAATCCGTGACATTCTGATCATCACCACTCCGGAAGATCAGCCGAATTTCCAGCGTCTGCTGGAAGACGGCGCCCGCTTCGGCGTCCGTTTTTCCTATGCGGTGCAGCCGACGCCGGGCGGTCTGGCGCAGGCTTTTCTCATCGGCAAGGATTTTATCGGCGGGGAGTCGGTCTGCCTGGTGCTGGGCGACAATATTTTTTACGGCGCGAATCTGGCGGCACTGCTGTGCCGGGCGGCGAACCGGGAATCCGGCGCCACGGTTTTCGGTTATTATGTCTGCGATCCGGAACGTTTCGGCGTGGTGGAATTCGACCGGAACGGACATGCCGTTTCCATTGAGGAAAAACCCGCGAACCCGAAGTCGAATTATGCTGTTACCGGATTGTATTTCTATGACAATGATGTCGTTTCCATTGCGGAAACCATCCGGCCGTCCGCGCGGGGCGAACTGGAAATCACGGCGGTCAACAACGCATATCTCGAACGCGGCAAACTCCATGTGGAAAAACTGGGACGCGGTTATGCCTGGCTGGACACTGGGACCTATGAGAGTATGCTTGATGCCGGCAATTTCATCCGGACCATCGAAACACGGCAGGGTCTCCAGGTGGCGTGTCTGCAGGAAATCGCTTTCAACAACGGCTGGATGACTGCGGAGGAAGTCCGCGCCAGTGTGGCGGATATGCTCAAGACCGAGTACGGACAGTATTTGCTGCGTCATGTCAGAGCCCGCTGACCGGATGGAATGAAAATGAAACTGCGTCTGAAACTGCTGTTGTGTCTGCTGACTTCAACTTTGATAGTCTGGTGCTGTTCCTGCGGACAGGATACCGGAACGGACCGGCAGCGGATTCTGCGGATATCTCCGGGGAAAAAGATTGCCTCGCTGGATCCCGCGCTTGCCGCCGATACGGCAAGCCAGTATATGACTGCCGCGTTTTATGATACACCTCTGCAATATAATTATACGGCACGCCCATACCGGCTGGAACCGTCCATGCTTGCCGCCATGCCGGAACTTTCCGCCGACCGCAGAACGTACCGCTGCCGTCTGCGGGACGATCTTTTTTTTCAGCCGGCGGAATGTTTTCCTGACCGGGAATCGCGCCGGGTAACGGCGTCGGACTTGGTGTTTTCCATCTTGCGGCTGGCGGATCCGCGGGTCCGGTCCACCGGCTACTGGCTGGTGCGCGGACGCATCCGGGGCATCGGAACGTTCCGGGAACAGGCAGGCTTGTCGGAAAAGAATGATCTGTCGGTGTATGACCGTGGCTGTACCGGACTCCGCGTGCTGGATTCCCGCACTTTTGAAATCGAACTGGAAAAGCCGGATCCCCGTTTCATTTATGCGCTTGCCATGCCGTATTTTTCCGCGGTTTCCAGACGCGCCGCCGCGTTTTACGGTCCGGATTTCACCGACCGAATCATCGGCAGCGGTCCGTTTGTCCTGACCGAATGGGTCAAGGATTATGTGATCCGCATGAAACGGTATGACGAATACCGCGAGGAATATTTTCCCGGAGCGGACGAGCCCGCCGACCGCAAACGGCGTCTGCCTCTGCTGGACGGCATGACCTGTTATCTGGTCAAACAGCCATTGGCGGCGTGGCTGATGTTTCTGCAGGGTGAACTGGATTACTGCGCACTGGACGGTGAAAATTTCGACGCCGTGGTGGATGAACGGAAACAGCTGTCGCCGGCTTTGCGCAAACGCCGGATCACACTTCATGCCGCGCCGGAATTCCAGATCAACTACATCGGTTTTCATTTTGCCGACCCTCTGCTGGGAAAAAATCTTGCTCTGCGCCGGGCGATTTCCCTGGCGTTTGACAAGGAACTGCGTTCACGTATCACCAATGGTCGTCTTCAGCCGGTGTATGGACCTCTGCCGCCGGGGACGGACGGCTGGGAAGCGGATTTGCGCGGTCCGTACGGCGAAAAGAATTTGACCCGCGCCCGCGAGCTGATGAAGGAAGCCGGATTTCCCGGCGGAATCGATCCCGCCACCGGAAAACCGCTGACTCTGACTTTTGACCAGGCGGGCAGCGATACGTTCTACCGTCAGACCGCTGAACTGCTGGCGGCGGATCTGGCGCAAATCGGCATTGTCCTGAAACCGGAATTCAGCAACCGCGCCCGTTTCTTCCAGAAACTTGCCAGCGGACAGGCGCAGCTGTTCCGTCTGTCCTGGACCGGAGATTATCCGGACGCGGAAAATTTCTTTCAGCTTTTTTACGGTCCGAACGCGGAAACCTGCAACCGGGTCTTTTTCCGGGATGCGGAATTCGACCGCATGTATGAGGAAATCAAGAATATGCCGTCTTCCCCGGAACGCACGGAAAAATACCGCCGCATGACCCGGCGTCTGCTGGATCAGTGTCCGTGGATTTTCGAAACTCAGCCGGTCGCATATGTGCTGACCCATTGCTGGATGCGCAATTACCAGCCGCATGATTTCGGGTTCAACCGCTGGAAATATTTTTCCGCGGACCCGGAACTCCGGCGGCAGGTGCGCCGGAGTTTCACGCCCTTGAGCATGAGCGAACTGCGCTGAAAGCGGGATTCAGAGCCGGCACAGGATTTCCGCCGCGATCAGCGTCAGTACAACCATGACCGCCGCCGGGATGCAGTTCAGCAGAATCAGTCTGCCTTCCTTGCCCGACGCATTCACGGTGGCGCAGGCGGCGACCACTCCGGAAATACGGATCATGCTGCCCAGTCCGCCGCCGACATTCTGCAATGCCGTGACCATGGCTTCCGGCAGATTCAGCAGATGCGCCGTGTTGAACTGGAGCGTTCCGAACAGAATGTTGGAGACCGTGCAGGAGCCGGAGAAAAATGTGCCGAACACTCCGATCACCGGCGCCGCATAGAAATAGGCTTTGCCCAGCGTGCCGGCGGCTCCTTGCGCGATCACCGTGAGCATTCCGGGCAGTTCCGCCGGATTCCTGCCGGAGAAAATCATGATCTGCACCAGCGCGAAACTGGCGGCAATCGCCAGAGCCGGCAGCCTGACCTGTTTTTCGGAACTGCGGAAAATCTGCCACAGCTCCCTGCCGGGTATGCCGTAGTAAAACGCCGCCGGTATTGCAACCGCCAGAAACGGAAACACTCCCGGATTGACCAGCACCGGCCAGGTGAAAGCCGTTCCCTGAATTCCGAACATTTCCGGCAGACGGATCGTGCTGCATCCCGCCAGCCAGGACTTGAACGGCAGAAAGGGCAGGCGCGTCAGAACCAGCAGCAGAGCGATCACGGCATACGGCAGCCAGGCTTTCCGCTGCGGCATGAAGTTTCCGCTTTCCTCTGTCCGGACCGGTTCCGTCTGTCCCGCATTTTCCGGAAAATCCCAGACCCGTTTCGGGGTCAGCAGACCGGTTTTCAGCACCCCGACCACGACCGGCAGGGCAACCGCCGAACCCAGGATGGACGGCAATTCCGGTCCGAACCAGACCGCCGCCAGTTTCCAGGGAATGACATACGCCGCGCCGGCAAACAATGCGAAGGGAAAAATTTCCGCGATGGAACGGAATTTGTTTCTGTCGGCGGACAGCAGGATCATGAACGCCACGGCGACGAACGGGAGGAAAGCTCCGGACAGAGCGGAAACGGAAGTCAGCGCGGAAATCATCTGCGTGCTGAATTCCGCCGGATTCATGCCGAGCTGTTCCAGACTCGGCCGCAAACTGGAACTGATGGTCAGCACCGGAGTCCCGACGGCGCCGAACGGGACCGCCAGCGTGTTGCAGACCAGCGACACCATCAGGGCGGCAATCACGGGAAAGCCCAGTCCGACCAGCAGCGGAGCCGCCAGTGCGGGCGCGGCTCCGAATCCCGCCGCTCCCTCAATGAAATTGCTGAACAGCCAGGCGATGATGATTGCCTGTATCCGGCGGTCTTCCGAAAGATAGGCGAAAGTCCGGTTGATGGTATGCACCGCACCGCTCCGGTGCAGTATGTTGAGCAGCAGAATTGCCCCGTAAACAATCAGGACAATATCAACGGCTTTGAGAATGCCGAGCAGGGTTGCCGCGCCAATCTGTACCGGCGGCATTTTCCAGAGAAAGAATCCGAAGATTGCGGTAAGAAGCAGTGAAACGGGCAGAGCCTTGCCGGGCGAAACCCGGAATTTGGTCATCAGCACCAATGCCAGAACAATCGGCAGCAATGCACAGCAGATATACATGATATGATCCTTCGAAACAGTTTTTATTTTTTGCGGACGGATAATATATCATCAGTCTGATGATTTGGCAATGGCATCCGGAAAAATTTCAGTCGCAAAACTCTGCCGGTGATCCGGACAGCTGCGCCGCATCGGCGTTTTCCTGAATGCGCCGGCGGAAAGTCCGCGGGGAACAGCCGGTGTGCTTGCGGAAATCATTGGAGAAATACAGCTGGTTCTGATAGCCGCAGAGCGCCGCGGCTTCCTTGACGGGGATGGATTTGTCCTGAAGCAGGTTCTTGGCGTAATTGATCCGCAGATTGATCAGAAACTGAACCGGCGTCATGTGCAGATGTTCCTTGAACAGACGCGTCAAAGTCGTTTTGCTGCAGCCCGTCTCCCGGCACATGTCCTCCAGAGTCAGTTTCTGGAAAATGTTCTGTTCCATGAAATGACGGCAGACGACCAGCACCTGCGGCAGTGCCGACATCTGCCGGGACGTCGCAATTTCCATCAGGAACGTATATGCCAGAATGGAGAGTTCGGATACGGATTCCAGTTTCTTTTCATGCAGCAGCAGACAGATCCGTTCATGCAGCTCCATGATTTTCGGCGAGAGGAAATCCGGGATCACCAGGAAAGAATCCAGTTCCAGCGTCTTGACCAGGATTTTGAGTGCCATCCCGTTGAATCCGATACATTTTTTCACGCAGTAGCCGGCGGGGCCGGTTTCCAGTTTATGCGTGCCGAACGGGATCAGCGCCAGTTCCCCCGGATTCAGCTGCGAAATGATTCCGTCGTGATGGATTTTCAGATTCCCCTGCTGGACGATCTGAATGTCCATATTGTCGAAATGGTCATGGTTGACCCAGTACCCGCGGGAAAACCGGCTGTCTCCGGCAAAAATGGGCCACAGCGTCATCGCCTGGAAGGTCGGCGGAATCCACGCATTCATCTTTTCCCGGATGAACGGCATGGCATTCTGATTGTAGGTTGTATCCCGTCTGATTTTCATTTGCCGGCATTCTCCCGTACTGTTCGCGATTTTTTATATATTTTTGCTCTGATTTTACATAATTTACATCTGAACTGCTATTGTTTCAAATGATATTTCGATTATAATATATAATAAAAAACAGAAAAACGGACTGCCGGTTCGTTTTTCTCCGGGATCAAGGAAAAGCAAAGAAAGGAAACAGGCTGATGAACAGAGGCAGAAACTTTTTGCTGAAGTTGATTTTCAAACGCAAGTCATTGCAGTTTACATTGATAGAACTCCTGATCGTGATAGCGATCATTGCGATTCTGGCGGGAATGCTGCTTCCCGCGCTGAACAATGCGCGGAATGCCGCCCGCGAAACTTCCTGCCGGAACAATCAGAAACAGCTTGGTCTGCTGCTGCTCGGCTACGCCTCTGAATACAACGGCTGGGTTCTGCAGAACAATTCCGCCGAACATTTCATCGTTTTCCTGGCACGTGAAACGGGCGTCCGGCTGGACTGGAGATCGCCGGGCACACTGAAACCGTATCATTGCCCGTCTTCCAATGCCGAACTGCACCTGACGTCGTCCGGTCATCTGGATCAGTCGCTTTACGGTTCGTTTCTCCAGACCGTCATCAACCATTATACGGTCAAGACAACCGGTTACAATTCGCCGTACTGGGTGTATTTCCGCAATCTCTACAAAGGAGAAGGTTCGCCCGGAACCTGGCATTTCATCGGGGACACCGCCTGCCTGGCGACAGCCGGCAAGACGCAGTGTACGGATTATTATTACCCGTACAACAAAGGAAGCGGAACATGGGGGTATCTCCACATGCGGCACAAAAACAAAATCGGGATCTGGTTTGCGGACGGTCATGCGGAAGGAGTGATGGCTCCTCAGCTGAAACCGCTGATAATCAAAACGTACCGTCTCGAAAACGGCGTGCAGGTCATATTGTAAATAATTGGAACGAAAGGATTGAGTATGAAGACAAGTCTTTTTTCCGCCTTGCTGTGTCTGGGAATAACCCTGGCGGCAGCTCCGTCTCCGGAGAAAGTGGCAGAGGTGAAAGCAGGAAAAATCACGGAGGCCTGCGCGTCCTGGTGGGGGTTCAACGAAGAGGATTCCGCGGAATTCCTTCAGGCGGCTCTTAATTCCGGAGTCCGGAAACTGACCGTGGACTACACCGGCAAAGACTGGGTCGCCGGGAAAACCCTGACGCTGCCGTCCAACCTGGAACTGGTGATAGCGGACAAGGTTGTCGTAAAAGCGAAACGCGGTGCGTTCAAAGGACTTGGAGATGCGCTGTTCCGCGCGCCGGGCAGCCGGAACCTCACGATCCGCGGGGAGGGGAGCGCCACCCTGATGATGCACCGCAGGGATTATGCCGACAGCACAAAATACCGGGTCGGGGAATGGCGGCACATCATTTATCTTTTCGGTGTTACGGATGTTGTGATTCGAGACATCCGGCTGACCGGGAGCGGCGGCGACGGCATTTATGTCGGTGCGGGCGTTCAGCCGTACTGCAAGAATGTGCGGATTGAGAATGTAACTGCTGATGACAGCAACCGCCTGGGCATTGCCGTTATCAGCGCGGAAGATCTGCTGATCCGGAATTGCCGGTTTGTCCGTACCGCTGGGCTGTCTCCTGCCGGCGGACTGGATTTCGAACCGAACCGCCCGGCGGAACGTCTGGTGAACTGCGTGGTGGAAAACTGTCTGTTCGAGAATAACCGCGGAGCGGGGATCAGCGTATCGCCGAATCATCTGAACAAAGATTCCCTGCCGGTTTCCATCACGTTCCGGAATTGCCGTTCGGTCGGCAATGCGCACGGCATGTTCCTGTATCCGACGCGCGACTCCAAAGCCGCCCCGGTGAAGGGACAAGTCGAGTTCATCAATTGCGAATTTCTGAATAACTGCAACCTGTTCCAGGACCCGGTTTCGGACAGCATCCGGTTTGTTTTCCGCAACTGCAGATTCACGCCTGCGCAGAAAAAAGGCGCGGTGATGGAAATGATCTGCAAACATGCGTCCGGACGTCGGATCGGCGGACTGTTTTTCGAGAACTGCACTATGGAATGCGATCCGGCGAAAAATCCGCCGCTGGCGCTGCTGTATCAGGGAAACGGTGCGGTTTCCAATGAGATTTCCGGTTCGCTGAAAGTGGTGAACGGCGAAAAAACGGAAATGTTTGATTTCCCCGCTTTCATCCGGGAACGCCAGGCTTATTTCGATAAGATCAACAGCCTGAAAAACGCAGTAAAACTGGACCTGCCTTCTATGAAACGCCTGAAAACGGCACGTCCCCGGTTCCGGAATGAAGCCTGTCTGCGCGGAAAATTCACCTATCTGCAATATGCGGAAAAAGGCGAAACCGTTACTGTCAATGTGCGCATCATTTCCGGCGGCTATCCGCAGAATGTGGATATGGAACTGCAGGCTCCGGACGGCAGACGGCTCCGGCATCTTTCGTTTCCGCCGGACAAAAAAGACAATGCCGTAACCTTCACCGCCGCTGAAACGGGCTATCATATCCTGACCGGCGTAACGGTTCAGCGTGTGGATATTTCCTCATCACGTCCGGGCGGAGCGTATCTGGTGAAGGACGGCTTCCAGATTCTGCTGCCGATTTCCGGAAAACTTTATTTTGAAGTGCCGGAAGGCGTGGCGGAATTCCAGGTGGGAATCTCCGCGGACGAACGGGCGTCGGCCGCTCTGCTGAACCCGGAAGGCAAAACGGTCATGGCACGGGATGACATCAATTCCATGACGCTGTTCACCGGGAAACGCGCCGATGCTTCCCGTTCGGAAATCTGGGCGGTCGAAATCCGGAATGCCGTCTGGCAGGTCAATGTGAAAATGTATGAGCCGCTGAGCCCGCTGTTGTCCTCCAATCCCGATACGCTGCCGCTGAAAGGAGATCCGGACAAGACGGTCCGGGGATTTATTCCGGCGGAAAACACCGCGCTGGCGGAAAGTTTTGCCAATTCCGGATTTGAGAAAATCCGTGATGGATTCCCGCTGTATTGGCAGAAACCTTCGGAAGCCGGGGCGAAAGTGTCCGTGGTGACGGAGAAGCCTTTTGAAGGCGGCAATGCCCTGCACCTGGAATCGCCCGCCGGTCTGACTCTGATGAGTTACAGTTTTCTCAAAGCGGAACCGGGCGCGAAAATCCGGGTGTCTGCGCAGGTCCGCGGCAAGGGAAAATTCCGTTTTGAACTGTCGAATTACAGTGCGGCGAACAGACGCTGGATCCGTCCGAATACCACATCGCCCCTGTATGCCGCGGATTCAGCGGACTGGCAGGAAATTTCCTGCGAACTGCCGGTTTCCGCCGCTGTTTCCGCGGATGGTCCGGTCGGCTGGCTCCGTTATGTGCTGGTGCTGCAGAAAGACAGCGTGCTGGATATTGACAACTGCCGTGCGGAAACCGTGAAATAACGCTGCATCATATACCGGAAAAACAAGTCAGGAACGCGGGAACCGTTTGCCCGACTTGTTTTTTTTGAAAAGGCAGACGCCGTGCCGGAATTTATTTCGTATTGTTCTGAAATTTTTTTATCAGTTCAATGCACTGTGTTCTCTGCTGTTCAGGCCGCTGCTTGTCATAGGGGTGTTTATATACGGTGTCCCGGAGTTCTTCACCGAGAAATTTCTTTGCTTCGGCGGCGGCAGGATGTGCGGGATGTTTTTTCAGCAGGGATTCCAGCAGTGCAAAGTATTTGATGTCGGTATGTCCCAGCCGGAAACATTCCATCCGGACCGAAGTAACCGGCTGTGAGCCAGCCATATACATGATTCCGCCCTGACAGGCCTGTCTCCAGTTGGAAATGCCGTTGAAATTGTGCGGCTGGTCGATCAGCTGATAGAATGCCGCGACCTGGAGATTGTGGACCCATGTCCAAAGTCCGTGCAGGCGGAAATATTCATTCAGATTCTGGCGCATGGAGGTATAGCAGACATAAAAGCCGACTTCTTTTCCTTTTTGGCGGAGTTCCCTGATGAAGGCGGCGTATTCCGGGGCGGTGAAATATCCTTTTCCCCAGAAAATCCAGACATCAAGAAGATCCTGAAGTTTCCGGAGCTTGTCAAGAGGAAGTTTCCGGGAATCGAACGTTGCCATCAGGCGCATTTCCGGCGCACTTTTCCGCGCAATGCACAGCGCTTTATACAGCTCGTCAAAATTCGACGGCGGGGGCTCGTCCCAGATTTCCACCATGTATTTTTCAGGCTTGACATTCAGTTTGCGAAGAGAATCCGCAAGGCTTCTGACACATTCCGCCCAGCCGCGTTCCCATTCCGGGGTATTCTCTTTGAATTTGTTCATTCCCCAGAGATTCTTGAAGCGGGGATAAATGCTGTACTCCACAGCGAAACGTATTTTTCCGGCAATTCCGCATTCTTCCGCCCAGCTCCGCAGTTCCGCCATGCTCTTCACCGCGCGCGAATCATCAAAACTGCGGAGCGAACCGTCATCGTTGAACGCCATCTGGAAATTCCATGGATGAAAATGAAAATCCCGGATCCCCAGTTCCGCCATGGTCCGGAACATCTCCTTGCCGCATGCCCTGTTGAACATATTGATCGGAATCACGGGTTCCGCCGGAAGTTTGAAATCCAGCACCTCCATCGTCAGCGGAAATTCCCGCCATTTCCCGATATATGAAAGACGGTCGGCATTCACCTGCGTCAGTTCCTCGCCGAGCGGTACAACCCGGACCATTCCGGAATAACGTCCCGGCGGGACATTTGCTGTATTGAAATTGATCCAGATCAAGCCGGAATCGTTCGCCGGAACACTGAAAATTCCGGCGGACGCCGGAACCAGCGGGTCAAACCGCAGACCATGCTGTTTGCCTTCTCCATCCTTCACCTGTACCCCGCGCAGAATATGAATCCGTTCCGCAGGAAATATTTTTCCGTCTGCACTTTTCAAGCCCGGATATTCGCTTCCGGCAGCTCCGGGATGAAACACGGAAACCCGGTATTCCTCAAAGCGCTGCGTATGATTGGAAAGCAGCAGGGTGAACGGACGGATTTCATTGCCCGCTGCCGTGACGGAAAACGCATCCTTCCGTTCCTGAAAATCCGGACGCACCGGAATTTCAGGCGAATGAGTCGGCAGACATTCCGTCAGGGAAAAAACCTGATTCCCCGAAAGGCTGCGGTACAGTTTTTCTTCCAGACGGCGCAGTTCATTGAATTTTTCCTGATTTCCCGCAAGACGCAGGACATTTTCCGTCTGTTTCCGGAATTGCGCGGCGTCCGGATTTGATGCCGCCGCCTTTTGCAGACGTGAAATTTCTTTCTGGAAATATCCGTCCCCGGTCAGAATGCGGCCGAACAATGCCGGATTGTGAAAATCGCGGTCGATCGGATTCCAGGTGAAATACCGCAATCCCTGATTCCTGTAATTCGCGGCATTGAATCCCAGCAGAATTCCCGATCGGACGGATGATTTTGTCAGTCCGAGCAAGGTAAACGGAATCGTGAAACGCGCCTGCCAGACGGTGTCCCCGTTTCCCGGAAGCACTTCCGCATCCCATCGCTTGTCCGTCGGGGAAACCGGAATGCCCTTCCGCATTCTTGTCCCGTCAAATGCAATGGAAAAATGATGGATTTCCTGCTGCCGCAAAGTCGGATCGAAAATGATTTCCATCCGGTCGCCGGACTGGAATGACTTGCGGGGGGAATGATTCCCGGAGACGGTAATCTGAAATGCCTCGTCAACGGTTTTCACCGCGACAGATGTCGAAGCTCCGGCATTTTGCCGGGAACGGAGTCCGGTAAAATCTTTTTGCGGAGATTCCCCGCAGCCCAGCAGGCGGACCGGCTGGGTCTGGACGTTTTTTCCGTTCTGGACGTTTTGAGGAACTGCCGGCGGAAGTTCTTCGAGAAGGATCTTATCTACAAGCAGATAATCTCCGGGTGAAGGCAGGTTGCCGTCTTTGGCATTGCCGCGGACATTGACCGCCAGCGCGGCACGTTTTGCCGCCGGACCGGTCCGGAAGGTCCCTTTCTTGACAATGAATTCATCCGGTGTCACATCGAATTTGTCGATCGCCATGCCGTCATTGAGCGGAACGCGTCTGCGCCCTTCCCATTTTTTATCGCTCGACCACTCGATGATGTGAACAAAGGAACTTCCCGGCGGCAGTTTCCCTTTGCATTCCAGCGAATAACGGTAAAAGGTATTGGGTTTGACCGGCACACCGCCGTTTTTGTCCGAACCCCACAGGACGCAGACTGCGCAGGAATCCGGTTTGCCTTCTTTTTTCTCCGGCTTGAGGAAATCCAGACGCATGGTTTTGTTCCAGGTCCGGGGTTCGGTGAAATGCGTTATGCGGAAGGTGTTCGGAACACAGTCTATCATGCTGTTCCGGATCGACTTGTCGAATTCCGGGTCCGGCAGAAGATTTGCCGCATGAAGCGACAATGCGAAGAAAAATGCGGGAAGAAAATATGTTTTCATTGATGCACCCATGTTGGAGTTGAAGCAGCGTTATCACGTACGGGACGGAAATGATACGCGTTTGCGGAAGTGATGTCCCTGATTTTCAGATGAGTTACCGAGCCGTCGAACACGACCGCATTGGTTCCGAGAGAATGCCGTGCATCAATCGGACGCTGGTTCGCCGGGATACTCCCTGCCGGTTTCTGATGTATCCGGTTCTGCGGATATTGTCCCATGAAGCCGATATAATCATCATAACTGCGTGCTTCCGTTTTGTTCAGCCCGTCGATGAACAGGACAGGATTCCGGGGTGCGCCCCGGAACTCCTTCTGAAGTTCCCGCTGCCTGATGAGGGGCGCCCGCATATGATTATGGATGTGACCGTAAGTCAGGTAGTTCATCACGTAGTTCGTGTCATTATTCACCTTGCCGACAGTGTCGTCCGCGCGGCACTGGTAGATTTTCCAGTCTTTGAGATACCCCAGGGTAATGTAGTTGGAGTGCCAGGAGTAGCGGTTGCAGTTTGCCCCCAGAATATAATCGTTGTAATCCAGGACATATGACTGATACGCCAGCCCCATCTGTTTCAGATTGGAGCGGCAGGCAATGTCCTGCGCCTTGGCTCGCGCGGCGGCCAGTGCCGGCAGCAGCATCGCAGCCAGAATCGCGATGATCGCAATGACGATCAGCAGTTCTATCAGGGTGAACGGCAATCCGCTTCCCCGAATCTTTCCGGGACCTTGCTTCTTTTTCTTTTTCATCATTCGCCTCCTTGTTGTTTAAGGTAAAAACATTATGTGGATTCCCTGATTATCAGACGGCAGGGAACTGTAACCAGACGATGGCGCGCGGGGTCATTCATCGAAGCCAGGAGTTCTTCAGCCAGCAGTTCCGCAATGGTTTTGCTCGGCTGGTCCACAGTGGACAGGGCAGGGTGCAGGTAACGCCCCGTTTCGATATTGTCAAACCCGGCAACAGACAGCCGTTCCGGAATGGAACAGCCGGCTTCCTCCGCCGCTCTCATGGCGCCGATCGCGATTTCGTCATTATGGGCAAAAACACCGTCGGTATCCGGATATCCGGCAAGAACTTCCCGCATCATTTCATAGCCGCTGTCCAGAGAATCGCGTCCGGCAGCAGCCAGTTCCGGACGGAAGGGGATTCCCGCTTCCTCCAATGCGCTGCAATAACCGCGGAAACGCTGTTCTTCCGGACTTGAAACCCCCAGGAAAGCGATCCGTTTCCTGCCGCGCGCAATCAGATAGCGGGTCATTTCCAGACCTGCCTGAAAACGGTCCGGCAGAATCTGGCTGGCGGGAAGATCCAATGGCGTGTTGCCGCCGTAAAACACCAGCGCCGTATCCCGGCTGCACATAGGAAACAGTTCATCGGCGACAGTGCCGAGGGCGATGATCCCGGCAACTCGCAGTTTTTTCAGATGATCCGCCAGCTGCTCCAGCCCGTCTTTCCGCTGGATCTGGGAAAAATAAAGCAGATAGCCGCGGGGCGTCAGGAGTTTCTGCAGTTCCTGAAAAAGTTCCGCATAAAACCGGTTGACCAGCGACGGCAGGATCACCCCGATGACATTGCTCCTGCCATGGCGCAGAAGCTGTCCCGCCAGATTCGGACGGTATCCGGAATCAGCCGCCATTTTACGGATCGTCTCGCTCAGAACACGCGATATCCGCGGCGAGCCTTTCAATGCCATGGACACCGTGGCCTGGGAAATATTCAGTTTTTCTGCTATTTCTTTCTGATTCATCTGATGAAATCCTTGCGTTTATACGTATAAACATACACATGAATTGCCGTTTGTCAATAGCGGAATCGAAAAAAATGAAGTTTTTTTTCGCGTGCGGAAGCGGCGGCACAAAGAAAAACCCCTGTCCGCCGGGTGACGGAGAGGGGTTCGGGTTTCGGAAACCGTGAAATCAGAATTTGTCCGGATTGGAATGGATTTTGTCCATTTTCGGGCTGAACGGAACAGCTCCTTTTTCCGTGATTTCATAACCGGTCTCAATACGGACGCCGTTGAATTCCGGATGTCCGAAGAAACTGACGTCCACACAGACAGTCATGCCGGGAACCAGCACGTCATCGCTGTTCGGACCGAAGAACGGGCATTCCGCCTCATTCAGACCGATGGTATGGACAAACGGGCAGACCAGATATTTTTCGAAGCCGTGCTTGTTGAAATAGGCACGCGCCGGGGCGTCGATTTCGCGTCCGGTCAGACCGACTTTCAGCATGTCTTTGGTGAGGCAGAAGGCTTCCCGCAGATATTTCATGCATTCGATCTGCCTGGCGGAGTAAGTGCCGTTCACGGGGAGGGCGTCGCCGACCACACCCGCGTATCCGCGGATTTTCGGAGCGATGCCGATCATGACCAGTTCGCCGTCCTGCATGACCTTGGTGGTGGCGGTCGGGACCACAGCGTTGCCGCGGATGCCGCTGCCGACGATGGCGGAGAACCCGAATCCGGTCGCGCCGCGGCTGCGGGCGGCATATTCACCGGCTGCCGCCACCTGGATTTCGGAATTGCCGACTTTGACCATGTCCTTCATGGCGTCGTAGCTGAGGTCCGCCAGCTGGAACGCCGCGCGGATCTGTTCGATTTCCCAGCTGGATTTGTAATAGCGCAGACGCAGGAATTCACTGGTGATGTCCACCATTTCGACGCCGACGAAACCATCGGCGATTCCTTTGTGGCAGCCGAACGGCATACGGTCTCCGCCGACAATACCGATGCGTTTGACCGAACCCAGATTGCGGTTCAGTTCTGCGAACAGGTGCGGGAAATCCAGAATCGTGGCGGCGGGATATTCTTCATCCGGAACCATGAACACCGGGAAGTTGCGGGTATCTTTGACCGCGCTGTCCTGTTTGGCGAACGGTTCGCTTTCCGGACCGCCGAGCAGCAGGGGATTGCCTTTGCGCGGAACCAGCACGGCTCCGCTTTCGAACTGCGGGCACCAGCCGGTCAGATACCAGCCGTTGCCGATGTTGAATTCATCATAGTAGATCAGTGCCAGATCCAGATTTTTTTCTTCCAGAATCTTGCGGACTGCCGCCATGCGCCGATCGCATTCGCTCTCAATCAAGTACCCCATTTCCGTTCTCCTTAATTTTGGTTTTTCAATCTCAATGGGATGTTATATTTAACATTATGTAAGTTAATTATAATATAAAAATGCAAAAAAACAAGTCTTCTTACGAAAAAAATTTGTTTTTTTTCAAAAATATGGTATCTTGCCAGATATTGAGCATGACAGAACAGGCAGGGAGTCCGGACGATTCCGGATTGCCCGGCGGAGTGATAAAGGAAACGGAAAATGAAGCGACAGAACAGAACCAATATTTCACTGGACCGGATTGCTGCAGAATGCGGAGTCAGCCCGATGACCGTCAGCCGGGCTTTGCGGCAGCTGCCGTCCGTTTCTGAATCCACCCGCGCCCGTATTTTTGAAGCGGCTGCCCGGCTGGGGTATCTGCCCAGTCTGCGCGGCGGGCGCAAGGCAACCCGGCACGAGGAACTGCAGTCGCGTCCGGTTCAGATTATCGCACGTGAACGCAGCGGCGGCATTTCCCGTTTTCATGCGGAACTCATGCTGGAACTGATCCGGCTCCTGGCTGCCCGCCGTTATGAGTGCATTGTCCGGGTTTCCGACGGTTCCTACCGGGAATTTCTGCGGATGCTTTCCCATGCCGGCAAGACGGATGCCGCGGCGACGCTGCTGGTCGGGGCGTTTCAGGAGAAGGAATTGCGCTCGCTTCTGCGTGCCATCCCCGGCGCCATTCTGCTGGATGATCCCGGCAGGGATGTTCCGGAGTGTGTTTACAGTGTTTTTTCCTTTGACAACGCACAGGCGGCGCGGCTGGCGGTCAGTCATCTGCTGAACCGAGGACGCCGCCGTATTCTGCTGGTAACCGGTCCGGAGGAACATTTCTTTTCCCGCGAAGTGGAGCAGGGATGCCGGGAAACGCTGGAGCAGGCGGGAATTCCGTTTGATCCTCAGCTGGTTCTGCACACTGACTTCACTTCACATGACGCCGCAGAGCAGGCGGGCAGACTGATGGATTCCGGAGTGAAATTCGACGCCGTGTTCACCAATGACGAAATGGCGGGCGGGGTTTACCGGGCTCTGCTGAGCCGGGGGCTGCGCATCCCCGAAGATGTGGCAGTGTGCGGCTGCGACGGTCTGCCGGTCGGCGAACAGCTTTATCCCATGCTGACCACGATCATTCTGGATTACAAGAAACTGGCGGAGAAGGTGATTGAAAGCGTTACGGGACCGGATGCCGCCACTGCCATGCACTTGAGCCTGCTGCCTGCTCTGTGTATTCGCGAAAGCACTTGAAACAGATTTTAAATTCGGACTTGATATTTGATGCAGTCCGTGTTATATTAATTGAATAAGATAACGCGGGAATCAGAAAACCATCCCGCAAAGGAGCTGAAAAAATGAGTCAAGTGACAATTCTTCACGACAAAGATGCCGATGCGTCCTGTCTGAACGGAAAAACTGTGGCCGTGATCGGTTACGGAAGCCAGGGTACCGCCCAGGCACTCTGCATGAGAGATTCCGGCGTCAATGTAATTATCGGAACCCGTAAAGGTCCGTCCTTTGACCGCGCGGTAAGCGATGGTTTTCAGGTAATGTCCGCCGGCGAAGCGGCTGCCAAAGCCGACATCATCCACATCCTGCTGCCGGATGAATTCCATAAATCCACTTATGACAATGAAATCAAACAGCACATGACCCCCGGCAAGACTCTGTCCTGCTCCCATGGTTTCAATGTGGTGTTCAAACAGATTCTTCCGCCGGAAGGCTGCGATGTGATCATGGTTGCGCCCAAGAGTCCTGCCACGGAAGAACGCAAAGCATACCTCGCCGGATTCGGCGTCCCCGGACTGGTCGCGGTTGCGCAGAATGCCACCGGCAAAGCTCTCAATACCGCTCTTGCCATGGCCAAGGCGATGGGCTTCACCCGCGCCGGCGTCCTCGAATGCACCTTCGAACAGGAAACCTATGAAGACCTGTTCGGCGAACAGAACGTTCTCTGCGGCGGCTGCGTCGACCTGATGAAATACGGTTTCGAAACCCTGATCGAAGCCGGTTATCCGCCGGAAATGGCATACTTCGAGTGCATCCACGAACTCAAACTGATTGTGGACCTGATTTTCGAAGGCGGCATCCAGAAGATGAACACCGTTATTTCCAACACCGCCGAATTCGGCGAATATTACAACGGTCCGCAGATCATCACTCCGGATGTGAAAGAACGCATGAAAGAATCCTTGAAACGGATTGAATCCGGTGAATTCGCCAAGACCTTCCTGGCGGAAATCAAAGCCGGTTCTCCGGTTCTGCTTGCCAAGCGCAAAGCTCTGGGCGATCATCCTGCCGAAATCACCGGCAAGAAGATTCGTTCTCTGTTCGAACGCAAAGGCTGATTGCTGTTTCAAGCGAAAAAACCGCACCCTTCACCGGGCGCGGTTTTTTTATAGTATCACCTCTTTTGAAAGTCTGTTTTTTCCGGTTCTCTGAAACTGTATTTAGACGCCACTGCCAAAAGTCCGAAAATCGAGAAATTTCATAAAAACGCAGTTATGTTTTGAGCGTGAACAATGTATGGGAAAGCTATTGTTTTTACCAGCTGCAGACTTTTGGCAGTGCTGTCTATTTAAGTTTACTGTGCATGTTTTCAATATTTTTTATTTTGGCGTTTGCAAAAACAATATAATGCGTTATAGTAATATAGTTGTTCGTAAAAATGACAAGGGAAGAGTCTGAAAATGTATATCATGAGCAATACAAAAAAACAATATCTGCCGGGAATCCGGGATTTCCGCGGCATGTCATGCCTGCTTCTCTCCGGTCGGAATCCTGCCGGCCGCCGGTTCCGTTTTTTCCGGTTCTCACGGCATAGAATTTTGGGGCTCTGATGAGAAAAAACAGTACTGTATCAAAAAAGAGAATTGTGCGCAATGTTCAAATTCATCTGGTCGACAGGAAGAAGCAATGTTTATTCCGGCCGATCTGAAAATATTCCGTTGCGGACTGGCGTGCATCAGGCTGATGCGGCCATCCCATATGCTGAAAAGCGCGTTAGTGTTTTTGCCATGTGTTTTTTCCAGGAATCTCTTTGATCCAGACTTCCTGATTCCCGCAGTAATTGCCTTCATTTCATTTTCGTCTGCGGCATCATCCATTTATATATTGAATGACATTTGTGATGCGGAAAAAGACCGCAGGCATCCGCAAAAATGCCATCGCCCGGTCGCTTCGGGCGCGGTTTCCGTTTTCACTGCAAAAATTCTTTGTGCCGTCATGATGGCAGCCCCGTTTGTGCTGGACGTCATGTTTTCCGCATCGCATCTGTACTCCTGTATCATTATTGCGGCTTATCTGATTCTTAACATCGGGTACAGCATCAAATGGAAAAATGTCGCGATCCTTGATGTCGCAATCCTGGCCTCAGGATTTGTCCTGCGTACACTCTATGGCGGAATATTTTGCGGAATCCAGATTTCTCCATGGCTGTTTTTGTGTATCCTTTCGATTGCCCTGTACATGGGGCTGGGCAAACGCTATGGGGAATTAAGAAAACTGAAAGACGCAGGGACAAGACCCGTCCTTAAATTTTATACAAGAAGTTTTCTTGAGAAAAATATGTATTTGTCGGCAGGGACCGGAATCATTTTTTATTCTCTGTGGACCTTCTTCTCCAACACCGGCCCTTTGGCCATGTCGACCGTCCCGTTTGTCATTCTTTCCTTTTTCCGTTACAATCTTATTGTTGACACGCAGAAATCAGACGGAAATCCTGTTTCTTTGATTTTAACAGACATTCCGCTTTTATTGTTCGGCAGTGTGGTGGCTGTTTTATTAATGATACAGCTGTATGGAGATTTTCTCTATGAACTCATATTCTTCTGATGAAGTCTTCATCCCGGAGGCGGTTCGGTTGATTCTTTTCCGTTTGCCGGAGCACTCTTTGCTCAATCCGTAGAGGATGCATAAAAATGGCAAAGTAATTTTTTGGACAGAAAGGCAAAAAACATGGATAACAAAATCTCCTTCCGGAAAACAGCGGACCTTCATACAAAAATGTATTATGTCCTTTGCAGCCTTGTATTTATCTTGTCTGTATGCTCTTATGTTTACCTGGTCGGCAAAAACAAACTTCATGAAGCGGGCGAATCGCGGCATTATGTTACCTCCACGCTTACTCTGCTCAATAAAGGCTCCATATCTTTTGACCGGAACGATATAGCTTACGCGGAAAGTATTTTTGGCAAATTCAGTATAAAAAACTTCCAGAAATATAACTATTCCGACAATAATGCCATATGCCGGTTTGCAACAAAAGAAGCCGAAAGCGATGATTTTGTCGGACGCTCTTACTATTGGGGAACCTACTCCTTTTTATGTATTCCCGTTTTCTGGCTCTGCCGCACATTTCATTTGTTTCAGGATAATATGTTTATCGCCTTCAAGATAACCAATATCATCATGCTGCTGATTCCATTGCTCGCAGTCGTTTTTCTGCTGAAAGGCGATAAGACATTGAAGTTCAACATGCTGCTGGCAACGGCCGCTGCGCCTGCCGCACAGTACCTGGGATGGGCGTCCGCCGAAATATGTATTTATATGTTTGTAATGCTTTATTTGATTTTTCTCCATAATAAACAATACTTCAGAAGCGCGTTATGTCTTGCGTTCGCAGC
Source organism: uncultured Victivallales bacterium (assembly GCA_934661375.1). Lineage (GTDB taxonomy): Bacteria > Verrucomicrobiota > Lentisphaeria > Victivallales > UBA1829 > SIG94. Next base: position 117,278 of record CAKUJH010000005.1, read on the forward strand.
GACCTTGAACTACTGTCTTTTCCCGTTAGGCATTTACTTGCTGTATCATTTTTTGAAACACAGCAGAAACGATTATTTGAGCGAAACGACAGGAACATTTTCTCTGAAAAAATGTTTCGTTAAAAAATTCGTGCTTTTAGGCTGCTGTTTCCTGCCCGTCGTTCATGCTGCCGTTTTCACTTATTTGCAGTTTCATTCGATTGCGACAATGAGCGAAATGAGTGATGCAAACGGAATGTTCGCCCGCTTTGTCGCCTATCTTTTTGATTTGAATTTTGGCATCATCGTCTACCATCATCTTTTATTCTGCGCCTTCCTTGTCTTCATGCTGTTCTGGCTTCTTAAAAGAAATTGGGACAGCTTTTTTTTGGGAGCCGCATTCTTTTTTACGGTCATGCTTTATTCCGTCATGTCACATATCAATTGCGGAATGGAAGGCATAGCCAGATATTCGGCATGGAGTTCCCCCATTATGCTGTTCCCTGTTGTAAAACAGATAAGTGAAACAAAGCATAGAGTATTTTCGTTTATTCTGTGTGCAGTTTACTTCTTTATCAATTCAGCCATACTGTTTTTTCCCTTGACATCCAGTTACTTTTATTGGAGCAAAGTTGCGGATTTTGCGTTTCAGCATTGTCCCGGAATATATAAGCCGCTGTATTCAACTTTCATTTCGAGGACCCTTCATATTGATGGCGGATATTCGTATGAAAAACCCGTGGTGTATTACACCAATAATTCTACAGTCGTTTTATGCGGCAGAAACCATTTAGCCGGATTTTGGAATTTTTACTTCGTTCCGGATCAAGACAACTATGACGAGTTGGAAACGCAGCGAAGGAAATATCTTGCGTCAAACGGGGATTTTCATTATTTTTATACAAAAGGGATCGTTTTGCCGCGGCCGAAAAATCTCAAGGGCAATACGATATTTTTCAACAGAGAGAATCCATCGTTCATGTGTGTCCGCGGTTTTTCCGGCATTGAGGACTGGGGGATCTGGTCGGATGGAAAAGTTGCGGAAATGTATGCCGCCCGCCCGGAAAAGGCGGAACACCTCCATTCCATGAAACTGACGCTGCGGCCGTTTCTTCCCAAAAAAGGGAAACAGGAAGTCGAGATCAGGCTCAATGACCGATTTGTTACAAAAGCAGTCTTCACTTCTCCGGAAAATCAGACTGTTGAGCTGCCGATGCCGGAGGATGCACAGAATATTCTGAAATTCAGTTTTGCCGTCAGCGCCCCTGTTTCTCCCGCAGAATTCGGGGCGAGCGGAGATGTCCGGAAATTAGGCTTCGGTTTAATTTCTTTGGAATATCAGTAAAGACGCCGGATTGCATCCGTTTTCGTTTCAGGAACAGTCAGAGGACAAAAAAACAGGCGGCGCGGTCTTCTGAAGACGGCGTCATCTGCGATGTTTTTATCGTGTTACTGAGAGGCTTTGCGGAAGGCTTTCAGACTTTCCATTGCCATCGGGACATTATGCACACGCACAATTTCCACTCCGGCAGATGCCAATGCACATAATATGCCTGCCGTCGCATAGTCGCGTTCCACCGGTTTTCTGCCCGGACATAACGACGCCAGAAAGGATTTGCGCGACGGTCCGTAGAATAACGGCGTATGCAGCCGCTCCCGCAGATATGCCGCATTGCGCACTAATGCAAAATCCTGTTCCGGCGTTTTGGCAAAACCCAAACCCGGATCCAGCATGATTGCATCGGAACGTATCCCCGTTTCTATTGCTTTCGCCTGCGCATTTTCCAGAAAATCCGCCACTTCCTCCACGACATCCTCGTAGCGCATCATTTCCGGAGTACGCATGTTTTCCGGCGTGCCGCGCATGTGCATCAGAACAGCCGCCGCATCAAATTCCGCAACCGTTTCCGCCATTGCCGGATCGAAGGTGAAACCGCTGACATCGTTCACGATATCCGCTCCCGCTTCCAATACCGCACGGGCAACCGGCGCTTTCCGCGTATCAACACTGATCACGGCATCCGGTTTCCGTTCCAGCAGAGCATGTATGACGGGCAGCAGCCGCGCTTTTTCCACCTCCACTGGAACTTCCGCCGCGCCGGGCCGGGTCGATTCCGCGCCGATGTCCACACCGGCGGCTCCGGCGTCAAACATGCGCAGCGCTTCTTCCACCGCGGCGGAAACGTCTGCATAGCGTCCGCCGTCGCTGAACGAATCCGGCGTAACATTCAGGATTCCGAACACTGCCGGAACCGGACCCGAAAGATCCAGTTCCGGTTTGTTTTTATTCGCGAGTTTCAGAATCATCGGCACTGTCCGTTTCCGGGGCGTTTTCTTCCGCTGTCGTTTCCGGCACAACCGTTTCCGGGGCAGGGGATTCCGACGCAGACGCATCCGGGTTTTCTGGTTGAACACCAGCCAGAACCGAATCATCCGTTTTCGGCGCATCGGGCTGTTCAACGTCCACCACCACAGAAGCACCCGTGATCCGGTCGTTCTTGCGCAGTTCCATGATCCGGACGCCCTTCGAGGAGCGGCCGACAATGCGGATTTCATCCACTTTCATACGGGAAATCAGACCGCGTTCCGTGGTGAGAATCAGTTCGTCGCCGTGTTTGACCCGCAATGCGGCAACGACTTCTTCGCCGGGGCGGAGATTGACGTTCTTGACGCCTTTCGCTCCGCGGCGGGTCAGGCGGTATCCTTCCACGAAACTGCGTTTGCCCATACCGCCGCTGGTGATGACCAGCAGCTGCGGGCGACCGTCGTCCACCAGCGCGGTGTCATCGCCTTCTTCCGCATTTTCCTCTGTTTCCGTTTCGACGGATTCCGTTTCGGTTTCAGGTTCATTGTCCGGCGCATTTTCATCGGTTTCCGGCAGTTCTTCGCCGGCGGCCGGGTTGGCGGCGGGCACCACTTCCATGCTGACAATATAATCATCCGGCAGTTTGAACCGGATACCGGTAACACCGCGGGTGGCGCGTCCCATGGAGCGGACGTCCTGTTCGACAAAGCGGCAAGCCATGCCTTTGGCTGTGGACAGGATGATTTCACTCCTGCCGTCGGTGATGGCTGCGGCGATGAGATCGTCGCCTTCCTCAATGACAATGGCGCGGAGTCCGCGGTTTGCCAGGTGGCGGAAGTCCGTCAGACGGGTTTTCTTGATGACGCCGTTGCGGGTTGCCATGACAATGGAGTAATCCGGATTGTCGAACATGTTTTTGTCCAGGGTGAGCATGGCTTTGATGCGTTCGCCCGGTTCCACTTTGATCAGGTTGGTGATGGCTCTGCCTTTGCCGGTACGCGCACCTTCCGGAATGTCGTAAACGTTCATCCAGTACATGTAGCCCTTGTCCGTGAAGAAGAAAATCAGGTCATGGCTGTCGGCATTGAACAGGTGTTCCACATGGTCCTCATCTTTGGTTTCCATACCGATGACACCAACGCCGCCGCGGTGCTGGGTGCGGTAGGTATCCGCCGGTACGCGCTTGATGTAGCCGGTGTTGGAAACGGTGATGACGCAGGAATGACGCGGAATGAGGTCGGCGTAGTTCAAGTCGCCTTCGTCATAAGTGATTTCCGTGCGGCGTTTGTCGGCATAACGGCTCTTGACGTCGAGCAGTTCTGTCTTGATGACGCCGAGCCGGAGTTCGCGGCTGGCGAGCAGACTCTTGAGGTATTCGATGGTCTTCATCAGTTCATCGTATTCATTCTGAAGATCTTCGATCGCCAGACCGGTCAGCTGATAGAGTCTCATATCGAGAATGGCATTTGCCTGAATTCTGGAGAAGCCGAACCGCGCAATCAAAGCCGGCAGAGCTTCATCTCGGTTGCGGGATCCGCGGATAATTTTGACCACTTCGTCGATATTGCGGACCGCAATCAGCAGACCTTCGAGAATGTGTGCGCGGGCTTCGGCTTTCGCCAGCTCGAACCGGGTCCGGCGGGTAACCACTTCCAGACGATGATCGATGAACGCCTGAAGCACCTGGCACAGATTCAGTGTGCGCGGGCGGTTGTGGTCGACGACCAGCATCTGGCATCCCAGAACGCTTTCCATCTGCGTGTGGGTATAGAGCTGGTTCAGAACGACGGAAGCCATGGCGCCGCGTTTGATTTCAATGACAATGCGGATACCGGCTTTCAGGCTGGTTTCATCGCGCAGATCGGAGATTCCGGTGATGCGCTTGTCGCGCACCAGTTCCCCGATTCTCTTGACCATCATTTCCTTGTTGACGGCATAGGGAATTTCCCGGACGATGATATATTCGCGGCCGTCCTTTTCCACGATTTCGGCTTTGGCGCGGATTTTGACGACGCCGTGTCCAGTTTCATACAGACTGCGGATCGGGTCGATGCCGCAGATTTTCGCTCCGGTCGGGAAGTCGGGACCGGGCAGGTACTGCATGAGCTCCTTGACGGAAGCGGCGGGGTTTTCCAGCAGATGCACAGTTGCGTCGATGACTTCCCCCAGATTGTGGGGCGGGATGTTGGTTGCCATGCCGACGCCGATACCCATGCTGCCGTTGACCAGCAGGTTCGGGAATTTACAGGGGAGAACTTCCGGTTCATTGGTGTCTTCATCGAAAGTCGGAATCATGTCCACGGTGTTCTTATCGATGTCGGCAAGAAGTTCTTCCGTGAAACGTTCCATACGGCATTCGGTGTAACGGTAAGCCGCCGGGGGGTCGCCGTCGATGCTGCCGAAGTTGCCCTGTCCGTCGATCAGGGGCATACGCATGGAGAAGTCCTGCGCCATGCGGACGAGCGTATCGTAAACGGAAGAGTCGCCGTGCGGATGGTATTTACCGATCACTTCACCGACGACACGCGCGCTTTTCATGTGCGGACGCGATTTGATCAGCCCCAGCTGCCGCATGGCAAAGAGGATTCGGCGGTTGCAGGGTTTGAGTCCGTCGCGGACATCGGGGATGGCACGTCCGACGTTCACGCTCAGCGAATACTGCAGATACGCAGTATGCATGATATCTTCGATATTAATCGGAATATCCTGTGTGTCAATCGTAGTTTCACTCATGGGAAAAAATATCCTTGTTAAGGGTTGAAAATTCTTTCATTCGTGAGTAATATACACTGGATTTGATGAAAAGCAAGGTTTGCGCGCGTACGCGTGAGGCATTCTTTCCCATTTTTTGCGGTTTTTTCCGAAAGGCGGCAGCTGTGCCGGACAAACCTGCTTCCAGCCTCGCGGATTTTTTTACATTTCCATTTGATTTTAGCCGATAAGAGAATATATTGTCGGCATATGAGATTATCAGAAATCATGGAGAGACATAATGAGAGCAGTAGTCAGTGTAGTCGGGTGCGATGCCGTGGGCATTATCGCGCAGGTCAGTAAAGGTTGTGCCGATTGCGGCGTCAATATTCTGGATATTTCCCAGACTGTTCTGCAGAATTATTTCACCATGATCATGATTACGGACATTGAGCATATCAATGTGCCGTTCACCGAATTTGTGGATCGCATGGCTGCACTGGGCAAATCCCTGAATCTGGAAATACATGCCATGCACGAGGATATATTCAACGCCATGCACCGGATCTGAAAGTTGCTATGGTAAAAGAAAGCAGGTGTAAATTGTAAAAAAAGATGGCTGAACCTAAAAAAGTGTGCTACTGTG
>CAKUJH010000006.1 GCA_934661375.1 uncultured Victivallales bacterium
AATGCACAACAAGCTTTTGTCAGACTAAACGCACACCTCTTCTTTTTTGTCTGTGCGTTTACTTTGACAAGTAGCACAAAACAGAAAAAAACAGAAAAAAAAAGCAAAAACCGGATCGCAGCTTGAATTGCGGCTGATTTATGTTATATTGGACAGATTGCTTTTCCGAAAAAAACAACAAGAAGGGTGCTGGAGAGATGCCTATCACGGAAATACTGGAGAAAAACGCCAAATTGTACGGCAATGATGTCGCGCTGGTGGAAATCAACCCGCAGGAACTGGAAAAACGTCACACGACCTGGCGCGAATATTCGCTGATCGAACCAAGCAGCATCGACTCGTTCCGTTCGGAAATGACCTGGAATGAATTTGACGCCAAAGCCAACCGGCTGGCGAATTTTCTGCTGACCCGGCAGATCTCCAAAGGAAAACGTGTCGGCATTCTCCTGATGAACTGTCTCGAATGGCTGCCCATCTATTTCGGCATTCTCAAAAGCGGCGCCATGGCAGTGCCGCTGAATTTCCGCTACACCCCGGAAGAAATCAAATACTGTCTCGAACTGGCAGACGTGGATGTTCTGCTTTTCGGTCCGGAATTTGTCGGACGCATTGAAGCGATCTGCGACCGCCTGCCCCGCGTCAAAGCCCTGCTCTATGTCGGCGAAGACTGCCCCTCGTTCGCGGAATCATACAACCGTCTGGTTTCCTACTGTTCCAGCCGCAGCCCCGCCATTCCCATGACAGATGACGATCTGGCGGCAATTTATTTCTCCTCCGGCACCACCGGATTCCCGAAAGCCATTGTCCACGCGCACCGCAGTCTGATGCACGCCTGCGAAGTGGAGCAGAAACACCACGGACAGACCCGCGAAGACACTTTTCTGTGCATACCGCCACTGTACCATACGGGCGCAAAAATGCACTGGTTCGGCAGCTTTCTGGTCGGCGGAAAAGCGGTTCTCCTCAAAGGAATCAAACCGGAATGGATTATCCGCGCCGTTTCCGAAGAACACTGCACCGTAGTCTGGCTGCTGGTTCCCTGGGCTCAGGATATTCTGGATGCCATCGAACGCGGCGAAATCAAACTCGAAGACTACAAGCTCGATCAGTGGCGATTGATGCACATCGGCGCACAGCCGGTTCCGCCGAGCCTGATCAAACGCTGGAAAACCGTGTTCCCGAAACATCAGTACGACACCAATTACGGACTGAGCGAATCCATCGGTCCCGGCGCCGTGCATCTGGGCGTGGAAAACATTGATCATGTCGGCGCCATCGGCGTTGCCGGATACGGCTGGCAGACAAAAATCGTTGATCCGCAGCGCAATGAAGTCAAACCCGGCGAAGTCGGAGAACTTGCACTCAAAGGCGCGGGGGTCATGCTCTGCTATTATAAAGATGAAAAAGCCACGAAGGAAGTGCTGTCCGAGGACGGCTGGCTCTTCACCGGCGACATGGCAAAGGAAGTCGACGGCTTCATTTATCTGGTCGACCGCAAGAAAGACGTCATCATCACCGGCGGAGAAAATCTTTATCCCGTCCAGATTGAGGACTTCCTGCGGAAAAACAATGCCGTCAAGGACGTTGCCGTCATCGGTCTGCCGGATCACCGTCTGGGGGAAATCGCCGCCGCCATCATTGCGGTCAAACCCGGCATGACTCTCACGGAAAATGAAGTCAACGAATTCTGTCTCGGTTTGCCGCGCTATCAGCGTCCGCGCAAAATCATTTTCGCCGACGTGCCGCGCAATCCCACGGGGAAAATAGAAAAACCGAAACTGCGGAAAATGTACGGTGCCGATCAGCTGGTCGCCCAGCAGAACGAACTGGAATAACAGATTTTCACGCAAAAAACGAACCGGATTCACGCAGCACTGCAGGAGTCCGGTTCGTTTTTTGTTTTCAGAAAATATTTTTCAGCGTTTGGTCTGGCTGAAAATAAAATCCAGTGCTGTGTCATCGGCAAACGCCGGATCCCAGGCATTGTGGTTAACGCCCGGCAGTTCGCGGTACAGAATCCGGTCATTGCCCTGTTTCCGCAATGCTTCGATCATATTGCGCGAACGGCTGACCGGCACAACTTTATCGGCGTCACCATGATAATCGCAGACCGCCAGATTCCGGAGTTTCGGAGCCTGTTTCTCATCCGCGCCGCCGCAGATGGCAAAAATTGCGGCAAAGAGTTCCGGTCTGCGGCTGACAATATCCCATGCACCGTAACCGCCCATGGAAATTCCGCCGGCGTAAATCCGTTTCGGATCAACCGGAAATTCCCGGAGTTTCGAATCCAGCAGTTCCATTGCCAGCTGCATGTGAACGGATGGTTCGGACGGCATGTCATGTGCGGGATCACCCCACGGAACTTCCACCCAGCGGTGTCCTTTCCGGCATTGCGGAAACACAACCACGGCTTTGAGGTTCTTGTGTCTGACAAGATAACGGGCGATCGCCATTCCCGGAATCCGCACATGAGTATAATTGTCATTTCCGACAGAACCTGCGCCGTGAAAGAAAATCATCAGTGCAAAATCTCCGGGCTGATCCGCTCCGACAACCAGCTGACGGTACGGCAAAGTCATTCCGTTTTTTCCGGTAAAAGTGAGAGGACGCAGCCCCGCCTGATCCACCATCTTGCGGGTTATCACCAGTTCGGATTGAGAATTATGTACAGACAATTTCATTTCAGATACATCCTTTGCATGAACCTTTCCGAAAAATACGGAAAGTACTATCAGAATAATAATCAGGAAAAGACATCCCCCGCAGGAGGTTCCGCGCCACAGCCCCGGACGCCATTGGTATCCGCAGTTCATGCAGCACAAATCAACGGAACCGCCGCCGAGCAGTCCTGCCAGCAGACCAACCCAGCCGACCAGAACCAGACCGAGACATCCCAGTCCGGCGTCATAGACTCTGCGGACCGGCATGATTTCTTCCGAGCCGCAACGCGGACAGACCGGTTTTCGATGCTGTTCACCCATATCTCACCATCCTTGTTTATTTTTCGTTTTTCAGATGGAAACTTCCATGAAGTTTGCGCCCAGCGCCTTGAAGTTATCCAGAAAAGCCGGATACGTAACCGCCACACAGTCGGCGTCACGGATCACCGATTCGCCTTCAGCGGCAAGTCCGGCAATGGAAAGAGCCATTGCGATGCGATGATCGTTGTAACTCTGCAAGTCTGTGCTGCCCTTCAGTTTGCATCCGGTGATAACCATACCGTCCGCCAGTTCCTCCACCACAACACCCATCTTCCGGAGTTCAGTGGTCATACAGGCAATCCGGTCGGTCTCCTTGATTCGCGCCTGCGGAACATTGCGCAGGTAGCTGACGCCGTCCGCGCAAGCTGCCGCGACCGCCAGAACCGGCAGGGCATCGGGCGTGGCATTCAGATCCAGATCAAACGCCTTCAGCCGGTGCGGACCGTGAATCGTGGTAACATGTTCATCCGAATCCACTTTCACGCCCATCTGCATGAAATGGCTGAACACTGCTTTATCACCTTGCGAATCATTGAAATCCAAATTCGGAATCTGAACCGTTCCGCCGGTAACCGCCGCTGCCAGCAGAGGAAAAGATGCCGTTGAAAAATCAACCGGAATCTTGGCGGAAAACGGCTGATATTTCTGTCCGCCGGCGACCTCGAAACGGGTCATGGCTTCGTCATAATCCAACTGAATCTTCTGACGTTTGAGCCAGTCCAGGGTCAGCTCGACATACGGCCGCTCATTCAGCTTATTGACATGGATCACCGTATTTTCTTTCAGTAGCGGAGCGGTCATCAGCAAAGCCGAAAGATACTGCGAAGTTTTGCCGTCAATCAGCACTTCCCCGCCCTGAATCGGACCGGTTACGGAAAGCGGACATTTGCCGTTGGCGGATTCGACTGATGCGCCCAGATCCGACAATGCTTCCAGCAGAGACGCCATAGGACGCGTGCGCAGGGATTCATCACCGTCGAATGAGATTCTGAAATCCGCCAGAGCCGCCATGGCAGTGAACAGCCGCAGTCCGGTTCCGGAATTTTCCATGTCAATCGTGCGCGCCGGCTGGAGCAGATGTCCGCCGGTACCGGAAATCCGCCAGACCGTATCGTCGCCGCGTTTAATCCAGGCTCCCAGAATGGAAGCAGCGCGGAGACACGCAATTGTATCCTCGGAAACCAGAGGCATTTTGATGGTGGAGGTTCCGGACGCCAGAGCGGCGATGAAAATTGCGCGGATGGTATGGGATTTGGATCCCGGTATTTCCACCTGCCCGGCAATTTTCGATTTTCTGATGGATATTTCCATATAGCACAACCTTTCGTTGATCAGTAAACCATTGCAGTCAATATACCCCGCAATCCTGAAAATGTCAAACTGCCGACAGCAGATTCCCGTTCAAATCAAATTCAGCATAAGATATTCTGGAATAATTTTATGGTTTCACCAGCGGGAGACTGCTTTCACAGAAGTTGCTCAGCATCGTTCCGGCTGCTCGCCAGAACACCCGGAGCGGACAACCCGTTTCGGTCGTTTTTTTGCCGGACAGCAGCGTTTTTTTACGTTTTCAGCTTCATTTTCGCAAAAAAAAGCAAAAAAAACATACTATTTTAAAAAATGACACTTGCGATTCTCTCAAACCAAGGTTAAATTAACAGTCCTGTATCGGAATGAAAACAACAACAGTTTATGGAGAATAAAAAATGAGTCTGAACTTCATCGTTCCCTTCGCCCAGCAAGCCGCAAACGCAACCCAGCAGGCCACGCAGCCCGCTGCCGAAACTGCCCAGAAAGCGCAGGAAGCCGGAGGCGGATTCATGGGACTCGTTCCTATGATCGTCATCATGGGAGTCCTGATCTGGTTCGTGTGGCGCGGTCAGAAAAAAGAACAGAAACGCCGTCAGGAAATGATTGAAGGCGTGAAAGTCGGCGACAGAATCGTCACCATCGGCGGCATCTACGGCGAAGTCATCACGGTCAAAGAAAAAACCTTCATCGTGAAAATCGCGGACAACACCCGCATCGAAATCATCAAAAGCGCGGTCAGTGCCGCTCCCGCCGGAGAAGAAGCTGCAAAATGAACAAGAAACCCATTATTCTGCGTACGATATTCGCTCTGCTGGTGCTGGGCGTATTCATCTACTCCATGTACCCGCTTCAGGAACGGGATTTCTATGAGTCCTTCAAAGACATCTGCGACAATCCCAAGAGCGCGGAAGTAACGGAACTGATCGCCGCCGCCCAGGCAAAAAAAGCCAAGGACCCGTCGATGTACGACTCCGTCGCGCTGGAAAATGCCGCCATCGACAAAGGCATTTCCATTCAGAAGCTCCTGAAACCCGCAACGGTGAAAAACCAGAAAATCTCCAACAACCGCGACGTGCTGTCCCTGATCCGCAAGAACTCCGCCGGTTCCATCCGGCGCGGTATCGACCTGAACGGCGGCGCGGAATTCATTCTGGAACTCACCCCCGATCCTGCCGACAAGGAAAAAATCGACAAGGATTTCAACAAATACCGCGATCTCGCCATTGAAAACCTGCGGAAACGTCTCACGCAGAAAAATATTTTCGAAGCCGACATTTCCCCCGCCGGCGGCAGATACATTTCCATGCGTGTGCCGATTGTGACCAAGGAAGAAAAAGCGGTTCTCGAAAAACTCATCAAAATGAGTGCGAAGCTCCAGTTCAAACTGGTTCATCCCAACAACGCGGATGAAGTTGCCAAGTACTCCGCCGATCCCAAAGGCTATCAGGTGCCCGAAGGATATGAGGTCAAAATCTGCAATGAAACCCGCAACGGCAAACCCGCCCGTACCGTTTTCATCGTGGAACGCGCTGTTCAGATGGACGGCAAGGAAGTCAATGACGCCTACCAGACCATGAACCAGTACGGTCAGCGCGAAATCATTCTTTCCTTCAAACCTGCCGGAGCCGCCCGTTTCGGTGAAATCACCAGCAGCAATGTCGGACGGCAGCTCGCCATCATTCTGGACGGCGAACTCTACTCCGCGCCGGTCATCAACCAGGCCATCACCGGAGGCAATGCGCAGATCACCGGCAGCTTCTCCCGTGAAGAAGCCGAAAACATTTCCAACGCTCTCAAGAGCGGCAGCGTTCCGTTCTCCATGACCATTCTGGCACAGTCGGATATCGACCCGACCATTGGTGCACAGACGGTGCGTGACGGTCTTTACTCCGGTATCGCCGGCATGATTCTGGTCATGATCTTCATGATCATCTATTATGTCCGCAGCGGTATTGTGGCGAATATTTCGCTGTTCACCAACGCGGTTCTGATTCTCGGAGCCATGGCGGCATTCGACGTTACGCTGACCCTGCCCGGTATCGCCGGTATCATCCTGACCATCGGTATGGCTGTCGACGCCAACGTGCTGATCTACGAACGTATCCGGGAAGAAGTCGCCAGCGGCAAAACCATTCAGAACGCAATCGACCTCGGTTTCGACCGCGCCTATTCGGCGATTTTCGACTCGAACTTCACCACGCTGTTCGTGGCGGTCATCCTGCTCTGGCAGGGTACCGGCGCCATCAAGGGTTTTGCCATCACTCTGGCTATCGGTGTGGCTACCACCCTGTTCACCGCTGTGTTCCTGACCCGTCTGCTGTTTGATTACATGACCCGGTTCACTCCGGTTCACAAACTCCGGATGCTTCAGTTCTTCAAATCGCCTCATTTCGATTTCCTCGGCATGAAGAAATATGCTCTGGCGTTTTCCGCCCTGATGATCGTTGCCACTTTCGTCACAATCGGAATCCGCGGCAAAGACTGTCTCGGCATTGACTTCACCGGCGGTACGCAGCTGACTCTGGATTTCAAACAGGCAGTTCCGGCGGAGCAGATCTCCAAAGTTCTGACGGAAAAAGGACTGGAAAACAAAGTTACCTACAAGACCGGCAGTGCCGTTGACGCCCAGAAACAGCTTGAAATCGTCATCCGTGAAAAGCACGGAATCACCAAAGCACAGACCGCTGAACAGGGTGCGGTCGTTATGGAATCCGTTACAAAGATCCTGAACGCCGCCTTCCCCGAAGCCGGATTCAAGGGTGAAACGCAGTCCACACTGGGTGCGCTCATCGGTGCAACCTTCGTAAAATCCGCCCTGCTCTCCATTGTGCTGTCGTTCGTGGTCATGATTCTTTACATGACCATCCGTTTCCAGTTCTCCTACTCGATTTCCGGAAACGTGGTGCTGATTCATGACGTCATCATCGGCGTCGGCATCTACCTGATGCTGGGCGGTCAGATCACCATGAACGTAGTGGCGGGTGCCCTGACCATCATCGGTATTTCCATCAACGACACCATCGTTACCTTCGACCGTGTCCGCGAAAACCTGAAACTGGTCAAAAACATGACCTATCATGACATCATCAACCTGAGTATCAACCAGACGCTCTCCCGTACGATGCTGACCTCGCTGACCACCATCATGGTGCTGGTCATGCAGCTGATTTTCGGCGGCTCCGGCATCCGGGACTTCGTGTCGGTGATGCTGTTCGGTCTGATTGTCGGTACCTATTCGTCCATCTTCATCACCAACCTGATTATTTCCTACTGGCATAAGCCGGTGAAATCCATCAAGGATCGTGATGCGCTCCCCGCGGCGGACAAACCTGTTTCCACGGAAGCCTGACCATGGACGAACATTAACCCGAACCTGAAACACCCGGAACTTTCCGGGTGTTTCTTTATCAAGGAATCATTTTATGGAATTACATGACTTCTGCCGAACTCTGGAATTTGACGCTGTTTGGGAAAACAAACTGTTTCCGGTGTGGGAACAGCTGACAAAGAACACCGATGATTCACTCCCCGATTTCATGAAAGAGGAATTCCGGCGCAGATACTATCCGTACTGTCAGGGACCGGAAAATCTCTGGAACCGCATGGCGCGCATCGTGGAAATCACGGCGAAGACTCCGGTCTGCGCCCGATTGGCACAGATAATCCGGTATGCCGTATTCATTGCAGAACCGCAGATCAGTCTGGGTGAATGGCCGACGCTGGAAAAATTTTACGGTGAAGACTCCGGCATTTTCTATCTGTTGGTTGCCATGTCCGCTCTGCCGCTGATCGAGCGGAAACACCGTGAGCTGGGACTGCCGGAACATTACTGGCAGAATGCCGCCGGATTCATTGGCGGACGGATGCAGCTCTATGCGGCGGCACACAACGGACAGCCGGGAATGATTTCCGCATTTGCGTTTCTCCGTCATCATGTGGATGGACATCTGTTCCGGATCGGACGTCTTGAATTTATGCTTCAGACGCCGCCGGAAGGTTTCTTTCCTGCGGTTTACGTCAACCGGAAAGACGGTTCGCTGCAAGTGCTTTGCCGCAATCAATGGCGTTTCGACAAAAACGGTTTGTTCGTTCTTGATCCGCGGGAGGAAACGGCATTCACAGCGACGCTGGAAATCACCGGCAGCCAGGTTGCCGGAACTCCGATTTCGCCGTACGGTTTCCCGCTGACGAACCGCACTGTAACCCTGGATTTGAAAGAATGGGAACCATTCTGCACTCCGTGGGATCTGGTTCCGGCGATTCATATTCCGGGCGGAGGCAGCATCACAATGGATATTCTGAAGGAATCCATGCAGGAAGCGTGCAGCTTCTTCCGGAAATATTTTCATCAGGAAGTGCCGGCGTTTACTTGCGCCAGCTGGCTGTTCAATCCGGACTGGGAAACGGAACTGCCGCGTTCCAATATGACACAGTGGCAGAAAAACGTATATATGTGCGCAGTCGCCAAGTCGCCTGCCGCCGGACTGTTTTTTGTTTACGGACGCACCGGCGACCCGCGGCAGATGCAGCGGACCACTTCCCTGCATGAGGCGTTCTGCCGTCTGTTCGACCGGAACGAAGTGCTGAAATACGGGTATACATTTATTCCGGTGTGCGATCTGGAAAAATTCGGCACGGAATTCCGCAGAAAACAGTGGGATGCGGCGGGACTGCCCCGGAAATCATGAGTTGCTTTAAATATTTGGAGTAAAAGCGATGATTGACAAGATGCTTATCCGCGGAGCAAAAGTCCACAATCTGAAAAATATAGATATAGACATTCCGCTGGGAAAGATTGCAGGTATAGCGGGTGTATCCGGTTCCGGCAAATCTTCGCTTGCGCTCGGCGTGCTGTATGCGGAAGGCTCGCGCCGCTACCTTGAAGCGCTCTCGACCTATACCCGACGGAGAATGACTCAGGCGACCAGAGCATCCGTCGACGAGGTTCTGTATGTCCCCGCCGCGCTCGCACTTCATCAGCGTCCGGGCGTTCCGGGCATCCGAAGCACCTTCGGCACGGGAACGGAACTGCTGAACAGTCTGCGTCTGATGTATTCCCGTCTGGCAAATCATCGCTGTCCGAACGGACATTATCTTGCGCCGGCACTCGCAGCCGCGGCAGGGAAAGAGCTGGTATGTCCTGAATGCGGCGCACATTTTTGCGCTCCATCCGCGGAAGAACTGGCATTCAATTCGCAGGGAGCGTGCCAGAAATGCGGCGGCACCGGCACTGTGCGTACCGTCAATCTTGCTTCGCTTGTTCCTGATGATTCGCTTACCATTGACGGCGGCGCGGTCGCCCCGTGGAACAGCCTGATGTGGTCGCTGATGACCGATGTCTGCCGCGCAATGGGAGTACGCACTGATGTGCCATTCCGCGATCTGACCGAACGGGAAAAAGAAATCGTCTATCACGGTCCCGCCGAGAAAAAACACATTTTTTATAAAGCCAAAAATTCCAATCAGGCGGGCGAGCTTGATTTCACTTACTACAATGCCGTATACACGGTGGAAAACGCCCTGGCGAAAGTCAAGGATGAAAGCGGCATGAAACGCGTGGAGAAATTTCTGAAGGAAGAAGTCTGCCCGGAGTGTCACGGTACGCGTCTGTCGGACACGGCACGTGCGCCGAAAGTAAGGGGAATTTCTCTGGATGCGGCATGTACCATGACGCTTTCCGAACTGGTGAAATGGGTTCACGGTGTGCCGGAAAGTCTGCCGGAGGAAATGCGGCAGATGGCGGAGAATATCTGTGAAGCCTTCCTGGACACAGCCAGACGGCTCATGGATCTGGGTCTCGGTTATCTGACGCTTGACCGTTCAGCTTCAACGCTTTCCACGGGAGAACGTCAGCGGATGCAGCTTGCCCGCGCTGTACGCAACCGCACAACGGGCGTTCTTTATGTGCTGGACGAACCGTCCATCGGTCTGCACCCGTCAAACATTGTCGGGCTGACGGGTGTCATGCACGATCTGGTTGCCGACGGCAATTCCGTGATTCTGGTCGATCATGATACGCAGATTCTGAAAAAAGCCGACTGGATCATTGAAATGGGACCGGAAGCGGGGGCAAAAGGCGGGCGTGTGATCGCCCAGGGAACGGTTCCTGCAATAGAAGAAAACCCGGCTTCACAGATCGGCGGATTTCTCTCAGGGAAAGCCGAAACTCTCATACGCCGGCGTGCCGCGCGAGACCGCATTTTTGAATGCGGCACGATTCATCTTTCCACACTGCAGATACACACGGTAAAACCGCTTAAAGCTGATATTCCCAAAGGAAGGCTGACGGTGGTTACAGGAGTATCCGGTTCCGGCAAGACAACCATGGTGCTTGAAAGTCTTGTCCCTGCCCTGGAAGCCGGTACAGCAGGCAGGACGCTTCCCGCGCACATCCGCGAGATCCGCGCCGACGGAATTGCACATGTCAAACTGATTGACGCAACGCCCATCGGAGTCAATGTCCGCTCCACCGTCGCGACCTACGCAGGCGTTCACGATGAGCTGCGCAAGCTCTATGCGAAATCCCCCGACGCCAAAAAGAAAGGCTGCAAAGCAAGCGATTTTTCCTATAACACGGGATCGCTGCGCTGTCCCGGCTGCGATGGAACTGGCGTGGTGAGTCTTGATGTGCAGTTCCTGCCGGACGTGGATATTCCGTGTCCCGACTGCCGCGGTTCCCGCTATGCGAAAACGGCATATGACATAAAGCTGACCAGCCCGACCGGGGAATCCGTTTCCCTGCCCGAACTGATGGACATGGATGTGAATTCCGCCATTGCTTTCTGCAAAGATATGAAAAACGTCAGCCAGAAACTGAATATTCTGAAGCAGCTGGGACTGGGTTACCTGACGCTCGGAGAAGAAACACCGGGACTTTCGGGCGGGGAAGCGCAGCGTCTCAAACTGGCGAGTGAAATCGGCAGAACACAGACCGATTCCGTTTTCATATTCGATGAGCCGTCCATCGGACTGCATCCGCTCGACGTACAGGTATTGCTCGGCGTGTTTCAGACCCTGCTTGACAATGGAGCAACCGTCGTTGTAATTGAACATGATCTGGATGTGATCCGCAATGCCGACTATGTGATTGACATGGGACCGGGCGGCGGAGACGCCGGAGGAACGATTGTGGCATACGGGACACCGGAGGAAATCTGCAGAAACAGATTCAGCATCACCGGACAGTATCTGTAATCAGCGGAAAAGCTCCGTGGACAGAAAGAGAACCGGCAATCCGTAAAGCACCCGGTTCTGATCAAGCAGGGACGGGTCCCCTGGCATCCGGAGAATTTCGAGTTCTCCGTGACGCAGACGGCAGAGATTGCCGCCATATTCCGGGGCGATGGCAATTTGCCAGTCATAAAACTGTAATGTCTGCATGTGCGTTTTTCTACAAAGCCAAATACAAAAAAGTTTGCTCATTTCTGATAATGACTCTGTGTTCCTGTCAGTTCAGCGAACCGCCGCAACCATGTCAGCAGCATCGCGATCGAGATCATCAAGTGATTTGCCCGCCTTGTAGAAAGCACTGCCGATACCCGCTCCCGCACAGACTTTCATGAAGTCCGGAAGATTTGCGGCGTTCACTCCGCCGACTGCAAGAATCGGCTTCTTGACAACCGCTTTGAGATCCTTCACATAACCGGGACCGAGAGCCGCCGGGAAGAGCTTGAGGTAATCCGCTCCCGCATGAATCGCGGTGAACGCCTCGCTCGCCGTGAAGAAACCGGGAATGGACACATTTCCGACCGTTGTTGATCGCCCGGGGAAGCGACGTCTGTTTCAGCCGTTCCGCGCCCGGAGCCGGGATCACCACTCGGCGATGCCCATCGACCTGTTTCATCAGGAAATGACCGGGATATTCTGGAGATTGACCAGCTCGGTGTCCAGATATTCCCGGATGACGATGTCGGGATCGGCAATCTTTTTCAGGAGCATACGGTAGGCCTCGGCCCCGATCCGGAGCGGATGCTGATCCACGGTCGCGATGGGATAGATATTGCTGATGCCCCGGAGATTGCCGAAGCCGATCATGGCTTTCCTACCTTCCCATTCGATGCCCTGCTGCCGCATGCTGACGATCATCCGGAGAATGTCGTCATCGGAACAGGAAACCACGGCAGAGAAGCCGGGATATTGTCGGCAGATGCGTTTCAGCAGCAGATTGGTCTCTCCGATCGTGTATTCCATCATCAGGAAGGTGCGCTGTTCATAATCCATGATTCCGGCCTCGCGCATGGCGTCATAATAGCCGCGCAAACGGTCCGGATTGCTTTGAACATGAATGAGCAGCACGATGTCCCGATGCCCTCGCCGGATCACTTCCTGCATCATCTGAAAAGCGGGGGGATAGGAATCGCAGGCCACATAATCCGGCAAGCTCAAGCTGCCGACTTTGTCTTCCAGATATATGACCGGAATCCCGATGTCCGGCAGCAGACCGTAGGCTGAGGATATGATCCCGTCCGTTTTCGTGTTTTTGAGCTTGTTCAAAGTCATGGTCAATTTATTCGGCGGCGGCGCGATCAGGCTGACGACCGAATCGTCTTCCAACGCGGCCTCCTGCAGTCCTTCCGCCTGCAATGCCAGGAAAGGATGGTTGATCACGCCGATGAGAGCAATGTTTCTTTTCGGGAAAGCGGACTGGCGGACCACGATCATGCCCTGTCCGCCGCGGCCTCGTTTCAGATACCCTTCCGCGGCCAGCAGGGAGACTGCCTTGTTTGCTGTTTCCTTGTTCGCACTGAATCGGTCCGCAAGGATATATCCGGAGGGGAACCGTGAATTCAGCGCATATTTCCCGTCGTTCAGTTCTCCCCGCAGGACCTGAAGGATCGTTTCCATTTTATTTTTCTGAGGCATCGTCATGATCTCCATGTTCAGTTTCCAAGTAATATAGCATCGAATGTTGTATGGGTCAAGAAAAATCAAAAGTTTTTTATTCTTTTCTTGACACCATGGATATTTCATGTATATTTACCTCAGAGCCGACAAAGAATATTATATGGGTCAACATTCAGGAAAGGAGATCGTCATGAAGAGAAACCAAGCAAATGCAGCATGGGTTTCGGAACGGAAAAAGCTTCAGGATTTTACTCTGACAGAGCTTCTGATCGTGATCGCGATCATCGCGATCCTGGCCGCGATGCTGCTGCCGGCATTGAACCGGGCCAGGGAAACGGCGCGCCGGATCATCTGTCTTTCCCAGCTGAAAACCATGGCATCGGCCACGCTGCTGTATGCAGACGGCAACCGGGAACACATACCGCCGGGACATCGTTACAATTCATGGAAAGGACCGGATTTCTGGTGGTCGATCCTGACACAGACGACCAATCCCAGAGCGGCACCCAGTTATTATGGCCGTCCAATGACCGGGTATTACAAGATTTATGTATGTCCGACCGAACAATCACCGACCGGGGCAAGTCCCAATTTTCAGTATACGCATTACGGGATCAATTATAAATTCATGCATTTCAGTGCACCGGTCAGAAAAATGACCACGGCGCAAAACCCTTCCCAGGTCGTCATGCAGATGGATTCCAATCTCCGCACGTCTTATGCCATGCAATCCGACTTCAGCACAAGCAAGCGGCATGGAAGAGGAAGAACGAATTCTTCCTACCTGGACGGGCATGCGGAATTCCGGCTGCTGAGCAAAGACGCATATAGGGTGGAAAAATTGAACTCAGGTTATACCAACCCATGTACCAAAGACGCCGCGACCTGCGCGGCGGAATGCAAATAAAAGAGGAGCTGCCATACTATGAAAAACAACAAACTGCTGCCGGTCTTCTGCTTCCTGATGCTGGGTGTCCAGGGCTGGGCGGAATTCAAAACGAATCCGGATCCGCAAACGTTATGGATCGAAGACGGGGAAAACATCAAAGCCACGAACACCAATTTCGGCAACGGCTGGAACGCTACGGATATCGCCGTGAGCCCGAATCCTGACGGGGGGTTTTTCATGGAACAGAAAAAGCAGGGCAAGCCGCGGACCGGTCGCATGGTCCCGGTTTCGCCTGAATATCCTTATATCGTGTATGAAATCAACGAACTGGAAATGAAAAAAGGGTATCATGCGATCTGGCTGCCGCTGCTGGGCAGCGCCATGACGGTCATGGAAGGGAACGTGCAGAAAGGCGTTTTCGCGATCAATTACTATGAAAACAGCAAGCTGAAACCGAATGCGAAACAGTCGTTTATCGGAATGGATATTCACGGCATGAAAGTCGGGTTCAAATACATCAAAGCAGTCAAGTTCCCGGATTATTATATCAAAGTGGAATCGCCTGCGTTCGCGGAGAAAAAATACTGCGCTCCGGGCGACAAAGTGAAATTCACCGTCTACCTGAAAGAAGAAGCCGAAGACGTTTCACTGCAGTTTTTCCGGTCGACGATCCTGCCACTGGCCATCAACGGGTCGAGCAAGCTCCAGCTGCTGCCGGCCAAAGACAGCGGCAACAAGGTGTGGATCGCGGAAATCACGCTGAAAACCATTTCATCGAAGAATGATCTGGCGCCGCTGATCAAAGCGGTGATTCTGGGCAACGAAACCGCTCCGGATGCCTTATGGGGAAAAAGTTCCTATCTGTTCCGCGTCAAATAAAAATTTGAATATCCATAAAGTCAACGAGGTGCAGGATGAATTTTCGCATGACAGGATTATTATCTCTTCTGTCGGTTATGGTCATGACCACCGGAGCGGATGTCAAAGCCGGGAAACTTCAGGGTGAAATCACGCTGGACGGCAAGCTGGATGAAGCGGTGTGGAAAGAGACGCCGGCACATTCGGATTTCAAAATGCTGAAAGGCCGAAACAAACAGAACCGCAGGCCGACGCGGACCGAATTCCGGATCCTTTGCGATGAAAACCATATTTACATCGGATTGCGCTGCGAGGAAAAGGAGATCCGGCAGCTGGTCAAAACATGGACTGCCGGTCCGTCCGAAATGTGGCAGAATGATGCTGTGGAAATCTTCCTGGCACCTTGCGGACGGAAAGAAAAATATTATCAGTTCGCGCTCGGCGCCGCCAATTCAAGATTTGTGCAGTATTATGAAGAAGCGGGCAACACCACGCCCGAAACCTTTGGCGGACGGTTCGATTCGGCGGTGTTCTACGGCGATGATTTCTGGAGTGCCGAAATCCGGATCCCGCTGACTGCATTTTACCATACCCCGCATTCGGAATGGAGCACGAAATGGCTGGTCAACGTAACGAGGAGCAGACCGAAGGCCGGCGAATACGCCACTTGGAGTCCGCTGCTGAACAAGTATCATGAACCTGGCTCGTTCCGGACCGTCAGCGGCTTCCCCGCCAAACCGGCCGGTCAGATCGCATCCATCGCAACAGCCGATGCAGCCTTGACCCGGTTCCGGGACGACCGGCATTATGACGGGAAATTCAAAATCCGGATCGATTCGGAAAAAGCCGCGGAAAACCTGCATCTGAATCTTCATTCCGAACAGCTGGACAAAGATGCCGGACAGAAAATCAGCCTGAAACGCGGAAAAAACAGCATCACAATCCCGGCGGAGTTCAAACAGCCCGGCAAAATGACCATTACGATGGAACTGAAAAATTCCGACGACAAAGTGCTGGCGGAGCGTCAATACGTGCTGAATGCCAAGTATGAGCCGATCCGGATCGCATTCGACCGCCCGTTTTACTCGCAATGCTTCTTCCCTGGACAGGATGCCTCCCGGATCAAAGGACGGGTCCTGGTCTCAGCGGATATTCACGAAATCGCTTTATCCAGCGGAGGCAAAACTTACCGACTTCCGGTTCGCGGAGGGGTGGCGGCTTTTGATATTCAAAATACGCAGACTGAGGGAAAAATCGTCCTGAAAGCGGAATTCGAACAGGCAGGGGAGAAAACAGCGCAGACGCAGACGGTCCGGATCCTGAAACCGACCGGAAGGAAAATGGTCTGGATCGAATCGCCCCGGCGACTGGTCATCAATGGGAAACGTTCTTTTGGTTTCGGCTGGTATGGCGGAGGCGGAAGAGGCGGCTTCCGGATTAGCCAGGCGTTCGCGGATAAATACCCCTCGCCCGCGGCGAAGCATCCGTTCAATTTCGGTTCGCCGGTTATGATGACCGCGCCGCAGTTGCTCCGCGGCACCCCGGTCAGCACCGAATACATGCTTGATACCGTCCCGTCGGAAATCATGAAAAAGAAGATCCGGCAGCGGATCGAGCAGAACAGTCAGCGGGATTTCGATTATTACTATCTGGCGGACGAGCCGGAATTCCATAACGTTTCCGCCGTCTACCTGGAGCACATGTATAAGCTGATCAAGGAACTGGACCCCTTCCATCCGGTCATGATCATCACGACGCGTCCGGAAGTTTTCATCGACTGCGCCGATATTCTGAATCCGCACATCTACATCAAGCCGATAGTGGATGACCGCGGGCGGCGGACCCTGGGGACGCCGGTCAGCGCCGCGGCGGACGCCGCGCGTCAGATTCTCCATTCTGACCGGAAAGACAAGCTGATCTTCGGCACGCCGCAGGTGTTCAATTACCGATATGTCAACCAGTATGCGGTTTTTCCCACTTTCGATGAGACAAATGCATGGATCTGGAGCCTGATCTGCTGCGGCGGCCAGGGACTGACTCCGTTCATTTATTACGATCACGCGTCCAGACCCGATCTGGATTTCGGAGTCGATTACATTTACAACTCCATTGACCGGCTTTCCGATTGGCTCACCGGCCCGAACGAAGCCGTCAAAGTGGACACCAGCGATAAAAATGTGGAAACTTCGCTGATCGAAGCCGAACGGGGGATCCTGCTGATCGCGGTCAATGTTTCACCGGAAAAACAGTCTCTGCGGATCAGTTCGCCCGTATTGAAAAAATATACCGAACTGTTCCGGTTCCGCGAAGAAGGCAAACAGAAGATCGACGGGGATGGATTCTATCTGACTCTTGATCCGTATCAGGTCCATATTTACAGCTCGGGAAAACTGGATGAAGGGCTTTTCACGCTGTCCGAGCTTCGCAAAAAGATCGCGGCAGCGGAAAAGGATAGATGCTCCAGTCCGAGTATCCTTTTTGAAAAGGGCAAGCGGATTGAATTCAATTCTTCGCCGGTGAACGGGACCGATACATCGGTGCCGGAGGACAAGTTGTTTGACGGCGTGAGAAACATAACCGGCTGGCTGCCGCTGGTCGGGAAACACATTTGGATCGAACTCGGATTCCGAAAGTTCACGGCTAAATTCACCCGGCTGCGGATTTACGGGGCAAATCTGGGCGTTCCTGATTTTTCCATTCTGAAATACGGTAAATGGATCACCCTCAAGCCAACAGAAGTCAAATGCGAAAAATACCTGCTGGAACTGGATTTCGGACAGAAATACTCCACCGTGAAATGCCGCATCGACTGGAAAAAATGGATACGTGATTTCGAAATTTATGAAATCGAACTGATCCCATAGAAGCTCTTAGTTTTTCATCTTTCTCCGGCTTTGGACCCTTCCGAAGATCCGGTCCTTGCCCCGGTTTTCCATGATACCAACCTTGCCGAAAGCATAATGCGGCGGCAGCGGCTGATATCCAAACAGTTTCGCCCCGCATTATAAAGCGGCTTTGTAATCATGTCCGAAACCGAAGAAATAGATATCCTGACGCGCCTTTTCCGCGGAACGTTTCTCGAACCATTCTAGGGACTTTCATATCTGATTCCAAGCGTTGAATAAAATCCTTGAAAATATCCGTGTTCATTGCTTCCTTGTGAAACATGAAAAATAAATCTCCCGTATTTCCAACAGCCGAGATCATTTTACATTTGATTGATTTGTTGGCAGGAAGCCTCAAAACCGGTGCAGATCCGCGCTTGGAATACCCCTTTGTTCTAATCTCACCGGCAAGAGCGCAAGTCTCATCGGCCCACATGATCTTTGCCCCTGTTTCACGGGCTTCCTTCTGAATCTCCGGATATTTTACCTCAAGCCATTCCTTGACCTGTACAGCATTCTGTTCACGAGCGTATGTGATCGGGCATTGTGAGGTAAAATTCATCTTGTTCATATATCTGCGGACCGTGCGCCGACATGGCTTGACATGCCACGTTTCATCAATGTATGCCTGCAACGCTTTCGATGACCACAGCGCAAAGGGAAATTTCAGCTGATCCGGTGTGGAGCCGATGACTGTTTTCTCTAATTTTTTCATCTGTCTGGCATTCAATAAACTTCCGGTGTTTTGATCCGGTCCCCGTTTTTGTTCTTTAACCGCTTCCTCGCCATGGACCTTGAATTTTCGATACCAGCTGTAAACAGTTTCAGGGTAAATCTTATGAGTTCTTGCAAAAGAATGTCCTGTTATACCAGACTGAAATGCTTCGTAAGCTTCTTTTCGCAGCAGTTCTCTGCGCTTCGCCGAAATACTTTTGATGTCGTGTATTATTTTCATCGTGCCATTCTCCATGTTTTGGTATGGTAATGCAGCACATTATGTTATTTATGTTCAGTACAATAAATAAACAAGGCAGCTGCACCCCGATTCCGATGATGAAATAACTGTACTGCTGGCGGCGGATGACGTTCTGTTCCGCAAGACGTTTTTCAGCGTTTTTGACACTTATGCAATCGTTTTTGTCATTTCTGTCATTGCAATTTAAAAATCAGTATGTTATATTGTCCGAAGAAACAGGTAAAGCACACAGTAATGAATCAACAGAAATCAAAGGAAAGGAAGAGTTCAAGATGTTCAGACAAAACATTATTCGACAGCGGTTTGCAGCAAAACGGAATTTCACCTTGATCGAACTCCTCGTCGTGATTGCGATCATAGCGATTCTGGCAAGTATGCTGCTGCCGGCGCTGAACAACGCCCGCGCCATGGCACAGAACAGCAGCTGTCTCAACAACCAGAAACAGATCGGACTCGCCATTCTCTCCTACATTCCGGACTGGAAGGAATATTATCCCTGCCGCGCGGACCGCGATGGCGGCTGGGCGTATGATTTATACAACACCCATCATCTGAAATATGTCAAGGCATATTTCTGTCCTGCCAGCTCCGGGGTCCTGGACCTCGCCACAGCAAACCGTCTTCAGGACGACCCTGCCAAAATCAACCGCTACGCCCAGATTCATTACGGCTACAACTATAAATATATCGGCGGACGGTATGACCTGTACATAGCCAATCACGATCCGCAGTGGCAGTACCAGAGCATCAGACTTTCCGCCGTGGTTCAGCCGTCCAGCAAAGTGGTGTTCGCCGACGCGCGCACCCGGAACAAGCCAACCGGCGAGCTTAACGATTACGTCGATCTGCCGTCGGACAAGCCGATCAACATCATCCATGAGCGGCATAACAAATCCGCCAATATCGCCTGGGCGGACGGACATGTCAGTTCGGAAAAAGCTGCGCAGAAACGGATTCAATGCGTTGTCAACCGCAAATATTTCCAGGCGACCGCAACACGCAGTTATCCCTGACCGCAACCGGAAAGATTCACTTCCCGGAAAAAATAAGAACCGAAAGGAGTTCCACAATGAAAAAACTGTTTTCCGCCGCAGTCATGCTGACCGCCCTCACCCTCTCCGCCGAAAACCTGTTCACGCTTTCCGCGCCGCAGGATTTCAACAATCCGCAAAAACTGACCGCCGCCGGCGATGCGCTGGAAACCGCCGCTCCCGGCTGGTTCATGAGCATAAAACAAATGGAAATCGACCCGGCAAAAACCTATCGGATCGAAGGAGAATTCCGCACGGCTCCGG
The DNA here is from genome assembly GCA_934661375.1 of uncultured Victivallales bacterium. Classification (GTDB taxonomy): domain Bacteria; phylum Verrucomicrobiota; class Lentisphaeria; order Victivallales; family UBA1829; genus SIG94. The sequence goes on from CAKUJH010000006.1 coordinate 20,040, forward strand.
GAAAAACGGTCAAGGGAAAACTCAGCATCGGATTCTACGGTCTGGATAAAGACGGACATGTCATTCAGGTAACCAGCGTCAACGCGGCGGCGGGCAGTGAAACGGAGCTTGCCGCCCCGGTCAATGCGGCGGATACCGTTCTCAAAATCAAGGACGGTTCCAAATGGCAGAATCAGGGATATGTGGCGTATGACGTGGACCCGTCCGGCAAACAGCGGGACCTGCCGTGCAAGACTGTTCTCAATGCGATTACCAAAACGGTGAAGAAAAACGGCGCTGTCTATGAAGTAACCCTGGCTCAGTCCGCAGGAAAAAATCTGGCGGCGGGAGTGGCGGTCCGTCAGCATCTCCCCGGCTGGTCCTTCCTTTCCTCCGACCGGGTGGACGTTACTGACGGCTGGCGGAAAATCAGCTGGACTGTCAAGCCCGGCGCGGAAAAGAAGAACACCCGTCATCAATGGCTGTTCGGCTCGAAAAAATTCATCTGTGTGATTGTGGCTCCGGCAGGAGTCCAGTTCCGCGGCGTCACGGTTTCTGCGGAGGATAAATGATGCGTCTGCTGTTCATTCCCCTGCTGCTGGCGGCCTGCGGTCTGACCGCCGCGCCGGATTATACCCGGAGCGTGGCGGAGCCGCCGTCGCTGAAACCGCTCCGTCCGCGGGTGTCGGAACGGGTGCTGATGTACCCGGAAATCCAGTACAAATACGGTCTGTTCCAGAATTTTCTGGGAGGCTACATTGACCGTCCGCTGTTCTTTGACCGCAATACGCGTTACAAAGACCGTTTTCAGGTCATGACGCCGGAATCGTTTTTCCGCGATGCCGAAATCATACAGAGTTACGGTTTTGACGGCGGCGGCTCCCTGTGCAGCGTATTGTTCGACAGCTACAAACAGGCATTGCAATATCTTGACGCCGCCCCGGACCGTCTCAAAAACTATTATGAGTTTCCGCAGTTTGCCTTCGGGGAACTCGGACAGTACAAAGTCGACCGGGAACGCACGGCGCGGGTGCTGCGTCTGGCTCTGAAATCGAAATTCTCGCCGAAAATCAAAGGACGCATTCCGGTCTCGACGTACAATTCCCAGCATATCCGTCCGGATGTGATGAAAGCATACCTGGATTCTTTGCGGCAGGAATTCGGCGACACGTTTGCCGTAACGGGCGGACTCCATGTAGATCCCGATGACTTCGAAGCATTCCACCGCAACGGCAAATGGGATGACACACTGCGGAAAAAATACCGCGACCGGATCGACGGCATCCTGAAAACCTTCGACGGCATTCAGATCTCCCCCGAAGAACGCCGTCGCATGAATCACTATCAGACCGTGCCGGATTTTGAAGTCTATGACCGGGAAATCAAACCGCTGCTGCTGGCTGCGCTCTCCCGTCCGGAGAATAGGGAAAAACTGGTCTGCGGACGAGTACAGCACGGCTATATCAATCACATGTCCGGCGTCAATTTCGGAGAATTCGGAACCGCCGCCATGCGCGGCATGCTGAACCGTTTCGCGGAACTCAACTGCGATTTCATTTTCTTTTTCGAATGGAATGAATTCAATGAAAACACCTGCTGGCAGCCCACACTTTACAATTCGCTGGTGCTTCAGCGTCTGGTGCGTTATTATGCGAACACCCTGCGCGGAAAAACACCGCGTCCCAATCCCGGCGACGATCTGAATGTGCCGCCGCTGGCACTGTCGCACCGCGAAACACTGCGGACCGGCGAAACGCTGGATCTGGAACTGCTGAACATTCCCGATACAGCCCAAAACAGTACGTACAAAGCCCGTCTGCGTCTGGAGAACATCAAAGGAAAAACGCTGATCGAATTTCCGGAAGAACAGTTTGACCGGGCGGCATTGCGCGCCGTAACCTATTCCGTGCCAACGGAAAAACTTTCCGGCGAAACGCTGCTGATTCCCCGTCTTGCCGTTACCGGGGCGGACGGAAAAATTCTGAAGTATGATCACTTCCAGTACATCCGCCAGCTGCCGACGTTCTGCTATAACTACAAATGCGTGCGGCAAAGTCTGCGCGACATTCTGAAACCGGTCAGCCACGGATTCGAAGCCATGCCGCTGAAAAACGGCAGATACAAACTGACAGGCAATATCGACGCCGGCGAAAAACTGGCGTCACTGGAAATCACCGATTACGGACGGGAAGTCTATGCGCTGGATCCCCGGAATGAATTTGACCGGACCCGCTATACGATTCTCGCCGGACATTTCTCCACCCGCAGAAACGGCAGGCGTCCGGTGGAAATCACCGTCAAAAACGGCGGGGACTGGAAATTCCGCGCCTGGGGATTCCCGAATGCCCACCTCGGTTCGTTCACCCGGAGCGGAGAGACTCTGAAAGGAGATTTTCTGATCTGGACGGCACTCAACCGTTTCATCATCGCCATTCCGAAGGAAAAAATTGCGGAAGCCGTGCTTTCCGTGACTGCGGACGGCGAAACGTTCCGGGTCAGGACGGCTGATCTCATCCGCCGGAACTGCATGGCATACGCATTTCCGAAATGCCGTCTGGAAATCCAGGAGTATCATGAGCAGTGCGACATTCCGTATCCGCTGAATCTGAATGCCGGGAAATTCACCGCAGAGCTGAAATCGAACCGCACCTATCCGATTTACCAGATGCGCGCCGTAACCGTTTCGGGAAAAATTTTCCGCAGTCATCCGGTCATGCCGAAACCGCTGCCGTCAAAAACGGAGATGCTGAATGTGTTCAGCGAAAGCACCGGCAAAGTAGTCGCCGCGGCCGTGCCGGGCGCATTGGTGCCGCGTCTGAACTGGGAATTCGATCCGGGGTCCGGCGCAATTCTCGACCGCAACGGCTTCGATCCGTTCTTCACCGCAGGACTCGGCGGCGGCTATCATTACGGCGGAGCGTTTAATCAGCTGCCGCTGCCGGAAGGACGCCATACTCCGGTCTGGACCAAAGAGGACGGACGCAATGTGCTGGTCTTTGACGGCAGAAGCTATCTGCAATTCCCGAAGGAAACTTTTCCGCGCGGCAGTTTCAGGCTGCGTTTCGAAGTGAAGCCGGAACCGGCGGAAGATACGGACACCTATGTGCTGTTCCGTCATTACGACAGAATTCTCGGTTCGGTCACTCTGTATGTGCGCTATGACCGGCTGAACTTTGCCATTGCCGGACGCGACCTCAAAACGGACAGTTTCTCCACGGGTCTGCCGCTGGAACCGGGCAAATGGTCGCAGGTGGAAGTCAGTTACGATCTGCACCAGCTCCGTTTCAAAGTGAACGGACAGGAACGCTTTTTCCCGCTGGAAGCCAAACTGGCACTGTATTTCAAACCGTCCATTTTCGGCGGAAACGTCAAGCCGGAATTCGGACTGCCCGGCGGAACGGAAATGTTCCGGGGAAAATTGAGAAGTTTTTCCATTCACCACAATCTGTAATCAGAGGAGTGAGTATGCGTTATCTGGATTTTCATTTTCATTGTTCGGTGGACACACCGGAAGCCGTTGCGGAAACCGTGCGCACAGCGAAGGAAAACAACACGGTCGTGGCATTGAGCGGCGGTCTGCATTACGGCGGGCATGACTACGTTCCGAATGAACAGGTGCTGGAAATCTGCCGGAAGGAACCGGAATGGCTCGTGCCGCTGGCGAAATTTGAACTGTGGAAAACCGCCGATGCGGATCAGGTGTACCGCTATAAAGAAGCCGGATTCAAAGCCGTCAAGTTCATCTATCCGTACTACGCATACGACCATGACCTGTATATGCCGGTCTATGCGGCATGTGAAGAATGCGGACTCCCCGTGCTGTTCCACACCGGCAATTACAGCCCGAACGAATCGGATGTGAAATATCAGCTGCCTACTCTCAAGAACATGCACCCGATCAATCTGGACCGGATCGCACGGTCCTTCCCAAAACTCCATGTGGTCATGGCACATCTGGGAACAACCCTGTTCCGGGAACTGGCGGCAGGACTGGTCCGTATGCTCCCGAATCTCTGCTTCGATCTCGCCGGAAACGGGGCATGGTCCGGTGTTTCCCCGCAGCAGCTCGGTGAACTGATGAAGCCCTTCCCCGCCAGTTTCCGCGGCGATGACGATTTCCGGTATTTCCGCCAGATGGTTTTCGGCTCGGACAGCTATGTGCATTACCCGCAGCTGCTCCCAATGGCAAAGGCGGCATACGAAGAAAAACTGCGGCTGAACAATGTGCCGCAGGATATTCAGGAAGGGGTCATGGGAAAAACCGTGTCGGACTGGATCGGATTCGATCTGTAAAATCCGCTTTTCCGTCTGCCGCCGAACCGTCCGGCGGCAGGCGTCAATACCTGTCAATGAATATTCTGCCGACGGTATTCGCCGGGCGTCATGCCGCAATGACGGCGGAATACCGAACTGAAATAATTGCTGTCAGAAAAACCGCACAGATGACTGACCGCCGTAATACTCAGCTGACGGTGCAGCCGCAGATAAATTTTCGCTTCATGCAGACGACGTTCCGTCAAAGCCTCGCGGAACGTTTTTCCTGTATGACGGTGCAGCAGCTCCCCCAGATAATTCGGGTTGACCTTCAGCTCTTCCGCCAGTTCCGACAAACCGATATTTTCAGAATAATGCAGATCCAGATAATGCTGAAAACGCTGTAAATAAAAATCGGCGCCGTTCTGTTTCCGGAATACTTTTCCTTCGGTCAGACGTTCCAGTTCCAGTGATGTGAATTCCGCCAGGAACCGCCCTGCCCGGAACAGCTCCCGCATCGGCGGATTATCTTCCGGCAGAGAAAAATAAGCGGCAGCCGCCAGTTTACCCTGAAACATGACCGGCTGCACGAGTTCGCGCACACCGGCGGGACACACTCCGCAGAAAGCCCTGCCCTTTGCCGCAATCTGAAGTGAACGCCGCTTGTTTGCCGCACATTGCCGGTTGTTGTCCGCCAGTTTTCTGGCACGGCAATGCGGGGAATGGTGCAGATACTGATCCGGCAGCAGTTTCAATTCCGGGAAACGCCAGAACGCTTCATGCCGGATTTCCATGCTGATCAGCACCCGGTATTTTTTTTCCAGACTTCGCAGCAGTGCGGAAAGTTCCATTTGAGTCTCAGACCTCGAACAGATTCAGAATCTGTGATTATTATAGCATATTTTCTGAAAAATTCAAGGTTTTTCAATATTCCCTATGTATATTATCCAGAGAAAACCACGAAACAGGAGGTGTTGTCATGAAATTTTATGAAGAAGCCGCACGCAGAATTCCCGTGATTGCGGAAACCGATGTGCTGGTCGCCGGCGGAGGCCCCGCCGGAATCGGAGCCGCACTGGCTGCCGCACGCTGCGGAGCCAAAGTCATGCTGATCGAAAAAGGCAGTGCGCTCGGCGGCGTTGCCACGCTGGGCATGATGTCCCACTGGTCCGGAGCGGCTCAATGCCCGCTGATGAATGAAATTGCCGAACGCAGCGTTCAGAGTTCATCCATGCCACTGGAACTTGCCTCGCAGCTGGATGGCTTTGACCGTTCCCGCGGCATTCCGCATGAATGCCTGAAACAGACGCTGTCGCAGATGATGCGGGAAAGCGGCGTCGTTTTCCAGCTGCACACCATGGCTGTCGGGGTAATCTGCGAAAATAATAAAGTCCGCGGTATCATCACGGAAAGTAAATCCGGACGCGAAGCCATTTACGCCAAAGCGGTCATTGACGCCACGGGAGACGGCGATATTGCCGCTTTCGCCGGCGTGGAATATCAGCAGGGTCGCGAGGAAGACCATCAGTGCCAGCCGGTTACAACCATGTTCCGGATCGGCGGAGTGGATTACAGCCGCGCCGTGTTTCCCGGTTCTTTTGAAACGCTCATCCATTTGCCCAAAGGCGAAATACAGGCTCTGGGAAAAGCGCATCTGCCAGCTCCCGCCGGACACGTTCTGCTTTACCGGAACAGTCTTCCCGGAGAAGTGGTGGTCAACATGACCAATGTTACCGGAATCGACGGAACCAATGTCCGAGATCTGACCAGAGCGGAAATCATCTGCCGCGACCAGATGGACGCCATTGTGAAGTTCCTGCGGGAATATGTGCCGGGCTATGAAAAATGTTATCTGACGGCATCCGGCGAAGTCGGTGTTCGGGAAACCCGGCATTTCAAGGGGGTGTACACGCTGGTTCCGGAAGACATTGTGGAAGCAATGGTTTTCGATGACTGGATCGCCACCCGGAATTTCTTCAACTTCGACATCCACAACCTTTCCGGCTCCGGACTGGACGCCAACGGATGCCAAAAACATTTCAAGGCAAAAGGTGAATACACCATTCCCTACCGCGCCTGTGTACCGGAAAAAATCGACGGTCTGCTGCTTTCCGGACGCAATATTTCCGGAACACACAAGGCGAGCTCCAATTACCGCGTGATGGGAATCTGCCTGAATATCGGACAGGGCGTCGGAACCGCGGCGGCGGTTGCGGTTCGGGACAATGTGGAACTGCGCAATGCGAATATCCGCAAAGTTCAGGATATTCTGCAGAAAACCGGAGTGGAAGTATAACCGTTTTCATAAATGTCTATAAAAAAACAGCTCCCCAAACCAGAAAAGCCGGGGAGCCGTTTTTTACGTTGGAAAGATCAGGCACGCGGAGCGCGCGGACCATTGAAACGCCGGGGTCTTTCTTCACGGGGACGAGCCTCTTTGACCACCAGGGCACGACCGCCCATGGAAGAACCGTCGAGGGCTTCCATCGCCTTTTTGGCATCTTCGTCATTCGGCATTTCGACGAAGGCAAAGCCTTTGGCACGGCCGGTTTCGCGATCCATGACAATGTGGACCCGGCTGATTTCGCCATAGGCGCCAAATGCGGTGTTGAGTTCTTCCTCCGTGGTGGAGTACGGCATGTTACCGACGTAGATGTTCATTGAATACCTTTTCCGGACAATTTCATGTCCTTAACCCTCAATTGAAAAAATAATGGTATATATTGACACCGATCCCGGAAAAGCACGAAGTTCCGGGAGGGTTCTGACCGGAACAGACCGTTTTTCCGAAATGGTGTACCTTCATGCCGGATCATCCGGCTGGAGATCATTGAATGAAAAGAAATGCCCACAATAAATTCTGTGTCTGAAAACCGGATTCCGGCTCTCTCTCCCGTTTTTTCTGTCTCTCTCATAATCTGCTGTCATTCAAAATACTCCGTGATTTGCTTTTTTACAAATGAAAAATCATCTTTTTTTCAAAAAAAAACATGTTTTTCCGACGTTCGGTTGATTTTTCGGCATTGCGGGTCTATATTCCGCAGAAAAAGAATATATCATCAGAGGTTTTTCATGAGTATGTTTGTTTTCAAAATTCTGGCGGCATTGGCGGTCGCCCTGATTCTGCTGTGGATCGCGGCGCGCCGGAAAAAGTCCGGGGAGAAAACGCCGCAGATACTGCGTTCTCTTCCGCCCGAACCGGTTCAGGAAATCGCCGACCGCATCAGCTCCCCGGCGGAACTGCTTGCGTACCTGCATTCTTTCTTCGGGACACAGTATCAGGGCGGAATGCAGAACGTCAGGGACTTTACCGGACTGATGACCTTGCTGGCACCGTTCCAGGTGCCGAAAACGGAACAGGCTTCGCTCAGCCGTACTATGGAAGCCATTGAACCGGATGCACTTCTGGCATACGCAGTATCCTGCGGCAGCCGGACGCCCGCCGTACTGGTGATTTGCCGGACACCGGACGGCAACGGCTGGCAGGCAGGACTTTTTCAGCCGGAAATCTGATATGACTCAATCCGGTTTTCCGGCACGTTCCAGAATCGCCAGATAAAAACGCTCGGTATACTCCAGCAGTTTTTCCCGTTCGGAATCCGAGAGGACTTCCAGACCGTGCAGATCCAGCTGCTCCACAGAACCGCAGACTTCTTCCGCGAAAACGCGTCCCGCCGGATTCAGCCGGATGATTTTCCGCCGGTGATCAGTCCGGCTTTCCCGGCGCAGGATGAATCCGCGTTCTTCCAGTTTGTTCAGGATGATGGTTACCAGCTGCCGCTGAATGCTGACCCGTTCCGCCAGCTGGGCAGGCTGCATCCCTTTCGGAAACTCGCGCAGACTTTCCAGAACCAGATACTCATTCAGGGAAAGCTCCCAGCGGCGCAGATACATGGTATAGACATTATCCGTAAGCCGCCAGAGCTCCATCCAGCGTTTCTGGTATTCCCTGCCGCCGGTCATGATCTGCAGCTCCGGCGTTTGCCGAACCACAGCCAGAGCAGCACCAGCAGGAGCAGTACCCGCGACGTCGGCATCGCCAGCCAGACGCCGTCCATGCCGAAGAACAGCGGCAGAGTGAACAGACACAACGGCAAGGCAGCGAAAGCATCACCGTAAATCAACAGAGAGGAATCCAGAATTTTACCGGTTGACTGATAATAATATGCCGCCACCCGGATCACTCCCAGCAGAATGAACGCCGTGGAGCTGAGCAGCACACCGTGCGCCGCCAGATCCGCCACATGTCCGCTCAACCCCATCCAGCGCGGCATGGCATGGCGCAGCGCAAAGGAGAACAGCATCAGCCCGATCCCCATCAGGAAAGCGGTCCAGTAACCGTAATTGCCGAAACGGTTCTGCCGTTTGTATTTGCCGGCACCGTACATGTTCGCCACCAGCGGCTGCATCCCGCCTGCCAGACCGGTCATCAGGATCGATCCCAGGGATTCCAGCGCGGCAACCATGGTGTAAGCCGCCAGACCGTCCACCGCCCCGTAGCGGAGAGCCTGCCAGTTGTGCATGAACAGCATGGCAATGATGGAAAGCATATTGCCGAAAATCGGAAATCCGGTGATGGAAATGTCCAGCACCGCCACCCGGTTCAGCGACAGATTCGCACGGTTGATCCGGAGTTTCGTCCACGGGGAAAGAAAATATGCCAACCCACAGACGCCGGACAATATCTGACTGATGACTGTCGCTTCCGCCGCACCGGCTGCGCCGCGGTGAAAAACCATGATGAACAGATAATCCAGAATGATGTTGCCGACCAGACCGATCACCAGCAGCCACATGGACAGCACGGGGCGTCCGTCATTGCGCACGACTTCCAGACATCCGTTCATGAACATGGAAATGAATGAGCCGAACAGAATGATCCGTGCATAAGTCACGGCGTCCGGCAGCAGTTCGGGCGTTGCGCCGGAAAGATACAGCAGCGGTTCCAGCAGAAGCAGCATTCCGCCGCCGAGAACCACAGAACAGATCAGCTGCAAAGTGATCATGTTGCCGAAACATTTCTGCGCCCGTGCTTCATCCCCTGCCCCGCGCGCCTGGGAAATCAGCACTGCCGCCCCTGCGCCGAGCAATGACCCTGCCGCACCGACCAGCATCACCAGCGGCCAGGTCAGGGCTATTGACGCCAATCCCTGTTTGCCGATACCCAGACCGATGAACACGGTGTCCACAATACTGTATGAACCCGCAATCAGCATACCGATGATGGAAGGTCCGATATACTTCCAGAACAATTTGATGTCCTTACTCATTTTCCGCCTCATTTCTCCTTGAATTAGTAAAATGGCTTTACTATATATTATTTTTACTTTTTTTCAAGCGATTTTCTTAAAAAATCTTCTTGAAAAATTTTCTTTCAGTGATAATTTATGATAAAACTTATCATTATAAGAAAAAGGAGCGGTTTAAAATGAAAGAAGCATCCAACATTCTGATCACAGGCGGCGCACGCGGAATCGGTGCAGGGATTGTACGCAAACTGGCTGAAGCCGGACACCATGTTGCGTTCTGCGGCCGCAAGGATTCGGACGAGTTCCGCGAACTGGCGGCAAAAATCACTGCGGAATTCGGTGTCAAATGCACTTATTACCAGTGCGATGTCTCCAAAGCGGAGGACCGGGAAAAACTGCTGCGCTCCTTTCTGGCGGATTTCGGTTCCATCGAAGTGCTGATCAACAACGCCGGAGTCGCACCGGAAGTCCGTGCCGATCTGCTGGACATGAGTCCGGAAAGTTTTGACCGGGTGCTGGGAATCAATCTGCGCGGTCCGTTTTTCCTGACGCAGCTTGCGGCGAAGGAAATCATGAAAAACCGTTCCGGCAAGTTCCGCTGCATCATCAACATCGGTTCGGTTTCGGCGGATTACGCCAGCATCAACCGCGGCGAATACTGTCTTTCCAAAGCCGCCGTTGCCATGGCGACCAAACTCTACGCCGTGCGGCTTGCCGATGAAGGAATCTGCGTTTATGAAATCCGCCCAGGCGTCATCAAAAGCGATATGACTGGAACCGTTTCCGCCAAATACGACAAGATGATTGAGGAAGGTCTGACGCTTCAGCGGCGCTGGGGATTCCCGGAAGATATCGGAAAAGCCGTCGCGGCATTGGTTTCCGGAGCGTTCGGTTATTCCACCGGACAAGTCATCAATGTGGACGGCGGTCTTACGGTGGAACGGTTCTGAAACGGAGCGGCTCATGGTGAAAAAACTGCATACTCTGGTCATCGGTTCCGGAGCCGCCGGTCTTTGCTCTGCGGTCCGGCTGAATGCCCTCGGCGTCGAGTCCGTCGAAATCTATACCGAAGGCTTGAAAATGGGCACCAGCATCAACACCGGCAGCGACAAGCAGACGTACTACAAGCTGGGCATGTACGGCACGGAACCGGATTCGCCGGTGCTGATGGCGCGGGATCTGGCGGCAGGCGGAGCAGTTCACGGCGACCTTGCACTGGTCGAAGCCGCCATGTCCGTTCCCGCTTTTTCCCAGCTTGCCGCGCTGGGCGTGCCGTTTCCGCACGATGAGTTCGGACAATACGTCGGGTACAAGACCGACCATGATCCGCGCCGCCGCGCTACCAGCTGCGGACCTTATACATCCCGCGACATGTGCCGCGCCCTGATTGCGGAAGTCCAGCGCCGGAACATCCCGGTACATGAACAGCAGATTGCGGTGAAACTGCTCACGGATGCGGAAAAGAAACGCTGCACCGGGGCGGTTTTCGCAAACCGGATCACGGGACAGTTCGAAGCGGTGATTGCGGATCATGTGGTGTTTGCAGTCGGCGGACCGGGCGGGCTGTATGAAACCAGTGTCTACCCGAAAGTTCATACCGGAGCCATCGGGCTGGCTCTGGAAGCCGGAGCGGAAGCGCGCAATCTGGCGGAATCACAGTACGGGCTGGCGTCCCTCAAGTTCCGCTGGAATGTTTCCGGCAGCTATATGCAGGTTCTGCCGCGTTTCGTCTCTGTGGACCAGGACGGCACAGAACGGGAATTTCTGCGGGAATATTTTGATTCGCCAGCCGCGATGTACGACATGATTTTCCTGAAAGGCTATCAATGGCCGTTTGCCGCCGGACATGTGCCGGGGTCATCGCTGATTGATATCTTCACTTATGTGGAAACAGTGGAACGCGGCCGCCGGGTTTATCTGGACTACCGCAGCGATCCCGCGGATTTCCGGTTTGAAGCACTGAATGAGGAAACCCGGAATTATCTGATCCGTTCGGATGCCGCAGGAAACACTCCGCTGGAACGTCTGGAAAAACTGAACGCGCCAGCCATTGAACTGTATGCGGCTCACGGAATCGACCTCCGGACGGAAATGCTGGAAATCGCGGTGTGCGCCCAGCACAACAACGGCGGTCTGGCAGCTGATCTGTGGTGGGAATCCACCAGTCTGAAACATCTTTATCCCGTCGGGGAAGTGAACGGTTCCCACGGCGTGACCCGTCCGGGCGGAAGCGCGCTCAATGCCGGACAAGCCGGCGCATTCCGGGCAGCGGAACGCATTGCCGGGCGTCCCGGCGATCCGGTGAATACCGTTGAGGCGGAACGCATTGCAGAAACGGAACTGGAACGCCTTGCCGGTCAGCAGAAAAAAAGCTGCACCAAAGACTGGCGGCAGGAACGGGCGTTTTTCCAGCACCGCATGAGCAAAGCCGGTGCATTTGTGCGTTCACTGCCGGAAATTGAAAATGCGCTGGCGGAAGCGGAACAGCAGTATGCCGCGCTGATTTCAGACGGTCTGAACGGTCTGTCTCCGCAGGATCTGGCGGAAACCCTGCGCAACCGCCAGCTCTGTCTGGCACACATATTCTATCTGAAATGCGTGAGCGAACAGGCTCTGCACATCGGCTCACGCGGCGGTTCACTGGTGTTGTCCGCACAGGGGAAAGCAGTGCATCCGGGGCTGGCGGACAAATGGCGTGTCATGCCGGAAAATGAATCATTCCGGAAACAGGTCATGCTCTGCACGGCGGGACCGGACAGTATGCCGGAAATTTCCTGGGAAGAATGCCGGGAAGTCCCCGTCCCCGACGGCTGGTTTGAAACGATCTGGAAAGAATTCCGGGAAGGACGGCTTCATGAAAAATAAGATTCAGGAAAAAAATGCCGGCGGCATCTGTGATTTCCGTCTGCTGCGGGATCTGCGCAAACATGAGAAAATGAGTCTGGAGGAACTTTCCGCCCGGAGCGGCGTTTCCGTGAGTGTGATATCCAAACTGGAACGCAACTGCGGCAACGCGGAAATGGATACGCTTTACCGGATAGCACGGGTATTCGGCATGACCTTGTCGGACTTCATTGCGCTGGCGGAAAACCGGATTTCCCATCAGGTAGACGAGGAAAAATACGAATCCGGCGGCTTTGTTTTCCGCCGGGTCTCCTACGGCAATCTGCGCTGTATGCGCGCAACGGCATCCGCCGGAGCCAGAATTTCCACGCCGGAACTGCACCGCGACGATTATGAGCTGTGCTGGGTTCTGCGCGGCAGACTGAAATTTTCTCTGCCCAGAGAAACCTACATTCTGACAGAAGGCATGTCGATTCAGTTCGACGCCCTGCTGCATCACACTTACGAAGCCCTGGAAGACGTCGAGATCATCCTCGTTCATCTCCGGAAAGGAAAAAGGTTCTGAACATGGCTGAAAAATTTCCGAAAGTGGCACAGTTCACCACAGTGGACGCTTTCCGCAACTATCTGAAACAGGAAAACATCCGGATCGGTCTTGCCGATTCCGTGCCGTCGGACGGCTCTGCCGCGCTGGCGCAGAAAATTGAATGCTGCGGACGCACACTCGGCAACCGCTGGAGCATTCTGCCCATGGAAGGCTGGGACTGTGAAGACAACGGCGTCCCCAGTGAACTCACCCGTCGCCGCTGGCTCCGTTTTGCGACCAGCGGGGCAAAACTCCTTTACGGCACGGAAGCCGCTGCCGTCATGCACTCCGGCAGAAGCAATCCGCAGCAGCTCATGATCGCGGATCACACGGCGGAATCCCTCAAAACCATTCTGGCGGAAATGCGCGCCGCACACAAGGCGAAATTCGGCAATGCCGATGACCTGATGATCGGTCTTCAGCTGACTCATTCCGGACGCTATTCACATCCGAACCGTCCGGACCGGCTGGAAGCAAGAACGGCTTATGCGCATCCGCTGCTGGACCGGAAATTCTCCTGCGGACCGGAAAACGTGGTCAGCGATGCCGATGTTGAAGATATTGTGCGGCACTTTGTCCATGCCGCGGAAATCGCCCGGAATGCGGGATTTGACTTTGTCGACATCAAATCCGCACACGGGTATCTCGGACATGAATTTCTGACGGCGTATGACCGCAAAGGCAAATACGGCGGTCCGTTTGAAAACCGCACCCGCTTCTTCCGGGAAATCGCCGAAGGCATCAGGGAAAAATGCCCGGATCTGATTCTCTCCGCGCGGGTCAGCCTGTTCGACATTTTTCCGTTCGTCAAGGGAGCGGACGGGGTGGGTGTGCCGATGGAATGGCACGGGAATTATCCTTATGCGTTCGGCGGCGACGGAACCGGCATGGACATGGATCCCGATTTGAAGGAACCGGCGGAATTTGTCCGTATGCTTCAGCAGTACGGAGTGGAACTGATCTGCGCCACGATCGGCAGTCCGTATTACAACGTGCATATGCAGCGTCCTGCCTATTACCCGGTCTGCGACGGTTATCTGCCGCCGGAAAATCCGCTGTACAACGTGTCGCGGCATCTGAAAGCGGTCAAACGCATACGCGAACTCTGCCCCGGCATCCGGGTGGTCGGTTCCGGCTATACCTGCCTTCAGGAATATCTGCCGAATGCCGCGGAATACGCACTGGCGCATGACGAAACGGACTTCGCCGGCATCGGCCGCATGGTGCTGTCCTATCCGGAAATCTGCACGGATGTGCTGGAAGGAAAAGCACTGGACCGCCGCCATATCTGCCGGACTTTCGGCGACTGCACAAACGCGCCGCGCAACGGCATGGTGTCCGGCTGTTATCCGCTGGATGAATTCTACCGTTCCCGCGAAGAATGCCCGAAACTCCGCGCCATTCTGAAGAACATTCACTGAATCTCTACGGAGACCGGACGGGATTTGTTCTGTCCGGCTCCGTTTTTCAGATGCAGTAATCGAAAATGCCTGCCTCGGCGTTCTGCTGTCCGTAGGCGGCAAGAATGTCCGCCAGAGTTGTCTTGCGCATCTGACTGCGGATTCCCTCATTCAGATTTCCCCAGATATTCTTGGCGGCACAGTGCGGAGACCGTGCGCATTTTTCCGGACAGGCAATACAGTCCACGATGGACAGCGGCCCTTCCATGACTTCCACTATATCCAGCAGAGTGATTTCCTCCGGGCGTTTTGCCAGATGGAAACCGCCGTTGACGCCGCGCACGGAACGGATCATTCTGCCGCGCCGCAGATCAATCACCAGACGGCTGATGTACTTTTCAGAAATCTGCTGTGATTCCGCAATATCGCGGATCAGCCGGGGCTTCTCCGATTCATGCAAAGCAAGGTCTATCAGAATGCGCAGCCCGTAACGTCCTTTGGTCGAAATTTTCATTATATTCATTCCTTTCAGACAACAGAAACAGTAGAGTTTCCGGAAATCCGAATCCGAATCATGGATTTCAGACGGTTCATTCTGCGGAGAAACTCAACCTGTATGCCATTTCCGGCAATATACTACAAAATTTATCGACATCAAGTCAAAAACAGAAAGAATCCGGAAAAAGACTGTGCAGAAAAGATGTTTTTTTCATTTTCCGGTTTGCATTCCGCGTACTCCGTATTATATTTCTGCTGAAACACCCAAATTATGGAGGATGCACCTATGTATGATGATTCGTCGTATGAAGTCCAGACAAGTTCCAACTCCCTGACTGCCTGTCTGCTCAATGTCTACTGGTGGATGGCTTTCGCCCTGCTGATCAGTGCGACATCTGCTTATCTGGTCGGAACTTCGGAAGAAATGCTGAAACTTTTCATCAAAAATCCGCTGATGTGCTGGGTCGCGATTCTGGTGGAATTCGGACTGGTCATCGCCATTTCCGCAGGAATCAACAGAATGGCGGCGGCAACTGCGACAGCTCTGTTTATTCTGTATGCCGCGGTCAACGGGCTGACTTTATCCTTTATATTCGCAGCGTATTCCACGGAAGCGATCGTAACGACCTTTGCGGTCACAGCCGGAACGTTCGGCGCGATGGCGGTGATCGGAACTGTCACGAAAAAAGATCTGACCAGTCTCGGCAATCTGTTTTTCATGGCGCTGCTCGGACTGATCATCGCCTCGGTGGTCAATCTGTTCTGCGCCAGCAGTACGCTTTACTGGATCTGCACCTACGCCGGCATACTGATTTTTGTCGGTCTGACCGCCTATGACGCCAACAAAATCAAAATGATGTATATTCAGGCAGGAACAGACGACCGGGAAACGGTTCGGAAAATTGCGGTCATCGGCGCCTTGGAGCTCTATCTGGACTTCGTCAACCTGTTCCTCTATCTGCTCAGCATTTTCGGACGCCGCCGCTGAACCGGACGGGGAGGTTGGCATGATGAAGAAAAAAATTACTGCTGATCCGGCATTGACGGCTCTCTTTGCCGGAAAAACCGCCGATCCTCATGCCGTGCTGGGAATGCACACGGTCCGGAACGCTGTGATCATCCGGGTTTATGACCCCGCGGCGGAAACTGTGTTCATCCGGGCTGACGAAAAATCCCTGTCCATGAAAAAAACACACCCGGAAGGTCTGTTCGAGCTTTCTTTCCCCGGACGCAAAAAGCATTTTGACTATGCCGTGGAAAAACATTTTGCCGACGGCAGCACGTTTGTTTCGGAAGACCCGTACCACTTCATGCCGGGGGTGGGCGAAATGGATCTGTATCTGTTCAATGAAGGGGAACATCATCAGATTTACGACGTGCTGGGCGCACATATCCGGAAAATGGGCGAAGTGGAAGGTGTCCTATTCGCAGTCTGGGCACCCAATGCCCAGCGTGTTTCCGTTGTCGGAGACTTCAACTGCTGGGACGGACGGCGGCACATGATGCGCCGCATGGGGTCGTCCGGAGTATGGGAACTTTTCATTCCTTCGCTGCAGGCGGGAGACCTCTATAAATATGAAATACTGACTTCCACCGGCGCACTGGCGGTCAAGCTCGACCCCTATGCCCAATGGACGGAACTGCGGCCCGGCAATGCCGGACGGATTCCGCAGGCTCAGCCGTTTGAATGGCACGATTCCGAATGGATGGAAAAACGGAAACAGCTGAACATTCTGGAACAGCCGGTTTCCATTTATGAAGTCCACCTGGGTTCGTGGGGCGGACCGGGACTGCCGCCGCGGAAGAAAATCAAAGGAGCCGACGGCAAGGAAACGGAAGAATTCCCCAATTACCGCGAACTGGCGGAATCACTGGCTGCCTACGTCCGGAAAATGGGATACACCCATGTGGAACTGCTGCCGGTCTGCGAACATCCGCTGGATCAGTCCTGGGGATATCAAGTCACGGGATTTTATGCGCCGACCGCCCGGTACGGCACACCGGAAGATTTTGCTTATTTCGTCGATGTCATGCACCAAAACGGCATTGGCGTCATTCTGGACTGGGTTCCGGCGCATTTCCCGAAAGACGCTTTCTCGCTGGGACGTTTCGACGGCACGGCATTGTATGAACATGCGGACCCGCGTCAGGGCGAACAGCTGGACTGGGGAACGTATGTATTCAATTTCGGACGCAATGAAGTCCGCAATTTTCTGATCGGCAGCGCGCTCTGCTGGCTGAAAAAATACCATGCGGACGGTCTCCGCGTGGATGCCGTGGCGTCGATGCTGTATCTGAATTATTCGCGCAAAGAAGGGGAATGGATTCCGAACAGATACGGCGGCAATGAAAATCTGGAAGCCATAGCGTTTCTGCGCCGTCTGAACGAACTGGCGCATGAACTGTTCCCCGGCATTATGATGGTGGCGGAAGAATCGACTTCCTGGCCGGGGGTGTCACGCCCCGTTTACCTGGGCGGACTCGGTTTCACCTTCAAATGGAATATGGGCTGGATGCACGACATGCTGGATTATTATTCGCTGGATCCGGTGTACCGCAGTTATCATCACTCACAGCTGACTTTCTCGCTGCTGTATGCGTTCACGGAAAATTTCGTTCTGCCGCTGAGTCATGACGAAGTGGTGCACGGAAAAAAATCCCTGCTCAACCGTATGCCGGGCGATTACGAACAGAAATTCGCCAATCTCCGCGCATTTTTTGCCGGCATGATGACGCATCCCGGAAAAAAACTGCTGTTCATGGGCGGTGAATTTGCCCAATGGATCGAATGGAACTGTATGCAGCCGCTGGACTGGAATCTGCTGGAATATCCCCGCCATGAAGAAATGCAGCGGCTCAGCGCGGAACTGAATCAGTTCTACCGGAACGAACCCTGCCTGTGGGAAGATGATTTCACCGGAAACGGATTCCAATGGATTGACGGCGGAGACTGCCAGCAATCCGTGATTTCCTACATCCGCTGGAACAAGGACCATTCCGATGCACTGGTGGCAGTGCTGAATCTGACTCCGGTTGTCCGCGACAATTTCACGATGGGCGTCCCCTTCCCCGGCAAATGGCGCGAAGTGTTCAACACTGATGAACGCCGTTTCGGCGGCACGGGTCTGCTGAACTCGGAACCCATGCAGACGGAACCGGGGCTGTTCCATGGTCAGCCGCAGCACATCACACTGCGGCTCCCCTGGCTGGGGGCGGTATTCCTCAAACCAGCCGGAAAGAACTGAACGTTGAATTCTCCTCTGCAACGGCGTCCCTGGCAGAACCTTTACATTCATGTGCCGTTCTGTCATGGTAAATGCGACTACTGCGCCTTCTATTCTGAAGGAAACGCGGAAGGTCTCATGCGTCCCTGGCTGGACAAACTGAAACGGGAACTGGAACAGCTTGCCGGAACAGCGGTTCGCACCGTTTATCTGGGCGGCGGCACTCCGACTTTACTGAATGTGGAAATGCTGGCGGAACTGTTCGGCGTTCTGGAAAAATTCCTGCCGTCTGCGGACATTCCGGAAATTTCCATCGAATGCAATCCGGAAAGTCTGACGGATGAAAAAGCGGCGGTTCTGAGACAGCATGTCAACCGGGTCAGTCTGGGCATTCAGAGTTTCGACCCGGAACTGCGCAGAAGAATCGGACGGCATGGCGATCCGGCAAAAATACCCGCGGCATTCGAACTGCTTCGCCGGCACGGTCTGCGCAATCTGGGATGCGATCTGATTTACGGTCTGCCTGGACAGACCGCCGCAGAATGGGAAAAAGAACTGTCCGGTGCGCTGTCGCTGGGCATCACGCATCTTTCCGCATATTCGTTGAGTGTGGAAGAAGGAACGCCGCTGCAGAAACGTTATACCCCCGATCCCGAAGCGGAAAACCGCAATGCGGAATTGGAAGTGCATACCCGGACAATCCTGAAGGAAGCAGGACTGCACCGATATGAGATTTCCAATTATGCCCTGCCGGGATTTGAATGCCGCCACAACCAGAATATCTGGCACGGCGAAACGTATCTGGGGCTGGGACCCGCCGCCTGCTCGTTCGACGGCAAAGACCGCTTCACGCAAGTATCCTCCATACAGGACTGGCTGAACGGCGCAGCTCCGGAGATGGACCGGATTCCCGATCCGGAACGCCGGGCGGAGATGCTGATCATGGGACTGCGGACAGTTCGCGGCTGGGCGGACGGCGAATTCGAACGGGTTGCGGGAATCGGTCCGGAAGCGGTGAATCCGGCAGGAATCGCCGAACTCCGGAAAAACGGATTTCTGCGGAAAGACGTCTTTGCCCTGACCGGACACGGACTTGATTTCTGGAACGACGCCGCCATGGCTTTATTATGAGGTATTTATGAGCAAACGCAACGAATGGCTGGTCATGCCGCCCGAAGAACTGCTGAAAGAATGCGTTCAGGAATTCCGGAAAGCCCGCGGACACGGCGGACAGAAAGTCAACAAGACTTCGTCCGCAGTTCGGCTGACGCACCGGGAAACAGGACTGGATGTTACAGCCGACGCCAGCCGCAGCCAGAAGGAAAACCGTCTTCATGCCGTCAGCAAACTGCGGCAGCGGATGACCTTGGAACTGCGGGAAGAGTTCTCGCCGGACAATGGTTTTGAACTGCTGCCGGAACCTTCTCTGCGCAATCCGAAACGTCTGCTCTGGGAAGCAGTCGTGCTGGATTGTCTGTCCTCGGTCGGATGGGAACCGAAAGCTGCCGCACGGCTTCTGAACGTGCCGCTTTCGCGTCTGACCCGTATATTGCATCAGTCGCCCGATCTGTGGCAGATATTGAACCGCAGCCGGGAAAAAGCGGGTCTGCACCCGTGGAAAGGAAATTGAATTGATATGAAAATCTCCATTGAAAAACTTGCACTGTCCGCAGAAAAACTGCCGGCGTCCATCGACCGGGAACTGCATGAATACATCGCATCCTATTGCGGAGTCAAAACCTCCGACATACTGGATTATGCCATCACCCGGCGCAGCATTGACGCGCGGAAACAGCCGGACGTGAAGCTGGTCTATTCGCTGACCGCGGACCTGAAAGACTCCGCCCGTCCGAAGCGTTCCCTGGAACCAGCCGCACCGGACATGCCGTTCGACATGCCGTCGTTTTCCTATGCTGAGCCGCCGCTGCATCCGGTGATTGTGGGAGCAGGTCCCGCCGGGCTTTTCTGCGCTCTCATCCTGGCAATGGCAGGCTGCAAACCCGTCATTCTGGACCGGGGACGGGATGTCGGCAGGAGAAAAAATGACATTGACCGTTTTCTTCAGACCCGTGAACTGAATGAAGAAAGCAATCTGCTGTTCGGTGAAGGCGGTGCGGGAACCTGGTCGGATGGAAAACTGTTCACCCGGATCCGGGATCCGCGGATTCGTTTTGTGCTGCGCGAAATGATTGCGGCGGGCGCGCCGGAAGGCATTGCCTATTACAGTCATCCGCATGTCGGTTCGGATCTTCTGCCGCAGGTGATTGCCGGTCTGCGGGAAAAAATCATCTCGCTGGGCGGCATCTTCCGCTGGAATACCAGAGCGGAAGGACTGCTGGTCCGGGACGGAATCTGCCGGGGAGTCAGGCTGGCAGACGGAGAAAATCTGGAAGCGCCGCTGGTGGTGAATGCCTGCGGACACAGCGCACGGGAATTCATTCTGTCGGTGATCGACGCCGGGGCGGCATACCGCATGAAAGGTTTTCAGATCGGCTGCCGGATTGAGCATCCGCAGGATTTCATCAACTGGTTTCAGTTCGGCATTCAGGAAACACTGCCGGCTCTGGGCAGTGCGGAATACAATCTGGTTTCCCGGCCTTCACCCGACGGACGCACCGGCGGAGCCACTACGTTCTGCATGTGTCCCGGCGGCGAAGTGATTCCCGCAACACCGGTACGCAACCGTCTCTGCACCAACGGCATGAGCAATTCCGCACGATCCGGCAGATTCGCCAACGCCGCCATTGTAACCAATATCGAACCGGATACTTTTTCCTCGCCGCAGGAAGCCTATGCGTTCCTGGACCGGCTGGAACAGAAAATGTTTGAGGCGGGCGGCGGCGATTATACCTGTCCCGCGCAGAAAGCCTCGGATTTCCTCCGGGGCAATACCGGACGTCTGCCCAGACACAGTTCCTGGCCGTTCGGGTTGAAGGAAGCCAGAGTGGATGCCCTGCTGCCGGAAACGGTCAGCCGCACAATCCGGCGCGCGCTGATTCATTTCGACCGGGTTGCGCCGGGATATGTCCGTTACGGAACGCTGCTGGGCGCGGAAACCAGAGTTTCCAGCCCGGTTCGTTTTGAACGGGATGATATATCGCGTGAAAGTTCGCTCTGCAATCTTTATCCCGCGGGCGAAGGCGCAGGATTGGCGGGCGGCATCACCTCTTCCGCCATCGACGGTATTCTGACGGCGGAAGCCATTCTGAAAAAACATGCAAAATGACGGATGCGGCGCGGAGTTGCTTCCTGCAGGAACTTACATTTTTGTAATTCCATTTTTCTTGAACCCTACATTTTTGTCAGTCCCGGCAGCAGCCCTGCCGTAAAACAGACAGTTTGAAAAACTGGCATGAAAAATGCTTGCAAAGCTGTGTCGGAACAACAGCAAACGGAGAATCTGATGTCGGATGAGATAAAACATGAATGCGGCGTAGCACTGCTGCGTCTTCGCAAAGACATACCCTACTATCAGCAGAAATACGGGACGTGCTTCTACGGGTATCACAAACTGTCCCTGCTGCTGGAAAAACAGCACAACCGCGGACAGGACGGAGCCGGCATAGCCGCGCTGGGTTTGAATGTGGAGCCGGGGAATCCGTATTATCAGCTGGAAAAATCCAATTGTGAACTGTCGCTGGCGGATCTGCTGGAACGGATCGGACGTCAGATTCAGGATGCCATCGACCGCCGTCCCGTTCCGGAAAAAATCACGGCATCTCTGGAATATCCGTTCTGTTCGGAACTTTATCTGGGACATCTCCGCTATGGGACATTCGGACGCCGCGCTCTCTCGGCATGTCATCCGTTTGTCCGGGAAAGCTCCTGCCGCCGGCATACGCTGCTGCTCGCCGGCAATTTCAATCTGACCAATACCGAAGCCATTTTCCGGGAACTGGTGAACTCCGGACATCATCCCTGCGGCAGACAGGACAGTCAGCTGCTTCTGCTGCAGCTCTGTCATTATCTGGAAAAACAGCTGGCAGGACAGTCCGACGAAAATGCGTCTCCGGATATTTTCCAGATTCTGCGCGAAACGGCGCCCCGCTGGGACGGCGGCTACACCATCTGCGGAATGCTGGGCAATGGTGATGCATTCGCCCTGCGCGATGCAGCCGGAATCCGCCCCGGATATTATTATGTGGATGACGAAATTGCCGTAGTCGCCTCGGAACGCCCCGCCATTCAGACGGCATTCAATCTGACCACGGAGCAGGTTCGTGAACTGCCGCCGGGACATGCGCTGACCATTTCCCGACAGGGCGAAGTCCGGCTCGAACGCATCCTGCCGGAAGTGCCGCCCAAACGCTGTGTCTTCGAACGGATTTATTTCTCCCGCGGCAACGATGCCGACATCCACAATGAACGCATCCGTCTGGGACGTCTGCTCACCCCTTCAATCCTCAAAGCTGTGGACAATGATCTGGAAAACACGGTGTTTTCCTACATTCCGAATACAGCGCAGCTGAGTTTTCACGGTCTGCTGGAAGAACTGGACGACCGCTGCGGCGCACGGCATGTACGTTTTTCCCAGATTGCGGTCAAGGATGCCAAATTCCGGACGTTCATCACCGACGCCGCTCAGCGCAAAGATCTTTTCCCGCATGTCTACGATGTAACTTACGGGGTAATCCGCACAGGACAGGACAATCTGGTTGTACTGGACGATTCCATTGTCCGCGGCAATACCATGCGCAATGCCATTCTGCCGATTCTGGATCGTCTCGGTCCGAAAAAAATTGTAGTGGCATCCGCCGCTCCCCCGATCTGCTATCCGGACTGCTACGGCATTGATATGGCAACATTCGGAGAACTGGTCGCATTCGAAGCGCTGGTCTCCCTGCTCCATAAGCACGGCGAAGAGAATCTGCTGCATCAGGCGGCGGAACTGGCCCGGCAGGATTTGAAAAAACCGGACAGAGAAATGCTCAACCGGGTACAGCCCCTCTACCGGAATTTTTCGTTTGAAGAACTCTGCCAGGAAATCGGTCTGCTGCTCAAGCCGGCACATCTGAATGCGGAACTGGAAGTGGTTTTCCAGACCGTGGACAATGTGCATACCGCCTGTCCGGAACATCGCGGCGACTGGTATTTCACCGGGGATTATCCCACCCTCGGCGGCAACCGGGTCGTCAACCGCGCTCTGGTCAATTTTGTCGACGGCATTCAGGCGCGCGCCTATTGAAATTCCGGTTTGTCTGTGCTATATTTCCGGTTCGGGACACTTGAAAGGAATGCGCAGAGATGAATGAAATAAACTGGAAAACATTGTCCGGCAAATATTTGCACCGGGATCCGTGGCTGACGGTTCGGCAGGACTGTCTGGAACTGCCGGACGGACGAATTATTCCGAACTACTATATTCTGGAATATCCGGAATGGGTCAATGTGATTGCCGTAACGCCGGATCAGCAGTTGATTATGGAACGGCAATACCGTCCGGGGCTGGGCGCATACGCCTTTGAACTCTGCGCGGGAACTGTGGAAAAAACGGATGCGTCCGTGCTGGAGGCGGCGCGCCGCGAACTGCTGGAGGAAACCGGATTCGGCGGCGGAGAATGGAGTGAATTTCTGGTGCTGTCGCCCAACCCGTCCAGCCACAACAATCTGGCACATACCTTTCTGGCGCGGAATGTGGTTCACATGCAGCAGCCGCACCTGGATGCCAGCGAGGACATTCAAGTGTTTCTGATGCCGGAAGACGAGGTGTTCACCCTGCTGGAACAGGGAAAAATCGTGTCCGGACCGATGGTCGCCGCCCTGTGGAAATACCGGCTGTTCCGCCGGGAAAACCGTTTTTCCTGAGAGTTTTTTCAAAATATCATCAAAACGGCTCTGGAAAAAATCTCTAACTGTGTTATATTTCGCGGTTAAGAAAATGACAGAAGAATTTATTTCATAAAAACAGGAGAACATGAATATGACGAAATTGATGCTCGGTCTTCCGAAGGGCAGTCTGGAAGAATCCACGGTGGCGATGTTTGCCAAAGCCGGTTACAAGATTCAGATCAGCTCCCGTTCCTATTTCCCGACGATCGACGATCCGGAAATTGACTGTATGCTGATCCGCGCGCAGGAAATGTCCCGCTACGTAGAAGAAGGCGTGCTGGACTGCGGACTGACCGGTTACGACTGGATTCAGGAAAACGGTTCCGATGTGTATGAAGCCGCCGAACTGGTCTACGGCAAAGTCGGCCGCAATCCGCTCCGCTGGGTGCTGGCGGTTCCCGAAGATTCCGGCATTGAAAAAGTCGAACAGCTCGAAGGAAAACGCATTTCCACGGAAGCCGTCGGCATGACCAAACGCTATCTGGCGCAGCACGGCGTCAACGCCAAAGTGGAATTTTCCTGGGGGGCAACAGAAGTCAAGCCGCCGCGTTTCGCCGATGCCATTGTGGAAATCACGGAAACAGGTTCCTCTCTCCGCGCCAACCACCTCAAAATCATCGACACGCTGTGCATCAGCACCACGCGTTTCATTGCCAACAAACAGGCAATGCAGGATCCGGAAAAGAAGCACAAAATCGAAAATATCGCCCTTCTGCTCAAAGCGGTTCTCGCCGCCGAAGGCAAAGTCGGTCTCCTGCTGAACGTGCGCAAAACCGACCTGGACAATATCATCAGCAAACTTCCCGCGCTGGAACACCCCACCATCTCCAATCTTTCCAACGAGGAATGGCTGGCACTGAACACCATCGTGGACGAACACACCGTGCGTGAACTGATTCCCGAACTGAAGCGTCTGGGCGCCTGCGGTATCGTGGAATATCCGCTGAACAAAATTGTGGAGTAATCCGTTATGCCGGACCGGATCGACATTCGCCCGGACGAGTTCAATGCGAACCCGTTCCGGCTGTTTGAAAAACAATGGTTTCTGCTGACAGCGGGGGATTTTTCCGCCGGAAAATTCAATACCATGACTGTCAGCTGGGGATATATCGGCGAAATGTGGGGATTCCCTTCCGCGGTCACCGTGGTGCGGCCGCAGCGCTACACCCTGGAATTTCTGCGGCAATGCGATTCGTTCACACTCTCCGCATTCAGTGAAGAATACCGGGACGCCTTGAAGCTCTGCGGCGCAAAATCCGGCAGAGAGCTGGATAAAATTGCGGCGGCGGGGTTGACTCCGGAAGCATCCGGAACTGTTTCTGCTCCGACTTTCAAGGAAGCGGAACTGGTTCTTGAATGCAGACAGGTATATCAGGGAAAATTTGTGCCGGAAGGTTTTTCCGGTGCCAGAATTCCCGAAACCATATATCCGAATGGAGATTATCATCTGGTTTTCGCAGGTGAAATCACCCGGATTTCCGGCATCTCCAAATTCATCAGCAAAGATTGAAAACTCCGGTTAAACGGGAAGACATGATGGACAAAATGAACGAATCACATAAAGTTTCCCTGATCATTCTGGGCGCGGGCGGGCGCGGAACCATTTACGCGAATCTGGTCAAACTCATGCCGGATCGTGCGCAGGTCGTAGCAGTGGCGGAACCCCGTCCGTTTTTCCGTGACCGTATTGCAAACGATCATGCCATCCCGCCGGAAAATGTTTTTTCAGACTGGCACGATGTTCTGAAACGTCCGAAATTTGCGGATGCCGTGGTTATCACCACGCAGGACAGAATGCACGTGGAACCGGCTGTGGCTTTCGCCCGGAAAGGGTACCATATCCTCATTGAAAAACCGCTGGCTCCGGATATCGACTCCTGCCGGGAAATTGTCCGCGCGGTCAAGGAAAACAATGTGGTGCTGGCGGCATGTCATGTGATGCGTTATGCCAATTACACCCGGATGCTCCGCCATCTGATTGAAAACGGATCCGTGGGAAAAATCATTTCCGTGGAACACCTTGAACCGGTCGGACACTGGCGTTATGCCCATTCCTACGTCCGCGGCAACTGGAGCCGGGAAGAAGATTCTTCATCGGTCCTGCTGGCAAAATCCATTCACGACTTGGACTGGATCGCCTATATTGTCGGCCAGAAATGCAATGCGGTTACCTCGTTCGGTTCGCTGATGTTTTTCCGTCACGAAAACCGGCCGAAAAATGCCGCCGACCGCTGTCTGGACTGTCCTCTGGAACCGGAGTGCCCCTACTCCGCCCCCCGTTTCTATCTCGAACGTTTCCGGAACAAGCAGATCGACAACTATATTGAATCGGTAACCGGGGAACTCTCCGAAGAAAATATTCTCAAGGCTCTGCGGGAAGGACCGTATGGCCGCTGTGTTTTCGCTTGCGACAACGACGTGGCGGATCATCAGGTGGTCAACATGGAATTTGACGGCGGGGCGACGGCAGTATTCACGCTGGCTGGCTGTTCCCGTTACGGCGAACGCCGCACTACGATTTTCGGTTCCGCCGGAGAAATCCGCTGCGACGGCTGCAAGATCGAACTGTATTCCTACCTGCGCGACCGCACCACGGAAATCAATATTGAACCGGACCGCGGCACTCTGACCACACACCACAACGGCGGCGACAAGTATTGTCTGGAAGCCTTTGTGGATGCGCTCCGCACCGGCGATACCTCTAAAATCGTCAGCGGCGCAGATGTCTCGCTGGAAACTCATTACATGGTTTTCGCCGCCGAAATGTCCCGCAAGGAAAAACGGCTGGTTCAGATGGATGAACTGCGCCGCGCCATGCCTGGCACGGGGAGATAATTCCTCATGGCGGAACGGGTTCTCTGGACGGGAGATCATCTGAATCTTCAGATCGGCACGCAAGTCTTGTTCAAAGATGCGTTTTTTTCCATAGCGGACGGCGAGCGGGTGGCTTTGGTCGGACGCAACGGCTGCGGCAAATCCACTTTGATGAAAGTGATTGCCGGACAGGATTCCGTATCGTCCGGGGAAATCACCGCGATGAAAAACCTGCGGATTGCCTATATGCCGCAGGAATTCGTCCTGCCGCCGGACATCACCGTCCGTGAAACCGTGCGCCAGGGAGCGGCGTGGTTTGACTCCATCATGGAAACCTATCACCGGCTGCCGGTCAGTTCCCCGGAACACGAACGGCTGGAAAACCTGCTCAATATCCATGACGCGTGGGATGTCGGCCGCAAAGTGGAAGTCATCATGGAAAAACTGCGTCTGGACTTTCCCGACAAACCGTGTACTCTGCTTTCCGGCGGAGAGCTGCGCCGGGTCATGCTGGCGCGGAGCATTGTCGCTGAACCGGACCTGCTCCTGCTGGATGAACCGACCAACCATCTGGATGTGGACATGATTGCCTGGATTGAGAATTTTCTGGCGGCATATACCGGTGCCTGTCTGCTGGTTACACATGACCGCTTCTTTCTGGACCGGGTTGCCACCCGGATTGTGGAACTGGATCACGGCTCCTTTTATTCCTACGAAGGCTCCTATGCCGATTTTCTGGTCGGCAAGGAGGAACGCGAATACAATGAAGATGTGCTGGAACAGAAACGCAAAAGTTTTCTGCGTCTGGAAGTCGAATGGGTGCGCCGCTCCCCGAAAGCGCGGCTGCGCCGCAATCTGGGCAGAGTCAAACGCTACGAGGAAATCGCAGCGGTCAAAGCCCCGGTGCGTACCGGCGATATTGAACTGGTGATTCCGGCGGCAAGTCATCTGGGCAACCGCGTGGTGGAACTGAAAAATGTATCGCTCACGCTGGGTGGAAGAAAGCTGGTCGACTCTCTGAATTATGAATTCACCCGCGGCATGAGAGTCGGCATCGTGGGAGCCAACGGCATCGGCAAAACGTCGCTGCTGCGTATGATTACCGGTGAAATTCCTCCGGATCAGGGAGAAATTTTCCGGGCGGAGACCGTGCAGTTCAACTACATTGACCAGAACCGCGCGGCGCTGCATGATGAAAACACTGTCCTGGAGGAAATCGCCGAAGGGCATGACCATATCAATCTCGGCAATGAACGGGTAACGGTCTGGGGATATCTGCGCCGCTTTCTGTTCGAAGATGAGCGGATCAATACGAAAGTCAAGCGTCTTTCCGGCGGCGAACGGGCACGGCTGACGCTGGCGAAAATATTGCGCGGCGGCGGCAATTTCCTGATTCTCGACGAACCGACCAACGATCTGGATCTGTCCACACTGCGGATTCTGGAAGAGGCTCTGCGCCAGTATGAAGGCTGTCTGGTCGTGGTCAGCCATGACCGTTATTTCCTGAACCGGGTCTGCACCCATATTCTGGCGTTTGAACCGGACGGCACCCTGACTGCCAATGTCGGAGATTATGACGCCTATTATCAGAAACGGCAGGAAAAGCTCAATGCGGCGAAAAGTGTCAGGCAGGAAAAAACACCGGAGCGCTCCCCTGCCCCCGCCAAACCGAAAAACAAGCCGAAGAACGGTTTGACCTACCGGGAAGAGCGCGAACTGGAAGCCGTGGAAAAACGCATTGATGAACTGGAAACGGAAATTGCCGCATTGGAAGCGGAATTTGCCGATCCGGAATTTTTCAAAACCCGTGCGGCGGAAGCCGGAACCCTGCAGAAAAAGATTGAAGCCCTCAAAGCGGAATATGAAACTGTCTGTTCCCGCTGGGAGGAACTGGAAAGCAAACGCACTTGAAGTTCAGCATTTTTCCGTTTTCGGGTGTCTGTATCCGGACGGATTGCACCCGAAACGTTTGCGGAACGCCGATGCGAAATAAAGCGGAGAGCTGAACCCGCACCGGAAACTGATTTCCTTGATCGGCAATCTGGTTTTCCGCAGCAGATGCTGAGCATGTTCCATCCGGAGCATATTGATGTACTCTGCCGGAGTTGTGGAAAAATAACGATGAAAACGCCGCCTCAATGTTTCTTTGCTGACTCCGGTGCGCAGTGCAATGTCCGCCAGCGTGATTTCTTCGGAAAAATGCTGCTGCAAAAAATTCCGGAGCTGCTGCATGTCCTGCGGAACGTCCGGTCCGGAATATTTGTTTTCACTGCTGAGCAAAGTCAGCAGATCATAGCAGAGTACGGACGCTTCGCGCAGCGTATCAGGATTGCGCATATATTCCCCGATCCGGCGCATCAGATTTTCTATGCGGGCGGGCTCTTTGAGCTGAATCAGCTGATCTTCCTCGAAACCGAGCATTTCACAAAGGAGTCCGGCTGCATTGCCGGAAATGAGCAACGCCAGTTTCCGCCGCGGCATACCGACTTTATTGTTCTCAATCCGGACATTGCTGTGCGGAACTATCACGAAAAGAGTTCCGGAGGTTGCCACAGACTGCCTCTTTCCGCAACTGTATTTCACTTCGCCCTCCAGAATCAGTTCCAGGGCGAGATTGCTGTAATTCCTGTGTTTGATCCAGTTTCCGTCCCGACGGGTTACATCGGTAAGCCGCACAGGATAAAAAGGATAGTACTGTTTCTCCGAAACAGCAATCTTCAATGCGGGATAGATGGGGTCGCGGCGGCTGTATATGTCAGATGAAGCTGTTCCCAGTGTTGTCATTTTTTCTATATATTTTGTGCTTTTTGCCATATTGTTTCCCTTTTTCAGCCGTTGTCAAATCCGGAATTATGGCGTATAATATAATCATGCCGTAATCAAATTGCAAGAACAGAAATCAGGAGGAATCAATCATGCATTATTCATTCCGGGGAATCCGCCCCGATGATCTGCACGGACGCCGGGCACTGCGCAATCCGGAACGGGGATACCGGACCGAAATGTATTTCAGCACAATTCCCGGTGAAGTCGCCGGCATGTGTTCATGTCATTTCAAACAGCTCAAACTGGATGGCCGCAGCGAAGCTCCGGTTTACCAGAACATTGACGTGCCGGGCGTTCCTCACCTGATCCGCGGCAACCGGCTCGACGGCGTTGAATTTTCTCACTGCCAATGGGAAGATGAACTGGACTACTTTGCCTATGATGGAGTTACGGTCATGCAGAGTTACTGCTTTCTGATGAACTACGGCTTTGGTGCAGGACGTCCTCTGCCTGCGGAAAAACTTGCCGACATCGAGCAGTTTCTTCTGCGGCTCCGCGCCAACCATGTCAAAACGCTGCTCCGCTTTGCTTATGAACTCTCTCCAACCCTCTCCGGTCCGACAGCCGACATTATTTTCCGGCACATTGAACAGCTCCGTCCGCTGCTGCGGAAATATATGGATGTCATTTATGTTCTCCAGTGCGGATTCGTCGGCAAATTCGGTGAATGGCATCACAGTTATCATAAACTGCAGAATGACCTCTCTTTCCGGAAAGAGCTTTTCCAGACGGTTCTTGAACTTCTCCCCGCAGACCGCTGCACCATGGTACGGTATCCGCGTCTCAAAATGGAAGTGTTCGGCGACACGCCGCTCTCTGCGGAACGCGCTTTCACGAATATTCCCGAAGCCCGGATCGGACATTTCTGCGACGGTTTTCTGGCTGGACCGACCTGCGGCGGCTCATGGTACGGAGTCAGAGGTGAAACGGAAAAGGCTTTTGCCGCGTCGGAAAGCAAATATCTGCCGCAGGACGGCGAACTTTTCTGGCGGGACATTGCCGGCGCAGCTCTCCCCGACGCATCCGTCAAGGAACTCGCGCTTCACCATTATGATACGCTCGGATTTGTTCACGGCAACCGGGAATTTGAAGGAACGGACGGCTATTCCATTGATGTATGGAAACGGGTTCCGGTAGATCCCATGTTCCTGATTGATAATAACTTGCCGATGTCGAACGGTTATTTTGAATCGGAAACCGGCAAACATATCTGGCGCAGTTATTACGAATATATCCGCGATCATCTCGGCTACCGGATCGAACTTCAGAGTGCGGATCTGCAGATCGAAAACGGACGGCTTTGCGGCAATGTGAAGCTTATCAACCGCGGTTTTTCCGCTCCGGTTAATCCGCGTCCGGTTTTTCTGGCGGTCGGAAATCTCCGGATACCGCTTTCCTGCGATGTCCGGCACTGGTTCAGTCAGGAAGAACAGATTCTCGCATTCGATTCGGAACTGCCGTCTCCCGGCAAATACGAGATCGGACTCTGGCTCCCGGATGCGTCTGAAATTCTCCGGAGCATTCCGGAATATGCCATCCGCTGCGCGAATCCGTTGGAGTTTCGCGATGGCGTAAACTGGTTCGGCTCAACAATTGAAATCTGAACGGAGGAATAGAAATGAATTTTCCGGAAATCATTGAACAGAAACAGATTCCATCCGGTGAACAGCTCCGGATACTGCGTCTGGTTCTTCCTGCGGAACACGCTGTTCCGGAACGGATCAAGCGGTATTTTATCGCATCGCTGGGCTATGATTCTTACCGCCGTGCGGTCAGTGAAATCAATTACTGGCGGCTTTATTACCGGCAGGTGCTGGACAATCAGGGATCGGCGGATCATATTTATCTGGCGGAAGTCGACGGACAGCTCGCCGCACGTGTCTGGTTTGCCTGGTCCAGACGTTCCGGACATGGTAATTTCGGTAATGTTTACACTGAACCGGAATTCCGGCGCAAAGGACTGATGAAAGAGCTGATGAGGCCCCTGCTCCGCGATTTTCATGATTCCAACGCGACCGATCTCACATGCGCCACCGGCAACAGAATCGCGGCAAAAGTTTATGTGGAAGACGGATTCCAGCTTATTTACGGCGGAGAAACCGGTCCGCTTTGTCTGCTTAACCGCAATTGCGGTTCATCTTTTTTTGAATTGCAGGAAAAAGCCTTCAACGGTTCGGAGGTGCAGCAGATCCGCACGGGAAACCTGGAAGATCAATACGATTGCGACAAATTTCTGACTTATAATCCGGAGATGTGGCATAAGCATGATTTTCTGCCCTGCGGTCCGGCGTCGCTGATGGTCGATTACCGAACCGCTTTTCAGGAAGTCATGAACGGCAGCGGAGTCATTGCGGTCGCGGAAAACGGCACGGGGACGATTGCCGGATATGCATTTGCATTGAAATTGAACCGGCAGAATATTCTGCACCTGAAGTTTCATCCGGACAATCTTGCCGACATGCCGGAACTGCTGAAATTCACCATAAAAGAATTCCAGAAAAAATTCGGCTCGGAAGAACCGTTGTTTCTCTGGGTTCATGAAGGTCAGTCTCTGTTGAAACAAGCCGCGGCATATGCGGGATTGAAATGTCTGGCGGAATTACCCGCCGGAGTTGGAGCTAATGCCTTGCAGGTTTATGCAACAGTTTGAAAGAGCCAAAAAACGGAGACCGAACCTTTTGAAGTCCGTGTCTCCGTTTTTTTGTGCGGTTAAGCTCTCACTGCTTGGAGAAGGAATCCTTGCCGACTCCGCATTCCGGGCAAACCCAGGTTTCCGGAACATCTTCCCAGGCAGTTCCGGCAGGAACGCCATTGTCCGGATCACCCACCGCCGGGTCATACACATAACCGCAAACATCGCATACATACTTGTCCATAGTCATTACTCCTTTTTATTTGGTTTTTTCCGCGAGAACAGCACCGATTGAGGCGCCGTACCCGAAACATTTTTCAAGATCGGCGTCGGACGGGACATACTTGAGTTTCAATCCCTCCGCCGCCAGTTCCAGCTTCATCGCCGCGAACTGCTCATTGATCTGCGCCACGGCTTCCCCGCTCCAGCCGAAAGAGCCGAACGCCGCGCCCAGCAGATTCTTCGGACGCAGTCCCTTGAGATAACAAAGGACGTCCGCCACTGCGGGATACATCTGATTGTTAATCGTCGGCGACCCGACCACCAGTGCGCCGGCACACAGGATTTCCGTTGCAACATCACTGCGCGTGTTGGCTTCCAGCGACATCACTTTCACCTGAGTTCCAGCGGAACGGAGACCATCCGCAATTGCCGTCGCCATTTTTTCCGTGCTGTGCCACATGGTGCTGTAAACCACAACCGCGCGGTTTTCCGGAACCTGCGACGCCCATTTCTTATAAAGTTCCAGCGGACGCCCCAGCTGTTCGCCGCGCCAGATCGGACCATGGTCCGTGGCAATCACATCAATGGCGAGGTTCAGTTTGGGCAGATCCTCCAGAAGTTTCAGCACCTGCGGAGCGTAAAGCAGCAGGATGTTGGCAAAATACTTGCGCATTTCCTGCTCCACCACCGCGGAATCATTCTGATCGGCAAAGATGCGGTCCGTTGCCAGATGCATCCCGAATCCATCCTGCGAAAACAGGATTTTCTGTTCCGGAATATAGGAAACCATGCTGTCAGGCCAGTGCAGCATCCGGGTTTCGACAAACGTAACCGACATATTGCCGAGACTGATCACATCACCGGTCTTGACCGCCGTCAGAGCGGAGCCGATGCGAAAATGAGCATCCAGCGCTTTCACGCCCATGACGGACGCAAAGACTTTCTCCGGTTTGACTTCCGCCATCACCTGCGGCAGCGAACCGGAATGGTCCATTTCCGCGTGGTTGGAGATGATATAATCAATCCGGGCAGGATCTCCGATGACCGAAGCGATGCGCTGCATCATCTCATCTTTGAAAGGAGCCTTGACCGTGTCAATCAGCGTGATTTTGTCGGCGACCACCAGATACGCATTGTACGTGGAACCGCGCGCAGTCCGGTATCCGTGAAATTCGCGGAGATTCCAGTCTATTGCGCCGACCCACCAGACTTTTTCAGTGATCTGGATTGCCTTCAGATAGTTTTCCATATTTTCTTTCCTTTATTTGACCTCGAATTTCCACAGTCCGTGTATGCTGCAGAATTCGCGGACGATCATTCCCCGGTTCAGCGGGATCGGAAAATCCGCCGCCGGAGAGTCGCCCGGTTTCAAGTATTTCCGGTACGTGAACGGACCGCTGTCCACCTCGATCCATTCAATGTGATGCTCCTCCGTCATCGGGTGAAGCATCTCCTTGCCGACCGTCACACGCATCCCTGCTGCCGTGCTTTCCGGGAACGGCACATGTTTTTCGGTCTTGAAATCCGCAGTCTGTTCCGACATCACCTGCATCGGTCTGCCGCAGCAGACAGCAGGTTCGGCACATTGGCATCCGGACAGGACTTCGACAGTCAAGCCGCAGACGCCGCACTTGTAGATCTCCAGTTTCTTCATACATCCCCCCTGGTTATGAATTTTCATCTCCGCAGCCCCCTTGCCGCGGATTCTTTACATAAGGTAATGCACAAACCGGAAAAATCAAGCGGAAAAGCAAAAAAATTCCGATGCCCGGAAATTCGGTATTCCCGGACGCCGACGGTCAGCCGGAACAATAACAGAATGCGCCCGGAATGAAATCAGACATTTTTCCAATGCAGGAACAGATATTTGAGAAATCTGACAGGCTGACATCATTTCCGTTTTTGAATTCACCGAGGAAAGGACTGAAAGAACTATTTCACTCCCGGGATGAGGATTCGGAATTCATGACTTGATTTTTTCAAAGTGCGATGTATTGTACTTTCCATGAGCTGAAAATCCGGAACGAAAGGATGTGCCATGAACCGCAGAGAATTTCTGAAAACGTGTCTTACCCTGGGCGCGCTGGGAGCAGCCGCCCGGCTCTGCCCCGCTTTTGCCGGACTGGAACAGCCTGTCAAAAGCAAAATGTCCAAAACCGCAAAATCCGTGATCGAACTCTGGATCTGGGGCGGTCCGTGTCAATTGGAATCATTCGACCCGAAGCCCGATGCAGGATACAACTGCAACGGCGGACACGGCGCCATCCCCACCAATGTCGACGGCATTCTGGTCAGTGAATACCTGCCGGAACTGGCAAAAGTCGCCGACAAATATTCCATCATCCGCAGCATGACTCATCCGTTCTTCGGACACGAAACCGCAACTTATCTCATGCAGACCGGCCGCAATCCGGGCGCAGGAATCACTTATCCCGCCATCGGTGCACTGCTTGCCATGCTCAACGGCGGCAATGTTCAGCACAATCTGCCTCCATATGTCGCACTGACCACCGCCAAAGGCCGTTTCTCCGAATGCGGATTTCTCGGCGAAAAATATTCCCCCTTCGCCACCGGAGGCAATCCCGCTGCCGCCAAATTCCTGGTGGACGGGTACACCCCCGCCGGAGGTGTTTCCCGGCAGGATATGGAACGCCGGTTCCGTCTGCTGGATGAACTCGACACTTTCGGCAAAGAATTGGAAGGTCATCCCGAAATGGCGGCATTCGAACAGGCTGGCACGAACGCCAAAGCCATTCTGTTCGGAAAAGCCGCGGAAGTTTTTGACTTGTCCAAAGAAACGGACGCCATGCGCAAACGCTACGGCATGAACCGGTTCGGACAATCCTGTCTGTGTGCAAGACGTCTGGTGGAAGCCGGCGTGCCCTACATCACCATCAATGCGTCCGGCTGGGATACCCACAAGCGCCACTTCGAAACACTGAACCGCATTGCTCCGGAAATGGACCGCGCCGTGGCAACCCTGCTCTGTGATCTGCAGGAACGCGGACTGCTGGACAGCACGCTGGTCTGGTGGACCGGGGAATTCGGCAGAACTCCGCATGTTGACTGGGAAGCTCCGTGGCAAGGAGGACGCAATCACTACTGTCCCTGTTTTTCCGCCATGGTCGCAGGCGGCGGTTTCGCCGGCGGGAAAGTGGTCGGAGCGTCGGACAGCACGGCGGAACATGTGATTTCCAGACCGGTTACGCCCGTCGATCTGCTCGGCAGTATTTACGAACGCTGCGGCATAGATCCTTCTCAGCCGTTCCCCTCCAATCCGCTGGGACTGAAGGCACCGATCCTGCCGGACGCCAATCCCAAAACCCGGCTGCGTGAACTGTATCTGTAATCAGGGAGCCGGACGGCGAACCCAGATGTTTTCCGCCTGATGCAGCGGGATCTCACGCGGCTGTCCGGACACCGTCACCTGAAAAAGCGTTTTGTCCAGTGATACACCGTCCAGAACCAGCGGGTTTCCGATGGCAATGCCGTAGGGAATGTTGTCCGCCAGATTGCGGCTGAACAGTTCCACCACCGCTCTTTCTCCGGGACGGAGTTCGCTGAGGACGCAAACTGTACGGAATTTTTCCCTGCCCAGGTATGCCATGGCTTCCGTGAGATAGGTTTGCAGGGAACGGGCGTCGTAACGGTTTTCAATGGCTTCGGAAAAAAGAATGAAACGCTCAATGGTTTCCTCGTCCACAGCATGTTCCAGGCGACATGCCGTTTCCGAAGCCTTTTCCATGGACAGCCCCAAAATCCCGCTGAAAAACTGTTTGAGAATACGATGCCGCTTCACCACACGGTCGGCAATCTCTTTGCCCTGCGGGGTCAGCTGTACAGGATAATGGGTGTTGTAGACAATGCAGCCCATGCGTTCCAGCTGCCGGAGCGCACCGGTTACGGACGGCATTTTCACATTCAGTTTTTCCGCGATTTCCTTGGTATGCGCATGGCCTTCCACGGCAATCAGCTCCGCAATCGCTTCCAGATAATCTTCCAAACTTTCGGTCAGCTGCAAATTCATTTTCATACTCTCAGTCGTTTCCGTTCTTTTCTGACGGCTTCATTGCCAAACCTCCCGGACAAGACAAAACGACTGTTGAACAGATTCAGCCGGCAAAAAAATAACCTTCACCGTTTCAGATAATATCATATAATATAACAAAGACTGCGGGCAAAGTCAAATCAAAAGACTGATTTTTTGCCGTTTGACAGTGGTTTTCCGGACTTTCTTTCTCCCGCCGGTTGAATTTTCCGCAGTCCGGCAGTATGTTTCCCCAAAAAAGGAGAACCGCTTTGAATCATTTCGACTGGAAGAAAAATATTTTTGCCCTGACTTTCGGGCTGATTGCGCTGTGTTATCTGATCCTGTTTGCCGCACTGCCCGCCGAATCCATCTGGATCAGCGACGAAGGAAACCGCATCATGTCGGTTCAGGCATATGCGCTGACCGGCAGCCGCACTCTGCCCGATCCGCTGGAAGGCATCAGCGGAATTCCCGACGGAATCCGGGCTTATCCGCAGCCTTATTTCATCCATCCCGGAGGGAAATGGCGTTCCGCATATCAGCTGTTCTTTCCCTGGATGGCGTCGCACATTTACACGGCATTCGGACGTTCCGGCGTACTGGCGATTGCCGCGGTTGCGGGTCTGCTGACCATTCTGACAGCCGGACTGCTGGCGCGCAAACTGTTTTCCGATGACCGTAAGGCGTCTGCCGTCATGGGGTTATGCGCATTCGGAACGCCGGTGCTGTTTTATTCCGGAACTTTCCTTGAAACCACGTCCGCCGCATTGTTTGCCGCACTTGCACTGCTGGTTTTTCTGACTGCGGTGAACCGGGAACATCATCTGCCGCAGATGCTGCTGTGCGGACTGCTGACGGGAATTTCCATACTGTTCCGGGAAGAGGGATTTGTGTTTGCCGCCGGGTTCGGACTGGCAATACTGTGCTGTTATTTTTCCTGGAAACGCCTTCTGGCATTCGGTGCAGGCGCGGCAGTGATGGTTCTACCCCTGCTGATCTATAATTATCTGGATTCCGGCTCCATTTTCGGAATGCACTCGACGGTCTATTCCGGATTGCCCAAACCGGCGGGCAATCTGCTGGTGAACAAACTGACCGATTACAGTTTTTACCTGTTTCTGCTGTGTCTGCCGTTTGCCAAAAAACTGAATCTGGTACTGCCGTGGATTCTGCTGGCGGGGGTTTTTACCGGATTCCTGCCGAAATTCCGCAATGCGGCATTGGCGGTTCTGTCTGCGGTCGTCCTGTTTTTCTGCGGAACAAGCACTTACTGCAACATGGCAACAGAACACGGCGGCGTGTTCATTTACCAGTCTCTGCTGGATCATGTTCCGCTGTTTGCATTGTGTCTGCTGAACGGGGTATGGCTGTTCCGGCAGGAGCGGCGCGACATCCGTTTTCTGGCAATCGTGGCACTGACGGGGATCGCCGTTCCTCCGCTGCTGCTGAATTACGATCAGCCGGGGATGTTCTGGGGCGGACGCCATTTTCTGAACATCGTGCCGGTGCTGTGTCTGCTGAGCGTGTTCATTCTGTCGCATCTGAAATCCCGGCTGCTGAAAGGGCTGGCTCTGGGAATCTGTCTGGTCTCTCTGGCGGCAAATCTCTGCGGATACGCCGCATTGTCGGCGAAACGGAATTTTTCGGCGCAGTATGTACGGGAAATCGCCAAACCGGAATATCAGGTGATTCTGACCGATATTTTCTGGATGCCGGAGGAACTGGCATGGCTGCACCGGGATAAATGCATTCTGCTGCTGACCGGTCCGGATTCTCTGGATCAGGCAAGAGTTTTTCTGCGGGCGAACGGCATACGCAAATTTCACCTGCTTCTGGCGAAACGTTCGCGCAAAATCACCAACGAATCCGTCCGCCGAACTATCAGTGAAACGCAGTTCCAACCGGGACCGCATTACACATCCGCCCTGCTGAGTTTTTTCGAGGTGCAGCTGTTCGAATGCAGTTTTGTCCGCTGAATCCGTTTTTTCTGCAAAAAAAAACAGAAAATTTTTTATCCGGAAACCGCCCTTGCACTTGCAAAAAGCAGAACCTGCATTTATATTCCGGAAAGAAGCCGGCACTGACCCGGAAAACGTATGAACAACCGCCCGGAAAAACAGTTTTGCGGACGGCAATCTCCGAGCAAAAAAGGTGAATCGGTGAACATGTCGAAAACAAAGACACTTCTGATAGGGTGCATTGCCGCCGTATGCTGTTTTCTGACATTGTCCGCCGCCGGCAATAACCGGAATCCCGCGCCGGAAAAACCGATGCTGAAAATTCCGCTCCGGGTAATGGATCTCCCCGATCCGCGTTCCAACGCGCCGGACGTCCGGATTCAGCGCGAACTGATTCAGGAATTCAAACGCCTGAATCCGGAAATCGAACTTTCCTCCTTCAGCGGCATCACCATACAGGGAATCGGACAGGAATCACGCCTGATGCTGGCGATCGCCGGCGGTTCCGCTCCGGATGTGCTCAACATCAATTTCCGTATGTCCGACACCTATATTCAGCAGAATTTTCTTTATCCGCTGGACGGTTTCATTCAGCGCGACCCGGAATTCCGCACCATTGAGGCATTTCTGAAAACCATTCCGGAAGCCCTGCAGCCGCTGATGTTGCGACCCGGTCCCGCCATCGGCGGACTCACCGCCGGCAAACATGTCTGGATGACCGGAAGCCAGCCGCTGATCCGCGTACTGCACTGGCGCAAAGACGTCTTTCAGGAAGCGGGACTGGATCCGGAGCAGCCGCCGCGGACGTGGAGCGAACTGCTGGAATTCGCCAGAAAACTTTCCGATCCTGTCAACGGCAAATTCGGTCTTCAGATGGCAGCCGGGGCACAGAGCGCATGGGATTTTCTGCCTTATCTCTGGGGCGCAGGCGGCGAAGCGGTCGTACAGAACAAGGACGGTTCCTGGCGGGCGGTATTCGGTTCACGGGAAGCCGCCATTGCCCTGGATTTCTACATGCGGCTGGCAATGGAACGCTGGCAGGATTCCGACGGCATCACCCAGTACGGCTACACCACGGCAACCGGCGATGAACGCACAGCGGCACAGGCTCTCGCAGCCGGCAATCTCGGCATGTACTGCGATTACCTTCAGAATCAGAACATGGGAACAGTTGACCCTTCGCTCGTAGGCATAGCACCCTTCCCCGAAGGTCCGGCAGGCATCAGTGCAACGGAAATCAATTCCATGCTTTACGGAATCTTCGCCGGCATTGAGGGACGCGAAAACTCCGACGGCAAACACGTTTCCGCCGAAAAAATCCGCGAGGCGGCATGGAAATACATCCGGTTCATGAATTCGAAATATGCCCGGAAAATTTACGTGCGAACGATGCTCGACCTGGGACTCGGCCGCAGTGTCAGCCCGATTTATCTGCGCGAATTCGGCTATACGGAATATCTCAAATACTTTCCGCCGGGTCTGGAAGAAACCTACAATTACGCCCTGAAACACGGCAAGCCGGAACCTTACGGACGCAACTGCCAGATGGTTTACATCTACATGACCCGTCCGATTGATGAAGCCATGCAGATGGCGCGCGACGGACGGCTGCCCGACGGCGACTCCCCGGAAATCCGGGAACAGCGCATACAGATTCTCCAGCAGCTGCTCAAAGCCGCTGAAGACCGCACCAATGCCCGGATGATCGGCCGTATTCCGCAAGCGGAAAGTCAGAAACGCACGGTGGTGGCTGTCATTGTGTTCATTCTGATTGCCGCGGCATTCTGTTACGTAATTTACAGTGTATGGCAGACTTTCTCACCGAAGGACGCTTATTCCGGACGGAAGCGCGGCTTCGGTTTCCGCCGCAACTGGCCCGGATATCTCATCATGATTCCCGCGCTGGTCAGCATGGCTCTCTGGGTTTATTATCCGATGATTTCCGGTTCACAGCTGTTTTTTCAGGATTACCGGGTTGTCGGCGACAGTGCCTGGGTCGGATTCGACAATCTGGCGGACGTCCTGTTTTCGGATGAGTGGTGGGCGGCAATCTGGAATACGTTCCGGTATATGGTGCTGATGCTGTCACTGGGATTTCTGGCGCCGATCATTCTGGCGATTCTGCTGCAGGAAGTATCGCACGGCAAACTGATTTACCGCACGCTCTATTACCTGCCGGCGGTCATGAGCGGATTAGTGGTGATGTTCATGTGGAAGCTGTTCTACCAGAGCGGCTCCACGGGAATACTGAATCAGGTCATCGGCAGTATTGCGGGATGGTTCGGCATGGATTATTCCCCGGTTGCCTGGCTTCAGGACTCCCAATGGGCAATGCTCTCCTGCGTAATCCCGGTGATCTGGAGTTCCGCCGGTCCCGGCTGTCTCATTTATCTGGCTGCCCTCAAAGGAATTCCGGATGACACGTACGAAGCGGCGGAAATCGACGGAGCCAACTTCTTCCAGAAGATCTGGTACGTCACGCTCCCTGCTCTTAAATCCTTGATTATCATCAACTTCGTCGGGGCGTTCATCGCGGCGTCGCAGTCCGGCGGCATGATTCTGGTCATGACGTTCGGACGCGCCGGAACGGAAGTCGCCGAACTGCATATCTTCAAGGAAGCGTACACCAATCTGCGGTTCGGCAGTGCCATTGCCATGGCATGGGTGCTGGGGGTCATGACCATCATGTTCACGGTCTACAACCTCAAACGGCTTTCCAGAATGGAATTCAGAACAACGGGAAAATAAATCAATATGGCTATCATCGGAAAAGTGGAAAAAAAAGACTGGCGGGTGCGGCTGCTGAATCTGGCGATCCATGCCGTTCTGCTGCTGGGCGCGGCGGCCATGGTCTATCCGCTTCTGCTCATGATTTCCGGTTCGTTCAAGAGCGATGTGGATTTCTATGAATTTTCCCTGATGCCGAAATTCATTTACGATGACACTCTGCTGTTCAAGAAACATCTGCTGACCAAATACAATGCACAGAATGTAGTGCTGTTCAACGATTTCCGTCTCCCGGTAGGGGCTTTGAACAATCTGCCCGTCCCGGAATCCGTCTCCCGCCCCCGCTATGACGACTACAAGCAGTTTCTGAACGGAATCCGCAGGAATAAACCCCACTACTGGCGCTGTATCGGCATGGCGTATGAAAACGGTGTTGTCCCGCTCACTCTGCGCGATTACCGCGCCTGGCTGGTCCGGAAATACGGAGCCGGAACGCAGGGGCTTGTCGCGCTCAACGCCGCTTACGGCACCAGCCACGCAGTCTGGGATTCCGTTGCCCTGCCCTCCGAACTGTTCCTCAGCCGGCGTGCCGCCACGGATTATGAAAGCAGCCCGTTCCTGCGCGACCTGCTGGAGTTCAAAAATACGCAGATCAATTATCTTCATACCGGCTGGACCGATATTGATGCGCCGTTCACAGCCCGTCTGCGCACCCGTTACGCCAACCGGCTCGATGCCCTCAACCGCGACCTCGGCACCGATTACAACACCTGGAATGAAATCACACTCCCGCTGGATAATCCGGCAGACCAGCCCCGGCTGGCTTCTCTGTGGCGGCATTACATCAATGACGAAGTGAACCCTGTGTTCCTGCGTCTCGATCCCGCCGCAGCTCCGCACTGGCGCACCTTCCTGAAGAAAAAATACAACAGCGATCTGCTCTCGCTCAACCGGATGCACGATTCCGCCTTCGATTCCTTCGACTCTCTGGTCATGCCGGAATCCGCGCCCCGCGCCGGACAACTCAACAGCGACTGGAATTATTTCATTCTGGAAATTCTGCCCTCGCAGTTCATTCACCTGCAAACTCTTTCCGGCGAATACCGTAAATGGCTGAAAGAACGTTATAAAACACTGGACAGACTGAATCAGGAATTTGAACTGGGTTTCAAATCATTTGAATCCATTCCTCTGCCTGCCTCCGCAGTTACGGACAACCTGCGAAAACAGCGGGACTGGCGGAAATTCGTCGAATCTGTCAACCCGGAGGAAACCGGGCTGTCCCGCAACGCCATCAGTGATTTCCGCAGCTTCATTTCATCCAGATTCAAACAGGGCGTCCGGGTCGATTACAAGGAAATCTCCCTCATCTTCAAACATGATGTAACCCGGAAAAATGAAATTCCGTTCTACACCGAATTTCCGTCCGCTCCGGAAATTTCCTCCAGAGTCAAGGATCTTTATCTGGAATTCATCACCCGTCCGGAAAACGCAGACTACCGCACAATCACCCACCCGGAAAAACTGAAAAAGGCATGGGTCCGCTTCCTCCGCGAAACCTACAAAGACGATCTCCATGCCCTGAACAGCGCATGGAGCTGTATCTATACCGACTGGAACAGAATCTCTCCGCCGACCGCCGAATACGAATGGTTCAATGTCATCGACAACCGGGTCATGCTGATCAAGGAATATCTCAAGCGCAATTATCTGATGGTGTTCGATACCATCCAGACCAACGGTTTTGCCGCGGAAAACACCCTTATCTACTGTCTGCTGGCGGTACTGGCATCCCTGCTGGTGAATCCGCTCTGCGCCTACGGACTTTCCCGGTTCAAAATGGCGCCCGCCTACAAGATTCTGCTGTTCCTGATGCTCCCGATGGCTTTCCCTGCCATGGTGCTGGGCATTCCGCAGTTCCTGCTGATCAAAAACCTCGGTCTGCTGAACACCTTTGCGGCATTGATTCTCCCGACCATGGCGAACGGATATATGATTTTCCTGCTCAAAGGATTTTTCGACAGTCTCCCGCGGGAACTGTTCGAATCCGCCGCCATTGACGGCGCAGGGGAATGGACCGTATTCTGGAATGTCGCCATGAGTCTCTCCACGCCGATTCTTTCTGTGCTGGCGCTGAACACATTCACGGCGGCGTACGGCAACTTCATGATGGCGTTCCTGCTGTGTCAGGATCAATCCATGTGGACCATGATGGTTTACCTTTATCAGCTTCAGATGAGTTCCAGTCAGGCAGTGGGTTTCGCGGCGCTGATCATTGCCGCCATCCCGACCCTGCTGGTGTTTATATTCTGTCAGAACATTATCATCAAAGGCATTGTCGTTCCAACCGAAAAATAGTGCAGGAGAAAGGAGCTGCTTTATGAAACACATAAACAAAATCAGACATTTCACGCTGGTGGAAATCATGACGGTGATTGTAATTGCCGCAATTCTGTTTGCCATCGGGATTCCGGCATTCTCAACCATGATTCAGGGAAACAACATGACCGTTGCCGTCCGCCAGCTTTCCGCCAAAATTCAGGCGGCACGCGCCTATGCCGTAACCAACCGCTGCAAAGTGGCGGTGCTGCTCCTCGAAACAGACGGGGATCAGGCGAATCCGGATTACTGTTACTCCGCTTACCGGGTATGCGTCGTGGATGACAGCAGCAATGCTTTCCAGGAATGGATCGCCGATGAAGACTGGAAAACTCTGCCCAAAGGCGTTTACCGGGATTCCGTTTCCGGAACCACTGCGGTTTCCGGAGTAGACACCAGCGCCGTCAGTGCCAATACGTCCGTGCAGTCGGTCAATGCTCTGCTGTTCAAAAAGAACGGACAATTGGAAAATGCCGGCACTATTGATCTGAAACAGGGAAGATATTTGAAAGGAAACGGAAAAATCCCGACCAGCAAAGAAAAAGATACTTTGAACATATCTCAATACACAGGAAAAATTACAGTTACCGTTGATCCGGGTGATTGACGGCAGCCGATAACCACACAAAAAGCCGGGATTGACCACCCGGCGGTTTTAACGAGGGGAAACGTAAAACATGAAGAGTCAGCAAGGCAGCGGCACTGCGTCCGGCAGTGTTGCGTTCAGTTGTGCCGCGCGGTTCGGTTCCGCGGCGGGAGGTCCGTCATGAGCAAGGCGGAAATCACACGGCAGCGCATCATCAATGCGGCGATCCTGACATTGGCGGGGGAAGACATGTTCCACCGCATCCAGCTGGATCATCTGGCGGAAAAGGCGGGAGTTTCGGAAGCCACCGTCCGTTACCATTTCAACAGCAAGGACAAATTTCTTCTGGCGGTCTGGGACTGCATTGTGAAAGAACGGGAACCGTACACGCTGGAGCATTTCTACCGGCAGAACAAAAAACTGCTGGCAACGCAGGACGGACAACGGAAATTCATTCATGACATGCTGGAGCATTACAGCATCTTTTTCCGCGGAGAAAGAGATGAACGCCAGCGGCGGCTGATTCGGCTGCTGATCATTGAAGTTTTCAATTTTGTCCGGAGTCCGATTCCTTATGTGGATGAATATCTGAACCGGGAACTCATGGTTTTCCATGAGATATGCAGCACCATCTGCGGGGAAGAAGATTTCAATGAAA
This sequence comes from uncultured Victivallales bacterium, assembly GCA_934661375.1. Taxonomy (GTDB): domain Bacteria; phylum Verrucomicrobiota; class Lentisphaeria; order Victivallales; family UBA1829; genus SIG94. Next base: position 64,735 of record CAKUJH010000006.1, read on the forward strand.
CGACCTTGTGGTATCTGTTCATCATGCACCCGCTGGCAGTCTCGTTCAGCCATCAGGCGAATCCGCGCCGTTTCGGAGATCCGGTCCGCACCGGAGATTTCGAATCCCGGATTCTGGGCTGCGCCGAACAGCAGCTGCGGGAACGTCTGCATCTGACCTGACAGAAAAATCCGCTCCGTTTGCTGTATGGTACAGACGGGGCGGATTTCTGTTTTTCCGGCAAGATCAGCGGTGCAGGATTTTCCAGACGCGGAAGAATTCCGACATGCCCCATGCCTGTGCGCCGCAGCCGCGCTGGGTATGCGGATAATCACCGTCCATGATTTCCGGCAACTGACACAGACAACCGGCGTTCATCGGGAGAGTCATGGACGCCAGCCACGCTTTGGCGGCAGAGCGTCCGGATTCGCCGTAGACCTGGAAAAACGCCTCGCAATACGCAGGGAACTGCCAGGTCCACGCCGTGCCGTTGTGATATGCCGGCTTCCGGCGGGTGTCTTCATCCCCTTCGTAATGTCCCTGATACGGACGCACCGGATCGTTGAGCGGCGCGCCGCCGGGTCCGGGAACGGGCAGCGGATACTGTACCGGTGCATCGTCCAGCGACCGGATCGCTCCGGGAACCAGCAGAACCGAACAGGCATCCAGAATGCCGCGGCAGATTTCGGGATCATCCACCGCTCCCAGCGTAACCGCGTACAGCTGATTCGGGCGAAGATGATCATCGCGCACCGCCTGTTCCGGCGATTCACCCGGCTGACAATGCAGACAGTCGGACAGGTAATTCCGGTTGGGGAGCAGAAAATATTTCCGGATGGAACGGGCGGTAATTTCCGCTTTCCGTTTCCAGACGACGCCCTGTTCGCCGGGCAGAACTTCACCGAGGAACCGCAGCGCAGCAAACCACAGCGCCTGAATTTCCACAGGATAGCCCTGACGTGGCGTTCCGGCGGGATAATTGGTATCCATCCAGGTGAAATGGCTCGGACTGAAAACCAGCATGGATTCCGGATCGGCTTTGATGCCGTTGGGCGTGCCTCGTTCAATGCCCGCCGCCAGTTCCAGCAGAGTTTCCAGCAGAGTTCTGCCGTTCGGCAGTTCTTCGTCCAGCAGAGAACGGGAGCCGTCCGCCAGACACAGGTCGCGGCAGGCGGTGAACAGCCAGAGCGGCGCATCCGAGGTATCGCGGTTGTCGGCGTTGCCGCCGCAGATCATGTTGGGAATCGTTCCGTTTTCCGCAAAGGCGGCAAACCGGAGCAGAATTCTGCGGGCGTCATTGCGGAATCCGGGGTCGGCAATCAGACCGCGCGCCGCAATCAGCGTATCGCGTCCCCAGTCAAGGAACCACGGATAACCGGCTATCACGGTCTTGAACTGATCGCGCCGGACAATGAACTGCGCCAGCGAATCGTGCATGACGCTTTCCACCGGGGCATCCGCCCGGAACGACATCGGTTCCGGACGCGCCGGAGCCGGGATGATGCGCGGTTCATCCGGCGAAGTCATGACCTGCGCGGTAAGAGTTGCGGTTTCATTTCCGCCCATGGAAATTTCAAAATAACCGGGACTGAACAGATCTGTATAAGGATCAAGACCGCGGGCGGCTTCGTTTTCCTGCCAGACCATATACTTCCATTCATCGGAGCGGACAAATCTGCCTTTACCGGACGAGACAGCCAGGATACGGTCGGGCGCAGGCGTAAAACGGAAACCGCGGGGCGTCGTGCTGATCTGTCCGGGCCAGACCCGTTCCGGTCCGGCGGATGCCTTGGTGCTGTTGTGGAACGAACGGTCTTCCAGATCGGGACGGATCAGCAGACGCACCGCTTCATTGTCTCCGAGACGGCGTTCCCGTCCTTCTCCGTTATGACGCTGCACGGTCAGCAGCACAGTATTGCTTTCCGGCACCAAAGCCAGTTTCAGCGAAACGTCCACGAACAGACCGTTGCCGACCGGCAGTTCAAAATTCCAGACGCCGGAACCGTCGGCGTCCACAAAGAAATTCTTCATGCAGTCCGCAATGAATTCCTGGTTTTTGGCATGATAAATGCACCAGATGCGGAAACGGCGGAGCATGATATGACGGTTTTCCGGGTAATCCGGATTGAGGTTTGCCAGCAGAACGGCGTCATAACGGCTGCGCAGTTCGCCGGGTTCAACCGTATGCCAGAGCAGTGCGCCGCGTCCGTTGCCGCGCATGAAATGGAACTTCGCCCGGTGAAATTCCCGGCGAACCAGTCCGGTCTGCCCCCGGTTGACATCTTCCGGCAGATAAATCAGATGAGCCTGTTTCCGGACCAGCTGATCCTGCGTGAAAGACGCCAGACGCAGAACCGCGTTCTTCGGTGCGTCCGGAGTCCGCTGCGGCGGAATCAGCAGGAAATGATTTCCCTGACTGTCCGGCAGACTGTTGCAGAAGGAATGCGTTCTGCCGTCGATCTTCAGCAATGCGCGGATGCTGTGCGGCGAACGGATGAGCAGATAACAGCCCGGCGGAACCATAACCTGACGATGCACATCTTCCGGCCACCGCCACAGCACAAACGGCGCGGAATGATCCGCTCCATACAGTTCGCGCAGGAATTTTTCGGGGGATTCCAGCAGTTTCTCCGCCAGCTGCGGCACCGGGGCGGACTCGTCTTCCAGAATGGAACCGTTGCGGATCGCCAATGCGCGTGCGGCAACCGCTGCCGCTTCCTGACGCACAATTTTCCGCGGAATGCAGAAAGAACGTTTTTCCGCAGCGTCCAGCTGTTTCAGCAGCTCCCGGTCGGCAGTGAAACAGAAGGCGGAACCGCCCGGCAGCAGCAGAGAACGCCGTCCGCCCGGTTCACGCATCAGTTCAAAAGATTTTCCGGACAGCAGATCATAAACCGTATTGGCGTCGAACGGCGCGGAATAGACATTCCAGGAAACCACCGTCGCCCGTTCCGTATTCAGATTGACTGCCGCCAGCACAGCGTTTTTCCCCAGAGAATCCGTGCGTCCCAGCAGCAGACAGTCCGGCGAACCGCTGTCGATGAAATTCGTAACTGCTCCATGATGGAAACAGGGCAGTTCCGCCAGCAGAGTGTTCAGACGCCGGATTTCGCGGACTTGATTTTCCTTTGCGTCCCAGTTGAGCGCGGAAGCCTCATGCACGTCGATTTTTTCCCGTGCGAACCACTCAACGCCGTTGGTGAATCCGAATGCGCCGCCGGACGAAGTCAGCGCGGCAAGAGCCGTGCGCATACGGGCATATTCCGGCGAAGTTGCCGCCAGACGGAGATTGTCATGGGTTTCCGCATAATGAATCATCAGACCGTTGCCGGAACTTTGCAGCCAGGCATAATTCAGATAACCTTCGATCTGCTGGCGGCTGTAATTCTGAAACAGTTCGGAATACGCCCAGTTCATGTTGGCATTGTCCAGCAGACGCGAAGTAACCGCCGGATCACCGCCGAGACCTTCCAGCAGGAAAATGGTTTCGGGAAATTCGGTGCGGATTTTCGCCACAATATATTCCCAGGCGGGTTCGGGAATCATGTAACCGGCATCACAGCGGAAGCCGTCCACGCCGCGGAGACACCACAGCCGGAAAACGCCGGCGAGATACTGCCAGAGTTCCTGTTTGGAATGGTCCAGTTCGGTCAGGTCGCCCCAGGTTACGCCCCATGCGCCGGGGGAATGAATGGAACCGTCAGGATTCCGGACCAGCCAGTCGGGATGCGTTTCATGCAGTTTGGCTGCCCAGCCGGTATGGTTGATGGCAATGTCGATGAACAGTTTGCCGCCTTTGCGGTGAACGGCGTCCGCCAGTTCCTGAAACTGATCCAGCGGCGTGGCGGAACGGTCGAACTCCGCCAGTTCGGGGTTGATTCCGCTGAAATCCAGCGCGGCATACGGGCTGCCGTAACGTCCCATCCGTCCGTAAGTGGTCGGCGTCGGGTGAATGGGCAGCAGATGAAGAATGCGGCAGCCGAGCGTATCGAAGATGTGATCCAGTTCCCCAATCAGGTCGCGGAAAGTTCCGGATGGCGGAATCACGCTGTAATCGTTTTTGTCCAGACGTTCCAGATCAGTCTGCGCCACACCTTCGGGCAGAGTGGAAACCGCCTTGTTCTTATTGACGCCGAACTGCCGCACGAACGCGCAGTAAGTGCCGTTGGCACAGCAGTAAACCGCTGGTTCCACATTGATATGAACATTGTCGCCGCCGACCCACACCGGTTCATGATCCGGGGCGTCGGGATCCAGGTAAAAACATTTGCCTTCGAAATGCCCCTCTTCGGTCAGCATCAGCCGGACGGAACAGGAGAAATCGTCAATACGGGTCATGGGCAGATTGCGCCAGTCCTGAAAGCCCGGCGTGATTTCCTGCTCGACGTGTTCGATGATTTCCTTGCGATGATAACCGGCACATCCCAGATTGGTGCGCAGGAACATGCGCCCCTTGACCGGCTCGGAACATTCCAGCCGGAATTCCAGAATGTCGCCGCAATATAAAAGCAGATGCGCTCCCGGTGCGGGGGTCTGTCTGATTTCGTTCATGATGCTGTCTCCTCTTTCTTTTTCATACAGTAATATACTCCGTCAAGCGTATTTTTGCAATAAAAATACCCTCCGGACAGATTCGAAGCGGGAAAATATTGAGAAAATCCTGAAAAAAATGCAAATTCGGCTTGCAATCTGTCCGAACTGGTCTATAATGCTGTCAACGCCCTAACCAAGGAGGTGCTTATGGATATCAAAGTGAGCGGAAGACACTTCAACATCAGCGAGGCGGTGAAACAGAGCGCAATCGATACGATTACAGGACGTTTTGCCGATCTGCCTGTGAAGATCATTTCGGCTTCGGTCGTTCTTGATGTTCAGGGAAGCAGAACCATCGCGGATGTGGTCGTGAACATTAAAAACGATCTCACGGCGACAGCACAAGTGGAGGACTATGACATGTACAAGGCATTGGACGCCGCTGCGCTGAAAGCTGAAACCCAAGTCCGTAAATATCTGGAAAAGCGTAAAAACCACAAAAACGGCGAAACTCTGGTTCAACTGGAGGCAAAAAACGCCGCACGCGCTGAAATCTGAAACTTTGGAACTGGCGTAACCCCCGGATCCCGGCAGGGATCTGGGATCTTTTTCTCAAAAAACAAAAACTCTGCTGCTGAATTATGGAATCATCTTTCGATCTGACCAACCATCTGCCGGATGCCTGGCGCAATTTTCTGCAGGATGCAGTTCAGACAGAATCCTTCCGCACTCTCGCCCCGTTTCTGGAGGAGGAATACCGCACCCAAACTATTTTTCCCCCGGCGGAGGAGCTTTTCACAGCTTTCCGGCTGACGTCTCCCGACCAAACCAGAGTGGTTATTCTGGGACAGGATCCGTATCATGACGACGGACAGGCGCACGGGCTGGCTTTTTCTGTGCGGGACGGCGTCCGTTTTCCGCCGTCGCTGCGCAACATCTTCAAGGAATTGAATGCAGACCTGAATCTGCCGGTGCCGGAATCCGGTTCGCTGATCCGCTGGGCGGAGCAAGGCGTCCTGCTGCTGAATACCGTACTGACCGTCCGCGCGCATCAGGCTGGCTCTCACCGGAAACACGGCTGGGAAAATTTCACCGATGCAGTCATTTCCCGTCTGAATGAACAGCGGGAACATCTGGTTTTCGTATTGTGGGGCGCCCCCGCGCAAACCAAACTGCCGCTGATCGACCGGACGCGCCATGCAGTCATCTGTTCGGCGCATCCTTCGCCGCTGTCGGCGCACCGGGGCTTTTTCAGGAGCCGACCCTTTTCGCAGATCAACGCGTATCTGAAAACGCATTCCCTGCCGGAAATCGACTGGAATCTGAGCCGGACCGGAACTCCCGATCTTTTTCAGTAAACGGAATCGGGGAAATAGAATTCCGCGGCATTTTCCGCTGTAACGATTTTGGAAGCGATGATGATTTCCTTTTTTTCGGCTTTTCCGCCGTTGCGCAGACCTTTCAGCGCGGCATTGACGCCGTCTTCCAGCATCCGCGGAGAATAGGTAACCGTGCCTTTGACCAGCGGATCGCCATCCAGAATCATCTTCACCACCAGTTTGCCGCCGCCACCGCCGACCATGCATTGTATGTCTTTGCGTCCGGATTCCCGGTATGCTTTGAGCGCACCCAGCAGCACATCGTCGTCTCCTGCCCATACCGCATCAATCTTTTTGAATTTCTGGAGATAATTTTCCATCAGAGCCAAGCCTTTTTCCGTGTTCCACCAGGCGGACTGGGAATCCAGAATGCGGATACCCGGATATTTTTCCGCAAGAACTTTCCGGAACGCACTCACCCGGTCGGTATTGATCGGACAGGGGATGCCTTCCATGACCAGAATATCACCCTTGCCATTCAGCAGGCGCCCCATCGCTTCTGCGGCGGCAGCCCCGAAACTGCGGTTGTCGCCGTTGACAAACACATCCTGCACCGGTTTGTCCAGCGGATTGGAAACCACCACCAGAAAAGTTCCCTGCTGTCTGGCGCGTTCGCAGATGCCGGAAACCGGACCGGGTTCCTGACTCAACACCACCAGCGCATCCACTTTCCGCGCCAGCAGATTTTCAATCCGGTTCACCTGATCCGCCGTATTCGAACTGGATGTTACAATCACTTCCAGATCCGGATTGGCGGCTTCCAGATTCTTTTTCGCCTGTTCAGCACTCCAGACAACTCCGCCCGCCCAGCCGTGAGTAGCGGCGGGAATGGATATGCCTATCTTCAGTTTTTTGACCGCCTTGCCGTCGGAACACGCCGAAAGCAGCATCAGCAGCGGAAGGAAATACAGCAGCAGTTTTTTCATAAGTAAACTCCATTCATCCTGGTATAAAGAAAAACGTCCCGGCGGAACCGGGACGCTGAATCAAACTTTTTCAGTCTTCCGAATCATAATCTTCGTTCGGACGATATCCTTTTTTCCGGGGACCGTTCTTGAAGAACGGACGGCGCGGACGGTCATCGCGGAAATCCCGCTGGAAATGCCGGTCATTGTTTTTCCGGAAAGTACGGCGGCGAGGACGGTCGTCGCGGAAATCCTCGCGGGAGGAGCTGCGGTAATCGGAAGCATCGTCATCCTGTTCGGCGTCATAATCTTCCGCCGGAGGATTATGCGGAGTGAATCCGCCGAAACCGCGGTTGTCGCGGTCGCCGAATTCGCGGCGCGGGGGACGGTCGCCATACGGACGGCTGTCACGGTCACTGAATTCGCGGCGCGGAGGACGGTCGCCATACGGACGGCTGTCACGATCACCGAATTCACGGCGCGGAGGACGATCTCCATACGGACGGTTGTCGCGGTCGCTGAATTCACGGCGAGGAGGACGGTCGCCGAAAGAGCGTCCATCACGGCGCGGGGGACGGTCGGAAGAAGATTTTTCGCGGGATTCATTGACACGGAGGTTTCTGCCTGCCATTTCCTTGCCGTCCAGTTCCTGAATGGCTTTGGCGGCATCAGCATCATCCATAGTCACAAAACCGTATCCCAGGGGACGCCCGGTATCGCGGTCTGTTTTGATTCTGGCGCTATGCACTGTACCGAACGGTTCAAACAGGGCTTTGAGTTCGTTGTCTGTTGTTGCATACGGCAAATTGCCGACATACACACTTTTCATAATCCGATTTTCCTTCATTTTCTCGTTGTCCGCCGGCTTCCTTCCTGTTGTCAAGCCGCCGTTTACTTCCGCAATGCATTCCGCATCAGTTCCGACCAAAACATTCTGCATACTCCGGCGTTCCGAAAAAACACCTTAATACGCATAAGTACCGAAAACGGCACTACTTTAACCCGAAGTTTGATAGATTGCAACAGAAATTCTGAAAAAAAACGGAAAAAATGTTCTGAAAAAGTGTTTTTTCGGCAAAAATCCCCAAAAAGAAGCCGTCCGGAGCCGGAAACGAAACGGTCATGCTGAATTTCCGCGCAGTTTTCCGAACTGTTTCAGGGGGGGCAGCAGAGACGAATTGCAGAAAAGACGAAAAAATCCTGAATTCCGGTCTTGAACTTCTGAAAGAATAGAGTATTATACCACGCGGAAGAAATAAACATGGATTCGCGGCACGGGCCGCAGATCCGGGAACAACATACATTGGGAGTGAGAGGCTACCGTTTTATGATCACTATTACCGCCGCCGTTGTTACTTTAGGCTGTCGATTGAATCAGGCGGACAGCGCATTGCTGAGCGACCGCCTTCGCAAAGCAGGTTTTCAAATTATCGAAGAGGACAGCGAAGACAGTCCGAACCTGATCGTCGTCAATTCCTGTGCCGTTACAGCCACAGCCGCGCGGAAAACCCGTCAGGCTCTCGCCGCTCTGCGCAGAAAACACCCCTATGCCTATATCATCCTCACCGGCTGTGCGGCGGAAACGGATCCCGATGAAACGGCGGACTCGTCCGACTATGATCTGCTGCTGCCCGGCAAGGACAAAGCCAAACTCGAATCCATGCTGGAACGCCGTTTCAACATCTCCCCGGCGAAAAGCATTCACAACCAGCTTTCCGGCGACGGGAAAATTTTCACCGAAGGCTCCGTTTCCTATTTTCCATTCAAAACCCGCGCCAACCTGAAAATTCAGGAAGGCTGCGAAAACTTCTGCTCATACTGCATCGTTCCGCATGTCCGCGGTCCCGAACGTTCCCGCGCCAAAGACGAAGCTCTTGCTGATTTCCGCCAGCTTATCGAAAGCGGATTCCATGAAGTCGTCATCACTGGCGTAAACGTCTGCAATTACCGCGACGGAAACACCAGACTGCCGGAACTGCTTCAGGATATGATGCAGACCGAAGGCAGCTACCGCATACGTCTGAGTTCCACCGAACCCGGACCGGTCATTCCGGAACTGGCTTCCCTGATTGCGGCAAACGACAAACTTTGCAGATTCCTGCATCTGCCCGTTCAAGCCGGCTGCGACAGAATCCTTCAGGCGATGGGGCGCAAGTATACCTGTGCGGATTTCCGCGCCATGGTCGAGGACGCCCGCGCCAAGGTGGATGATCTCCATGTCGGCACTGACTGGATCATCGGATTCCCCGGCGAAACCGAAGCCGATTTCCAGGAAGCCTGTCAGTTCATCAGAGAGATGAAGTTCTCCAACCTGCATGTATTCCCCTACTCTCCGCGCAAAGGAACTCCGGCGGCATCCCTCCCCGGCCGTCTTTCTGTGGAGGAAATGATGGCTCGTCTGGAAATCGCCAAAGACATCAAGAACGAACTCATCATGAACTTTGCACGTTCCCTGATCGGACGCGAGGAAACCGTGCTGGTCGAACGTCAATGCGGCGAAACCACTTATGAAGGGCTCTCCTCCAACTTCGCGCGGATTCGTTTCCGTTCCAAGGACAATGTGGTCGGACAATTCTGCAAAGTCAAGGTTTCCGCTGTTTCCGAAGAAGGCATGATTGCCGCGAAGAAACTCTGATTCCGCAGAAACATTCATCTGAAAAAAAAAACGGCAGGAAAATGTAGAAGTCTCCTGCCGTTTTTTCTGTATCTTCTTTTATTTCAGACACATCACGCTGTATTTTCCGTCTATCACTTTGGTTCCTTCGGTAACATGTTCAAAACCGGGGAACTGATGATCCCATTTTTCCAGCGTTTTCAGGTATTTGATTTGCGGGCTGGATGCGCCGCCAAAATTTTCACCTGAAATCAGCAGCGGAATTCCCGGCGGATACGGTATGACCGCATTGGCGGTTACCCTGCCCTGAAGACGGTCGGACGGCACAAATTCAATCTCGTTTTTTACGATTTTCATATATGCCGCGCGCGGAGAGCAGACCTGTTCCGGCAGCGAGGCAAAGGCGGCGTTCAGTACTTCGCCGGGCTGTTCCTTCCGGATATAATCAAACATCCGGTCGGCAAGTTCATGGATGCCGAGTCTGCCGTAAATTTCCGGATGCTCCGCCGCCAGTTCAGGCAGGACTTCCGCAACCGGCACATTCCGGTCGTAGAAGGATTTGAAATTCAGCAGACGGTTGACCAGCGTTCCCCATTTGCCTTTGGTGATGCCCATGGAAAACAGGAACATCAGCTGAAAATCCGTGGTGCGGGTCGGCACGATCCCTTCCTGATACAGGTAGGCGGAAACCAGTGCGGCGGGAACTCCGCGGGAAAGCAGATTGCCGTCATCGCCCATACCCGGCGCCAGAATGCTGACTTTGATCGGGTCCAGCATCACCCAGTCGTCATCCATGCCGGAGAACCCGTGCCAGATTTCCCCCTCGTTCAGACGCCAGCAGCTTTGGTCGCGGATCAGCAGTTCGCGCGGAGCATCGGCAAATTCGAAGGATTCCCCGGTGCGGCGATCTTTCACCACGGGCGCATTCCACGGCTGGAAAAACCAGGAACCGGATTTCCGGAACTGACGGCACAGCCGCGCCATTGCCTGACGGAAATCCACGGCTTCCCCGATCACTTCCTGAATCAGCGATTCGCCGCAGCGCGCCATCATCGCCGCGGAAATGTCGTTGGACGCGCAGATGGCATACAGCGGAGACGTTGTCGCATGGATGGAGTATGCCTGATTGAAGCGGTCGAACTCCACGGAACGGGTGCCGCTGCGCACGTGAATGTAGGACGCCTGCGACAAGGCATTCAGCAGTTTGTGGGTGGAATGCGTGGCGAAAACCGTTGCGCCTTTATGCTTTGCGGGATCTCCGCGCATCGCGAAATGGTCTGCGTAAACCGGATGAAAACGCGCATAGCCGTACCATGCCTCGTCGAAATGGATACGGTCGGCGGACTGCGCAAGATCCGCTTCCGCTTTCGCCGCATTGCAGCAGAGCCCGTCATAGGTGCAGTTGGTTACAACGGAATAAGCGCGGAGATCAGCGGAATGTTTCAGCGGTGAAGCCTTGATTTTCGCAGTAATGGAAGCTGCGGACATTTCCGAACGGCGGCACGGTCCGATGATGCCGTACCGGTTGCGGGTCGGCACCAGATACACGGGAACCGCTCCGGTCAGAATCAGTCCTTCCTCGATGGATTTGTGGCAGTTGCGGTCGCAGATCGCGATATCCCCTTCCGAAAGACACGCCTGCATGATGGTGCGGTTGGAACCGGAAGTGCCGACAACAATGGAATAGGAACTGTCCGCCCCGAATGTCTTTGCCGCCAGTTTTTCGCTTTCTTTGAACGCGCCTTCGTGATCCAGCAGAGAGCCGATGGAAGAACGTTCGATTCCGGTATCGGTGCGAAACAGGTTTTCTCCGTAGAAATCATAGAATTTCTTTCCTTCCGGACTCTTGGTGAAGCCGACTCCGCCCTGATGTCCGGGCGCCGCCCAGGAATATTCATGGTTTTCCTCATTGTATTTCCAGATGGCTTTCATCAGCGGCGGCAGCAGCTGTTCGCGGAAACGCCGGATGGCGCCTTCCACGCGGCCGGCAATGAATTCCGGGCTGTCCTCGAACACCCAGACAAATTCATTGGCAAGTTCCATCAGCTCCGGAGAAATGCGCCGGGCGGTCTGTTCCCGGTCGGCAAGCAGGAATACCGGCACATCGCCCTGACGCTGCCGGATATGTTTCAGCAGGAAATGCACGGCGGTTTCCTTTTCCTTCCGGCTCATGTCCACCGCCACCAGAAAAGCGTCCATATCCATGTCGTTTTCCGCCAGCGGCAGGGCATCCGCGGGCGAATCCGCCAGCTGTACTCCGATGTTCCGTTCTTCCAGCGCAGTAATCAGCCGGTCCGTTGCGCCGGACAGACTGCCGCTGTTTTCGCTGAATTTATCCTCTACAATGAGGACCTGTCTTAATTCCAGTTCGTTGTTCATGTTTACTCCCCCTCTTTTCTGAATTCTTACAGTTTGACAGCTCCTGCGGCAAACAGGATGACCGCCAGCAGAGCAATTACGGTTACGGCTGCCGCGCCGATTTTCTCATACCGGTTGAAATACGGTTCCTCCGGTTTTCCCGCTTCGCGTTTTTCCCGGTTCTGTTCCTGACATGCCCGGATATAAACCGGTATGCCGATCACCAGAAAAATAAATGCCATCAGCAGATATTTCAGACCCGCGGCATAAATCATCCAGAGCGCATAGAACGTGCCGGCGACTCCGCAGAACAATGCCATGCCGCGGCGCACCGGCATCCCAGACGGATACTGCCCCTGCGCACAGAGTTTCCAGAGATACGCGGTACATGCCAGATACGGCGGCAGAATCATCACGCCGGTTACGGACAGCATGGTATCCCAGGCATTGCTGGCGAAATAGACGAAGATCATTGCCAGCTGCATGATGACGCTGGAAACAATCAGCGACACATTCGGCGTGCCGTTCCGGTTTTCCGAGCGGAACACTTTCGGGAACGTGCCGTCCAATGCGGCGGCCTGCGGAATCTGCGCAATCATGATGGTGAATGCCAGCCAGCTGGTCAGCAGGGCGATGATGACACCGAGATTCATCACATCGCCGCCCCAGCCGCCGACAATGTCTGCAAGCAGCGGAGCAGTGGACGGATTTTCCAGTACAGCCAGACGCGCCTGATTCAGACGTCCGAACGGCAGAATGGAAAGCAGAGCGTAAATCGCCAGACATCCCAGAAAACCGATCAGAGTTGCCGCGCCGACAGAACGGGCGTCCTTCGCCCGCGACGAAACCACCACTGCACCTTCAATACCGATGAACGCCCACAGAGTAACCATCATGGTCGACTTCACCTGCGGCAGCACTCCGCCCAGCGGTTTCAGACCTTCCTGCGGCAGATTTTCCATGCCCCACATGTCCGTCGTAAACACCTTCCAGCGGAACACGCACAGCATGACAATGACGAACAGCAGCAACGGAACCAATTTGAAAACAGTTCCTATATTGTTGATGACCGCCGCCTGCCGGGTGCCGCGCAGCACAGCCCAGTTCATGATCCAGATCATGCACGACCCGCCGATGATCGACCAGAGATTGTTGCCGCCGGCAAACCAGCCGGGGAAGAAATAGTTCAGCGCATCCATCAGCAGCACAGCGTAGCCGACATTGCCGAAAATACTGCACAGCCAGTACGACCATGCCATCTGAAAGCCGCCGAACCTGCCGAATCCCAGCCGGGCATACGCATAAATTCCCGACGATGCATCCGGCCGCGCCGCCGACAGTATCCGGAATGTGTTGGCGATAAAGAACATTCCGATCCCTGTAACCACCCATGCCAGAATCACTTCCATCACAGCGGCGTCCTGCGCCATGTTCTGCGGCAGACTGAATATGCCGCCCCCGATCATCGCGCTGATCACCAGTGCCGCCAGTGAAAATACTCCCAGTTTCTTTTCCGATGTTTCCGCCATAAATCCCCCTTTGTTTTAACGTTGTTATCAGAAAAAGCCGAAATTCAGTACTACCGGACGTCCGTCCAGAGTTCCCGTGACCAGACGGAACAGCATGTCCTGTTCCAAGGTGCCTCCCTCCCGGTTTTTCCGCTCGAAACGGACCTTCCACACCAGATTCCGCACCAGCGGCGTACGTAATTCCGTCAGAAACTCCGCCGAACGGATTCGTCCGAACTGTTCCCGCATATTGCGTTCCGAGGTACGGAAATCCTGTTCCGACATGCCGCTGAGCGGTCCCTCCCGCAGCAGCAGTGCGAGTTCTCTGTAACGGTTGTTCTTCATCGCTTTCAGAACCTCGTCACCGATCCGGATTTCACGGGAACAGTCGTGCCCGGTGTTCCGGCGTACCGGTTTTTCCGGCGGCGCGCTCACACATGCCGGCAGCAGCACAGCCGCCAGCAATACCAGTGGAAATCCTTTTTTCATGTTCTATCCCCCCTTTCATACTGTCATTGCGCTTTCATGGTCTTACGGCTCATGCCATGCACTTCCGGGGCATCGTCCGGTTCATCCCGGACACATTCCGCCATCACAATCAGTTCGGAATGTTTGACCGAAGTGCTTTTCGTGGAAAACAGATACCCTATATACGGAATATCCGACAGAAACGGAATTCCCGTGGTCGAGCTGACATTTTCCTGTTTCCGCAGTCCGCCGATCACAAAACTGTCCTTTCCGTGCGGCAGGCTGATCTGCAGATCCGTTATGCTCGGAGTGCTGATCCGGGGCTGACCGCTGGACTGAAAACCGATCAGGCTGGTATTGGACAGCGTTACCCGGAAGGATGTCTCCAGCTGATTGACGGACACATTGGAGACGGTCATAGTGAAACCGTACCCCGCCGACGCCGCGGTCAATTGCTGATTGCCTTTGCCCACCGGGATATTGCCCTCCTCCACCGTTCCGGCAGAGGCTCCGGCTTTGGTGCGGATTTCCCCGATGATGGCGGAAAGCAGTTCATACGGTCCGACTCCGGTATCCGGCAGAGACAGCGCATCCGGAACCGGTTGAGACACATCCATATAGAAAATCTGTGTGGTGCGCGAGAGCTGAGCCGGGGTATTGTTGCGGATCAGCAGTTCGCCGGTATGGGTGATTTTTGCCTTGCCGCGGCTGACCAGAAAATCCAGATAACGGGTATTCCATTTCGGATTGAAATTGTAGAAGCTGGTGCGTTCCGAGCCGAACCGCCGGTTCATACTGCCGCCGGTATTGTAAAGTGCCGACCAGTTGTTCCGCATCCGTCCGCCGGCAGTGAAAAAATCAGCGCCTTCATTATTTTTCCAGTTCTGAAAATCCAGTCCCATGCGGTCATCGTTTTCCGTTACGACTTCCACCACGGTTATTTTCAGACGCACCTGCGGAACCGGTACATCGTATTCCGCCAGCAGCGCGGCAATGTTGTCGCAGGAATAATTGGAAACGTCAAAAACCAGCCAGTTCAGATCCGGATCGTATGCAACCAAATCCTGCCCCTGCCACAGTTCCGTCACATCCGAAATATTCATGCCGACATTCTGGATCAGATTCTTCAGGTTGCGCGCCGGAACAAATTTCGGCAGATAAAAGAAAATCTGCGTTCCGCTGTTCGCGCCCATCTGCGGTTTGTCCAGAAATTCCACTATGGAATCAATGCCCATGCCGTTTTCCTGGTCGGCAAACCGGTAATCCTCCGCACTGACCATCAGCAGACCTGTTCCATCCGCATATTTCAGGCACTCCACCGCGGTATTGCTGCCCAGCTGAAGTGCCGGCGAATAACCGGGCTGAGCGGCGGCGGGCGTGGACAGCACCGGCGCAGAAACTGTCGCGGCAGCCGTCGCCGCCTGTGCGGTTCCGATTCCGGCATCCGTGCCGGGGGTGCCGTTCCCGCCGTTCACTGCATTCAGCGGAGCCTGCTGCTGCAGACTGGTGTTGCCGACCCGTTTCGCCTGTACCATCTGCCGGAGATAATCGCGGATTTCGTAGGCGTCCGCATGTTTCAGCAGATACGTTTTCGTCACCACGCGCGGATCATTGTTGTCGCGGATGAAATGCACCACCTCGACGCCGTTCTTCACCGGGACCTGCAATTGGGCATCCACCCGGGTACTGTCATAACCGCCGGTGTTGCCGATATTGGAATCGCGCGGTCTGCCGGCTATTTCCGCAGCGCCGGCGGCGGCAATTCCACAGAACAGAATCAGCCAGATCGTTTTTTTCATAACTGTCCCTCCTCCTCTTTCCGGTCATTTCACTTTTTTCAGTTCGCCGGTCCGGAATCCCTGCGGCAGTGCTGTATTCATCATTTCGGCACGGACAGTCATGTAGACAGCTGTCTTTTCACGGCTGACCGTGGTCGTGCTGAACAGATATTTCAGAAACGGAATGTCCGAAAGGAACGGCACTCCGATCGTCTGTTCCACTTCCTGTTCCTTGTTCCAGCGCGCCAGAACCACTTCCCGGTTGAGCGCAATCGCGGTATTGCTCTGAATCACTCCGGTCTCCACCAGTTCATGCCCCAGATTGTTGCGCTCCACCACATTGGCGGTCTGAACACTGTAAGTGAAAAACACCGTTCCGGCGGATTTTGTGTAAAGCCCCGGCTGATACGGCGCTATGGAAAACGCTTCGTCGCGCGGATAACCGCTCTCCGGTTCCGTTCCTCCGTGCATGTTGACAATGGGCGCGGTGATTTTCACATAAATCTGGTATGCCCCTTCCGGCAGCGGCGTCATGACCCCGACACTTGTTTTGTCGTTGTCCGCTTTACGAATGTTCTGAAGCTGCGGATCAAACATCAGGGAATAACCGCGGGTATCCGAATTGGCGGCGGACAGAGTTCCGCTGCTGCGGACGTCCGCTTTGCCGCTCTGTTCCAGAATCCGCAGAAAGCTGGCGTCGAACTGCGGCGCAAACAGGAATCCGCCCATCGGTCCGGACATGGACTGCAATGCGGAACTTCCCGCCGAGGACAGGTCAAATGACTGGAATCCGGTCTGGAACAGATTCATGCCCGGTCCGTTTTTCCACGCCAGATAGTCCAGCCCGATATCCCGCATCACGCTTTCCCGCACCTCGTACACCTGAAAATGAAAGGTGATCTGCGGCGCCGGGCGGTCCACCCATTCCAGAAACTGGAACGCATACTGGGTATTGGCGGCATTGTCCTTCCAGTAAATCTGGTTGGAATTCTGGTCATACGCGTAAACCGAACCGTATGCCCCTTCCCCGACTGCCGCATTGACGATCAGGTTGACCAGTGTCTGCCCTGAACGGTATTTCGGACGGTATACCGCGCGGGTGATTCCCGTTCCCCGGATAATATCTCCCGGAACACGCCCCGCCACCTGAACCGGACGATCAGCCTTCCGGATGAAATCATCCACATACGGCATCATTCGGACCGGACAGGTTACAGTCAGAATCTGCTCGTTCGCCTGACCGAACGAAATGCTGTTGACTGCGGAATTGATGTTGTAGCGTTTCACAATCCCCGCGGCAAACGGCACCAGGTCATTCGCCTGTGCATATTTCAGCACATACACTTTGGAAACCATGCGGTCCTGCGCATCGTCCTGTATAAACCGGAAAGTCTGTGTCTCCTGTGCAGACATTCCGGCGGACGCCAGCAGACCGCCCAGCAATACAGCTCTGGACAGTGTCATATTCCCCCCTCATCTGTTGCGGCCCGGAATCCTCCTGCGGATTGCGGGTCTGATAAAGAAAATACACGCTGAAACGCTTTTTTCAAGTATGAAAAACGGCTTCCGGCAGTGGTTCAGAAACAGAAATTAGAGGGTTTTCTGCAAGGACGTCAAAGAAAAAAATTTTTGTTTTTTTTGCCGGCAACAGCAATAAACCGTTTTTCCATCATTCTTCAGCCTGGATTCATATCTGCGGTCCGGAATACGGCTGAATCTCATTGACATACATGGTGGAAATTGAGTCCTTGTCGATTTTCATCTTTCACCGCCATCGGGATCTGCCGGGGCAAGTTCTGCGTGTTTTTCAACAGTCAACGGCATCCCCAGGGACTCCGGAAGGGAAGTATTGCCGGCACTGATTCCGATTATGACGGCAATCAGCAGAACAACAAGTACAGCCAGTCCGATCCCGCCGATCAGACAACCTTCCAGCAGCCTGCCGTCCTTGCCGGGTGTGTTTCCCGGCAGACGCGCTTCCAAGCGTTTCAGACGGAACCATGCGCACACACCGGAAAACAGTATCCATATCATCCAGACATGAAACAGCACACTGATCCCGGTGGAATGTCCGCCATCCAGAATAAACAGAAAAACCAGCACGGAATCAAAAATAAAAAACAGCAGCCCGATCAAAATAAAGCAGCGGTATTTTTTCGCCAGCAGCCAGCACAATCCGCAGAGCAGAACCGCAAACACGGCAAGAGCCAGCACACTGAAAAATGGGACTTGCGAACCAATATTCCCTGTGGCAGCGGCAACAGCCCTGGCAGGACCAAAAGCGGCAAGCGGGACTCCCGTAAAACCGGCGGCTGCCAATGCCGCATCGACGGCGGAACACAATACCGACAATCCGAAAAACAGCCAGGAGATTCTGTAACGTTTCAAATTCTGTTTCCATTCGGCAGACAGTTCCGCTTCCGGCGGCTGCGGCATTTCTGCGGCAGGAGCAGGCGTTTTTTCTTCCGGCATGTGGTAAAATCCCGTACAGATTTTACGGTACTTTTCAATGGCGGATGGGCTGAATCCCTCTTTTGCCATGGTCTTATCCGACGGCAAGGCAAATCCGCAGTTTTTGAAAGTGAAATAAATATCCGTGTTATGAGATGCCTTCAGAAAAGACTGTACATCCAGCATCCGGGCGGGATTGACACCCTCGGCTTCGATTTCCCGTTTCCTGTTCAACGCAATCTGCAGCAGCTCGCGGGGAGTCTGTCCGGGAACTCCTTCCAGATGAACACCGGGAACAGCTTTCAGAACACGGTGTTTTGCATTGCTTGCAATCAGGACGTTTCCCTGTTCAAAGTGTACGAAAAACATCGTCAGAGTCCGAAAATTGCATCCCATACCGAGCAGAGTCCACCAGCAGCGGATCAGAAAATTCGGACGTATGCGCCCTACTTGCGCCCAGACAGTACAGTCTGCCGAATGAAAAATCCGGGAAAAACCTTTTTTCCAAAGACCGGTTTTATTTGCAGCCGAACAGAAATCCCCGGCAGCAATCATTCCGGTGCCGGTCAGTTCTTCCGAGACGCGGTCTATTTCCCGGACATAATCCTGCGGATAGTCGGCTGGATCAGCACACGGAAAAATCTGGTCGTTTTCCAGAAAATCCCGGAAAGCCCGCCGCCATGCAACTGCCTGTTCTGTCTGGGATTTTCTGACCGAAACCAAATATAATACAGAAACAGCCAGTATCCCCAGAAGACCAGGCAGCGGCGGACAGAAATTCAGCATCAAGGCAAACAGCAGGATGAGCCACAGGACATCGGCTCCAAGCATAAGATAAATCCATTTCATGAACGAACCTCTCTCTGTTGTTTTTCCGGAAATCTCCATCGAAACCCCGACGATATATTACTATAACCTGTCAGAACCGCTTTTCAACTCTGTTTGTACCATTTCGGAAAACTTTTACTGAATAGACGGCACTGCCAAAAGTCCGAAAATCGAGAAATTTCATAAAAACGCTGTTATGTTTTGAGCGTGAACAATGTATGGGAAAGCTATTGTTTTTACCAGCTGCAGACTTTTGGCAGGCGCATCTGAATATCGGATAACTATCTTTTTTTCGATTATCTGCGCTTCCGCACTTGCAAAACTGAATTGAGCAGGATATATTATTTATTGTTTAAACTATCAAACCTTAAAAACAATTACACAACATGAAATCACTTTCCTACACCAGCGGCTCCATACGGGGAGTCATGTGCAAAACCGCTCTGGCGATGGTGGCGGCAACGCTCGCCATGTGCGGATACAATCTTGCCGATACCTATTTTGTCGGGAAACTGCCGGGAACCTCGCCCCTGGCTGCCATGGGATTCACTTTCCCGGTCATCATGCTGATCGGCTGTATCTTCCGCGGTCTTGCCGTGGGCGTCATGACCACTTCCGCGCAGGCGCTGGGCGCAAAAAAGCAGCAGCGCGCCGCGAGACTGGTCAGCAGCGGAATTCTGCTGGTGCTGATTATTTCCATTCTGCTGGCGGTGCTGGGGATGGCTTTTTCCAGACCGCTCTACGCGATATTCGGTGCGGAAGGCGAAACTCTCCAGCTGGTACAGGAATACATGGATATCTGGTTTTTCGGATGTGCGACGGCTTCGCTCGCCATGCTGGGAAATGACATGCTGATTGTCTGCGGTGATTCCAAAATGGCAAGCGCCATGATGATCCTCGGCATGGTCATCAATGTGATACTGGATCCCATCTGCATTTTCGGCTGGTGGTTCTGCCCCGCCATGGGAATCAAAGGCGCAGCTCTGGCTACGATCGGCTCGCAATGCGTCAGCACGGTCATTGTGCTGACCATTCTGGCGAAACGGCATCATCTGCTGGTGTTCAAAATGATTCCGAAGGAAATTCTCGGCCGTTCCTGGATGCTGATGCTGCGCTATGCCGGACCGTCCTGTCTGGGAATGCTGATGATTCCGCTGGGAACATCGGTTCTGACCCGGATCACGGCGGAATTCGGCGATGTGGCTGTGGCGGCGACAGCGGCGGCGGGACGGCTGGAAATGGCGGCATTCGTTGTGCCGATGTCGCTGGGCATGTCGCTGATGCCTTTCGTCGGTCAGAATTACGGGGCGAAATACTATGACCGCATCTGCGAAGGACGCCGGTTCTCAATGCGTTTTGCATTGTTTTTCCTGCTGGGTGCGGCAGTGATATTCAATCTGTTTGCCGACGGCATCGTGGTCCATTTTTCCGCCGATTTGGAAATCCAGAAGCTGATGGCTCTGTATCTGCGGATCGTTTCATGGGGGCTGGCAGGAGTGGAAATTCACCGTTTCTCCGGATTCTTCTACACCGGCTGCGGACGTCCGGCGGCTGCGGCGTGGCTGAATGCCATGCGTATTGTCGGATTCCTGATTCCGCTGTCGCTGCTTGCTCTGGCGTTCCGGTCGCTGCCGATGCTGTTCTTTGCCCGGCTGATTACGGATGTAACGTCCGCGGTCATTGCATATTCGCTCGCGCGCCGCATGACCAACCGGCTGGCAGAAACCAACGGCTGAACCGCAGCGGTCCGTTCACGCGCGGGATCGTTCAATTTCCAGTGCGATCGTTTCACCGCGCAGTGCGGCGGCGGGCTTGGCAATCCGGACCGCCACACTCTGCACAGCAGAAAAAGTCAGACACAGTTCCGCGGTTCGTTCCGCCAGTGCCTCCAGCAGGAAGAAGGAGGAACTCTCCGCCATGGCAATGACTTTCTCCTCCACCGCATGGTAATCGACCGTGTTCTGCAAAGTATCGGTCCTGCCGGCAAGGGAAAAATCCCCGGTCAGGGTCAGATCAAAAAACAACTGCTGCGGCTGATGCCGTTCTTCGGGATAAGTTCCGACGACTGCCTTGACAGGCAGTCCGGAAATACAGATGCGGTCCATAACAGATTTCTCCTTAATTCAAACCGGTGAAATAGGCGACTTTCTCCAGCGCACTGGCAATGTCAATGCGGTCGACATACACATTTTCAGGGACTTTCAGCGGAACCGGCGCAAAGTTCAGAATGCCGCGGATCCCCGCCCCGGTCATGCAGTCGGCGACTTCCTGCGCGGCAATGGCTGGCACAGTGATGATTCCCAGACTGATCTTCATTTCGTGTACCAGGTCATCCAGCTGGTTCATATGATAACAGCGGCAGCCGGCAACAATCCGTCCGACTTTTCCGGCGTCACGGTCAAACGCAGCGGCAATCGTCAGACCGGGATGGCTGTATGAGAAATACGACAGAATGGCGCGTCCCAGATTGCCGACTCCGACCAGCGCGACCGGGCGTTCTTCCGAACCTTCCAGAATACGGGAAATATTGTCTATCAGCTGAACCACGTCATAGCCTTTGCGCGGACTTCCGCTCTGACCGATTTCCATCAGATCGCGCCGAACCTGCGTGGAGGTATTGTTCGCCAGTTCAGCCAGTTCATGCGAATACAGCGTCCGCACGCCTTTCGATTTCAAATCCGAAAGCAGCCGTTTATAAAGCACCATGCGCTCAATGGTCCGGGCTGGAATTGGGGTCTTCTTTCTCATAATTCTCCGTATAATTTACAGATCGGCGCGGCGGTTCAGCCACAGCGCGGCTCCGCCCATCGCCAGCATCAAGGCTTCGTAACGCACCGTATGCGGGAAATCCCGCCGCAAAACCAGCCAGGACAGCAGAAGCACGGCAAAACCGATTCCCCACAGACACTTCTGAAGTCTGCGCGGAAACTTGCCGAAAATCTGCGCCAGCATCAGCCCGGCAGTCAGCAGTGGAAACACCAGCAGAGCAATCCCTCTGCCCGTCCCCAGCCACGCACTCCACCATTCACAGAATCCGGAACAGGAAAGGGTCCGCTGCGCCAGCGGCAGCAGTTTCAATTCCGTCAGAGCCGGCGGCGCGCCGAATGCAAAAACCAGCAATGCCATCAGACGAACCGGACCTCGATGTGCCGGACGCGGCGTTTTTTCCGCAGATTCCACGGGTTCATCCTGCCACTGTTCCAGCAGCTCCGCATGACGGAAAATCACCAGTGACTGATGTTTCTGTATGGCTGTATGACAGAGATTCCGGAAGGCGCATAATACAGAATCATGGTCAGCACCGGACAGTGCCTCCGTCATTTTCTCCGCATCCCGGCTGGACAGGCAGCCATACGCTGGGGTGCCCACTGACAGACCGGACGGTCCGACGGACAATCTGCCGAACGAGACTTTCTTCAGTTTCAGTTTCAGTTCCCGGTCCCATTGCTCAAAAATTTCCGGACTGCAATGTCCGAAAAAATTGTCCGCGTCCGCTTTTTCCGCATGAAGCACACAATATTTCCACAGACGCCGGACTTCCAGTTCATACATGGAATGCCGGTCCTGAACCGCCAGATAACGCCGGAGTTCCGTGTCATCCAGCCAGAATCCGCAATAACGGTTCATGTGTCCTCCCTGCCGGCTCCGGCACAAAGTTTTTCCCAGCCGGAAAAGTTCCAGCGGTACGGGAAAGCACGGCACTGTTCCGGTTTGACCGCCTGAATCCGGCAGAGGTGCTGTTCCGCATCATAATAAACGCAGGATCCATCCGCCTTCTCCCGCAGAGACAGCGAACGGCGGTCGGGGGCCAGCACCGTGTGATCCCGCAGAAAATCCGCCAGCGGAATATGCAGAAATTCCGCAATGGCATCAATTTCCGCATCCGTCACCCGGACCGGACCTTCCCATTGGCAACAGGCGCCGCAACGGACGCAATGAAAATTTTCATTCATAAAATCAGGCTTTTCTCCGGTACGGTTCATTCTTTCCGAGATCTTCACGCAGCAGAAAACCCGCACCGGTGTGGAAATGGCCGCCGTCCTTCAGAAATCGGGACAACGCCTGCTGAAAACTGTTCTGCGGCTGCACGGAATCTACGCCGTCTCTGGCTCCTTTGACCCCGAAACAGCGGAAAACCGTATCGGCAGGTCCGCCGAACGGAACCAGGTACGCGCCGCGCTGAAACGCCAGGATGTTGGATTTCGCCGGCAGAATGCCCGCCAGCTGCGGATCCAGCAGCCAGGATTCACAGCAGAACGCCTTCCACGCATAATCCGGAAAATATTCCGCAAAAAAATCACGGACACGGTACAGGGAATCCAGACAGGCTTCCGGCGTCAGTGGTCCGCTTTCCGGAATATGGATGTTGATGACCGGGTCGCCGTATTTCAGTTTCAGTTCCCATTCCGTTTTTTCAAGAACAGCCGGTTCTTTCCGGACAAAACCGTCCGCGCCGACCGGATTGCCGCGCCAGCAGGATTCCGTTTCCTCCCAGATGCTGTTCCAGCTTCCGGCGGCGGGTTCTTCCTGCAGATCATCCAGCAGTCCTGCGGCGGTAAAACGTTTTTTCCCGGCAAACAGAGTCTGCACCTGACCGGAAACCCGGTTGCGGAACGCCATGATTTCAGCAGGAAATTTCATGGAAACATTGAATTGCAGACGTCCGAAGCCGACCAGTTTCATGAAAATCTGCGAATGAATCCAGCCGACCGCCATCCATGCCAGTCCGGGCGTACCGAAGTTGCGTTTGTGATGCCGCGCCCAGATGTCGAAATCGCGAAGCATGTCATGCAGCAGGGTGTCCTGCCACTTCTGTTCCCGGTAACGCCGGATCATCAGCGGTACCCCGGACAGAAGCAACAGATAGTAAAACACTCCGCGCAAACTGTCTCCCAGCGGAGTTCCCAGTTTGGGATTTTCCGGAAACACTTCGCCGAACGGCTGCTCCCGGACAAAAAGCCGTTCGTGCAAGTCTTCCAGTTTGCGGATAAACGGTTCATTCCGGAGCAGACTGTCTTTCAGCTGAATGATTTCCTCAATCAGCGAGTCTTCCATGCCGGTCATGGCGGAATACCGCCGGATAAAATCATCCTGCAGGAACTCCGCCTTGCCGTATTCCGCAATGTGCGCCGGCTGTCCGCTCATGATTCACACTCCCAGAGCTTTTTTGACCGCTTCCAGAGTGGGCGGGATCTGCTGCGGCTTGTTGGCGAAAGTACCGCGGATCCCTTTGTCGCCGAGCGTATCTTTATGATAGCCGATGACGGCATCCGGGTCTTTGAGGATGTTTCCGGTGAGGATACCGACCACGGTTTCATCTTTGCCGATGATTCCTTTGTCCGCCAGTTTCTTTGCTCCGGCGAGCGAACAGCAGGACGCGGGTTCCGCGCCGATTCCGGCGGCGTCCAGCTTCGCCTTGGCGTCCATGATTTCCTGTTCCGTAACCTGTTCGACGGTTCCATTGCTCCATTTGACGGCACGGAGGGATTTTTCCCAGGAAACGGGGTTGCCGATCTTGATAGCCGTGGCAATGGTTTCCGGATTCTTCACCGCTTTGAACGGTGTATGTTCGGTCCACATGGTGTAGAGCGGATTGGCGCCGGCAGCCTGAATGACCGCGATTTTCGGAATCTTGGAAATGATGCCGAGTTCATGAAGTTCCATCAGGGCTTTTCCCATGGCGCTGCTGTTGCCGAGGTTGCCGCCGGGAATGACAAACCAGTCCGGCACTTCCCAGTCGCGCTGCTGAAGGATTTCAAAGGTAATGGCTTTCTGACCTTCAATACGGAACGGGTTAATGGAATTTAGCAGATAGATGCCGAGTTCTTTGCAGACCTGCTGGACAAGCGTCATGGCGTCGTCGAAATTGCCTTCGATCTGGAGAGTGGTTCCGCCGTACGCCAGAGCCTGTGCCAGTTTGCCGTAAGCGATTTTACCTTCCGGGATAAAGATCACGGATTTCATGCCGCTGACCGCCGCATAGGAAGCCATACTCGCAGAGGTGTTGCCGGTGGAGGCACAGGCAACGGTTTTCGCGTTGAACAGTTTTGCCGCACTGGCGCCGCAGGTCATGCCGCGGTCTTTGAAACTGCCGGTGGGGTTTTCGCCTTCATGCTTGAAATACAGATTGGACAATCCCGCCCAGACACCTGCGCTGCCGGCAGGATAAAGACGAGTGTTGCCTTCCTGACGGGTAACGATCTTGTCATCCGGCGCATCCAGAATCAGTTCACGGTAACGCCAGACACCGGAAGATTCGATGCCGCGTTTCTGTCCCCAGCGTTTTTCCCACAGGGCTTTCAGCGCGCCGCCGTCGACTTTGGAAAGGTCGCGTTTGACATCCAGAATGCCGCCGCAGTCGCAGTTGTAGCGAAGTTCGCCGATGTCATAAGTTTTGCCGCAGTGAACACACTGAAGATAGGATTCGATTTTCATTTGCACTCCTTGGATAAATATGGTTATGAAAAAAAGTCATCTTCTGGCTATCTTGAAAATATATATGGCTCCGAAAATCTGGAACAGAGCGGGAGGAATCCACACCAGATACTGCGGGTACAGTGCGGGCGATCCGCGCAGGGCATCGGAAACCAGCACTCCGCCGAAATAAATGCCTGCCAGCAGGACGCTCAGAAAGAGTCCGACCGATGTTTCGCGCCGGCTGGTCCGAACGGCAAGGGGCATTCCCAGCAGAAGGAAAGCAATCGGTGCCAGTGCCAGCGCCACCCGCTGATTCAGTTCCACTTCCAGATTGGTGGTATCTGCGCCGCGTTTCTTTTCCAGACTCAACCGCGCCAGGATATCCATGAACCGCAGGAATTTATCCCGCATGGACACGTTTTCCGAGCTGAATTCCTTGCCGTAATTAATGGAGAACGTGAGTTTTTCCGAAAACGTGTGCCGGGTGGTATTTCCCTCATGCGCGGCAATCGTTGCATTGTGCAGAATCACATTCAGAACCTGTTTCTGTCTGTCTACTTCCACTTCGCCTTTCGAGGCAGTAACGTCCTGTTCCCAGCCGCCGGATTTGCCCATGCGGTACACCTGGACATTTTTTATGACATTGCCGTCTTTACTGCCGATGTAGATCCGCAGGTCGTCGAATTTGATCGGAATGCCGGGTTCAAACAACGCCGTGGGCTGGTCTATCAGCACATTCTTCACCAGCACGCGCGCCTTGCCGAGATAATACGGTCCGACCTGCAGCTGAAGGTACAGACAGATGCACGTCAGGAAAAAGGCAATGACAATAATCGGGGAAACGATCTGGAGGATGGAGATGCCAGAAGAACGCATGGCGGTGATTTCATTGTCGGCGGAAAGACGTCCGAACACCAGCATGACCGACACCAGGGCAGCCCACGGAATGGTAAAAGCCAGCACAATGGGCAGCACATAAAGCAGGAAGGTGAAGGCGTTGCCGACCGGTACGCCGCTGGAAATATATTCAAAGACTTTCATCAGCCGCGCTCCGGTCATGCCGAAGGTCAGAATCCCGATCGCGGTCAGAAAAGTAGCCAGAAATGCTTTCGTCACATAAATATTCAGTGTTTTCATCCATCAGCCTTTCATTGCTGTAAACTAATACGTCTGGTAATGTAGCATGAAAAACGCAAATGGAAAGCCCTTTGAAGCGGTTTTTTCGGAATTTTCAGAAATTTGTTTCACGTTTTTTGCGATTTCCACTTGTCAAAAACGGAAAAATGTGGTATGTTAATGGCTTTGAAACGTTCAAACCAAGGAGTTTTGTCGATGAAGGTATTCAATTTCAACGCCGGTCCTGCCGGGCTTCCCGCCTCGGTCATGGAAAGAGCCCAAAAAGAATTCTGCAACTATGACAACACGGGCTGCGGCATTCTCGAACATTCCCACCGCGGAGCCGCTTTCCAGGCTGTTCTGGACAAAACCAACCAGAATATCCGCGATGTCTTCGGCGTGTCCGATGATTATGATATCGTCTACATTCAGGGCGGTGCAAGCATGCAGTTCGCCATGATCCCGATGAACCTGATGCAGGGTGCGGCGGATTATGTCGACACCGGCACGTGGTCCTCCAAAGCCATGAAGGAAGCCAAAGGCTTCGGCGAAGTCCGCACCGCCGCTTCCAGCAAGGAAACCAAATACGACCACATCCCGGCGTTCTCCGAATGGAAACTTTCCGATGACGCCAGCTATGTGCATATCACCAGCAACAACACCATCTACGGCACCCAGTACCGTTCCTTCCCGAAAACCAAGGCTCCGCTCATCGCCGACATGTCCAGCGACATCATGTCCCGCAAGGTCAATGTCTCTGATTTCGGCATGATCTACGCCGGCGCTCAGAAGAACCTCGGTCCCAGCGGTCTGGCGCTCGTCATCATCCGCAAGGATCTGATCGAACGCACACCCGCCAATGTGCCGACCATGCTGCGGTATGAAACCTACACCAAGAACAACTCTCTGTACAACACCCCCCCGACCTTCGGCATCTACATGATCGGTCTCGTTACCGACTGGATGAAAGAAGTCGGCGGTCTGGATGTCATCGAAAAATGGAACGATGAAAAAGCGGCTCTGCTTTACAGAGCCATTGATGATTCCGACGGCTATTTCCGTTCCCCGGTGCAGAAGGACAGCCGTTCCCGCATGAACGTTGTCTTCCGTCTCCCCACCGAAGAACTCGAAGCCAAGTTCCTCAAAGTCGTTTCTGAAAACGGCATGATCGGACTCAAAGGTCATCGCTCCGTCGGCGGTCTCCGCGCCAGCATCTACAACGCCATGCCCATCGAAGGCGTTCAGAAACTGGTCGATCTCATGGAGAACTTCCGGAAAAACAACTGACCGCAAACAGGCGGACAGGCCCTCCCGCCTGTCCGTCTTTTCTGCTAAGGAAGGAGGGAAACTATGCTGCAGCATTATTCCGTAGTCAACGGCAAGATAGAGCAGAATCCCGGCGGTTTCCCGCATATTGATATTTACATTCGTCCCGACGAGGAAGAACGCCGCTACCTGATCGACGTCTGCCGGGTGGACGAACATACGCTGATTTCCTCCACTGACCCGGATGAGACTCCGCGTATCGAATTTGAAGACAACCATACGGCAATCATTCTCAAATATCCGAAAAACTACTCTGCCGAGGACAATTTTTTCTTCCGGGTCAAATCCATGGGGGTGTTTCTTTTTCCGCCCGACCGGATCATTATCGTGCTGGACGACCAGGTTCCCCTGTTTACCGGACGTCTGGCATCCAACCTGAAAACTCCGCAGGATGTTCTGCTGCGTATTCTGTATCAGACCATCCGGCATTTTGAGACACACCTGCGCATCATCAACATGTGCAGTGATGAACTGGAACATGAAATCAGCAAATCCTCCGAAAACAAGAACCTGCTGGACATGTTCACTCTGGAAAAGGGACTGGTTTACTATCTGAACGCCCTCAGCGGCAACGGCAGACTGATTGAACGCATGAAAGCCGGTTCCGCAAAAATCGGTTTTACCAATGACAATCTGGAACTGCTGGACGATCAGGCGATTGAAAATCAGCAGTTTCTCGATCAGGCGCAGGTGTATTCGCAGGTGCTTTCCGGTCTGATGGATGCCCGCGCGTCCATCATCAACAATAATCTGAACGTTACGATGAAAAGCATGAACGCCATTGTCATCGCCGTTTCCATCCCGACTTTCTTCACGGGAGTCGGCGGTATGTCCGAGTTTACTTCCGTCATCGGGAAAAGCATGAAATGGTACGTGGCGTATCCGCTGTTCTTCTGCACCATGTTCATCCTGGGTCTGCTGATTTACTGGCTGATCCAGCGGCATTACAGTTCGCGCTGAAAGGAGTTGAGCCATGCCTATTTACGAATATATCTGCGAAGATTGCAAACATCAGTTCGAAGCGTTGGTGCGCAATTCGTCCTCCCGTCCGGAAGACGGCTGCCCCAAATGTCATTCCGGCCGTCTTCAACGTAAACTTTCGACTTTCTCCGCCTCCGTTCCCGCGGGAAACGGCTGTGCCAATGAGTCCATGTGTCCTCATGCCTCCCACAGCTGCGGCTGCGGCGGATGCTGCGGACACAGTCACTGAACATCATGAATAAGAAACAGCTTACAGCTCTGATGGAAGGTCTGGGCATTGCTCCCAGCAAGAAGCTCGGACAGAATTTTCTGGTGGACGCCAATTTCACGGAAAGCATTGTCCGCTCCGCCAACATTCAGCCGACCGACCGCATTCTGGAAGTCGGTCCGGGCTTCGGCGCCTTGACGGAACTGCTGCTCAAAACCGGTGCGCAGGTTTCCGCCATTGAATTCGACCGCAAACTCGCCGCCTGGCTCCGCGAACGGTTCAAGAACACCGGTCTGCGGCTGATCGAAGGCGATGCCTGCAAAACGGATATCCCCGCCATTTACGGGGAAGACATCCCGTTCCGGCTGATCTCCAACCTGCCCTACTCCGCCGGAACGGTGATCGTCGCCAATATGCTGACACTGAAAACCCCGCCGACGGAAATGCTGGTCATGCTTCAGAAAGAAGTCGGTATGCGGCTGGCGGCTTCCGCCGGGGATGAAGAATACGGTGCGCTGTCCATCCGGGTGCAGACCATGTATAAAGTGGAAGCGGTGCGGACAGCTCCGCCCGACCTCTTTTTCCCGAAACCGGATGTGGATTCCGTGATTCTGCGTCTGACCTTGCGTCCGGACCGTCCGGAAGCGGGACTGTTCAAAACCTTGAGTACTCTGGTGAAAGTTTCCTTTGCGCACCGCCGCAAGAAAATGTTCAAACAGGCAGCGGCGGTTTTCGGAGCGGAACCATTGGAAAAAGCCATGAATGACCTGGGCATCAGCCTGGACATCCGCGCGGAAAAAATTGATCCCGCCCTGTTTCGGCGTCTGGCGGAACATCTCAAGGCAGCAGCGAAATGATCGGTTCCACCGGAAAAATGGAACTGCTGGCTCCTGCCGGCAATCCTTCCGCAGCACTGGCGGCATTCGATGCCGGGGCGGATGCCGTTTATTGCGGTCTGCATAAATTCAATGCCAGGGAACGTTCGGAAAATTTCACGCACGAAGAACTGGCTAAAATCATTGCTTATGCAGGAAAAAATCACCGTAAAGTCTACGTTACCTTCAATACTCTGCTGAAAGAGAGCGAATTGAAGGAAGCCGCGGCGGAACTGGCTCATCTGGCGGAATGCCGGCCGGATGCCCTGATCGTGCAGGATCTGGGCGCGGCGCGGATCATCCGGGAATATTTTCCGGAACTGACTCTCCATGCTTCAACACAGCTGGGCATTCACAATTCCGCCGGACTGGAAGCCGCGAAAAAATTCGGATTCCGGCGGGTCATTATGGAACGGCAGGTTACGCTGAACGAACTGCGGAAGATGATTCCGGACGGCAAACCGCCGGTCGAAATCGAATTATTTGTACACGGCGCATTATGCTGCTGTGTTTCAGGCTCCTGCCTGTTTTCTTCCTGGCTGGGCGGCTGGAGCGGCAACCGCGGCAAATGCAAACAGCCCTGCCGCCGGCAGTATTTCCGCTATGGCGATTCCGCCGGGCGGGGTGAATTTCTGTTTTCCCCGGATGATTTATGCGCCTTGGAACTGCTGGATGAATTCCGCAGTCTGGGCGTTTGCAGTCTGAAAATCGAAGGACGTCTGCGTCGGGCGGATTATGTGGAAAAAGTGGTACGGGCATACCGGACCGTACTGGATGCCGCCCCAAAAAAACGTCCGGAAGCATTACTCGAAGCACAGAATATTCTGCGCGGAGTCTGTACTCGCAAAACCTCCCTGGGTTTTTATACGGTTCCTTCCATGAAAAAACTGGTGCGGCTGGATCCGCTGGGCGGGTCCGGTGTGCCATGCGGCAAAGTAACGGGAACAGCACCCGGCGGTTTCGAAGCGGTCATGTCCGGACGGCTGCATGTCGGCGACACCATCCGGGTCCAGACGGCGGCAGACGCCGGAGACGGGTTCAGCCAGACGGTTCTGTTCCTCGAATCGAAACGCCGTTCCGTCATGAAAGTGTTGTCCGGAGACCGCTGTTTCATACGATCAGATAAAAAGCCGTTGCGGGATTCACTGATTTACCGTACGGGGGAATCCGGCACGGATTATTCCGGACGCATGGCAAAACTGCCCGCACCCAAAGTTCCGCTGGATGTAAAAATATCATTGTCGGCAGACGGTTTGACGGCGGCAGTCTGCACCGGCGATCAGTTTCATATTGCCCTGCCCTCGCTGTCCCCGGCAAAAAAACACGCGGTTTCGGCAGAGGATCTGATCCGGGAATTTTCCGCGGCGGCCTCGGAAATTTTTGAAGGCGGCGTCCTTTCAGCGGAGGTTTCCGGCGAATGGTTTCTGCCGTCAAGTGAACTGAAAGAAGCACGGCGGCAGTTCTGGAACTGGGCTGAACTGCGGATTCCGCATGACCTGCCGCACCGCAAGGCGGCGAAGTGTCTGCAGAATTTCCGGAATGCATACGATGCGTTTCAGCCGTCTGCACTCGAACTGTTTCCGGACTGCACGGCGGCTGCAGAAAACAGAACGGCAGATACAGCGGCGGCGCGGGAAATCAGCATTGCCGGACCGGAAGACGAAATCATACTGCCGCCGATCGTTCCGGAATTTCAGCTGGATGAACTGAAACGGCAGATTGCCGGTCTCATCAGGCGCGGAACCAAAGTGTTCCGCCTGACTTCGCTGTTTCAATTTGCCTTGTTCCCGGAACCGCAGCGGCACGGGCTGATTCTGAAAACCATGTTTCCGTTTCCGGTCTGCAATTCGGAATGCGTCCGGGTATGTCAGGAACTGGGAGCCGCCGGAGTACAGGCGTGGATCGAGCTGGGACGCGGCGACCATGAACAGCTGCGCGAACATTCGATTCTGCCGCTGGAAGTCTACGGATATGGCAAGCCCTGCATTTTCACCACGCGGGCTGTACTGCTGCCCTGGCAGAAAATCCGTGACATCCGCGGCAATCGTTTTGAATTGACAAAAGACGGTATGCTGACGCATCTTTATCCGGAACAGACCTTGTCATTGGAAGATATTCCGGAGCATTTTTCCATTTTCCGGGATTTGCGCAAATGCAGTGAACAGGAAACACTTCTGACGGATTTCAATCATTCCCGCGACTGGGCATAAAAAAA
Source organism: uncultured Victivallales bacterium (assembly GCA_934661375.1). Classification (GTDB taxonomy): domain Bacteria; phylum Verrucomicrobiota; class Lentisphaeria; order Victivallales; family UBA1829; genus SIG94. The sequence continues at coordinate 96,674 of CAKUJH010000006.1, forward strand.
AGAAACCGGAACACATTCAGGGGGGGATGATATGGAATGCGCCCCGATTTCAAGCCGATAATTTACACTGAAAATACAAAAATTCAAGTTCTGAATTCTGTTTTCATCAAACTTTTCAGTCCGGTCAATCCTTTTTGGTCCGGAAAGCGTGGAAAACAATATTGTTTTCATTGCTGAAAAACAGAATCGGCGTAGTCCGCTGAATCACCACATGATCGGTATCGAACCGCAGCAGCCAGGTGAACCGGGCGGTGGTCTGAATGCACCAGGCGTAGATTTTCAGCAGATCCGGACGCAGCCAGGCGGCACGGGCAGCCACCCGGTGAGGAGTCCGCGCCGCCAGCGCGGCATTGCTGTATTCCGTCTCACGAAAGCCGGCAAGAACGCGGACGCCGTCAATATCCAGAGAACAGGAATCATTCCCGAACGACAGTTTTATGTTCTGTATGCCCCAGCGGTTGGGAGCTGCCGCATATTCCCCGGCGGCACATTCCGGCGTTCCGGCAACACCGGCGGACATATCCGGCGGCAGTGCGGCGCGCAGATTTTCCAGCTGCGTCCGGAGCTGAGCCGACGCCGCAGGATTTTCCGGCAGCGGCTGTTCTTTCAGCACGGGAAGGATTCTTTCCTGCAGGGAAGTCAGCACCTGCTGCATACCGCCCATTCCGGACACAAACGCCAGAGTCAGATCTTTTTCCGGATAAACCACGGCATACTGCCCGGCAGCACCGTCGCCGCGGAATCCGCCTTCCCGGCAGCGCCAGAACTGATAGCCGTAACCGATTTTCCAGTCCGGAGATTCATTCATGGAATTATCCGCCTGATAGGAAGTGGCTTCCGCCAGGTATTCCGCCGGAACCAGCTGTCTGCCGTTCCAGCAGCCGCGATGCAGCAGCAGATGGGCAAACTTGGCAATATCCATCACATTCAGCCAGAGTCCCCAGCCGCCGATATTGGTTCCCTGCGGATTGCAGTTCCATTCCGGCGGCTGAATTTCCAGCGGATCAAACAGACGCGACTGCAGATATTCCGAAACATTCATTCCCGTAACTTTCCGGATCACCGCGGCAAGCAGGAAAGTGGCGCCGGAGTTGTAGACAAAGCGTTCTCCCGGACGGTAGAACAGCGGAGACTCGAAAATTCCGCGAAGCCAGTCACCGTGTTCAAAATCCACAAAATTGAAACTGCACCGGTCATGACCGCTGGACATGGTCAGCAGATTTTTCAGCGTAACCGTTTTCATTTCCGGCGAAACCCGGTCACTGAGATATTCCGGGAAAAAATCCATCACGCGGTCGGAGATTTTCAGACGATTTTCCCCTTGTGCTATGCCGATGGCGCAGGATACGAAACTTTTGCTCAGAGAAAAAAGTTCATGCGGCAGTTCCATGGTGTACGGACTCCAGGCGCCGCGGGCGGCAATTTTTCCATGACGCATCAACACAAACGCATGAGACTGTTCCAGCTGATTCAAGTCATTGACGAAAGCCGAAACGGCTGATGACGGAATGCCCAGTGCTTCCGGATTCATTTCAGGAAAAAATAATTCTTTCATGAGTGTTCTTTATCCTTCACGGTTGTGTTTTCTGATTCTCCGGCAATATAACCGTGAATCTGGAAAAAATCAAGAGCGATGATTCCATTTCCGGCAAGGCTTTCCGGATTTTCCGGAACGGATATCTGTTCCTGTCATCGGCAGACATCCATTCCGGAAATCCGGCATGGCAAATTCAGCATTCCGCCGAAATTTCCACCTCGTCGCCGACATGGAACACGCCGTCATATTCCATCCGGTGCTCTGTTTCAAACCATTCAATCTCCACCGCATTTCCATTGATCCGCAACTGCGGTTTCCGGGGAGACTGAACTTTCAGAAACGTCCGCAGGGACGCCCCGCAGATGAAGCGCAGCCGGCAGCCGGCAAGGTTCACTGCGGAGACCGGAGCATCCGCCAGACACAACAGCACGGGATGTGCCGGAAGCTCCGGGGTACGCTCGACCGAATACTCGTTTCCGGGACGGTCGGCAGGAGTCTGAAGAGTTCCGGAAATCCGGCACCCGTCAACGGAAATACCGCCGGCATAGCCGCCCTGTCCGGAAACCCGGAAAACATTTTCCTGCAGTCTGAACCGGGAATCCGGTCCTTCGCCGGGGACCCAGCAGCGGCCGCCGCGATGGTACATCCAGCCGCCGACGCCGCAAAAAAGCCCCTGTGCCGCCGCGGTGGCGGAAAACGCCTGCCAGTTGGCAAGCTGGTTGGAATCACCGTCACAGCCGGCGAGATTGAACGTCTCCACGGCGCATTGATACCGGGAGAAATACTCCAGCCAGCCGCGCATCAGGTGAAGAGCTTCATCCGCTCTGCCGCCCAGACGTGCCGTCTTGCATTCGTGTCCGAGATGCTGATTCATGTGAACGGACTTCCACATCTCGCAGGGTACTTCGCTGTCATACGCCACCGCAGTATGCCCTATCGGGTGCCAGAGCCGGACAGCCTGATAATCCGCCAGTTTCGGCAGAATCCGGCGGAACAGCCGTGCGCCGTACAGATAATCCATGCCCAGCGTGTGGGTGTTCTGATAAACAATCCGGTCCGGCAGAGTGCCGTCCGCTTTGAGTGCCGCGCGCAGATACCCTTCCTGTTCATCGAAAAACGCCTCCGCATAATGAGCTTCGACTTTTTCCGAAAGCACGCGGCAGCGTTCCGCCAGAGCCGGATCACCGGTTTCCGTCGCAAAATTCTCCAGCACCCGGAGAGAATCATACCACCAGCCGTTCAGACAGGAAGCGTAGAACAGACCGTTCAGACCGACTTCGTCCGAACAGTCGACCCCGACGTTCAGGGAAGTTGCCAGCAGTCCTGTCTCCGGATTTGCAAACGTTTCATTGAAATCCAGATAACGTTTCAGATGCGGCATACATTCCCGCAGGAAATCCGGGTCATCCGCAAACGCCAGATATTCATCCAGGGTCAGGATCAGGTGCATGGTGATCCAGGCACAGGTCTCCACCCACGGATAATCCAGCAGATAACGGATCATCCTGCGTGTCCGGACGGGTTCGCCGGTCAGCAGAAAATCGCGGGATGGATACACATGATCCCACAGAGAGAAATACCCGTACTTGTCGGCGGCAGCCCGGATCGCTGCCTGATCCGCAGTTTCCGTCAGCAGCAAATGCCGCTGATAACCGGGATAACGTCGGAAAAATTCCGCGGCTTCCGGCAGACCGTCAATCTCCGCTTCCACGGACGGACGGCAGATTTCCAGTCCGGACTGAAACACCGAATCAAACGGAGCAGCCGCCTGAACCGCCGCCTCATCCACCGTGGTTCCGAAACCGAATCCCAGTTCCAGCGGCTCCCCGGTTTCCTCCCATTCCAGAGTCCAGCCGTTGGGAATCTCCGTGAAAGCCGCCAGCGGACGATTGCCGCGAATCACCCAGAATTGTTTTTTCGCATGATCGGCGTATTGGCAATCCGCCTCGAAAATCAGCATACCGTCGCGGCAGACAGCCGGCAGGCGTGTCAGGGTCATATCCTTTTCGGGAAACGGACGGGCGGGATCGAAGCCGGGACCGCGCAATTCCGGCGGCAGCCACTGGATGCCGCTGGCAATGACCGCCAGCTGATTCTTGAGTGCAGGCATGACCCCTTCCGGCATGTGCAGACGGGAAAGCGTCATGATGAAACGCTCGCCCGGATGCGGAGCAAACCGGAAAATCATTGCCTTTTCATTCATTGCCGCGGAAAATTCACCGGAGCGGAAACCGAACGGATACAGTTCGGCTTTTTCCGGCACGTAATTGATTTTGCCGTGCCGGAACTGAATCGCCGGAGAATAAAGCGGACGCCCCATCGTTGCCCTGCCCCGGCGTCTCAGCCAGGGAACGGGGAAACGATCCGGATAGAGTTTGCCGTTGAATTCCCGGACATCCAGCAGCGAGATCGAGTCGATCCCTCCGAACCGTTCCATGCAGAAGGAAAGCGGTCCACGGCAGAATGCCCGGTAATCCGCGGGAAAAAGATCTGTAAACCGCATAATCTTTTCTTACTTGACGGGGTTGTCCTTTTTGTACAATCCGGCGATTTCCTCCGCCGAAAGCACTTTGTCATACAGCGTGAATTCATCGAACGCCAGTCCGCTGCTCATGCCGATCCCGAAACAGTCCGCCAGCTTGTCCGAAGTCACTTTGTACGGCACCGACGTGCGCAGCCGTTCCTTGCCGTCCAGATAGATCACGTAGTTCAGACCATCCCAGGTCATGGCAAGGTGATGCCAGACATTCTTGCCGAGATCCAGATCCAGCCGGACATTCGACTTGGTGATGTCCTTGAAGCACGGGAACACCAGCATCAGGACATCCTTGCCGCCGGGAACATGCGAAGTCGTGCGCTGAAGCACGATATACCCGGTCGGCATATACGAAGTAGCGAAGAAACTGTTGTAATATGTTTTCTTCCATTGCGTATTGCCCTGATTCGGGGTGTCTTTGGTCTGCACAATCCAGTCGACCGGATTGAACCAGAGCGAAACACTGCCCGGTTTGCTGAAATCCACATTGTCCTGAATCTTGAAACGGAGCGACTGCGGATTGTTTTTGCCCAGCACAGCTTTGCCTTTGACGCCGGGGATAAACTCAAAGCGGCTTTTGTCGAAGTTGCCGACAATGATTTTGTCCGAGCCGCGCGACTGATCCGGTTCCACCGAATCGTCAAAGCTACAATAGAATGTAACGTTTTCCGCCAGCGAGTCCTGTGTCTGCTGAGCCGGAAGTGCGGCGGGCGTCAGCCCAGCCAGAAGAAGAAGCGACATGAGTGAGTGTTTCATATTATTTTACCTCCATGGTGATGAGTTGCATTCCATATTTTGCCAGTTTCACTTCAAACGCACCGTCGGCAGGATGATAAGTCTCTGCCGGATATTTACCCTGTGCGGAAAGGATTTTCAGCGGTTTCTTTGCCGAAATCCGCACGGTAACCGGCTGTTCATTCCACGACGCCAGAATCAGAATCGCACGGTCGCCGCTGCGGAGCAGTACTGATTTGACCGTTTCGGCAGGTTCGACAGACAGCGGATAGTCGCGCTGCCAGTATTCAAAGACGTTGCAGGCGTCTGTGCCGTAACCGAAATCGTTGACGATTTTATTCATCGGAGTGAAGTTTTCGCCGCGGATGTCGTAGCGCAGCACGCTGTAAATCATGCGCATAGCCCAGTCGGTGCGGACCATGTCCTCGTCGATTTTTCCGTTGAGGTACGTCGGATTTTCATGAACCAGGCCGCAGCCGACAATCGGAAAGTGCGTCTGCGGATAAACGCCGAGCTGACGTCCGGTTGTTTCAATTTCCAGCAGTTCCGGCGGGAACGGCTTGTAACCGCTCGCCCAGCCCCATTCCAGGTCCAGCTGAACGTCCGTCCAGCAGACCACCGGCAGGAACACGGCGTTGGTGATGTGCAGATTGACCAGCAGCGGCCATTTGACTTTTTCCTGCATTTCTCTTGTCAGCTGCCACATGCGTTTGTGATATTCGCGCATATCCCAGATGTTGGCGGCAGGCTGAACCGAGCCGTCCTCACGGACATAGGCGTTCGAATTGAGCGGGTCGGTGCTGTTGTGCGGAAACGCGTTGTCGCAGTAAAGCCCGATGCCGCGTTTGAGCCATTCCCGGCACTGCCACATCACAAAATCCTGATACGACTTGACCGGCATGATATGCAGTCCGGCTGCCGAACGCAGACTGGCATTGATCAGGTCTTTCTCCTTCAGCCATTTGCGCGATGTGAAATTGGTCAGTCCCCATTCATCCTGGAACGTTTCCCATTCCGGCGTGGTCTGATCCTGACAATGTTCTTCCAGATACATCATCGTCGGATTCTTGCCGCGCTGCGCCATCATGCCCAGATGTCCGTTGTACGCATGGGCACGGTAATTTTTCTGAAGATCTTCGGGCATATCCGAATAATGCTTTTTGAGGAAACTGTCGATATATTTCGGATTGATCTTGCCGCTTTCACGCGCCTTGACCATCTCATCGACATATTCCCAGTCGTACCCCACCGGATATTTTCCGGCATAGGAAGGACGGATTCCCCAATAGGCGTTCGAGCCGCCGTGCGGAGGAATGATGAGCTTCGGATTGCGCCAGTCCTGCGGCATCGGTTTGACCGGAGACGCCTGCATTCCGAAGACCAGAGTGCGCGGCTGATTCAGCGTGAACGGCTTGTTCACGAAATGAATCCGCAGAGTCAGCACACCGTCTTTCCGGATCAGTTCCTGCGCCGGCTTCTTGTCATCCAGCGAGAAATTGCGGTCGTTTTCCGCAAACCACGAAAGACCGCGGTCCATTTCGCCCAGCCAGAGATAAACGTGCATATTGCCGTAAAATTCCCCGCTGACGGCGGTGTCCGTGCTTTTCCAGACCACGCCTTCGCCGGCGGGAACTTTGATCGCCGGATTCGAGCGGATATTGCCCGCCTTGATCACGTGGAACAGCCGGATCTGCGCCGAATCCAGCGGAATATCCAGATACAGACTGTCCAGCCGCGGAGTTTTGCCCGGTTCCGGCGCAAGGGTCATTTCAAAACGGGTGCAGCCGTCATATTCGGTCAGAGATTTTGTCTCAATCGACAAACCGCTGTCCGTGCGGACTGTTCCGGCAAAATCAGCCGAATAGCCGGATTTCCGGGTGAAATGTCCGTCCTTTTTGACGATCCTGCCGGCTTTGCCGTCCGCTTTGAAGTGCAGCGAACTCTTTCCTTTGAACAGCGATTTGCCGCGCGGTTTGACGTCCGCATACAGTCCGGACGGTTCAAACGTGTATTCGTTCAGCACGGTTTTCAGGCTGTCGCCGTTGAAAGTCAGCGGCTTGAACGGGGCATAAACCTTGTCGGTGATGCCGAGCTGGTTGTTTTCCCATGGAAACACCGTACGCACAAATTCTCTGGACATGCTGTGCAGCTGCTTCGTTCCGGCAAATGTGGTAAGCCGGATCTGGTATTTGCCGCTCTTCAGGTCAGGCAGTTCAAAACGGAACAGATTCTCTTTTTTCAGTGCTTTCCATTCGCGGGAAACGACGTTTTTGCCATTCAGCGAAATGGTCATTTCCGCCCGGTCCGCATTCTTTTCGGCTTCGAACTGAACCGCGCCTTTTTTCAGTCCGGGGTAAATGCTGAACTGGAACGAGGTATTGGTCTTGCCGGGAAGTTTCCAGATATTCTCCGCATCAATCGGCAGCGCAAACGGATATTCCGCCGCATAAATGGTTTTGCCGTCCGCCGCAATGGTGAAATTCGCCTGATGCGTGGTGCGCAGATGAATGCGGCCGCCGTCATCCTGAAAACGGAAGGTTCCGGTTTTGCCCGGTTCAACAGCAAGTTTTTTCGTGTCCCGGGTTTCCGGCATGTCCCCATGCTCGAAATGCAGATCCAGCGTGTATTCCTGTTTCACTTTGGAATTGTTGCGGATCGTGCCTTTCAGATCGAACAGCTGGTCATGCAGAGTTCCGACATCTTCAATCTGAATGGACGGAGCTGCCGGATTCAGCACAAATTTTGCATAACGCGAAAAATTGTTGTACGGCGCTTCGTTCCGGATGAACGGAGTCTGGTCAAACGGACGGGTCCACGTGCGGGAAATCAGCATGGAAAAGGATTTGCCGTCCGGATTGCCGCTGATGCCCAGATCTTTCAACGGTATGGCGACTTCAAAAATCCAGAGATTCCGCTTTTCGTCCAGACGCGAAACTTTCTTCCAGCCGGCGGTCCAGGAATTGTCGGATACCCCGTCCGCGCGTTTGAATCTGAAATCGGCAACCGTTCCGAAATAATTGACCAGATACTGATAGTAATAGTCTCCGGTTTCCGGCGCCAGCCAGATTTCAACATTGTCATCCAGATAAACCCTGCCGTCATGTTTGCGGACGCTGCTCAGCGGTTTTCCGCCCGGCGGCACAGCGGTTTCCACCCGCAGATACAGATGATTGCTGTCATAACCGTACAGAGTGCGTCCTCGCCGGTTTTCCAGTCTTTTCGTCGCCCGGACATAAAATCCGTACATGGAGGAAGCATCCTCCCAGGCGGCGGATTCGGTTTCGTTCATTGCCGGTGCGGGCATTCTGGGGACTTCGAATACCGGAGCCGCGGCGCATAGACATGCCAGAGAACCAGCACAAAGCAATGACGTGATCAGTTTTTTGTTTGTCATGCTGAATCCTTTCGTTGAATATCAATTATTTCCGTTCCAGGGTAATTTTTTTGAACTGGTGCCGCCGGTTGTTGAGGGAATTTCCTGCCGGCTGACAGCCCCGGCATGTCCGTCCATCCAGAAAACGTTGGCTTGTCTGCCATGCCGGAACGCCAGAAAACCGATTTTGCCGGCTTCCTGCGCTTCATTGTCATATTTCAGCGAAATGCGGCTGGGCATATTGCCATTGGTTACTGTGCTGCCGGCATCGCCGCCGTACAGAACCCCGGACGGATTCTTCAATCTGCCGGCTTTCAGCCCCGGACGGGAAGCCGTCGCCCCTTCATACGCATTGATTGCGGTGCCATTGTAATCATTCAGCAGAATATCTCCGTAGCGGCCATGTCCGGACTTATCTGTATTGCTGGTGATTTTCGCTTCGTCACAGAAGAAATATTGCTTGTCCTTCATCTTCGTCTCCCGGATGGCGTCCGTCGCGCCGAAAGCCAGATTTTTCAGCAGACCGACCCGTTCCAGCAGAACCCAGGAACAGCTGAGAGTCCCCGCAGAGGTCCATTCCGCGGACGGCAGATAGTATTCCGATATATTTTCGTACTGGGCGCACAGCAGATGAATCTGTTTCTGATTGCTCAGACACTTGATGGTTCTTGCCTTGCTCCGTGCCGCATTCAATGCCGGCAGCAGCATACCCGCCAGAATCGCAATGATCGCAATCACCACGAGGAGTTCGATAAGTGTAAACCGTTGCGGTTTACGCTTCAAATATGAAATAGGAGATATGAAATATGAAATGGATGGCAATGGTTTCTGGTTGTTCATGGCATAATTTCCCCTTCTGCTGTTTTTCCTGATTTTGAATTCTTCCTCTGTACTCATCTCTGACCTCCCTGTTTTAATGTTCCATGTCTGCAAGCTCCTGTTTTTATCTCATATTTCATATTTTACACCTTTCCGTTCCGAGAGATGACGGTACAACTTGACAATGCACAGGGCAAAATCAAATGATTTTTCCAACGCTGGATTCCTTGTCGCATTCCCTTTGTATTTCATGTTGCCATCACCTGTTTTTATTTCATATTTCATATTTCATATCTCATATTTATTTTAGAATCAGTTTCGGGCGGTAATACTCAATTCCATTGCCCTGATAAGCGAAGACCTGTTTCCAGAATGCCAGCCAGTCCCATTGCCAGGAACTGAAAACATGCCCCAATTGATTCGACCAGAGCGAATTGAACGCGCCGATCTTTTCAATTTCCGGCAGATTCGGGAAAAAGACTGCCACTTTCTGCATGAATTGAAACAGCGGACCGTCTCCGCGGGCAAAAACCGCAGTCGGCGGATCTTGGCGGAATATGCGCGCCACCCGTTCCGGATTGTTCTGAAAATCCTCGTGACTGCACCATTGAAATTCCGGGGTGTCGAATTGCAGTCCGAGTTTTTCCGCCGCGGCTTTCAGCTGACGCCGTTTGAATTCATAAATGCAGGAATCATGACTGACAAACAGAATCCGTTTGTGTCCGTTTTTCACAAAATGCCGCAAAGTCATCTCCGTGATATATTCCCAGTCCGACAGCACAGCATGTTCCGGTGTTTCGTCCAGAAATTCGAAACGGTTGCAGAAGATGGTCTGATTGCCCTGCGTAAGCCGCATCAGTTCGCGGTAAGAGATTTTTTTGCAGCCGGTATCGACATAAATCCGCAGCGGTTTCTTTTCCAGCATACATTCGATATCGCCGGGAATCAGGGGAACGGTCATGGAAATGCAGCCGGCTTCCGAAGACACCCGCATGAATGATTCGTAATAATTTTCCATGCAGCCGATCGCAATGGAAGTGATGAAACCGCAAAGTTCGCTTTGCCGGGCATTCTTCGGAATGAAAAGTCCGGAACGCGCACCGCGCAGCAGCAGTCCCATTTCCTCCAGCTGGTTTGCCGCCTGATACAGCACCATGGTGCTGACGCCGAAGCGTTCGCCCAGAGTTCTCATGGAAGGAAGTTTTTCGCCCGGTTTGAATTTTCCGGAACGGATTTCTTCCGCGAGCTGCTGAACAACAAACGACGTTTTGGACGGTGCGGCTGATTTCATTCGTATTACCCTCTTGTTATTTCTGTTATACTATAAGTCAGTATTTCAGCAATGTCAAGCGATCTGAAATCTTTTTTCAATAATTTTTCATTTGTCATGCCGTCATTTCCTCCCGGTGGAGCTGACAGAAAATTCCGGATTTTCCGGGGAAAGAAAAAAACGGAATTTTCATGAAAAAAAACAGCGGATCAAAAAAGAGATTTCTTACTTTTTCTCAGCCATGATTTTGCAGCTGGCATCGTAGAGCTGCCGCAGTTCAGCTTCCGTCAGAACCCGTTTGAAAACAACGACTTCGTCTACCAGAACCCGGTACTGGGCATTTTCATCGCGTTCCGTGCCGATATTGAACACTCTGGGCGGCTGAGTCATCAGCCGGGTCAGCACCGAAGCAGATGTTTTTCCGGCATTGACACTGCAGGAAATATTGCCTCCGCTGTACGTGCAGGCAATCATGCGCCATTCTCCGTTTTTCCAGTTCTTACCGCCGCCGAACACAATGCAGTTCACGTGTTTGGTTCCGTTCTGAACATAGGTATTGATATGACCATGTCCCCAGGGCTGTCCTTTGATTTTGCTGACAAGAAACTGATAATCGGATGCCACGGCATTGAACGCATTGAATCCGGGTTCTTTCGCCTGAGCGTCCGGACGTTCCGCCGGCCAGTTTTCCGGTGTCAGCCATAAAACAATCGTACCGGCACGGCTCAAATCTGCATTTCCGGCGCCCTGATACTGAAACAGTCCAGTGCGTAAAGCCTTGCCGCCGAATACGCCGTCCGCATACGTTACCGAACCAATCGGAACCGGTTTTTCCGAACCGTCCGCCAAATCGGCAGTTCCGTTTCCTTCATCGAACGACACATAGAAGGTAATATCATCTCCGAACAGCTCCAAAGCGGGATTTTCTGCAGCGTATAATCCGCAGAGACCGGCACCCAGCAGCACAGCCAAAAGCATTTTTTTCATGATACAGCCTTTCGTTTGAATAGTTTAAAATGGAAGGGAAAAATCATTTTCGGTCAGTCCCCAGCTGCCCAGAATGGCTTCCGCACGGGTAAACAGATCCGGAGCGAAATCGGCGCTGTGTGTATCACTGCCGAAAGTAAAACGGATGCCCATGGCTTTCCAGCGGGTATAAATTTTTCGCAGAAAATCCACATACTCCGGCGAATCGGAAAACAGACAGGCGGCATTGATTTCAATCAGTTTCCGGTTCTGAAGTGCAAGTTCGCCCAGCCGGTCATTCAATTCCTGCGGTATCTCGGCAAAGATGCTGCGGTCGATATGCGCGGCATCACGGTACGTGTACCAGTCGCCCGCCGCCAGTTCCAGAGAATACCACGGATGCGCCAGAATGTGAACCAAAGGATGTTCCAGCAGAAATTTCTGCTGATTGAAATAATGCCGGATGATGTTCTGGCGTCCCTGCGGATTGCCCAGCGGCCAGTGAACTCCGCCTATCACGTATTCAATCCCCAGTTCTTTTACATTCTGCGCCGTGATTCCGAGCGACATTTCACCATGGAACGGTTCATCTTTGCCGCGGAATCCATAAACCGGTTCATCCCCCCAGGCATGATAATCATTCCGGGCGATCCGATCGCATTCCTCTTTTGCCATGCAGCTGGCCTCCACCCCGAAATGAAAATTGGCGGGAGGGCAGAAGGAAAGAAAATCGTTCCGGGAACTCTGAATATCGCACAGATTGTACTGTGTATGGATATGATCGCTGATTCCGAACTGGTCAATACCGAAACGGGTCATCGAATCGTTGACTGTCCGGATCAATGCACAGGCGGAGTCGCAGGAATGATGCGTATGAATATGCAGATTCTGCCGGATATGAAGCTGAGCCATGACTTATTCCTCCTTATCGTTATTTCAATGCAAGACGGATTGATATGAAATCATATTTTCTGAGCTGAAATGATACGCCGTGTCCGTCAACCGGCAGAAGCTCTCCCGTTTCCATGTTCCGGGCTTCGGCGATACCGTGTATTCCCAGCTGCTGTTCCGCCAGCGACACCCGGTATTTTCCGCCGTTTTCATAATCACAGACAATCAGAATCGCCTCTTTCCCTTTCGTCAGCAAAATGGAAGAATTGTCCCCGCCCTCTATCCGGACCGGATAATCGGCATCCCAGTAATTCCAGACTTTCACATCCGCGGTACCGTAGCCGAATTTGAGCATCTCGATGCGGTTTTTCCAATAATCAACGGCAGCAGTTCCCTTTGCCCAGAGGATTTCATGCGTCAGGGTAACTCCGGCGCCGGTCCGCAGACACCAGGCAATTTTCGCGGGGTCGCCTTTGGACAGCACCAGACCAAGAGCCCCCGGCAGATTGCCGAACTGGCGCCCGATGGAAACTGCGCGGATATATTCTTTCGTATAACGCTGCTGGAACGGGTTGATTCCAAGATTGTCTTCCCAATCCAGATTCTGCTGCACGAAAGATAAAAGCGGCGCTATTGCCGTATTGGTCATGTGAACCATGTTCTGCGGAGTATTGTTCATTTCCAGCTGCATGACTGCCGTGCGCCGGAAAAGTTCCCGCATATTGAACAGTCCCACACTCGGCTGAAGTCTGCCGTCTGCCAGCACATACCCGCGGGACCGGCTGCTGCGGTCGAAATTGGAAGCAAGAAAAATATCATCCCAGTAAATATGATCGCAGGCGCCGGTGGAGAGCATCTGCCGGTACCAGTACACTGCATAATCACGGAACGTCTCCGACGGATCGACACTGTATGATTTGCTTGAACCATACACAGGAGTACGGCTTCCCTGAAATTCCTCCCGCAGCCAGTTGTCCATGAAAGTCCGGGTTTCCGGAATATCGGTGCGGACTCCGCGCGTGTTGGTGTAGAAGGTTACCGAATTTTCCGGAGCACTTTTCATCAGATTCAAGCCGTAGCGGACTTCCGACCGGTAGGTGTTGAGTTTTTCGGAACTGCGGTATCCGGCACACCAGCGGTCCAGGAAACCGGACGGAATCTGACGGGTTTTGCGGATCTGCCCAAATGTTTTCCACAAGGTCAGGTCATTCTCACGCGGAGAATAATCGTCCGAGTCCGTCAGACCGCCCCGGCAATAAGCGCTGCCGATAAAGCTCATCCAGTAAGTCAGATACGGCTTAGCCTCGGCAGGAGTCCCCCAGACAGCACTTCTGCGCCAGTCTTTCGGCATGGGCTTGATCGGCATGGCCATAAATCCAAGCTCAATCCGGCGGGCGGCATTCAGGACGGTCGGACGCGCAATCAGGTTCAGCACCAGTTCGAGCTGTCCGTTTTTCCGAATCAATTCCTGTGCCGGAACTTTCGGATCGGACACCCAGCCGCGGTCATTTTCTCCGAATACGCAGAAGCCGCGTTCTTCCGTACCGAGCCAGATATATGGAACGTACGATGTCTGAAGATCAGTACGCGCAGCCTGGGAACTGTCCCATACTCTGCCTGTTTTTTTCGGAACTGCTCCGCCGTAATTGAACCGCAAACCATCCGTACAGGCATGGAAAAGATATGCCTGTGCTTCATTCAGCGGAATAATCAGTTTCAGCGACTGAACCTGACGATTGCCCGGCTGCAGCTCAAGAGTGTATTTCATCATGCCGTCATAATCAAAAACACTGACCGCATGACCTTCCAGACTTCCGGCACGCCATCTGGACTCCGCAGTTACCTGAGTATCACTCTTCTGCGTAAACTGCAGACTGCCGTTTTCCGCAGTATGCGTTTTTCCGTCGATCACCGCTTCGAAACGCATTCCCCCGTCGGCAAGCAGATTCATATTTTTTGCCGTAACCTGTTTCCACAGCCCGGTTTGCGCCAGCTGATGCTCTCTCAGCAATACCGATACCTGATGCTCTTTGACCTGAATCGGAGTAAACGGCGGAATAAGACGATCACTTTTTCCCAATGAATTGTTTTCCCAGGGAAAAACTTTGCGTTCAAATTCGCGCACAAGCTCCATCCCCGGCAGACCTTCCGCAGTAATCCGAATCCGGTAAATGCCATCCGGGTTGTGTTTCAGGGTATACTCTTTCAGTGATGGAATCCGCCAAAGCAGTTCGCTCATGTGATTCTTAACCGCCGGCATGACTGTTTCGGCAATCCGGCTGCCGGATTTATCCAGCAGTTCCGCCTTGATCTGTTTCAGCTGTTTTATATCTGCGGCAGTGAAATCCAATTGCAGGAAAAGTTCATCCGATTCCGGATAATACGCATATTTCAGTGCGACACGGTCCTTGTCAGGATTATCCGCGGCGGCAAAAATTTCCGGAGACTCCAGATCCCAGCGAAAAGCCCGGCGGTAATGCACTGTTTTTCCGTCGGCGGATGCAACCGCAAAACCGGTCGTCACGGTTTCGCCGCTGGTGATCTGCGAAACCGGCAGCTGGAGAATCCGTTTTTCCCCCGCGGCAAGCGTCAGAGTTTCCTGATTGGATATGGATTGCGATGAAGACGGGCGGTGTTCATAAGAGGTCCGCAGCGTCATTGCGTGATCGGTCGGATTGAAAAGACTGACCCGGAGATCAGGCGTCTTTCCTTTTTTCAGATTCAGGAATTGAATTACCGGCGCCTGGGTACTGAACCGGAAAACCGGAATGGACACACTGTCAAAAAAAGCGCAGCGGATCTGACTCCAGGAACTCTGAAGTCCTTTTCCCCCACCGAAATCCCGGCTCATGCGCCGCCAGTTGCGGCAGACCCGGATTCCGATTTCCTGACCGTCTTTCAGTTTCGGGATGCCGATGGAATGCAGAGGAAACGCCGCTTCACATGTCCACCTGCCGTCTTTGATTTTCCCCTTGTATTGAAATTCCGGCGTCCAGGCGGAATTGGCATTTGCAATGCGCGCAGCCGTCATGTACGCGCCCCGGTTGTTCAGCGCAATGTGATAAATATCCGGAATTTTCGCATCCGGATTAGGTACAAAAACAAACTCGAAACTGTCATCCAGAAAAACCATGCCGCCGCGTCCGGGTCTGGCACGCTGCAATATGCCGTTCGGACCAGTGGGACAGCTGACCGCGATATACAGCATCTGTCCATCTGTACCGATATTGAACCGGGCATCTGCAGGAATCAGTTTCATGATCTTTTCCAGTTTGCGCTGGCGTCCGCAGAATCCATACATACCTGCGGTATATTTCAGTTCATCCGGATGAATTTCTCCGTCAATGACTGGAGTTTGCATCAATCCGCCAGTTGCCCGAGGAGGTTCCGTCAGCATTTTTTCCTGTGTCATGCAGCACAGACAAGTCAGCAGCATGAACAGCGACAATCCAAATTTCATGTCATACCCTTTCGTTTTTAGCTGTTCTTATTGTATATTCAATCAGTGTTACCTTGCTGTTATTTCTGTTATACTATAAGTCAGTATTTCAGTAATGTCAAGCGCACTGAAATCTTTTTTTCAATAATTTTCAATTGGCGAAACACACAAATATACGATTTTTCTTGAAACCCGGCTTGAAAAATCACGAAACGACGTTATATTAGATGGCGTTTTATGAAGTCGGGGCGTAGCTCAGTCTGGTTGGAGCGCTACGTTCGGGACGTAGAGGTCGCTGGTTCGAATCCAGTCGCCCCGACCATTTCCTTTTTTCTATAAATTCCTGCATATTCCTGTTTTCAGCATTATTCTATTAATGCTTAATGACCGGGAGGAAAAATGAAAATTCTGCTGATCAGCGATACTCACGGGACAAAAATTGACTTGATCTCCACGTATGCAAAGGAAATTGAGGCGGATCTGTGCATTCATGCCGGTGATTTCGGTTTCTATGATACATCCAGTGCCGACGCCATGCCGCAGCGCGAACTCCGTCTGCTGATCCAGCACAGCGACCTGCCGGATGATGAAAAGACCGCTCTGCTGAACGGTTGTGCCGAAGACCGGAAAAAAGCGGTTGTCCGGCATCATTTGCTGGGGTCATTTCAGGATTTTCTGGATGGCAAACGACGGTTTGACCGGCAGGTATACGCCACATGGGGAAATCATGACGACGCCGAAGTGGTTTTGCGGCTGATGAAAAAACCGGTCGACAATCTGCGGATTCTGCATGAAAACACTTTTTTCGATACGGGCAACTTGGTCATTTTCGGCACCGGCGGAAACTGTGTCCCGAAAAAAGCGTTTATTCAGCACTATCGGGGATTGCCGGGTGCGCGATGCCGTCCGGCAAGTGTGCTGGCTCAATACAGCACGCTGCTGAAAACCGCAAAAATGATCCCTGCCGACAGACACAGAATTCTGGTCTCTCATGTCAGCCCGCTGGTCGAACCGTTTCTCGAACTGGTCGCCTGGCAGGTGGGTGCGGATTTCACGGTGAGCGGTCACATGGGACGGAAAAACGGCGAAACCGGCGTTACGGATTCATCCCGGCTGCCCATGCTGAGAAAAATCAGGAACAGACTGCTGGAACTTTATCCCGATGCGCAGGAAGAACTTATGCCGTTTTATCCCGAAGAATGCGATCGGGTTGTCCGCCACCTGAATCTGCCGGATGCCCAGGATGGATACGGGGTGCTGGAATGTGTTGACGGCAGAATCAACCATGAAATCCGCGGACAGACTTACCGTTCGTGCCGTTTACCCGGCAGCAGGGTCTGACGGAAACAGCAGCCATCTCCTTGTCAAGATGCGACTGCCAAAAGTCCGAAAATCGAGAAATTTCATAAAAACGCAATTATGTTTTGAGCGTGAACAGTGTATGGAAAAGCTATTGTTTTTGCCAACTGCGGACTTTTGGCAGTGGCGTCTCAATCCGGCAGCTCGAAAAAAACCGGAATTATTTTCGGTTTCACTGTGGAAAAAAGAACAGGGTGAATGTATATTATTGTCCCGGAATACCGGACGGATTACCCCTACGGTTGAAAACTACCCAGAAAAACGGAACGTGCATCATGCCGAAAAGAACTGACATCAAGAAGATCATGCTGATCGGATCCGGGCCGATTGTCATCGGACAAGCCTGCGAATTCGATTACTCCGGAACCCAGGCCTGCAAATCTCTGAAAGAAGAAGGATATGAAGTCCTTCTGGTCAACAGCAATCCTGCAACCATTATGACCGATCCCGATTTCGCGGACCGCACTTACATTGAGCCGCTGACCAAAGACATCCTGCACGAAATCATCCGCCGGGAACGTCCCGACGCCATTTTGCCGACACTCGGCGGACAGACCGCACTGAACCTCTCGCTGGAACTGTACGATTCCGGCATTCTTGACCGTTACCGGGTGGAAATGATCGGGGCGAAAGCGGATGTCATCCGCCGTGCCGAAGACCGTTACCTGTTCAAGGAAACCATGCGTTCCATCGGGCTGGATCTGCCCAAGAGCGGCTCTGCCCACAATATGGACGAAGCCATGGCGATTGCTGAAAGAATCGGCACCATGCCCCTCATCATCCGTCCGGGATTCACCCTCGGCGGAACCGGCGGCGGCATTGCTCATGACATTGACGAATTCAAGGAAATTGTTACCCGCGGACTCACTGCCAGCATGAATTCCGAAGTTCTGATTGAGGAATCGCTCGTCGGATGGAAGGAATTTGAACTGGAAGTGATGCGCGACTCCAAAGACAACGCCGTGATTGTCTGCCCGATTGAAAACCTGGATCCCATGGGCGTACACACCGGCGACAGCATTACCGTGGCTCCGGCACAGACCTTGACCGACCGCGAATATCAGAAAATGCGTGACGCCTCCCTGGCTGTCATGCGCGCCATCGGCGTGGAAACCGGCGGTTCCAACGTCCAGTGGGGCGTCAACCCCAAAGACGGACGCATGATCATCATTGAAATGAATCCGCGCGTTTCCCGTTCCAGCGCACTGGCTTCCAAGGCAACCGGCTTCCCTATCGCCAAAATCGCCGCAAAACTCGCCGTCGGCTACACACTGGATGAACTCATCAACGACATCACCAAAGAAACGCCTGCCTGTTTCGAACCGACTGTCGATTATGTAGTTACCAAAATTCCGCGGTTCGCATTCGAAAAATTCCCGACTGCCGACAGCACACTGTCCACTCAAATGAAATCCGTCGGCGAAACCATGAGTATCGGACGTTCCTTCAAGCAGTCTCTCCAGAAAGCGGTCCGTTCGCTGGAAGTCGGACGCGCCGGGCTGGGCATCGACGGCAAGGACGGCAAATATGAAGCCATGAGCGACGGTCAGCTCCGGGCGGAACTCATTCGCCCCAACTGTCATCGTCTCTTCCACATGCGCGAAGCCTTCAAACGCGGCTGGACCGTGGAAAAAGTGCATGAACTCACCGGCATTGACCCGTGGTTCCTGCGTCCCATTCAGGAACTGGCGGACTATGAAGAGGAAATCGCCTCTACCAAAACGCTGGACAATCTGAAAAAAGATCCCGCGCTGTTCCGTCAGATCAAGGAATTTGGATATTCCGACCGCCAGATTGCGTATGTTCTTCATTCCGACGAAGTTTCCGTCTACAAAGCCCGCAAGGAACTGGGCATCATGCCGGTTTACAGTCTGGTCGACACCTGCGCCGGCGAGTTTGAAGCCTATACTCCGTATTATTATTCCACCTACGGTGAATACAACGAACCGGTCAAGAACTCCGGCAAGAAAAAAATCATGATTCTCGGCGGCGGTCCGAACCGTATCGGACAGGGCATCGAGTTCGACTACTGCTGCGTCCATGCTTCCTTTGCTCTCCGCAAAGCCGGTTTCGAAACCATCATGGTCAACAGCAACCCGGAAACCGTTTCCACCGACTATGACACCAGCGACAAACTGTATTTCGAACCGCTTACGCTGGAAGATGTTCTGCATATTTACGACCGGGAGCAGCCGGACGGCGTGATTGTTCAGTTCGGCGGACAGACTCCGCTTAAACTGGCTCTTCAGCTGGAAGCCTGCGGCGTCAAAATCATCGGTACGTCCCCGAAGGATATCGACAGAGCGGAAGACCGCGATGAATTCAACCAGCTGATCGACAAACTGCATCTGCTGCAGGCTCCGGGCGGCATCGCCACCAATATTGAAGAAGCGGCGGCGGCAGCGGCACGGATCGGATACCCGGTCCTGATGCGTCCTTCATTCGTGCTGGGCGGACGCGCCATGGTGATTGTTTACAACGAGGAGTTTCTCCGCAAATACATGACCGAAGCCGTGGAGGCTTCCGAAGAACGCCCCGTGCTGGTGGACCGGTTCCTGGAAGACGCCACCGAACTGGATGTGGACTGCATTTCCGATGGAGAAACCAGCGTGATCGGCGCGATCATGGAACACGTTGAACTGGCGGGCATCCACTCCGGCGACAGTGCGTGCGTCATTCCGCCGGTCAGTCTTTCGCAGAACGTGCTGGATAAAATCCGCAAAGACACTTACGCTTTGGCGAAGGCATTGAATGTCAAAGGCTTGATGAACATTCAGTTTGCCGTGCAGGAAGACCGGGTTTACATTCTGGAAGTCAATCCGCGCGCTTCGCGGACGGTGCCGTTCGTGAGCAAATCCATCGGTATTCCGCTGGCAAAACTGGCGGCGCTGGTCATGGCTGGAAAGACTCTGAAAGAACTCAACTATACGAAGGAAGTCATTCCGGAACATTACTGCGCCAAAGAAGCGGTGTTCCCGTTCATCCGGTTCCCCGGCATCGACATCGTGCTGAGCCCGGAAATGAAATCCACCGGCGAAGTCATGGGCATCGACCTGAATCCGGGCATGGCGTATCTCAAAACCCAGATCGCCGCCGGAAACGCCCTGCCCGACAAAGGAGACATCTTCCTGAGTGTCAGGGACATGGACAAAGACGAGATTCTCCCGTACGCCCGCGAACTGATTGACCTGGGATTCACCATCCATGCCACGGTCGGCACAGCCACCAAACTGTGCGAAGCCGGCATCCCGGTCAGCCCCATGTTCAAGATTTCGGAAGGACGCCCGAACCTGATTGATTACATCAATTCGCACCGTCTGAAATGGATCATCAACACCCCCTCCACCGGCGTTACGCCGCGTCTGGACGAAATCCACATGCGCGCTCATGCCGTCATCAAAGGGGTGCCGATCACAACGACGCTCAAAGGTCTGCAGGCCGCCATCGACGGCTTGAAGGCCCTGCGCATCATGCAGCGCATGGAAGTGTGCAGCATTCAGGAATACCACCGCAGTTCCAAACATCTGGACATTTGACGGAACAGGAAAGGATTCGGCATGAAAAAAATCAGCGAATGGGAAATTTTCAAGAATCGGAGTGTCCGCATCTGGACTGCTCTTGCCGCGATTCTTCTGTTCGCCGCCGGATCCGTTTTCCTGGTCTGGGTTCTGTATCTGGAAATGTTCACCGGAAATCAGCGGTTCACCTTGCAGAAAGTGCTGGTGGAAAGCCGCGGGTTCTGGCAGGGACGCAAAAATCTGATCTGCGATATTCTGCGGCTCAAGCCCGGCGAAACCAACCTGTTCAAGCTGGATCCGGGCGCCATGCGGAACAGTCTGCTCCAGCATGAACCATCCATTCAGTATGTCAAGGTGGTGCGCGAACTGCCGGATACGCTGCATATCAATATCGTGGAACGGGTTCCGGTTGCGCTGGTGAACAGTGCGCGCTCTCCGCTGGTGGTGGATTCCGAAGCGATTCTCATGCTCCGCGAACGCTGCATGAACATCACTTCCAGCCTTCCGGTGATCCTTGGTCTGCCGAACAGCGCATCGTATCCGCCGGGCGGCGCTATTCAGAAATTCAAAAATGCGGTGGAGCTGATCATGCTCACCAAAACCGCCTATCCGGATGTGCGGATCGCCAGTATTTCCGTAGCGAAAAAAGAACAGCTGATCTGTGCTGTCCGATACAAAAACAGCGATGAACTGTACCGTGTCATGATGCCGGACCGCAATCTGGCGCAGAACCTTCAGGTGCTGGTTTCCACGCTGGATACCATGCGCCGTACCCGGAATCCCAAACGGGTCATCAATCTGCTGTTCCGCAATCAGGTTATCATCACGGGCGTGCAGCCCGCATCACGGAATCCCTGGACATGACAGAAAAAGCTGCCCCTATTCCGCGCAAAAGAAAATGGCTTCGCCCTGTACTTTTCTGTGCAGGAATCCCCGTTCTGCTGATAATTCTGCTCTGCGTGAGCCTGTCCGGCTGGGGATTTCGGAGTCTCTGGCTGCCGCTGGCTTCAAAACTGTGCGGAGCAGAAATCCGCGCGGAAAGAATCTGTATTCAGTCCCTCTGTCCGTTTCAGGTGGAGATCGCAAATTTTCATTATGCGGATTCCCGCGTTGTCATTGCCGGAGACTATGCCGCTGCCCGGATGCGTCTGAAACCGCTCCTGAACAGAAAGGTTGTTCTGGAAAAAACACTGGTCCGCAACATGAGGCTTGACTGGAAACTGCAATCCGGATCAGATGCGCCGAAAATCGAAACTGTATCATCCCGTTCCGGTGAAAAATCACAGAACTGGACTTTTTCCCTGCATGATTATGAGGCGGAGGACATCACGCTGACCATTCATGAAGCAAATGGACTTCCGTATCAGTGCTGGCTGATCCGGCAGCTGCGCGGCGACAGATTCTGTCCCGGACAAAGCGGAACGCTGTACACGAACTGCGAAGTAACCGTTGAGCAAAAAGAAAACAGCCAGCTGAAGATCGGAGTCTTGCCGTTTTCGTTGACAGCAGTATTTCAGCCGGATGAAAACTACTGTCCGCGTCAGATGCACCTGAAAGTGCAGACCGGAGTCTGGGACATGGAGTTGGAGGAAGATATTGTCATCCCGCGGGAAGCCGGAATTTCTGTGGCGGCGGACATCAAAATGGATACTGACGGCAAAACCCTGCAAATCAGCGACTCCCAAATAATTTTCAACTCGAAAAAACGGAAAATCGGGAAACTGCGGCTGCGCGGCAGTTTAGGAGAAACTTTCCGGTGCAGTGGAGAATTTTCCGAACTGGATCTCCAGCCGTATCTGGCGATTTTTGCGAAAAATACCGGGGTAAATCTTGCCATGCCCCGCGCGGAATTCTCCATGGAAGGAACCGATTTCACGGAAGTCGCTCTGCAATCCAGTTTGAAAGCCAGGCTGAAAGCGGAATTCAGGGACATTTCCATTCCCGTGGAGCTGGACAGGCAAAGCCGGCTGGTGCGCCTAATCATGATTCCGCTGGAAGCCATGCCGACTTTTTTTGAACTGGCGGAAATGAGCTGGAGTTTCAAACATGAAATCCGGAACTGCATGAATTCCATTTCGGCGATAATCAAAGGAAAACGGAATCTGGAATTTCAGCGGGCGGATCTGGAACTGGAACTGGATCGGGGTACATTGCAGATCAAGGACATCACCTTGCGCGGACAGGAAATCGAAATGGAAACGATCCGCGGCGTGCTGGATCTGCCGACCGGCAAAATTGATCTGAAAACGGTTCTGGTTGCCTGCGGTGTCCGGCTGCCTCTGGATATTGAAGGCAGTCTGAACAATCCCACGCCGAAACTGCGGAATGCTCTGAAAGATTTTTTTGCCGTCAACGCGCCTCTGCTCCAGACGTGGGAAAAATCGCTGAAAGAACCTCCGACAAAAAAGGACACCCGTCTGGAAAAAGCTCTAAAACGCGGCTACCGCAATCTCAACAAATATCTGAACCGCTGATTGGCAGTCAGAAGTTTTTCGTTGGCAGCGGCTTTATTGCCGGCAGTGGGAATTTTTAATATTATTCATCTCCGCCAGAAGAGAGCTTTTTATTTTCCTCAGTTTTTCTCCGTCTGATACGGTTAAATGATGCGTATGCATCATAATGTCGATAAACCGTATTGTGCGTGTTGTCGGAATCGACAACAGCAGTTCTGCTTGCGTGAAATCATCTATGACAGCAATGGCTTCTCCGGTTCGCCCTTGGTCAAGCAGAACAGCGCATTTATAGAAGAAGAACGGGGCAAACCGCAGAATGGATGAAACCAGCCAGATGTATTCCGGAATAAATCCGTCATGCTGACGCAGCCCCGGACGGCTTTTCTTCTGTTTTTTGTTCGCATCCGCAAAAATCTGAAATATCCCAAGCTGTTCTGCAAGCCGCGTACCTCTCGCCAGATATCCTTTCGCGGGGAGTTCATTTGCCTCATAATTCTTAAAAAATTTCGTCCGTTCTTCGTCTCTTGCTCTGGCATCAAATCCGGCGAGCTCATCGTGGGTGCCAGAATTCACGAATGAATAATATTGTTTTAATTTCAGCAATTCATGGAAGGATTCTTTTTCATCGGCAGCAATACGTTCTGCATTTTTCCTGTCCGTTTGCAGTTGACACGTGTTGCCGCAGGTTTTTGCCGTTTTTTTCTGTTCCAGAGATTTGTTTATATCAACGAAAAACACTCCATCCTTCAGTTTTACGATCATGCCAGGATTGCGTGTATGCAATTCCAAATTCAGGCTTTTCTTCTTTATTTCAACGGAGATAACATTGATGGATATTTCAAGCGAATTTATTCTTCGGATCATTTCAGGAATGGAATCTGTCAGCAGAAAAGATGCGTCTTTTTCGAACGCGGCGATTTGCAGTCTTATCAGTTCCGCCATCATAAAAACCTGAAGATCACTGGTATTGTAAGCGGTGTATTGCAGTCCGTTGTCCGAAATTTCATATTGGATCATGTCGCGGGAAAGTTCCGGCAGAATGGGAGCAAGCAGTTTAAAATACGCCAGCATCTTCTGTCTGTCCTGCGCAACCATAAACTTCAGAAGTTTCAACTGGTATGGGCTGGCAATCGGCGACATACAGGAAATCATTGCCAGCTGTTTGAATTCTTCCGGATGAAAGCCAGGAGATTTTTCTGTTTTCTGAAACAAGTCCAGGAACATTTTCCTTTGCTGTTTTATGATAGCCAGCTGTTCCTGCGCATTGGCGGATTGCCATCTTTCCTTGAGAGAAGCAAGGTCATTCTGTTGTATTGCACGCAAAAGCAAAGCGTTTTTTTCCGTGCCGCAGACACCATTCTGTCCGTTCAGCAGAAGACAGAATATCATCATCCAAAGCATGGGAACCATTTTATTTCTGCAGATCATGACAAGTTGCTCCATAATAATTGCCCTATATCAATATAATGTCTGGAAATGTTTTTGCAAACCATTCCTGTTTCCGGGGACAGAATTTCTTGATTTTTAATGCTTCATTTTCTTTCCGGCAGGAATACTGAAACAAAAATTCCGATTTTTTGTCCGGCATTCTCAAAAAACAGCTTGCATTTCCCGTTTTTCTGATGTATCTTATATATTCCGGATTTAATCCGGAGCTCTTTTGGCAATTGTCGGGAATGAACGATAAAACTTGCAAACTTTACCGCTTACTCCATACCCGAAACAGAACGTGCCGTTGTATTGTCGTGTCCGTATTGTACGGACATACTCTATACTTGCGCGTTCTGCTTCGTTGAGTAAGCGGGCTTGCAAGTGCCTATCGTACAAACGGAGCGGAGCGCGCTTTTTTTTGCTCTTTTTTTCCTCCGCAGTGCAAGATTCCGATGTTTGCGCAGAAGTAAGTTTGTAAGAAAGACAATATCGAATGCACGACTCGGAGCTGCCGCAGCTGTGATACTGCTGTAACCTTATAAGCTATATCTTGAAGATAAAGCTGAGTATGGTGACTGGTGTTATTATGGAGAGATGAAAGAAGATGGAGAAGGAACCTGCGAAAACTACATGCCCGTCGACTGAACATAATACGGGATGCTTTGGCCCAGAAATAGGCTGTCTTGTATTCCCATTACTGTTACCTTTGTGGTATGTTGGTGATAGCTGGGTAAGACCTCAAGGAGACTTTTTAAATTGGTTTCTGAAAAACTTTGTAGGACTTATCTTTCTCACAATAGTAGCCTGCATCTACTATGCTATTCGTGCTTTGATTAACCGCATAAAAACTAAAATCAATAACAAACGAGGAAAATGATATGGAAATTTTGTCTTATGTTGTTTCAATGGTGATTACTGCAAATTATTAAAAAAAGGAAATGTCATCATGAAAGCGACAAGTCCCGTCGAAACACCTAAAAAGAAAAAGTTCATCGGCTGGTATATCTGCGCAGGAATCCTGCTGCTCGCAGCCGCCGGATTCTTCACATACCAGAAAAGCATGGAAGTATTCCTGCGTCAACAGCTGGAAAAAGTCTGGCAGGAAGATGCGTTCACCGTCGAAAGCATTTCTTTCAATCCGTGGAAAAGCGCAGTCTCGTTCCGGAATCTGACCTGGAAAAATCCACGTCAGTATTCCCTGGGCAATGCCATTACTGTCGAAGAAGTGTACGCCGACCTCAACGCCCCTGCCCTGCTGCGTCATGTAGTACATTTTGAGAGCGTCGAAGTCCGGAATGCCACTCTGAATTTTGAATTCCGGAAAAATCCGGTCAAGCTTCTGGATCTGCTTTCCATGCTCAACAGCGGTCCGGGCATCAATGTCTGGGACGCCCTCGTGCCGGAACGCCAGAAAACGGAGACCAAGCCGGCTGCCGGCAGTATTCCCGCTCCTGCGCCGGAAAATTCTGATACGGCAAGTACAGCTGCGGCAGAAACCGGTACAGCTGAAACTGCACCTCAGCCCGGCGTATGGTATTTCCGGATTGACCGTCTGGAAATCACCGGAACGAAAACAACTTTTGCGCCGATCCGGAATTTGGAACAGATGATTTCCCTTGCAATTGAGGCTCTGACCGCAAATCTGGTTCCGGCAGAGTATCAGCAGCCGAAACTTGTGGGAATTGTCAGCGGCTGGCTGGCAAAATGGCTCAGTCCGAAAATCCAGGATTTCCTG
>CAKUJH010000007.1 GCA_934661375.1 uncultured Victivallales bacterium
AAGCAAGCAAGCAAGCAAGCAAGCAAGCAAGCAAGCAAGCAAGCAAGCAAGCAAGCAAGCAAGCAAGCAAGCAGTTATTATTTTAATAACTGCTTGCTTCCATTAATCCTTTTTTTCTTTTCCCGAAGTTTTATTGGTCATTTCGGCGACAGGTTTTTCTTGTTTACCGAAATGGTCAGCCATATCCGGAATACTTTTCAACAGAATTTATCTTTGCCGGAAATTCTCTCGTGTACAGGACAAACTCTAAAATATCACAATAAATTCCCAAATATAAACGGCAATGACAAAAAATGTCAGACCAGACAGAATATAATATCCAGAAACGCAAAGAAGCATTATGCAATGGAGATTTGCATCAGAAACGGGATGACGTTGAAGATGGGAATTCTTTTCAAAAAAATGCTTCTTGCATCGTTTTGTCAGAGCGACTGACAAAAAATGTCAGATTCTCCGGAATAAAATACAGCATAAAACAAGGAGGCAATTATGACCGAAGGTGAAAAACGCGTAATTTATCGCGAATTGTGGGAATTGTTCATGCGGACCAATACCAGTTTCCAGTACGGGTTGACTACTCAACAAAAGGTAAATGAGATCGTCCGCAATGACGCTATCGTCCGCAATGACGCTGAGGATGAAGTTGACCTTCACGCTCCGGATAAGCTCAAGGTGATTGAAGAACTTCAGTTTCGGTGGCGTTTCATCCTGACTAGTTATCAGGATTTGAAGGCGATTGCTGAAATTTTGCATTATTCAGACCTCCTTCCAATTCCGCCGGAATTAGATTTCAGTGATGTTCGTCGTGGATGGGTTTTCGACAGCGATTTTGATATTTTTGCCTTCATAGAGAAAATCGATGATTTTGAGAAGGAATTATCTGATCTCTGTAACAGCTGGATGGATGATGTCGAACCATGATCAGAAAATCGTCAGGAAGAATTTCTTCCTGAGTTGGTAACGCAAAAACTGAATATAACAAACAAAAGGATTTGAAAATGAATGATTTTGAAGATCTCATCAAACGTATCGACGATGTGGTGAAAAAACGTATCGACGAAGCCGTGAAAAAACTCAGTAAGACGTCTGGTGACGCCTGTAAAGAATTGGCGTCCGACACCGGCGAAAAAAGTGCGACTGACCAATATTTTTTGCGGCCGGGTGGAATTGTTCGCTGCAGGTCAAACGGCAAGTGGAGTTATGCCGTTTTGATCGGTAGAGATGATGTCGTATCCGTAGAAAAAGACGGAGCATTGAAGGAATATTCCCTGCAGGAGTTTCTTGACGATCGTGGAGCGGAACAGCTCCAGGTTGCTTTTCAAGATCGTATTTCCGTCGAGGCATATGACGTAGCTCATTGCACCAGAATGGAATCGTATGATGAAGAACAGTATTCGAATACTAAATCATTTGTTCTGCATTGTCTGGGACAGGATGACTGTGGATCCGTAAATGCTGCAATAGAAGAGCGTTTCGGTGCGTTTGAGTGGATTCAGTACGAAATTCCGGTCAATGAATCCGAGACCGAGGAAGAAGAGGAAGAAGAGTAAGAAGAAGTTTTACCTCGTAAGAAGGCTCCTCTTCACCTTCGGACTTTGAAAGAGGAAGAAGAGGAAGAGTCTTGACGGCCTGAAAAATATGGCTGCAACCTGAATGACGAATCGCGGCAGAGGCAATCCGCGATTCGTTATTCAGGTCATGGACGGAATAAACAAGAAAGATTGAGGTGTTTTATGGTTTTGTTTGATTTGGCAGACAGCATGATCAAAAATGTATTTTGCGACATTGTGAAACCGAAAGTGGGTTCAGTGGTCAAAACCCGATTGATAGGGGGGGTTGATCACACGGGAATTTATGTCGGCGAGAATAGAATTGTAGAACTGAGCGGAGACGGAGATATTCGAATTGTTTCCCATAAGAAATTTATCGAGGGGGATGATGATTCCTTTGCCAGATTTGGTGTGTACATGTATGTTGCATGTGCGCAGGATGATGACGGAAACTGTTATGCTCTTGCCGCTCCGGATATTGCCCGCCGAGCCCGCAACAGTGTAGGGGAAACACGGGATTACAATCTTCTTTCTGAAAATTGCCATATGTTTACGGAATACTGCATTAATGGTAAACGCGATGGGAATGGCATCCTTAGCAGCGTGGTGCTAGCTTTATGGGATAAGTTCAATCTGACCGCGTCTAATCCCCACCGATTACTTGATATGTGGCGTTCCACCGGCATTACAGCTGATGATTGAAAAGAATCACACAAGCATAAAAAAACTCCGGTGCAAATAAATTCATATCGTATTCGCAGCCGGAGAATATCAGCAGAGGCTGCTCTTCAGCAGGTCAGCCTCCTGTTCTAATCTGTATTTTTTTCTTTATTACCGGAAAGTTGCCGGAAGTGCCAGCAGCTGATACATCAGCGTTTTGGCAATGCGTTCATGTCCGGCGGCATTCGGATGCAGACGATCCGTTTCCGGATCATGGAAGAACCGAGTGTAGGCATCCGAAACCGGGAACAGACCGCTCAGACTGTGAAGATCAATTACCGGAACCGACCAGATACTGCCCGCTTCTTTGGTCGTGCGAATGTAGTCGTCCAGATAGACACCGAGTTTGTTCGGGAATGATTCTTCCGGCTGAACATTGAGTTCGCCGAACTGGGCAAAACCACGGTGGATCGGAGTCAGCAGAATGATCTGCTGAAGCGGAAAATTGGTTTTCAGGTATGCCATGACCCGGTTGATGCGGCCGCATACGGTGGAATCGCCCATGTTGGCAATGCGGCGCATCTTCTTCATAATTACGCCGTTTGAATTGGCTTCTTCTTCGCGGAATGACCACCATTCGCCAATCGGAACACTGCCGTTGAAATCATTGGTGCCTACGAATACAATGATGGCGTCCACATCGGAACCATGTTCCGCCTTGAGCTTTTCCGCCTGGGCCTGCAGTCCAATCCACTGGTCGCCGTTGATTCCGTAAACGAGCGGCTGAATTCCCAGATATTCTTCCAGAAACTGCCAGTAATTCTTGGTTGTTCCGACATGACATTTATCGGTAATGGAATCACCGAGGAACGCAACTTTTCTGCCTTGCCACTGATTCATTTTTTCAGCCTTTCCGTTCAATTCAAATAGGAGTCTGTTTTTATAAAAAAACGGGAAGTGTAAATTCTGAAATTGCCTTCCCGTCCTTGAATCCGCAGAATATTCTTTCAGAGGAGTCCTGCCGTTTCATCCAGCCCGAAGCGGATGTTCATATTCTGAACAGCCTGTCCGGAAGCACCTTTGGTGAGGTTGTCGATGACCGAGCAGACAATCAGGTTGCCGGTGTGTTCATCGTAAACGAATCCGATTTCGCAGGAATTGGTCATGGTAACGTGTTTGGTATCCGGCAGTTTTCCGGGAGCCAGCACGCGGACGAACCGTTCGGAACCGTAAGCCTGTTCATAGGCGGCGGCAGCGGCTTCGACCGAGAACTTGGCAGTGGGGCGCAGAATAATCGTGGAGAAAATGCCCCGGATCACAGGAACCAGATGCGGGATGAAATTCATCGCCACGGAATCGACCCCGGCAGCGACCGCGAGTTCCTGCTCGATTTCCGGCAGATGCCGATGACGGATCACGCCGTAAGCGCGGACGCTTTCATTGCATTCGGGGAAGATGTACGCCAGATCAACTTTTCTGCCTGCACCGGAAACACCGCTGTCCGAAGATGCGATGACGTTTTCCGGGGAAACCAGACCCGCCGCAAGCAGGGGAGCCGTCGGCAGGATGATACTGGTGGGATAGCATCCCGGACACGCGATCAGATCCGCTTTGCGGATTTTTTCGCGGTAACGCTCCGGGAGGCCGTAAACAGCTTCTTTCAGAAGTTCGGGGGAGGGATGTTCCGCCCCGTAATACTCTTTATACTTTGCCGTGGAGCGGATCCGGAAGTCGGCGCTGATGTCAATGACTTTGACGCCGGAGCGGATCAGCGGGATGGCGTATTCGGCGGCGAGACCGTGCGGAAGGGCGAGGAACGCCACATCGCAGGTCTTCGCGATTTCAGCCACATCGGGAGCCGTAAAACATAGAGAAGAATCCGCGAAACGCGGGAAGATCTCAGAAATTTTTTTGCCCGCTTCCTTTCGGGAAGTGATGATCCGCAGATCAACCGACGGATGCCGGAGCAACAAACGAATCAATTCCTCGCCGGAATAACCGGAAGCACCGATAATAGCTGCACGAATAGCCGCCATAATAAAGATAACTCCTGAAAAAGTTGATGAAATACTCAGCGTTTGGAGAACTGGAACCGTTTTCTGGCGCCAGGCTGACCGGTTTTCTTACGTTCCTTTTCACGGGCATCGCGGGTCAGCATTCCGCTGGCTTTCAGATCCGGACGAAGGGCTTCGTTGTATTTCAGCAGAGCGCGGGAAATACCGTGGCGCAGAGCGCCTGCCTGTCCGGCAATACCGCCGCCGACGATGTTGGCAACGATGTCCAGACTGGAGGTGAGACCCGTCAGCGCGAGGGGCTGAAGGATGTATCCGCGGGTGGCTTCGGTGGTGAAATATTCTTCAAAACCTTTGCCGTTGACTTTGATTTTGCCGGAGCCGGAAACAATACGGACTCTGGCACTGGCGGTTTTTCTGCGGCCGGTGGCGCAGAATTCATTGACAGATGCGTTCATTCAAACTTCTCCTTAGAATTTGACCGTTTCAGGGGTCTGCGCGGTATGCGGATGTTCCGCACCGGCATAGACTTTCATCTTGGCATACTGCTGACGGCCGAGGCGGCCTTTCGGGAGCATACCCCAAACCGCTTCGCGGATCATGCGTTCCGGATTTTTGGTCCGAACCACATCCGCCGTAACGATCTTGTGACCGCTGCGGTAGCCGGAGAAGGATTCATATTCTTTATTGGTATCTTTGGAACCGGTCAGGAGGACCTTTTCCGCATTGATGACAATCACAAAGCAGCCCGTGTCAACATGGGGGGTGTAGGTGGGACGGTCTTTACCGCGAAGAGCGTTCGCGATTTTGACAGCGAGACGTCCCAGGGGAATGCCGGCGGCGTCAACGACCACATGCTTGCGTTCGATTTCGCCCGGTTTGGCCAAATACGTCTTCATTTCTTTTTTTCTCCGCTTCTTTTAAAGCTTGTTCTTAACACAAATCAAACCAACTTGCCAGAATCCTTGTGCTGCCAGGCCACGAAGGCTTCTGATCTGCTGACCATGATCGGGTATTATGGCCGCAAGGCATGTAAAATACTTCTGTTCCCTGTTTTTTTCAAGCCGTTTCCCGAAAAAAAATGAAATTTTGTTCGATTTTCTTTTGACTTTCCGGTTTTTCGTGATAAAGTAGCGGGACAGCAGAGACTTTTCAGGTTCGAAGCTGTTTTCCGGCGAAAAGATTTTGAGAGAAAATTTTTTCAGTCACCGGTGAATTTCATCCGGTGATCCGGAAAGATGTCTTTCTCCAGACAGTAAAGAGGAGATCAAAAAAGTGGGGGTGAAGGCTGGGTGGTCTTCACCTTTTTTTTATTTTCCGTTATTCCTTAATTATACCCAGCATTGCATTTAAAAACGCATTTTTTTATCCTGCCCACTGGAAAATGGCAAAATCGGCTGTATGTTACAGTTTCTGGATGAAGCGTCAGACAACCCTCATCCGGAAAGGCTTCAGATGGATCCAGACACAGGAGAGGATCGGCAGCATCTGATGGAGGCTGGAGAAATCTCCAGTCTGATTCAGAAGCTGGGGGATATGATTTACAATGACAACCGGAACGCAGCGCCGGAACAGCTGATTTTCGTCGGCATCCAGAAAGGCGGTGTTCCGCTGGCGGAACGGCTGGTGAAAGAGGTCAGTGCCCGCAGCGGCGTTCAGTATCCATGCGGCACGCTGGACATTGCCATGTACCGTGACGATATAGGTATGCGCAAGACCTTGCCGCGGATTCTGGAAACGCGTATGCCGTTTGACATCAACGGAAAAACCATTGTGCTGGTGGACGATGTACTGCAGTCCGGCCGCAGCATCCGCGCCGCGCTGGACGCCATCACGTATTTCGGACGTCCCGCCGTCGTGCGTCTGGCGGTACTGCTGGACCGCGGCAGCCGGGAATTTCCCATTCAGGGCGATTATGTCGGACGCGCCGTTTCCGTGCCGCCGGAACGCCGTATCCGGGTCAGCTGGAAAGATTTTTCCGGCGAAAACGATTTCGTTTATTCCATTCCAAATTCAACGATAAAGGCCGCCTTATGAACAGTAGTCCGTGGACCAAAAAAGATCTGCTGAGTCTTTATGACCTTACAGCGGAGGAAATCACCTTCATTCTGGACACCGCCGAGGAATTCAAGAAAGTTTCCCAGCGGAACATCAAAAAAGTTCCGGCTCTCCGGGGCAAGACCGTGGTCAACGTATTCATTGAGCCCAGCACCCGGACTCGCGTGTCCTTCGAGCTGGCGGAGCAGCGGCTCAGCGCGGACATCATCAACATGACCGCGGATGCGAGCAGTCTCCGCAAAGGAGAATCGCTGCTGGATACGATCCGCAACATTGAGGCATTGCAGGCGGATCTGGTGGTCATGCGTCATTCCGCCGCCGGTGCGCCGAACTTCCTTGCTTCGCGGGTTCACTGCGGTATTGTCAACGCCGGCGACGGCGCGCACAGCCATCCGACGCAGGCTCTGCTGGACATGTTCACGATCCGGGAAAAATTCGGACGCATCAAAGGACTGAATGTATCCATCATCGGGGATATTCTTCACAGCCGGGTGGCGCGCAGCAATATGTGGGGACTGCTCAAACTGGGTGCGAACGTTACGTTTGCGGGGCCGTCCACGCTGGTGCCGCGCGAATTTGAACGGGCGGGAGTCCGGGTCTGCGACAATCTGAAAGATGCTCTGATCGGTGCAGATGTAGTGAATCTGCTCCGCATTCAGCATGAGCGTCAGCGCAGCGGCTTCTTCCCCAGCACCGGCGAATATGCCAGTGTGTTCGGACTCAACCGGAACTGCCAGCAGTACATCCGCCCGGACGCGCTGATCATGCATCCGGGTCCGATCAACCGGGATGTTGAACTTTCCTCCGAACTGGCGGACGGACCGCAGTCGGTCATTCTTGAACAGGTAACCAACGGACTGGCCGTGCGCATGGCGGTTCTTTTCCTTGTAGCGGGGTGTCTGAAATGAATAAACAGCTGATTTTCAAAGGAGCGCGGGTGATAGACCCGGCGCGCAATATCGACCAGGTCATGGATATCGGGGTGGACAACGGGGTTTTCGCCGATCCAGCGACGCTGAAAAATGCGGAAATCATTCCGCTGGAAGGATATGTGCTTGCCCCCGGATTCATTGACGTGCATGTGCATCTGCGTCAGCCGGGCAAAACCGGAGCAGAAACCATTCACACCGGAACCATGGCGGCGGCGGCAGGCGGATTCACGGCAGTTGTCGCCATGCCGAACACCAGTCCGTGTGCGGACAATCCCGGCACGATTCATTATATCCGCACGTACGCCCAGAGTGAAGGCGTGGTCAAAGTTCTGCCCTGCGGTGCCATGTCCAAAGGACTGGAAGGCAAGGAGATGTCCGGCATCGGCGGATTGAAGGCAGCCGGCGTGGTGGCTCTTTCCGATGACGGTAAATGCATTCAGAATCATGAACTGATGCGTCACGTGGTGGAATATTCCCGGACTTTCGGGCTGCCGATTCTGGATCACTGCGAAGATACGATTCTTGCCAGCGGCGGCGTGATGAACGAAGGGTATTGGTCGGTTTTCCTCGGCATGAAAGGCATGTCGTCCGCAGCGGAGGAACTCATGGTGGCGCGCGATGCCATTCTCGCCCGCATGGCGGACTGGAAAGTGCATATCCAGCATATTTCCACTCGTCATGCCATTGAAATTGTCCGTGCCGCCCGGCAGAACGGCGTGAAAATCAGTGCCGAGGCGACTCCGCACCACATTGCCCTGACGGATGTTGAGATCAAGAAATTCGATTCCAAT
Source organism: uncultured Victivallales bacterium (assembly GCA_934661375.1). Classification (GTDB taxonomy): domain Bacteria; phylum Verrucomicrobiota; class Lentisphaeria; order Victivallales; family UBA1829; genus SIG94. The sequence goes on from CAKUJH010000007.1 coordinate 8,004, forward strand.
TACAAAATGAATCCGCCGCTGCGTTCCGAGGAGGATCGTCAGGCGTTGATCGAAGCTCTGCGCGACGGCACGGTAACGGTCATTGCCACGGATCATGCCCCGCATACCGAAACCGATAAAATGGTGGAATTCGACTATGCACCATTCGGTATTGTCGGTCTGGAAACGGCGGTCAATGTGGTTCTGACGGAACTGTATCATAAAAACGGCTTTACGTTGCCGCAGGTGATTTCCAAGTTCACGCAGGGACCGGCGGAATTGCTGGGTCTGCCGACCGGTACGCTGGAAAACGGTCGTGCCGCAGACATCACGATTCTGGCTCCGGAAGAAAAAGGCGTGGTGGATGCCTCGAAATTCCGTTCGAAGTCCCGCAACACGCCTTTCAACGGGTACGCCTACACCGGCTGCGCCGCCGCCACCATTGTGGACGGCAAATGCGTATTCAGCCGGATTGACGCTCTGAAAGCAGAGTGAAACTCTCAACCGGGCGCGGTTACCAGATCAGTGCCGCGCCCCGGAGTTCATCCTCTATCCGCAGCAGCCGGTTGTATTTGCACAGCCGTTCCGAGCGGCTCAGCGAACCGGTTTTGATTTGTCCGGCGTTCAACGCCACGGCAAGGTCGGCAATACTGGTGTCGACCGTTTCGCCGGAACGGTGGCTGATGATAGTACGGAATCCGCCGGCTTTGGCTTCGCGGACTGCATCCAGCGTCTCCGTGACCGTGCCGATCTGATTCATCTTGATGAGGATGGCATTGCCGGCATGGCGCCGGATCGCTTCACGCAGATAACGCACATTGGTAACCAGCAGATCATCTCCGACCAGCTGGACCGGATTGCCGATAGCTTGTGTCAGCAGTTCCCATCCTTCCCAGTCATCCTGCGCCATGCCGTCTTCAATGGAATCGATGGGAAATGCGCGCACCAGCTGTTCCAGATATTCGACCTGTTCCATTCGGCTGCGTTCACAGCCGCCGGCTTTCCGGTAACGGTAAATTCTTCGGTCCGGATCATAGAATTCACTGGCGGCACAGTCGAGTGCGAGAGCAACCTGTCCACCGGTGGAGACGGAACCCGGTTTCAGACCGGCGTCTTCGATGGAATGCACCAGATATTCACATGCTTCTTCAATGGAATGCAGGGCAGGGGCAAAACCGCCTTCATCGCCGACTGCTGTATTCATGCCGTTTTTCGTCAATCGTTTTTTCAGAGACTGGAAAATTTCTGCGCCCCAGCGGAGAGCCTCATGGAAATCGGCTGCTCCGACAGGACGAACCATGAATTCCTGAAAATCAATGGGGGCATCCGAATGCGCCCCGCCGTTGATCAGGTTCATCATCGGAACCGGCAGTTCACAGCCCTGAATTCCGCCGATATAACGGTACAGCGACAGATGTCTGGATTTCGCGGCGGCTTTGACACATGCCAGCGATACCCCCAGAATGGCATTGGCGCCCAGTCTGGATTTGTTTTCCGTGCCGTCCAATTCAATCAGAGTGCGGTCGAGCTGTTCCTGATGCAATGCATCCATGCCGGCGATCCGGTTGGCGATTTCGCCATTGACATGGGAACAGGCTTTCAGAACGCCTTTGCCGTGATAGCGTTTCGGATCTTTGTCGCGCAGTTCCAGTGCTTCATGACTTCCGGTGGATGCTCCGGAAGGAACTGCTGCTTCGGCAGTGATTTCATTGTCCAGTGTGACGCGGACCGCGACGGTTGGATTTCCTCTTGAATCAAGGATTTCCCGTGCATGAACAGATTTGATTTTCGGCATACCATTCCCCCTTTGTTTGGTGTCGATACCGTTCACCATAACTCCATTCAGGATGAAATGCAAGGAAGAAAAAGAAAAAAACGGGAATTTTTAAACTCTGTAAATTGTTGCAGATAACTTATTTATGTTATAATAAAAGACCGGTTTCATGTGGAGAACCGGTCAGTTGATACAGCTTAAAAGGAATGTTCTTCGCCGGGGAAAACGCCGCCGCGGACTTCCTCCGCATACGCGGTGAATGCCCTGCGGATCTCCGGGGAAAGATCAGCATAGCGTTTGGCATGTCTGGGCTTCGGTCCGGCAAACAGTCCCAGGGTGTCATTGACCACCTGCACCTGACCGGAACAGTACGGCCCGGCGCCGATGCCGATCGTCGGGATGGAAAGTTCATCGGTGATTTTCCGTGCCAGTTCCGCCGGAACGCATTCCATGACAATGGCAAAAGCTCCGGCTTCCTCCAGGTTTTTGGCATCCTGAAGCACACGCGCCGCACTGTCTTCCGTTTTTCCGGAAATACGGTATCCGCCTGCCGTTTTGATGTGCTGGGGCAGCAGCCCGACGTGTCCCATTACGGGAATGCCGGCGTGAACCATGCGCGCGACCGTGGGGGCGAGGGAGGAATCGCCTTCGATTTTGACCGCATCGCATCCTGCTTCCTGAATATACCGGGCGGCATTCAGCAGAGCGTCGCGTTCACTGGTGTGCATGGTCATGAACGGCATGTCGCCGATGATGAAGGCATCGGGTGCGCCGCGCCGGACCGCCCGGCAGTGATGCAGGGATTCTTCCAGAGTAACCTGGAGAGTATCGCGGTAACCCAGTACGCACATGCCGAGAGAATCGCCCACCAGCAGCAGATCAATTCCGCATTCCGCCGCCAGCGCGGCTGTCGGGGCGTCATAGGCAGTCAGCATGACAATCTTTCTGCCTTCCTGTTTCATTTTTCTGAGTTGCGATACGGTTATTTTTTTTGTCTGAGCCATTTCAGAAATCTCCTTGTTTTTCCGCGTTAATATACAGCAAATCCGGCAGTATGCAAGTTTTCTGCGGATGGATTCAGTTTGAAAAAGCGGGAATCAATGCAGTTCGCCCGGCCCGGTCCGGTAACCGCCGCCTCCGCTGCCCCAGTCCAGACAGTGATCGCGGTTGAGAGTCTGGGTAACATGTCCGATGAAATTGCCGTATTCATCATATTTATCATATCCGGTGGCTTCCGAGTTGAGCCATCGGATGCCCTCCGCGCGCCATGCGGGGTCAGCCAGTTTCCGGATGAGGTCGATGTATCCGGCGTCCTTGACAGTCTGATAATGTTCCGGCTTCATGTATCTCTGCGCGTCTTCCAGCGTGTCGGACATTCCCAGTGCCGGCAGGAATTCCGTCAGATAAAGAATCCAGGCGCGGTCATCCATGGCAGTACCGTAACTGCGTTCCAGCGCGACGGGTATCAGGGCGGTCTGCGTGAAAACCGGCAGCACCATGGCGGCGGCAAACGGATGATGCACGGAACCGTCCTGTGCTTTCAGGATGCCGAACGGTTTGGCGGTTGCGCTGAACCGGATCCCCACAGTGGAACTGCGCCGCTGTGCTCTGGCGGCTCTGTCTGCATACCGTCCCATGCGCTGCCAGAGCGGATTGCCGTTGTCTGATGCGGCTGTCTGTCTGCGCAGTGCTTCTGCCGGATTGGTGTTCCGGGTCAGGGTGCGGTTCGGGACCGAAACGGAAAAATAGGATAAGGCTCCGGAATAATAATCCATGCCTTCGCGGAAACCGCTGCGCAGATATTTTTCCCAGTCATCGCTGCTGATTCCCGCGTTCCCATACGAACGCCACTGTTCGCCGAAGACTGCCCACGTGATGGAGGGCAGGGGATTGAATTTCAGGTCGGCGTCATCCGGATTCAGCTCGCCATTGCTGCTGACCGGGTCCAGATCATTGTAATGCCCGGACAGCTTGACCAGCAGACTGTCCCGTCCTTTTTTGCGTTTGACTGCATCGTCCAAATAACCGGCGTCATTGGCAAAGTCATAGACCTGCTGCCCGGTAACGTAGTTGACGTGGATCGGCAGAATTTCCGAACCGCCGAGAAATTCCTCGTTCCGGTCGACTTTGATGCTGCCCCACCATTTCCCGGAATAATCCGCATCCAGCAGAGCCTGAAGCATACACCAGTCGTTGGCGGCAATGGCATCGAAAATGATCCGCATCTGAAGATAGGCGATGAAGTTGGGTTTGGTCGGCGGGTCGGTGTAAAGACGCGGCATTCCGATATGCCGGACACTGGTTCCGACCGCTGCGCCGGTGGCGGACGCCGCATCCAGACCTCCGAGGATTTCCTGGATCATTGCCGCATAAGGCATACGCCATGAATAGCCGTAATAAATCTGCGGTGCGATGGCGGGATTGCCGTAGGTTTCCGGATTGTGGATTTCCCCGTACAGATCAATCAGATACTGGTTGCAGTTGTAATTGGACGGCAGACCGTTATTCTTCGCCGCCTGCTGCGCCGCACCGAAACCGATCAGCGGTCCGACGAATGCGATGCGGACTTGCATTTCGGTCAGCATGTCCGCCGAATTTTTCAGCTGCGCCAGTTCCTGCCGGGCTTTCTCGACGGCTGCTTCGATTTCTGCGGGCGTCGGATTCTGCGGCAGCTGAAGTTTCATGTAATCGCCGGGATTTCCCCCGATTCCGTACAGAGCATCGCTGATGAGAACATCGCAGGCTTTGACCAGATTCAGTTCACCGATCAGATTCAGGGAATTTTTCTGCCAGGCTGCCCCCGTCAGAGCCGCGGCGTCGATTCCGCTCATGACCTTGATTTTTCCGCGCATGATCCGCTGTACGTCAAACAGCACCAGCACGGCGGTTGTCAGGATGACCATGGCAAGAACTGCCAGAATCAGAACCTGTCCGCGTTCGCGGCTGCGCTGCCGCAAGACTGAATAACGGGATTTTGTCATGGAGTCACTCTTTCAGATAAACCTGCGAATGATCCCGGAGCGAGACATCTCCTTTGAGGTCGATTCCTTTTCCGAAGAAAATCCGTTTCAGCGCGGAATCCGGAAAGGCGTAATCGGAAAAACGCACTCTTACCCGGGCAAAACGATCCTGATCAAAAATTTCATGATGCAGCACTGTATCGGTTCGGCGCGATGGGTCGGAAGCCCGTCCGAACCAGTATTCATATTCCAGCCAGCGCACGCCGGTCATGTATTTCTGAATCAGCGTTTTTTCCACGGTGAACTGTCCGGCGGCATAATTGGAAGACGATACAGAAAAAGAGGAAAGGTTCGGTTCGGTGAGGAATCCGGAGCCGCCGATGGCATTGACCCGGAGTTCTCTGGCGGTCAGGTAATCCCGGAAACCGACGGCACGGGAACGCGCCCCGCGCAAGGCGGCATAATCCGTGAAAAACTGTCCGGCGGCAAAATAGAAAACCTGAAGCATTCCGAACAGCACCAGGAACAGTACAAACATAGCCATCAGACATTCCGTCATGGCTGCGCCCCTGATCCGCCGGATTCTGCGATGTGCCGGAAAACACTTCATGCGAACCCTCCGGTAAAAGTTTTCAAGTTCCGGATTATTCGTCCAGACTGATGCCGTCCTTGTCCATTTCCTTGAGAATTTCCGTGGACTTCTTGTCAACAGCCTGTGCGGCATTGTTGTCGCCGAACGTGGAGGCTGTTCCGGCAATGATGCTGCGGATGCGGTCGCTGAACAGTCCCATGACCGTCAATGCGGCAACCGCCACGATCACGATGATAATGATATATTCAACGATAGCCTGTCCGGATCTTCTTTTTCTTCTGATCATGTTTCACCTCACTTACAGATTGCCTTTCATAATTGTTTCCATTTGAGAACGGCTTGGCGGGCTGGGTTCCCAGGAGACCAGACCGATCAGTCTGGCTCCGTATTCGGAAAACGCCGCAAGCAGCACGAAAAACATGACCGCAAACAGCGCGCCGACCACCATCATGAAAGCATATTCCGTCAAAACCTGTCCGCGGCATTGTGTGGCATGTTCCGGCTTTTCCGCTTTCATGTCAGCCTCCACTTGTCAGTCCAGCGGAAGTTCCTTGCGGCCTTTCCGTCTGGCAATGATTTTGTTGTTTTCGTCCAATACGATCACGGTGGGCAGGTGTTCCGCCGCTTCTTCCGGAGTTGCAACCCCGAAAGTCATGATGGTGACGATGTCGCCGGGTTTGCCCCGGTGCGCGGCTGCTCCGTTCAGACAGAATACGCCTTTGCCGCGTTCGCCGGGAATCGCGTAGGTTTCCAGACGTTCACCGTTGGTCGCATTGACCACCAGGATTTTTTCATACGGCAGAATCCCGGCTTTTTCCAGAAATTCAATGTCTATTTCCAGACTTCCCTCGTATTCGAGGTCGCAGCTGGTCAGTCTTGCGCGATGAATTTTATTCCTCAATACCTGCACTAACATTTTCAAAATCTCCTGATGATTCCCGGCATCCGGGTTGCTTTTTCCGGTAACTTATACCCTGAATGACGATTTGGCAAATGATATTCTGCATAAATGAGGAAAAAAAGCGGAATTGTGTCGTATTTCCGCCGCCGCGGAACGGTAACAGAACGCCGGCAGGAAGTTTTTTTCTGGAAAATACAGATTTTTCATTGCATTTTTCGCAATCTATGCTAAATTTTGTATTTGATGCCTTGTTTCGGTTCACTGGAATGAGCATTGATAATAAATGAAAAAATCTCACATAATGATAACTTGTAACAAGGAGCGGCCAGTGAGTTATAAAATCATCGTCTTTGTTAAGCAGGTGCCCGATACGAAAAATATCACGGGCGATGCGATGAAGCCGGACGGCACTGTCAACCGTGCGGCGCTTCCTGCGATTTTCAATCCGGAAGACCTGAATGCGCTTGAATTGGCGCTGCAGCTGAAAGACCGTTTCGGCGCGCATGTCGTGGCGGCAACCATGGGACCGCCGAACGCGGCGAAAATTCTCCGCGAGTCCCTTTGCATGGGTGCGGATGAAGCTGTTCTTCTGACTGACCGCGCTTTCGCTGGGGCGGATACGCTGGCAACCAGCTATGCCCTCAGTTGCTGTGCAAAGAAAATCGGCGATTTCGATCTGATTCTCTGCGGACGTCAGGCTATTGACGGAGATACGGCGCAGGTCGGGCCGCAGATCGCGGAAAAACTTCATATCCCGCAGCTTTCCTATGTGGAAGAAGTCATTGCGCTGGAAGGTAAAAACATCCGCGCCAGACGCGCCATCGAAGGTGGTTATGAAATTCTGGAAGCCCCGATGCCGGTTCTGCTGACTGTCATTGACGCCAATGAACCGCGTCCGCAGAATGCCGCGCGCATCATGAAATATAAAAGAGCCAGAACGCTTTCCGAATTCAAGGCGGAACATTCTGAAGCTTACACGGCGGAAAATGCCGCTGCTGAATTTGAGGAAAAATTCGCAGGCAAGGGGCTGGTGATTCATGAATGGACCGCCGCAGGTGTCGGCGCCGATCTGAGCCGCTGCGGCAAAGCCGGTTCTCCGACCAACGTCAAGCAGATCATGAGCGTTGTTCTGACTGCCGGCGATTTCAAGAAGATCGAACCGACGGAAGCCGGTGTTTCCGATCTCGTCCGTGAACTTATTGAAGATCATACACTGGGGTGAGCCATGTCCAATATTGGTAACGTCTGGGTTTTCGTCGAGCAGGAAGGCGGCAAAATCGCCGATGTCAGTCTCGAACTCGTCAGCAAAGGCGCCGAACTGGCTGCCAAACTCAATGTCCAGCTGGAAGCGGTTCTGCTCGGCAGCAATGTCGCCCATTGTGCCGACACCCTGTTCAGCTACGGCTGCAGCAAAGTGTTCCTCGCGGAAGATCCCCGCCTGGAACCGTTTACTGTTCTTCCGTATGCCAAAGTTATCATGGACCTGATTCGCGAATATCATCCCAATATTCTGCTGTTCGGCGCAACCATGAAGGGCCGTGAACTGGCTCCCCGCGTGGCTTCGGAAAAGCTCGCAGGTCTGACCGCTGACTGCACGGACCTCAAGATTGATGATTTCGATGACAAGGTCAACAAAAAGCTGTATACCAACAAACTGATGCAGATTCGTCCGGCTTTCGGCGGCAACATTATTGCCACGATTGTGAACACCTGGGATGACCCGCAGATGGTTACAGTTCGCGAAGGCGTCATGAAAATGAACACCCCCGATCCTTCCCGCAAGGGCGAGATCGTGAAGGTTCCGGTCGCGCTCACTGCACAGGAAACGGTGGTGAAAGTGATTGAACGCGTCCGCGAAGAAAAAACGGTGAATCTCAAAGCGGCGCAGATCATTGTTGCCGGCGGTTACGGCGTTGGCTCCAAAGCGAATTTCAAACTGATTCATCAGCTGGCGGAAGCTCTCGGCGGCGAAGTCGGTGCATCTCGTGCGGCAGTGGATGCCGGCTGGATCGACCACGATCATCAGATCGGTCAGACCGGCGTTACGGTGCGTCCGAAACTGTATATCGCCTGCGGTATCAGCGGTTCGGTTCAGCATCGTGCCGGCATGACGGACAGCAAGAAAATCATTGCCGTCAATACCGATCCGGGCGCTCCGATCTTTTCCGTGGCGCATTACGGCATTATCGGCGATCTCAACAGCGTGATCCCGATGATGATTAAAGCCTATAAAGCCAAAGCCTGAGAGGAGCTTCATCATGTCCAATTTCTTTTCTGACAATCAGGATCTTGTCTTCACTCTCAAAAATATCGACCTTGAAGAAGTCGTTTCCGTCCGTGAACACGGATATGCGGATGCGGCGAAATTCGACGGCTCTCCGGAAAATTACGCGGATGCTCTCGACAGTTTCGAACGCGTTCTTTCCGTAGTCGGCGATGTTTCCGGCGAACGGATTGCCCCGCGTTCCCGTCAGGTTGACGAGGAAGGTCCGCATTTTGCCGACGGCGTGGTAACCTACCATCCGCTGACCGTCAAAAACCTGGAAGATTTGCGTAAAGCCGGTGTTTCCGGTGTGATTCTGCCTCGCGAATACGGCGGACTGAACTTCCCGACGACCATTTACACGATGATGACGGAAATGGTTTCCCGTGCCGATGCATCCTTGCAGAACCTGTTCGGTTTGCAGGACATTGCCGAAACCATCTGTGAATTCGGCGATGAAGATCAGCGTCAGCGTTATCTGCCGCGTTTCGCCTGCGGTGAAGCGGACGGCGCCATGGATCTGACCGAACCGGATTCCGGTTCCGACCTGCAGTCCGTGCGGCTCAAAGCCACGCAGGATCCCAAGACCGGCAAATGGTATCTGGACGGCATGAAACGCTTCATCACCAACGGCTGCGCGAAGATTCACCTGGTACTGGCTCGTTCGGTGGAAGGCAGCACGGATGGACGCGGTCTCTCCATGTTCATCTGCGAAAAATGCCCGGAACTGGTGGTTCGCCGCATTGAACACAAGCTGGGCATCCATGGTGTTGCCACGGCTGAATTGCAGTATAACCATGTACCTGCCGAACTCTGCGGACAGCAGCGCCGCGGTCTGACCCGTTACGTCATGTCTCTGATGAACGGCGCACGTGTGGCGATCAGCGCACAGGCGGTCGGTATTGCCGAAGCCTCCTACCGCGAAGCCCGCAAATATGCCGCGGAACGCGAACAGTTCAAACAGAGCATCGACAAATTCCCGGCGATCTACGATATGCTGGCTCGGATGAAGACCAAACTGACTGCGTCCCGCGCTCTGCTGTATGAAACCACGAAAATTGTTGACCTGCGCAATGTGTATCAGCACATCATGGATCACGATCCGGAACGCATTACCGATGAAGTGCGCGAAAAATCCAAATATTATGGAAAAGTCGCTGCCGCACTGACTCCGATGAGCAAAGCTCAGTCCACGGAAAGCGCCAACCAGATCGCCTATGACTGCATTCAGATTCACGGCGGAACCGGCTACATGCACGACTTCGATGCGGAACGCTATTACCGCGATGCCCGCATCACCAATATTTATGAAGGTACCACGCAGCTTCAGATTGTCGCCGCGATCGGCGGTGTCATGCAGCGTGTCCTGGATCCTATGATCAATGAACTGTTCAACGGAATTTCCGATGAAAGTCAGATCGGCCGTCTGAAAGCTCTGGTTCGCCAGATGCACGAAAAACATCTGACCGCGGTGAAATTTGTGGCGGACAAGAAAAATTCCGCTTACCATGATCTCCGCGCCCGGAATCTGGTTGAGAATGAAACGTTCATTTTCGTTGGGCTGCTGATGCTGCGCGATGCGCTTAAAGATGCCGCGCGAGAGCCGCTGGCGGAACGCTACATCCTGGATGCCGTCGCTGATTTCGACCGCAATTACCAGCTGGTTCTTTCCGATGACCTGTCCACGATCGACAGACATCGCGAAGTGATTGATTATTAATATAGGAGGTTTTATTTATGAACAACGATTATCTTGCACGGGCCCGCGAAAAAGTACCCGATGCGAAGACATTGATCATCCTCGCGTCCAAACGGGCGCGTCTGCTGGCAACCGGCGCACCGCCGATGGTGAGATGCAAGGATGAAAATTTTCTGGATGTTGCACTGCTGGAAATTGCGGAAGGTCTGCTGATTCCGAATTTCGATGATGAGCCGGATGATTTCATGGCTCAGATTGCGGCGGTCAAGGCTGCGGCGCAGGCTGCTGCCGGCGGACAGAAAAACGAAAACTGATTCAGATTGATACGGCAACGGCACGGATTTTTGCCGGAAACGCCGCTGTTCCTCTTCGGAGAATACGGCGCACAGGCAATTTCCGTGTTTGTCCGTTTTTCATTGAAAGGAGTACCCCATGTCCGCTCAAGTTGCAGTCATAATGGGCAGCAAAAGCGATCTGCCGTCTTTGAAAGGTGCGTTCGATACGCTGCGGAATTTCAACATTCCCTTCGAGGCGCGGGTGATTTCCGCTCACCGTACGCCGGACACCGCGGCGGAATACGCCAAGAGTGCCGAGGAACGCGGGATTAAAGTCATTATCTGCGCTGCCGGCATGGCTGCGCATCTGGCGGGCGTGATTGCCGCGCACACGGTGCTGCCCGTGATCGGCATCCCGATGGCGAGCGAACCGTTCAGCGGTTTCGATGCTCTGCTGGCAATGGTGCAGATGCCGCCGGGAATCCCCGTGTCTACGGTTACTGCCGGTCCCGCCGGCGCGAAAAACGCCGCATTGTCCGCAGTGGCGATCCTGGCGTTGAGCAGCTCCGAACTGAATGCCCGGCTCAAAGCGTTCCGTGCGGAGCAGACCCGCAAAGTGGAAGAAGCGGATGCCGCTTTGCAGAAGGAACTGGGACAGGTTTGACAACCGGTTTTTCCGGATGAAAATGCAGGAGGTATGAATGAAAAGGAAATTTCACGTACTGACTGCATTTTTTGTTTTCTGGCTGAATTTTTTCTTGGTCAGTGCCGCGGAACCGGGACGGGTGATACTGCATCCGCAGACCGGCAGACCGGTTGCCTATTCGGCGTTGCCGAACGACAGACGCAAGGTTGTCGTTCCTGCCCGTTATCAGCTGCGGCGCGGGGAATTCCGCGGAATCTGGATTGCCACATATGTGAATCTGGATTTCCCGCGGACGGATTCGCCGGCGCAATTCCGGAAAGAGTACAGGGAAGCTCTGCAGAAGATCCGCAATGCCGGTTTCAATGCGGTTTTTTTTCAGATACGTCCCGCCGGAGAGGCTTTTTACAATTCGTCGATCCATCCGTTTTCGCGTTTCATCCGCGGACAGGAAGGCAGCGGATATCCGCAATTTGACATGCTGGCGTACATGATCGGTGAAGCGCACCGGCAGGGATTGAGTTTTCATGCATGGCTGAATCCATACCGGGTAACCGGTGTGACGAGTCTGCCGAAAATGCAGTATCTGAAAACTCTGTCTCCCAAAAATTTTGCGCGGCAGCATCCGGAACTGGTGCTGTCGGTTCCGGTAGCCAAAGGCAATACTCTGCTGCTGGATCCGGGTTCGCCGCGAGTGCGGCAGCATCTGCTGGAAACCGTGCGGGAAATCATCCGGAAATACAATCCGGACTCCATAGATTTCGATGATTATTTTTATCCGTACGATTACAACGGCACAGCGGATCTGGCGACATACCGCAAGTACAACCGCAATCCGAAGCTGTCGCTGGAAGACTGGCGGCGTGAAAATGTCAACCGGATGGTTCGGGATGTATCCGGTCTCATCCGGGAAAACAACCGGATCCAGCACAAGAATATCCGGTTCGGCATCAGTCCGTTCGGTATCTGGCGGAACAGCAAATCTTCGCCGCACGGTTCCGCCACGGCGGGGAATGAGTCGTACAGTTCCAATTATTCCGACACCCGTCTGTGGGTGAAAAACAACTGGATCGATTACATCATACCGCAGCTGTACTGGAAGTTTTCACATCCGAAAGCACCGTATGCGGCATTGGCGGACTGGTGGGCGGACACGGTGCGCGGGACACGGGTCAAACTGTATATCGGAACCGGAGCGCATCAGTATTTTGAAGCTAACAACGCGGGAGAATTGAAGAATCAGCTGCTGTTCAATCTGCGGCGTCCGGAAATATCGGGAGTGGCGGTTTATTCCTACCGGAGGGTATTCCATCCGGAAACGCGAGTCCGTTATCAGACCGTGAACCAGGTTGTCGGGGACTGCTGGCGGAAAACTTTGCAGGCAAAAGTGCCGAACCGCTGATTTTTTTTCTTGACAGAGTTCGGTATCGAGTGTAATGTACAGGATGATTTCATCGAAAGAAAGGATTGCACATGACATCGGCAAGTGGTTTCGATCCCCGGAATCCGGATTTCGGCGCAGTCCGGCTGGAATCCCAGTCTCATCCGGCATTGACGCCGGCTTCTCCGTTTGATATGATTGTGGAACGCGGCAGCGGTCCGCAGCATGAATTGAAGGGCGATGTGCATTATTGTCTGCAGTTTTCCATTGTCCTTGCCGGCTCGGCGGAAGTGATGTTCGGTAAATGGAAACGCGTTTTCACCCGTGATCAGGTCTGGTGGACCATGTGCTGGGAACCTCATGCGTTCCGGCTGCTTTCCCGGCGCAATCTGATCCTTTCCATCAACATCAACGTGGACAATGTGGGCAATGTCGGACCGTGTTCTCATGCGGACTGGCTGGCGCCGTTCACGGTGCCGCCGCCGAAACGGTTCTGTCCGGAGACTCCGGCGGAGCGTCTGAAAATGCGGAATCTTTCCAAGCAGCTGTTCCACTTGAACCAGTCGAAACCGCTGAACTGGAAAACCCATTGCTGGCTGCTGATTCATCAGCTGCTGCTGGAAGCCTCGGAAGCGGTGGACAAGGAATCCGCCGGGACGAATCTGGTGCTGAATCTGGAAATGAGCCGCATTCAGAAAGCGGTTCAGCTGGTGCGGACTTTGCCGGTGCCGCCGTCGCTGGGGGAGGCGGCTGCTGCCTGTTCGTTGAGCATCAGCCGTTTTTCGGTGATTTTTTCATCCGTGATGGGGGTAAGTTACGGACAGTTTGCCTTGCGTGTGCGTTTGTCCAATGCCGCCAACGAAGTCCGCAGCGGTTTATACACACTCAACGAAATTGCGGAGCGGCACGGTTTCTGCGATGCCAGCAGTTTCTGCAATGCCTTCAAGAAGATATACCGCTGCACTCCGAACGAATTCAAACAGCGCGATTGACACTGTACGGACAGCGGCAGGAATCCCCGTGCCGCCGTCCCGGAAAATCAAATCAGATTATTTTCATTCGTGCGGATTTTCCTTGTTCAATGCACTGGCGGCGACCAGTCCGGCGGAGGCGAACAGTGCAATGATGTTCGGCAGTACCATCAGCTGATTGAACATATCCTGCAATTCCCATGCCAGATCATTTTTCACCAGAGAACCGATGAAAATAAAACACAGGGACAGCACGGTATAGACCAGTACACCTTTTTTCCCGAACAGATAAAGAAAGTTGATTTTGCCGAAATAGTTCCAGCTCAGAATCGTGGAGAAGGCAAAAAACAGCAGACAGACCGCCACAAAAATATTGCCGACCGTCTGCGTGGACACCGAGGCGACTGCCAGCTGCATGAGGTTGGTTTTGGTCAAACCCGCGCTGGCAAGCAGTTCCTGATAATTTGCGCCGGTGGCATGGGCAAGCGGTCCGTCTCCGGTGTACAGCGTGGAAATCACCACCAGCGCGGTCATGGTCAGAACGACGCCCGTGTCGATGAATACTCCGATCATGGCGACAACGCCCTGATCATGCGGTCTTTTGACGTGGGCGACCGCATGAGCGTGCGGTGTGGAACCCATACCGGCTTCGTTGGAGAAGAGCCCGCGTTTCACACCCTGGCTGATCGCCGTTTTCAAGGCAAACCCGAGACTGCCGCCCAGCAGGGCGTCCGGGCAGAAAGCATATTTGAAGATGCAGCCGAAGGTCGCCGGAAGATATTGAATCCGCATCGCCAGCACGATGAAGCCGCCGGCAAGGAAAATCAGCACCATGACCGGCACGATTTTTTCCGTCATGCGCGCCAGCCGGGTAACCCCTCCGATGAGAACGATCGCGGAAACGATCACCAGAAAAATACCGATGGTCCAGGTCGGAATGCCGAATGCGTTCCGGCAGGTTTCCCCGATGGAGTTCGCCTGAACCATGGTTCCCATGAAACCCAGGCTGATAATAATGGCGACAGCGAAAAAGACCGCCAGGAAAGAACCGAATTTATTCGGAAAAGCGCGTTTGATGTAGAATACAGGTCCGCCGTGAATCGTTCCGTTCTCATCCACAACTCTGGTTTTCTGCGCCAGAACCGCTTCGGCATAAATGGTTGCCATGCCGAAGAACGCAATGAGCCACATCCAGAAAATCGCACCCGGTCCGCCGATGAGAATTGCCCCGGAAGCTCCGACAATATTGCCGGTCCCGATCTGGGCGGCGAGAGCCGCGGTGAGCATCTGGTAGGAACTCAGACGTCCCTGCTGGTTTTTGCCGTGCAGAGAAAACTGGCTGAAGATGTGGCTCCAGCCTTCCTTGAAACACCGGATCTGCACGAAGCGGGTCTTCACGGTGAAAAAGATGCCGGCGCTGACCAGCAGCGTGATCAGAACGTAGTCTGAAATACAGCTGTTGATGGCAGAAAGAATTTGCAGTAAGGAATCCATGTTGTTTTTTTACTCCCTCAATTGTTGTATTATATTGACATTACGGCGATTGTACCGTATTGTTTTCTTTCAGATTGCCAGAGCCACATAGTGTTTCTGGATTTCCGGGGCGCGGACCGCAATGTTTGCCAGATGGTCGCCGATCCGTTCCAGTTCCCACAGCATTTCGATGAAAATCACGCTGGCGTCCACCGCGCATTTTCCCGTATTGCGGCGTTCGATATGGCTTTCCTCATATTTTTTGGTCAGCAGGTTGATTTCATGTTCGTTTTCCAGAGCCAGTTCCGAGATTTTTTCATTTCTGGACTGCTGTTCATCCGCGGCTTTTGTGCTGCCGCCCAGATGTCCGAACGCTTCATAGTCCTCTTTTCTGGAATAATTCTTTTCATATTTTTTTGCGAGTTTGTTGAGTTTGCGTTCGTTTTCCAGAGCCAGAGCCGCGCTTTCCTGATTTTTTCCCGCCAGCGCCAGTTCCACATTGTGAGCCTGCGACCGCAGCAGTTCCCAGATTCTGTCGAGGTCATGACGAGCAATATCGGAAAGCACGATGTCCGCTTTCGCCAGACGCTTGGTCAGTTTGAGAATGTTTTCCGTGTGGTCGGCAATGCGTTCCGCATCGTTGACGCAGTGCATCAGCAGGGGGATCAGATTGGACTGCGGCTGCGTCAGCCGCCGGCGGGTGATCTGCACCAGATAGTTGGTGATGTCCGTCTGCATCGTGTCGATCTGCTGCTCCGTGTCTTCCAGTTCCCTGTATTCATCGGGGTCGGTGTTGACCGGCAGGAAATGGCGGTTGACCGCGCGGTCGATCATGTCCCAGGAAAGTTTTACCATGCCGCGGATCGCGGAAATGCTCTGTTCCAGCGCGATGGACGGCGTAGCCAGCAGACGGGGTTCCAGCACGATGGTGGAGCGGGCGGCGTCATCCCGTACCGGCAGCAGAAGTTCGCACAGTCTGGCGAAAATGCCCATGACCGGGAAGATGGCGGCGACAGTGATGACGTTGAACAGCGTATGCGCCATGGCGATATGACGTTCAATATTCTGCGGGATTGCCGCGAAGGCATTGCCCGGCGTGATGGCGTTGATGAAATACAGAAAAACCGGAGTGCGTGCGGGGCCGTACGGAATATAAAGCAGAATCAGCATCAGGACCGCACCGATCAGGTTGAACAGGAAGTGCGCCAGAGCCGCCTGTTTCGCCACCCGGTTGGCGGTCAGTGCGGCGAGCCATGCGGTGATGGTGGTGCCGATATTGGTGCCGATCAGCAGCGGCACGGCGGTGTAGAAGTTGATGAGTCCGCTGCCGGCGAGAGCCAGCACAATACCCATAGCCGCCGAACTGGACTGCACCAGGCAGGTTCCGATGATGCCGATCAGCATGGCGCCCAGCACTGCGCCGAAGGGCATGAGTTCCCCCGGAAGAACCGGTGCGCAGTCAAAGGATTTGAAGAAGCCGACAAAGGTCGGGAATGCCCCCAGTTCCTTCAGTTCCGTACTCATCATGGTCATGCCGAAGAACAGCAGTCCGAAGCCCAGCAGGGTTTCGCCCCAGCCTTTGATGACCCGGTTTTTTGCCAGCATGATCAGGAATCCCACTGCCACTGCCGGCAGGGCAATTCCGGAAAGATTGAAGGAGATGATCTGCGCTGTAACCGTTGTGCCGATGTTGGCTCCGAAGATAATTCCGATGGCCTGCTGAAGGGAAAGCAGACCGGCGTTGATGAACCCGATCACCATGACCGTGGTCGCGCTGGATGACTGAATCACTGCCGTAACAAATGTGCCTGCCAGAATGGCGACCAGTCCGTTTTTGGAAAAAAACTGGAGCAGACGTTTCATGTTTTCCCCGGCAACCCGCTGGAGACCGTCGCTCATCAGTTTCATACCGTAGACAAAGAATGCCAGACCGCCGATGACGCCCATCAGCACGGCGAAGATGTCAATGCCCAGCACTTTGATCCGGTTCTGCCGCAGGAAAATACCTTTCTGCGGATCGGAAATTTCTACGGCAATCTGATATTCTCCGGTCTTTTTTCCCAGCTGAACATGACTCTTTGCCACCCCGTGCTCATCGGTCAGCGTTTCGGGCATCAGCACTTTGGCTTTGTTGTCTCCACGGTCGTTGACGATGCTGAAATAAACCGGAACTCCTGCCGCCGGGGAACCGTCCGGCATCTGAAGCTGAACGGATACCGGATCGCGCAGAACCTGTCCGACCAGTCCTTCCTGTCCGCCGCCGGAAAATTTTGCGCCGACGGAGAACCGCAGCATCCGGGATTTCGATTCCGAACCGTCCGGAATCACCCGCAGATAGTTGTCGCCGATACGTCGTCCGGCGGTAATCCGGACAGAAATCCGTCCGAAGGAGTCGGTTTCCGTTTCCGCCGGTTCCACTTTCAAATCCGAACCTGCGGAAGGAATAAGTTTCACTTTGACGCCGGGGACGCCGTGTTCCTCCCGTTTGAGACCGAGAAAACCGCGCGGAGCTGTTCCGGTAAATTCGAGCCGCACATCTTTCGGGAAAGCAGTGCCGGGCAGAGCCGCCTGATCCGCTCCCTGAAGGATTTTGACTGTGGTGACTTCATCCGGTTTGCGTTCCGGCTGACATGAGACAAGGCAGGGCAGCAGAACAGCGCACAGCAAAACACTTTTCAAAAACAATCGGATCATTCAAATCTCCCGTTTTCTGTTGTCTGAAAAAATCTAAACCAGGTAATATACACCTGATTTCCCGGTTTCGCAACGGGAACGACTGTTATTTTTCCGAGGTTCCGTGCGAAAAAAAACTTTTTTTCCTTTTTCGGCATTGGCATTTTTTATTTGTCATGCTAAAGTATGTCCGGCGCACCCTTTCAGATGTCTGGAAATCTGAACCTGTCTGCCCTTTTCATCATAATATTCAGGAGGCGGCTGTATGCAGAACAATCTTATGAAAAACAGATTTCCGCAGAACTGTTTCTGCACAGGGGAGGTACTGCCGGCATGAGTATGCATCTGATTGTATCCAACCGACCGGAAGTGCTGGCGGATCGTTTTCTGCATGATATATACCTGCGCCGGACTCCGGAAGATTTCTTTACGCCGGAAACCGTGGTGGTTCAGACGCAGGGAATGGGCGCATGGCTCAATCTGCGTCTGGCGGACTGCGCATCTGCCGCCGCCAATGTGAATACGCCGTTCCTCAACTCCTTCATTGACTCCGTGCTGTCCGTGCTGCTGCCGTCCGACGGACACCGGAAGCAGCTGACCCGCGACCGGATGTTCTGGAAAATATTTCATGCTCTGCTGAAAGAGCCGGAGAACTACCCGGAAGCCGCCCGTTACATGACCGGAGATGACCGGATCATGAAGGCATGTCAGCTGGCGGAAAAGACGGCAGGGCTGTTTGACCAGTATCAGATTTATCATTCCGACATGCTGGCTGAATGGCGTATCGGTGCCGGCAGTCAGGCGCAGAGCTGGCAGGCGCGTCTGTTCCGCAGTATATCGGAAGGCGATCAGGGCAGGGATGAACAGTTTATCGAATTCCTGCAGAAAGATTTTTCCGCGGAACAGTTCCATTCTCTGCCCCGGCGTGTTTCGCTGTTCGGCATCAGTACACTGGCTCCGCTGTATTTTGAATTTTTCCGGAAACTTTCCGTGTTCATCGAAGTGAATTTCTTTTATCTGAATCCATCTTCGGAATATTGGAGCGACAACCTGACCCGCCGGGAAGCGGTTCGGGAGGCTCTGCGTTCCGGCACTGATCCGGAACAACTGATGACCGGCAATCCGCTGCTGACGTCGCTGGGGCGTCAGGGCAGGGACTTTTTCCGGTATCTGATGCAGAGCGTGGATAATCTGGATGAATTTTCCGATTTTGAGCCGTTCGCCCGGACGGTTCTGCCGGATCCGCAGTGTGAGTATCAATACGAAAATGCGACAATTCTGAGTTCCATTCAGCAGGATATTTTTCAGAACATATCCCGGATTCCCGCAGAAAGAAAACAGCCCGGCGATCCGTTCAGCGGCACTCCGCTGGAAAAACCGTCCGCCCCGGATGACAGCCTGTCGATTCATTCCTGTCACAGCGAGATGCGGCAGGTGGAAGTCCTTCATGACCAACTGCTTCATCTGATCGAAAATGAAGGAATCGATCCGCGCGGCATTTTGGTGATGGCGCCGGACATCAGCACCTTCGAGCCGTACATTCATGCAGTATTCGGAACCGGACCCCTGAAAAATCAGTACAGTGTTTCCGACCGCAGCGCCCGGCAGCTGAACCGTTGTGCCGATTCTCTGCTGAAAGTCCTGCAGATGATGTCCGGAAAATTTGAGGTGTCGGCGGTCTTTGATCTGCTGGAAAATCCGGAACTGGCGGAATGCTGGAATTTTTCCGAACAGGATATTCAGGTACTTCGGCACTGGATCGAAAAACTGGGGGTGCATTGGGGTGTCGATGCCGAAAATCACCGGCAGTTCTGCGGCGTCGCTTTCGATGAATTCAGCTGGAAACCCGCTTTGGAACGTCTGCTGCTGGGTCATGCCGTGGCGGAAGACGGCAAGGCGCAGGCGGATGATCCGGTGATCCCCTTTGATTCCGCGGAAGGACTGGAAAGCGTGCTGACCGGAAATTTTGCCGCGTTCATGCAGAATCTGTTCCGTCTGCGGGATGTTCTGACGGTTCCGCATACTCTCCGGCAGTGGCTGGAACTGCTGTCCGGTCTGCCGGATCTGTTTTTCCGTACTGGCGACCGCAATTATCAGGAACTTGCCGCACTGCGCGAAACCTTCCGCTCCATGCAGGAACAGACGGAAAGTTCAGGTGCTGCGGAACTGGTTTGCGGGCTGGATGTGATCCGGTATTTGACGGAGAAATTTCTGCAGCCGGTTGAAAGCGGTGAACCGTTTTTGCGCGGCAGAATCACCTTCTGTTCTCTGGTTCCGATGCGCAGTATTCCCATGAACACGATTGCTGTATTGGGGCTGGACGAGCAGAGCTTCCCGCGGCGGGACATTTCGCTCGGTTTCAATCTGGTTCCGCCGGAACAGCGGCGCAGGGCTCTGGTGCGCTCCCGCAATTACGAAGACCGCTATCTGTTTCTGGAACTTCTGCTCGCCGCCCGCTCGCACCTGCTGCTGTTCTACAAAGGCCGCGACAACAAAACCAACAAGGAATTGCCGCCGGCTGTTCCGCTTGCCGAACTGAAAGACGCTCTCGCCGCGACTTTTCCGCAGCTGCAGAACCGTTTCGAAATACAGCACAGCCTTCAGGCTTTTGACAGCATTTATTTTCAGAAAAATTCTCCGCTGTATTCTTATTCGCTGGCGGATTACCGGGCTTGTGAGGCTTTCAATCTGAGACGTCAGACTCCTCAGAACCTGCTGTATGTTTATCCGCATTGTCAGACTGCCTGGGACAGCTCCGATTATCCGGAAACTTTACAGCGGATTTCGCCGCAGACACTGGAAGACTTTTTCCTGAACACCAGCCGTTTTTTCCTGAACGTGGCTGCCGGAAAAAAACGGGTATATGACGATTCCGTAATCCTGCAGGATGAGGAAAACATTACTCCGGATACGCTGGAAACGTTTCTGCAATTGACTTCGATGCTGGAAAATTTCAATGACGGCATGACGGTAAAGCGGCAATATGAACTGATGCGGAAAACCAATCAGCTTCCTGCCGGCAGTCTGGGGCTGGCTGTCTTCAATGACCATCTGCGCCGCATTCAGCGTCTGCCTGCAGAATGGCTGCCGCATCTGAAAAATCAGCAGCAGGTGCAGATTTCCCTGTCACTCGGAGAAATCAACCTGAAAATAGAAGGAACGATTCCGGTCAGCGCACTGGACTCCTGTCCGTACTGCTGCCGTTTTTCCAAAACGTATTCCAAAGCGCTGATTCCCGCACGGATCCGGCATCTGCTGCTGTGTGCCAGCGGCAGACCCGTCGTAACTCATGTGTGGAATGAAAGCGATGGCAAGACGGTTCATCTGCCGGCTTTGTCGCAGCCGGACGCCATACGGGATCTGAATAAATTGATAAAATGCTATGAAACCGGGCATAAACATCCCCTGCCGTTTTTCCCTCATGCCTCTTTTAAAGCATATCCTTACACGCACAAAGGCTGGGAGGATTCTGCCAAAAAAAGTTTCAAACCGCCATTTTTCGGCGACGGGGACTGGGCGGATCCCGATGTGCAGAAGGTTTTTCAGCCGGAAGATTTCAATGATCCTGTTTTTACCGACGAATTCGCCCAGACCGGCAAGGTGTTTTTCCAGTTCGTTTCGGAGGGAGGTTTGAAAGATGATTGACAATCCGGTGGTAATGCAGGCGGAGGATTGTCCGCTTTCCGGAATCGCTCTGGTGGAGGCATCGGCGGGAACGGGGAAAACCTATACCATTCAGAATCTGTTCCTGCGGATGATTGCGGAAAAGGATTTGACCGTGGACTCCATTCTGGTCATGACTTTCACCGAGGCGGCGACTGCGGAACTGAAAGACCGTATCCGCGGAATCCTGACGATGGCGCGGCAGTTTCTGATGAATCCGGAAGGACTGTCCGGCAGCAACCGGGCGCGTGTGGACGGTTTGCTGAAACATGCCCGTGCCGCGGCTGCGGATGAACTGATTCAGCGGCGGATTCAGAACGCTCTGCTGAATTTTGACAACGCCGGCATTTTCACGATTCACGGTTTCTGTCAGAGAATGCTTTCGGAATATGCGTTCGAAAGCGGAATTCTCTTCAATACTGAAATCCGGACCGATCAGGATGTGCTGCTTCGCCGGCTGCTGAACGACTTCATCCGGAATTATTTTTACCGGAACGACCCGGATGGTCTTCGCGCCGAACTGAAACGGGTTCTGAATTTCCCTTCGTCTGAACATATTGACCTGATTCGGGATGTGGTGTCCCGACCAATGCTGCATGTCAACACCGGATTGTGTGATAATCTTTCCCTGGAGGCTTATCATCAGAATATTGAAGAAATTCTGGAACAGATTCAGGAAATGTGCAGTGAAGGTTTTCTCTCCAATACTTTGGAAGGAATCAAGCTGAACAAGATTCTGCAGGGCGAAAATTCGCTGGACAAAATGGAACAGCGTTTTCAGAAATGGCGCGAAAGCCGATCCTGCAGCGGAATTATGGATTTTCTGAAAATATTTTTCCCGGAGAAGTTTTCAACTGCAATCAAAAAAAATCAGGTCGGATACGCGGGAATCGAAAACCGGCTTTCCAAATGGCCTTTCCTTCTCTTGACCCGAATGTTGGAAAAGGCGTTGGATGAGTATAAGGTGCGTCTGCCGCTGGCGGCGGCGGAATATGTCCGGACGGAATTCGCACGGCAGAAGCTGCGGGAAAATTTCCAGACCTTCGATGATCTGCCGAATCGGATGCTGGCGGCGGTCCGGAATCCGCACAGTCCGCTTGCTGCTGCGGTCCGGAAAAAATTTCAGGCGGCGGTCGTTGATGAATTTCAGGATACGGATCCTGTTCAATATGAAATAGTTGACCGTCTTTTCGCCCGTCGGGAAAATCCTCTGCTGTTTCTGGTCGGTGATCCGAAACAGGCAATCTATTCATTCCGCGGCGGCGACATCGCCACGTACCGGCAGGCGCGGCGGGAATGCATGGAACATGGCGGCGTTCAGTATGTGCTGAACCGGAATTACCGTTCGGCTGCCCGTATGATTGACGCCGTCAACCGGATTTTTTTTATCCATCCGGACCCGTTTGTCGACCCCGCAATTGAATTTCATCCGGTCGAACCGGGTGTCGATGAAGCTGGAAACGTCAAATCCGGGCTGATCCTGCCGGACGGCAGTGAAGAACCGCATCCGCTGAAAATCTGCTGGTCGCGCGGCGAAATAGGCAAAGAGGATTTCAAGAGAAAAACATTCCGGGCTTGTGCCAATGACATCAGTTCTCTGCTGCAGGCGGGAATCCGCACACCCGGCGAAAAGGGACATCTGCTGCGTCCGAATGATTTTGCCGTACTGGTTTTTTCCGGCAGAGACGCCATGGCAATGCGGGATGAATTGACCCGGCGGAACATCCCGTGTGTGATTCCAAAATGCGGAAATGTTTATGATTCAGTAGTTTGCGGGGAACTGCGCAAAGTCCTGGCGGCGGTCTGCTCTCCTTACGATTCCAGTTTGGCGATGGATGCCATGCAGACAGACATGCTGGGATATTCCACGGACGATCTGATCCGCATCAACCGGCTGGAAGACTCCGGTTCGCCGCTGGACGGTGTGCCGGAAAAACTGAGCAGTCTGCAGGAAATCTGGCGGCTGAACTCTTTCATTGAGATGTTTCAGGCGATGCTTCAGAAATTCAATGTCCGGGAACATCTGCTTTCCTCTGTCGGTGGCGAACGGAAACTGACGGACCTCCTTCAACTGCGGGAGCTCCTGCATCAGGCGTCCTGTGAACGTGAGTTGTCGGCAGGCAGTCTGATGCATTATCTGGACGATCAGTGCAGCAGCGAACGGCTGGCAGAATCTTCCGAGGAAAAGGAAACTCTGATGGAAACGGATCGTTCCGCGGTCATGATTACCACCATTCATAAGAGCAAAGGTCTGGAATATCCGGTTGTCATGCTGCCGTCTCTTTATTTCAGAAAATTCAAGACTGAAGGGAACTATCATGATAAAGAAGGACGGCTGATCCGGGATTTGACATCAGCGGAAGCTGCCAGACGCGCAGTTCTGCTGGAACAGCTGCAGGAACAGATGCGTCTGATTTATGTGGCGCTGACCCGCGCCAAATATTCATGTTATCTGTATGTGGCTGATATCAATATAGATATATCTGCTTTGTGCTGGCTGTTTCAGGATCCGGCGAAGTTTAAGGACGAACAGGCGCTGCTCGATGCTTTCATGGCCGGAAGAGGGCAGAAAGATTTGTCGGCATATATTCCGGATAGCTGGTTCATTCCGGAGAATACTGAATTGAATATCTGGTATCCGACGCTTGCGGATATTCCTGAACTGCGGAAGTTCGAACCATGGAATGGTCGTGTGGACAACAATTTCCATTTCACCAGTTTTTCCGCTTTGGTTTCCAGTCGTCATACGCAGAATTCTGCGGCGGATTACGATGAGGAAGGAACGGATAATCTGGACGATCTGCCCGAAGGAATCTTCAGAATACCTGCCGGCTGTTCCACGGGAAATGCCTGGCACGCTATTTTGGAAAAATTGGATTTTACCGCCTGTTCTCCGGAAAAATCGGAACATCTGATCCGGCAGAAACTGCAGCAGTACGGCGTATTGGGCGGACTATCAGTGAATGAACAGCAGGAATATATTGATCTGACCGGGGTCATGCTGGAAAAAGTGTTGACTGCTCCGTTGGAGAATCCGTTCGGTTCTCCGTTTTCTCTGCAATCTGTTTCCCGTTCAGAACGGCTTTCCGAACTGCAGTTCTGTTATCGCTTCCGCCGGTCTTTCAATACGGCAGAAATTGCGGAACTCATTGGAAATTATGTGGTTGATATATACGGTAAGAATTGTCCTCTGCTGCGGGAACAGTTCTTCACCGGCGGATACCTGAACGGGGCAGTGGACTTGATGTTCCGTCATGACGGCAGAATTTATCTGGCGGATTGGAAATCCAACCGTATTACCGGCAAAGCGGAAAGTTTTTCTGCCGATGCCTTGAAAAAAGAGATGGTCGATCACTATTATTTTCTGCAGTATCTGGTTTACATCGTTGCCATGATGAAATATCTTTCGGTGCATCTGGGGCATTCTGTTACGGAAAGCGAATATGAAAATCTGTTCGGCGGCGTGTACTATTTCTTTGTCCGCGGCATGGATCCCGGTATTCCGGGGCAGGGCGTGTTCTTTGACCGTCCGCCTTTCTCAATAATCAAAAAACTGGACGATCTGATCGGGTGATGTTATGCTGACAAAAGAACAGATTATGGAGCTGAAAGGTCCCGGCGGTTTTGAAAATATAGACCTGACTTTTGCCGGATTCATTGCGGAACGTTCCGGACTGCAGGATTCGGATCTGCTGTATCTGACGGCGGCTCTTGCGTCCTGGGCGATACGGCAGGGACATTCCTGCTGTGATCTGAATCATATCGGCGGCAGGTTGTTCCCGCCGGATTCCGTTACTGCTGTGCAGCAGCCGCTGCCGTCCGGGAAAACCATGATTCATGCCCTGCACCGGGCTGGGACTGTTACTGCATTTGTGCCGGAGTTTCAACCCGGTTCCAAACCGCTGATTCTGGATGCTGAAGGACGTCTCTACCTTAACCGTTATTATTCCTATGAATTGCTGATTGCGGCGGAATTGTCCCGGCGCGCCGCGTTGCCGGAAAGACTCCCTGCTGCGGAACCCGGATATCTGGCTGGATTGTCCAGCCGTTTCCGGATGGTGAAACCCGGCGACCGCGAACCGGATTACCAGCAGGCGGCGGTTTATCTGGCGCATTCCCGGAATTTTTCCGTGATTACTGGCGGACCCGGCACCGGGAAAACAACAGTGCTGACCGCTTTGCTGGCGTGGGAACTTGAGGAGAATCCGGACATCCGGATTCTGTTGTGCGCGCCGACCGGGAAAGCGCAAAGCCGGATGAAGGAATCCCTTGCCGCCGAAATCGGCAACCTGAACTGTTCCCGCACCACTGCGGAACGGCTTTCCGGGCTGCCGTGTCAGACGATTGATTCCATGCTGAAGCCGATTCCGTGTTCCCCGAATTACCGGGTCAATAGGGAAAATCCGCTGCCGGCGGATCTGGTGGTTCTGGATGAAGTTTCCATGGCGTCGCTTTCTCTGCTGGGGCATCTGTTTCAGGCGCTGCGCCCGGAAACCCGGCTGGTGCTGATCGGGGACAAAGACCAGCTGGCTCCCGTGGAGGCGGGGTCGGTTCTGGAGGATTTGATCCAATCCGGGACGGCAAACGTGATGTCGCCGGAGATGGCGGCGGCTTTTGAAAAACAGACCGGCTGGGCGTTTCCTGTCCGGAATGACCGGAAGCCGCTTTCCGGCTGTATTGCGGAATTGAAAATCAATTACCGTTCACGGAAAGCTCCTGTGATTTCCGGTCTGGCATCCCTGATGCGCCGTCTGCCGGAACACCCCGATGAGGCGGACGCAGTTTTTGTCAACATGGCGGAACAGCAGAACACTGAATTCATGACACTGCCGCTGCCGCGCCCTTCTGCTTTTGACGATGCCCTGCGCCAGTTCATGCGCGACCGTTCCTTGACAGTGGAATCTCATCCGGATGATTTTTTTACGCCTGCCGATATGGTTGCCGCCGCAGCGGAAGGCACTGACGACGGTCTGGCATTGGCGTTTGAGCTGCTGGATTCGTTCAAAATTCTGTGCGCAGTGCGGCAGGGACCTTACGGAGTGGAACATGTCAATGATTTTATCTGCCGGATGCTGGGGCTGCAGCGGGTGAATATGCCGGGGATGCCGCTGATGATTCGGGAAAACACGCCGGTCAAACAGCTTTACAATGGCGACATCGGGCTGGTCTGGCAGCGGCAAGGCGAACGTCTGCCGAGAGTGGCGTTCCGCTGTGTCCGTCCGGATGGTTCTCGCGGATTCCGGTTTCTTGCACTGCCGGAGTTGCCCCCGTATGAAAGTGTTTTCGCCATGACCGTTCACAAGTCGCAGGGTTCCGGATTCCGGAAGGTTATGATTGTTCTGCCTCCGAAAGACATGCCGCTGCTGACCCGTGAACTGATTTATACGGCTGTTACCCGTGCCGAACGGAATGTTGTTCTGTACGCTTTGCCTGAAATTCTTCGTAAAACCTTGAAAAATAAAACGTTCCGGTATTCTGGACTTGCCGGACGATTGACAGGAGATTGATTTTATGGAACGGAAAATATACGCGGTCATCGGTGATCCGGTGGCTCATTCGCTTTCACCGGTCATGCACAATGCGGCGTTCCGCGCGCTGAATCTGAATGCGGAGTATGCTGCCGTGCATGTACTGCACGATGATCTGCCTGCTTTTGCGGAAGATGCACGGAAACGGCTTGCCGGATTCAATATCACAGTTCCGCATAAAAATGCTATTCTGCCGTTTCTGGACGAAATTGAACCTGCGGCGAAACTTGCCGGAAGTGTCAACACCGTAACCGTGAAGAACGGGCGGCTGATCGGTTGTTCCACGGACGGGTACGGTCTGGAAACTGCTTTGAAGGAAGCGTTCGGTTATATCGTGCCGGGCGGAGCGGTCGCATTTATCGGGTGCGGCGGCGCAGCACGGGCGGCGGCTTTTTATTTTGCCGTGCGCGGATTGCGCAAATTGTTCATAATGAACAGAACTCTGTCCACTGCCGCCAATCTTGCCGAAGAACTGCACGGTCATTTCCCGGAATTGCAGACGGAAGCCGCGGCGTTGGCTGACACGGAAAAAGTGAAGGCGTTTCTTGCGGCGGTGCCGGTGGCGGTTCAGTGTACCAGTCTGGGACTGAAACCGGATGATCCGCCGCCGCTGGATCCCGAACTGCTGCCGCGGAAACTCTGTCTGTTCGACACCATTTACAAGCCGACAGCACTGCTGCGTTATGCGCAGGCGCATGGTATGGCTCATGCCGCCGGACTGGGAATGCTGCTGCATCAGGGGGCGCGTTCGTTCTCGATCTGGACCGGACTGGATGCTCCGGTGGAGGTCATGCGGCAGGCTCTGCCTCCGGTTCAGGACGTCTGATGCAATGACCGCGAGGGAGTCATTTCAACAAGTGATTCCCAGCAGTTTTTCCGCATTGCGGTAGAAAATCTTTTCGTTGTCTTCCGGCGGCAACCCCAGTTTCAGTACATTCTGTACAGCCTGGTCGTGCCGGGTTGCGGGGTAATCGCTGGCGAACAGGACACGGTCCACTCCGTGCGCCAGCACCATTTTTCGCACTTCCTCCACGGAGAGCAGCGGCATGACGCTGGAAATATCCATCCAGATGTCCTTCCCTATCAAATACTTCCATGCTTTGTCCCATTCCGAGTATCCGCCCATGTGCGCGGCAATCAGCGTCAGATGCGGATACAGTTCATGCACATGCGCCAGACGTTCCGGCTTGGAGTAGGGGGTGCGGTAATCTCCGATATGGAACAGCATCGGGAAGGAAAATTCTCCGGCTGCTTCATAAATTTTCAGCATCCGCGGGTCGTCCGCGCAGAACTGCTGAAAATCCGGATGGAATTTCAGTCCGTGCAGACCGAGTTTCCGCATTCTCGCCAGTTCCGCCCGGCAGTCCGGATAATCCGGGTGCATGGTTCCGAACCCCAGAAGCAATTCCGGGTACTGGCTCTGCAGGGATGCCACAAAACTGTTGATGCTTTCCACTTGCGAGGCTTTGGTCGCGGATGAAAAAATCACGCTCCGGGTGATATGAGCCTGCCGCAGACTCCGCAGCAGATCATCCAGTTCGCCGGTGCCTGCCCAGCGGAATCCGTAGAACGTTTCCAGCGCGCCAATAACTTTTTCCGCAATTGACGCCGGGAAAATATGGGAATGCATGTCAATGATTTTCATAACCGTAAAATTTCACTCCACAATAAACAGGGCTCCGTCTTCCGCTTCATAAACGGCGCGCCAGCCGATTTTTTTCAGATACCGGATAAAATTTTCGCGTTTTGCCAGCACCAGCGCGTAACGGGAGCCGGTCAGTGCATAGAAACGGCGTGGCGTCATGTGCTGCGCCTGAAGCAGCATCCGCTCTATTTTTCTTGTCCGTTCCGGATCTGCCGCAACGGAAAATTCGGGATCCATCCCCCACAGGAAAACCTGTTTCCGGTTGGCATGGAAAATCGCGGGAAAATCGCCCCAGTTCAGGTTTACGACCAGCGTTTTTTCCGGAAGATTGCGTTCCATCCATGCTCCGATTTTTGCTGCCGGCGGAGTGCTGATCCTGCCATAACCGATATTCAGAACCGAGGAATAAACCGCAATCCCGATCATAGCAATACTCAGAATCAGACAGAATTTCAGCGGCTTTTCACGTTCGGGCAGAAACACTTTTTCCTGCAAGGCAAGATGTGTTACGGCGGCTCCGAACAAAGCCCCGAACGGCGCGGCATATTCCACTGTACGCTGCACCAGAAATGTTCCGCCCGTAAACAGCAGAGTCAGCATTCCCAGCGCAATAATATGCGGCGGCAGATTTTTCCAGCCGCATTTCCCGGTCACTCTGGCAAAAACCAGAAATGCCAGATAGACAAATACATACAGCGGAATTGCCGCCAGGTGCCAGAGCAGATCCGGCGGCTGCATTTCCATCGGCGGCATCAGCGAGGCATAGCCTTTTGCCCCTTCGGCAAGCAGCGGACGGAACAGAGCGTCGAACGACTGCACTTTCCAGATGATGAACGAGTTCGGAAACTGCGGATGCACCAGCAGTCCCAGTCCGACTCCGACCGCCGCAGCTGCCGCAATCAGCAGGCTTTTCCAGCCGTCCGTCCGGATTCCCGCAACTGCAAACGCCAGCGCCGGAATCACGATAAACTGCGGATTGGAATAACTCCACGCATAAATGACCGAAACGCCCAGAGTCCACAGCAGTCGTTTCCGGAATGATCCGACGGCAAGGATTCCGCACAGAAACAGCAGCAATGCCAGCGACAGCACGTGCGGACGCAGCATCAGCACCCGGAAAGTGATGTTCGGAGCGATCAGCACTGCCGCTATGGTCATCGGCAGATACAGCGGCGGCGCAACCCCCATGCGTTTCATCGCAAACAGAAACGCCGCCAGAAATCCCGCAACGAAAACCATTGCCGGAAAATGGAACGGCGGGACAATTTCAGCAGTGAAAATTTTCTGTACCCGGATCAGTCCGCTCAACAGAAAATGATAAAGCAGCTCTTTGTCGGCAAACGTATCACGCCAGACCGAGAGTTCCAGCGCCGGAAATTTTTTCGCACAGAAAACTGCCGGTCCGCGCTCTGCCATGGCGGCATGATAATAGGCGTCATTGGCGGTTTCGCCCTGATTCATGGACATCGGACGCAGAATGCACAGCCAGAGGAACGGCAGCAGAAATGCCGCCAGCAGACAAATCCGGGTCTGGCGTTTCCGGGACAGATCATCATTCAGCAGTTTCATGGTTTTTTCTTTTCTCCGGCGGGTTTTCCGGTGGTCGCCGTTTCCAGTTCATTCAGTAATTTTGACGGTGTGGTTTCGCTCAGTCCAACCTGTTTCACCAGCAGACCGCCGCCGCGCGGTTCCACCAGAACCATTGCCGGAAAGCGATGAATTCCGTAGCGCGCCGCCAGTCTGCGGTTCTGATCTTCCGTTTCCTGCCCCAGCCGCCGGTATTTCGGAAAATCCGCATTGTACAGAATATATCTGCGGTCGGCAAGCCGTTTGAATCCAGCCGTCTGAAAAAGTTCCCGTTCCATGACGCGGCTGGCTTCATTCCAGTCCGACCCGCTGAAGAAAATCAGCAGTTTTTTATTCTGTCTGACCGCCAGATCCCGTGCTGTCCGGTAGGATTTGATCCATTCTCCGGCATGACTGCACAGAACAATCCCGCATAATACCGCGGACAGAAAAACTTTTTTCAGGCGCATGGGCTGTCCTTCCAGCTGGAAAACGGTTCGCGGATCAGACGGGAATTATAATAGCGGATATCTCCGGTAACTTCCCGTCCCAGCCAGGGCGGCTGCTCAAACACGGCATTTTCCGTTTCGAGTTCCAGTTCGGCAACGGTCAGACCGGCATTTTCGCCAAGGAATTCATCAATTTCCCAGAGTCTGTCTCCGAACGGCACATGATGGCGGATTTTTTCGATCCTGCCGCTTCCGCAGAAACTGCGCATCAGTTCCTCGGCATCTGCCGGAGGAATTGCATATTCGTACTCCTGACGGGAAATACCGTTCACCGGACTTTTCAAAGTCAGAAATGCCCGGTCGCCGACGATCCGGATCCGGAACGAATAGCCGGGTTTTCCTTCGAACCGGGCATACGCCTGACTCATCCGGCAGCTGTCCTGCACGGACTGCCGCCAGGAATCGTTTTTCAGCAGAAATTTCCGTTCGATTTCCGTACCCATCCGCGCCGCTCCGTTCATGACATGCAGATGTCGATGGGAATCCGGCACATCAGCAGGTTGGCGACTTCCTCTTTCAGGAACGAGGCGAACGATTCGATTTTTTCCGGCTGGTCCACGATTTCGATCAGCAGGGGATGCGCCAGCTTGATGTCGAAAAATTCCGGTGCCATGATCGGGGCGTTGGCGTAATAGCCGCCGACTCCGCGCAGCACGGAAGCCCCCGCCAGACCGCGTTCGCACGCCCGGCAGACGATCCATTCCGTCGCGTTCTGCCCGTCCTTGAACTGCCCGTCCTCCACAAAAATCCGCAGCAGTACCGCTTTCGTGTCAAATGCTGTTGCCATGTCCGCCTCCTTTCAACAGGGTTCCGGTTACAGTGATTCCCGTTCAGTTGCCCATTGGATGATTTCCTTCTGGACTGTCGGGAAATCGTTCAGTATGTCAGATGCGAATTTCTGGAAATACGTTTCCAGCGCATTCTGAAGCAGATTCAGGAACAGCACCCGTTCTTCAAAACGAGTGTTCAATTCCATGGATTCTGTTTCCGGCAGGGATACTCCGGACAGCGTGAAGGTGTCGGCGTCGAAAGTGAACGACCATTTTTCCGCGTCGCCGCGCGCCAGCATGATTTTTGCCTTGCGGAGTTTTTTGCCGACCGCCAGCGCGGCTTTCGCTTCGGCGGAAATCTGCGGACAGCCCTTCTTGACTGTGCTTTCCGATGCGCCGGGCGCGTCATCGCCGTTGATGGCAAAGGTCAGCGGTCCTTCAATCACCAGATTGAATACCCCCAGGTCGCCGACTTTCAGCATTCCCTGATGCGCTTCGGAATAGTACCAGAGCCAGGTCAGAAAATCACGGCCGGGCGTCGGTTCACCGCAGGGACGCCCATTGAAGGAGACGTTCGGCAGGTCGGATTCGCCTTTCTTGAAATATTTGAACATCAGTTCGCGGACGGTTACCGGGATCGGTTCGATTTCCATCGCTTTGAGAAATTCGCCGGCAATGGTGTCGAAGGATTTCAGCGACGCCGTTCCCACGTACATCACATTGGATGCCATATCCACCACCAGCGGGATCGCGCTGATCGAAGGCGGCATTTTCATCAGATTCCGCTCAATGGCATCTTCCTTGATGCGTTTCTTTTCCTTCTTCGGGACGGAAAGAGAATTGTTCGCCTGCATGTAGGCGAGTTCTTCCCGGCGGCAGATCGCGTTCAGCAGCTGGGAAGGTATTTTGCGTTCCGCTTTGCGCAGATTGACGTAAAGATGACCGCCGAACACAGCCGTTGTCTGGCTGATTTCGTTTTCCAGCAGATGCCGTCCGCTGACCCAGCCCGTAACGGGTTCGTCCCGGACGTCGTCCAGTTTCCCTGCGCAGTTTTTCGCCAGCCGTTCCAGGTAATCCTGCGGCATTTTTCCGCTTAAATTACAGAATATCAAAGCTGTGGTTCCGCTTTCAAAAGGCATGATGAAATCTCCTCGTATTTTATGAAATATGCATTGTCTTTCTGAAGGGCTAATATAACGCGCTTCCCCCGTAATGCAAGCCCGGAAAGAATTTTATTCCCGCTTCTGTTTCTTTTCTTCTTATTATATATAGGGGAATCAGACCTTCGGCATCCAGGTTATCTCAACGTTAACATAAAACCGTTTTCAAAAACGTTTTTTCGCTGTTTTTCGGATGTCTTCCTCCCGGAAAAATGGTGCAGAAAAGGCATTTTTTCAATTTTTCTGCGTTTTTTTCAGAAAAAAGTGCTTGACGGCGCGATATTTTCCTTGCATTTCGCGTCCGCGCGTATATAATAATCCACAGGGCGTCCTGTATATGGGACGGATTGTAGTTGTTTGCCGGAAAAATGACATCGCGAAAGGAGAAAAAGATGTTCGGTTTCAGGAAGATTTCTTTTACGGTGTCCCCCGCGGCTGCGGCGCTGCGGTTTTGAAGTGAAAACAAGTTGAAAAATCATCAGATAGAACCAAGATCGGAGAAAGTCATGACGAAGAAAAAGAAAGTACAGATCTTCAAGCTGGAAGAACGCGTTTTGTTCGAAGGCGCCGCCGCGGCGGATATTGTTGCCGCAGTCGATAACGCCGGAGCCGCAGACCATGCGGATCAGGCGGACAGCGATTCCGCGGAAAAAGAAGATCAATTCGTTCAGAATACGGTTCGCAATGCCGGTCCCGCGGAAGCTCCTTCCGCCGATTCCAATGTCCGCAATTCCGGCGAGGGTCTGCCGCAGGCGGACAGCACAAGTGCCGACCCCGCGGACGCCCTCATCGAGGGCAGTGCCGGTTTCCCGCAGCTGACCGATCCCGAAACTTCCTTCTCCGGCGAAGTCGCCGATTTCCTGTCCGCCGATATGTCCGATGCTTCCGGGTCCGGACTCGCCGCCGGGGCGCTGACCGATGCGGAAAAAACCGAACTCGTCATCCTGGACAAGGACGCCGCCGCGGAACTTGACCCGGCGGAACTCGAAGGCAAAAATGTTCTCATTCTGGACGGCGAATCCGACGCCGCCGACCAGGTCGAAAACTGGCTGAACGAACATGACGGCGAGAGTTTCGATTCCGTGAAACTGGTTTCCGATTCCATGGACGCCGACGACATCGGCGATATTCAGGGGCATCTGACGGAAAATGCTCAGGTGGAAAACATTTCTCTGGCGGATTTCCGCGCGGAACTCTCCGGCGCGGATCAGGACATGGTGATTTTCCCGGACAATGACGCCAATATCTCCGTGAACGGCGCACCGCTCGCGGATGAAGCGGATGCCGTTCCCGGCGAACTGCTGGAAGACGCCGCGGAAGAACGCAATGAACTGGTGATCATCAACTCTACCACCGCGGACCTGGACAATGTGCTGGATCAGCTCGGCGATTCCCGCGACGTCCTGGTTCTCGACGCCAATTCGCAGGACAGCGCGATGGAACAGATTTCCGCATACCTGGAAGCGCACAGCGACAAACAGTACGACGCAGTCCACATCCTGACTCATGGCAATGACAGCGGTCTGATTCTCGGTTCCGATTATGTGACGGATGTTTCCGCTTTTGAAATTTTCCGCGGACACATCGCCGACAACGGCGACATGATGATTTACGGCTGTGAAACGGCTGCCACGGATGCGGGACAGTCCTTCCTGCAGGGCATCGCGGATGCGACGGGCGCGGATGTCGCCGCCTCGACAAACCTGACGGGCGCCGCGGCTCTGGGCGGAGACTGGACGCTGGAATATTCCACCGGCGCCATCGAAACAACCAGCATCTCCCTCGATTCCTCCTGGAATCACGCCTTCGAAATCTACACGGTCGGGGAAGGAAAGACTTACACCAGGATCGGCGATCTGGGGACTTTGCTGAACGGCTCGGATGTTCAGATTGTCCTTTCTTCCAATATCAAGGAAGTCAAAAGTATTACCGTCAACGGCAACGTGTTTGTTCACACGAACGATAAAGGGGACTACAAATGGGACATGGGCGGACACGCCTTGACTGTCTCCAACGGGGCGTCTTTGACGGTGGAAGTTTCCAATGTCGATTTGTCCAACGCCGCTTCAGTGGACGTCGCCGGCAGCCTGACGCTGCAGAACAGCGGCACCTCTTCGCACAGTTCCAATATCAACGTCAATCTGCTTGACAACGGCAAACTGACTCTGCAAAAGAATGTTACGCTGTCCAGCGCGACCGCAACGGGCAACAGCAATACGCTGAACATGGATTCCACCAGCGTGATTGAGACATTCACGCTCAATGGGGGGAATCTGGATTTCACAGCCGGCACGATCAATACCCTGACGAACGACAGCGGCGCGGCTGCCGCGGGGAAGGGAGCCGCTTTCGGCGCCGTGATAAACTCCGGAGTATTCACTCTTGACGGCGGCCGCGCGGATTCCATTTCCAGCAGCGATAATTTGACCGTCAACAGCGGTTTCGTCGAGACGGTTGTTGTCAGCGGCGGCTCTCTCACGATTTCCGGCGGCAACATCAATACGGTGGAGAACAGCGGAATGGCAGCTTTCAACGGCGGAACAGTCACCAATTTCGGAAATACCGTTTCCGGCACGCTGAATCTCAGCGGCAGCGCCGCCGTTGCCGAAAGACTGACCAATGACGGTGTTTTGACCATCACCGGCGGCAACGTGGAGGCTCTGACCAATACCGGCGCGAATGCCACGATTTCCGGCGGCAAAGTAAACGCCATCACCAACTCCGGCAGCAATCTTGCCGTCTCCGGCGGTTCAATCGGGGATGTGATGAATGAAGCATCCGGCAGCATTGACGCATCCGGCGGCACATTCGGCAAGATCGACAACTTTGGCGACCTGCATTTCACCGGCGACACGACGACCGGAATGATTCTCAATGAAAAAACTTTGACCGTTGACGGCGGCGTAACTCTGACCATCAAAACGCTGCTGGGTGCGACAGCCATTGAAAACAAAGCCGGCGGCACGATCAATCTGGACGGCACTTTGCTCAACGGCAATACAGAGAAGACCGGGACCGGCATCCGGAATACCGACGGCGGGACAATCAACGGAACGGGTGAGATCAGCGGATTTACTTATGCCGCGGAAGTTCTGACCGGCGAATCGCTTGTCGGAATCACAACGACCAACAACTTGCGCGCTCTGCTTGTATCGCTGACCGTTACAGGAAAAACGGTTACCGCCGCAGGAGAATACACCACCATCAACGACGCCCTGGATTTCGTTGCCGGCAATACCGCCAATGACTATTCCGTCAACATCAAGCTGGATCTGAACGATTATGAAAACTGGAATACTTTCCTGACCGTATCCGGAGACAGAACCCTGGACAACCTGTTCAGCATCAATTCCAATACGAAAACGAACAGCGGCGAAAATGTCCAGCTGACACTGGTTCTGGACGGGACCATGACACTGGCGCTGCCCGGGGACCGCAACGGCGGATTGATCGCTTTTGACAATATCTCGCTGCACATCAATAACAGTGCGGCTCTGACCGTCAATGCGGGATCCATTCTCAAAATTTCCGGAACTTATTCCGTGATAGAAAGCGTTTCCGGTCTGGGTACGGCATTTGTGATTGCCAGAGTCAAAGACGGCGCCGCACAGCTGACCAATTACGGCACCATGACTGTCAACGGCTCCTTCAAGGCAGATTACGTCGGACTGAAAACCGGTGTTTCCGCCATTACCAACTACGGGACATTGATTTTCAATGCCGGAAGTTCGTTTGAGATGACCGCCGCCATCACGTCCGGTCTGTCCGTCAGACCCGCGGTAACCGGGATCACCAACATGACGAACGGCACTTTTACCGCCGACACGGCAAAATTGAGCATGAATGTCTCCGGCAGAGCCGCAACATCCGTTCTGTTCAGCAATGCCGGAACGGCGTCGTTCACGGACAGCACGGCGAGTGTCAAGGCATCGGGTTCTGCACAGACT
This sequence comes from uncultured Victivallales bacterium, assembly GCA_934661375.1. GTDB lineage: Bacteria > Verrucomicrobiota > Lentisphaeria > Victivallales > UBA1829 > SIG94. The sequence continues at coordinate 44,376 of CAKUJH010000007.1, forward strand.
TACGGTCTGTTCAACAACGGGAAACTGACGCTGACGGACAGTTCCGTGGATGCGTCCGGTGGTTCGGAAGCATACGGACTGTTCAACGGCAGCAGCGGCGAAGCCAAATTCATTGTCACGAAACTGCCGCCGCCCATCACGGAAACTCCGGGAATGACCTATACGGATTACCTGAATCAGCTGTATCACATCAAAGGTTCGACTTATTCGGTCTACAACGAAAACATTTTCAGCACGGAAAACAAAGTCGTCTCCGGTTCCGGATATACGGTGGACAAAGGTCTGCTGACCGGTACGGTGAACGGCATGGATTTCCGCGACGCCCCGCTTTTCGCCTTGATCGGAGATGTCCATACGCAAGGCCGCGCGGACAGCAGCGGCAGAACCACAACTGCGCTGAGCGATGTTACGGTCGACGGCAAAGTCAGTTCCTACGGAAACGCGCTGGTCGATATGAAGAATCTCCGTCTGAACGGCGATGTAATAAATCAGCTTTCCACCATTCTGGTTTCCGGGGATTTCATGTCCTCCGACTTTTACTTCGGCAGTACTCATGTTTCTTATGACAATGCCATCAACATCTGGAATGATTTCTCCGGCTCAACGACGGGCAGCAATGCCGGCGGTTCCATCTATTTCGGTACGGACCAGACCGGTGCCAATACCCGCGTGAATTTCAGCATGACGGACAATTATGCGTTCTACAACCTGACCGGAGCCATGACCATCGCGAACTTCAGCAATCTGTCCAGCGAAAAGAATCCCGTGCAGATTTACAACTCCGGCGTGTTCACTCTGGATGCAACCAACGCGGACAAAGGAACCGGCAAGTATTATACTCTGTATGTCAAGGAAGCGGAGTACGGGGTCGGCTCCCCGTTGATGAACACTATTGGAAATTATACAAATGCGAAGGGCGTCCTCGATCACGGTATCCTGAACGTGAATATCAACGGCGTCAACCCCGCTTCCCCGGTCCGGAACGCAATGACTTTGACCGGGCTGGACATCCGCAATACGCAGAACTATTCCGCGGCAATTACCAACTATGCAGGCATGTTGACCGTCAACGGCGGCATGTTGAGTGCGACGTATTCCGCATTGGACAACATCGAAAAAATAGTGTCTTACCTCAGCGGCGGGACTTTGTCTGAAGTATATGTCTCGACCCCGATTGCGATATTGAACGGTCTGGAAAAGATTGCGGGGGCGGCATATTCCGTACGCAATGCCGGCAAGCTGACGGTCAGCGGCACGGACACTGCCGCGACGCTGTTCACGAATGAACTGGATTTCAGCTCCAATCATGTCGGCGACTACACTGCTGTGGTGAACAGTTCGGTGTCGGTTTACATGCAGGAATTCGATTCCGGAACGAACGATGTTCCCACGATTGATTACATCTACTGGTGTTCTGCATTCACGAACGCAGCTTTCAAGGTAACGAATGTCAGTACCGGGGCTGTGCTTCCGGGCGTGAAACTGTACCGGATGGCGGCGGATTCCTACACCGCCCGCACCCAGGTTGACCTGCCGCTGGATTACACCTATACGGTTCCCAATACATCCGATGTGTGGCGCGGTTACGGCAACGCCCTGGTCGAAGCGTCCGCCGTTTTGCAGAACGTTTCCTTCAGTGCGAAATCTTCGCCCGACACCCAGCTGGTGTTCCAGAACTGGGGCAGCCTGATCGTAAAAGACATCAAAGACGCCGGAAACCAGTTCCGCGATTTTGATTTCCTGATCAGCAACAGTTCATTCACTTTGAGCGGCGTCAGTTTCTGGGCGTCCGACAGCAGACCCTGGGATCGATTCCATCCGGGCACCAAGCCGTCCAGGAATTACGAGCATCGGACGAATGCCGACATCACGGTCGGATTTGATGTGGCGGCTTCGCACATTGTCCGGAATGAAGGCGAGCTGACCATGCGCGGCGAACTGGCGAATCCGGACGGCAGCCAGCTGGATTACAACGGGCGCATCATTGCCGACGGTTCGTCGCTGACGGTCATAACGTCATCGAAACTGCGTCTGGTGAACTTCTCGGTGATCGGCGCAAACACACCGTATGCGATCCAGGTGGAAGCCGGCGGACAGCTGGGAATTTATAACGGAAACTACGATTCCGGCAATAATGAATGGAAAGGCGGAAGCAATGCCTATATCACCGCTGCGGGCGGCACGGCAATTCTGAATCACGGAGCCGTGGAAATGATCAACGGCGCCATCACGGGCAGCGTGAACGGCATCGAGTCCACAGACATGGCGGGACGGCTGGCGGTTGTCAACTCCACCATTGCCGGGAACAGCGGCTGGGGCATCATTTCCAGTATTGCCGATCCGGGTTCCGGCAAATGGAACTTCCTGGTGGCGAATTCCACGGTCTCCTACAATACAGAGGGCGGAATCTGGATCAAAGCCGGAAAACTGTCTCTGGTCAACTCCATCGTGCTCAACTCTCTTTCCGGCGATAACGATGTGAAGGTCGCAGGCGGAGCCTCGCTTGACACTTCCTACGGCGGCAACATCTACGGTCCCGGAACAGCGTCCGACGGTCAGTCCAAACTGATGAACACGTTCGGCTCTCCGAGCCTGGTCTGGAATGACACATATCATGTCATTTCGGTTCTTGCCGATGCCGATGCGCGCACCATGTCGGTGGCGTGGTCGTTCGACGCGCAGGAATCCGGATTCTTCGTCATCGGAACGATTTACAATACGGCGTCCGGCGGAAAATACAGTATCCATTACGACCAGCTGGGCAATGCCCGCGAGACTTCCGGCAGCGTGATCGGCGCATACGTGGCGGAAGGTTCTCCGACTCCGCCGACCATATCGGTCATTGTCAACACCTTCAAGGAAGACAGCAATCCGAACAACAATGTGTGGAGTCTGCGTGAAGTCATTGAATATCTCCAGAGCGACAAAAACACCTCCGGAGCATATGAAGTGGCGTTTGACTGGGATGCGCTGCTGGCGGAGGAATCCGATGTCAGCAAGTGGGTTTTCCTGCTGGACAACACCGGCGGCGCGCTGAAATTCGACGGCGGCAATGATGCGGGAATCACCAGCATTGTCATCAACGGTTTCTACAACGGCAATACCAATATGATCACCGTCAGCGGCGACAATCTTTCCGATTCGGTTTTCGTGGTTGACGGCATGGATCTGACCTTGTCGAACCTGACGGTGGACGGCGCCGGGACGGCGGGAACCGCCGTGAACGTGAACGGCGCGGCGGTCCGGCTGGAAGGCACCGCGAACACCTCGCTGACGGTGGACGGAAATGTTTCCTTCACCGGCGGCAATACGACCGCCGACGGCGGCGCGATTTATGTCGGAGCCGGAGCCGTCCTCACCATGACCGGAACCGGGAACGTCATCTCCGGGAACACGGCGAACAACGGCGGCGGCATTTACAATCTCGGCACGGCGACGGTTTCCGGGACGGAAATCAAGGGCGGCAAGGCGGCGAACAACGGCGGCGGCATTTACAACAGCGGGACACTGACCGTTGACGGCAATATTGAAAACAATGCAGCGGCGTCGGGCGGCGCATTCTATATGGCGGGCGGCAGTCTGTCGGTCAACGGAACCATCACCGGGAACACGGCGAATGACGGCGGCGCGATTTATATGGCGGGCGGCAGTCTGTCGGTCAACGGAACCATCACCGGGAACACGGCGAATGACGGCGGCGCGATTTATATGACCGGCGGCGATCTGTCGGTCGACGGAACCATCACCGGGAACACGGCGAATGACGGCGGCGCGATTTATATGACGGGCGGCGATCTGTCGGTCGGCGGCAGCATCACCAACAACACTGCGTCAAGCGGTGCGGTGGTTCATCTGGCGGACGGCAATGCGACGATCGGCAGTCTGGATTCGCATGTCGCGATTTTGGGCAACAGCGGTTCGCTGGTGTACCAGACCGGCGGCGATCTCCAGCTCATCAATGCGCAGATCCGCAAAAACGGAACAGCCGCCGACAGCGGTCTGTCCCTGTTCGATGCGGCAGGCGGCACGCTGTCCGTTTTGAACAGCACGGTCACTGAAAACTTCGGAGACAGCCTGAATGTGCTGAAGATGTCCGGCAGTGCGACGGTGAACCTCGGCGATGCGACCCTTGCATTCAACGGAAACGGGAAAAATGCCGCGATGCAGCTGACCGGGGGAACGCTGAACGTGGTCAATTCGATAGTCGATCATACCGGCGGCCTGTCCGCTGTCACGTTGAATCAGGTCGCCAGCCTGCTGAATGAAGATGTGAATCAGATTTTCGCAATGGATGAATACGGCACGCCACGCGACGGCAAGAACGGGACGCTGAAAATCAGTTTCTCCGGACTGGCCGGCAAAGGCGGAGTGATGACCGGATTTGCCCGTACCGTCAGCGGAACACAGCTGTTCTATCAGACGGCGTCGGGCGGCTCCTGGTATGATGTTTCCGGCAATGAAATTTCGGGAACGGTAACGGTGATCGACCGCGGCCAGAATGATGTGGTCCGCGATTACAACGGCTACGGACAGCTGAGCATCGGGGCGTTCTCGCTCGGCAGCATGAACAATCAGTCTCTTGTGGTCACGATCTCCGGAGACAAGATGGATGAATACGACGGTGAAACGAGTCTCCGCGAGGCTCTGGAATATGCCGATTATCTTTACAGCACCACCGGAGTGGTTCAGACGGTCACGTTCAAGCCGGGCCTCGGCTACGTGGAAGCCGATCAGACGTTCACGGTCAGCAGTTCCGTGAATATCAGCGGAAGCGTTACCGTGCAGCCGGGCGCCGGGTTCGCCGGAAGCAGCATTTTCACCGTGAAGGGTGATTCGACGCTTACCGTGAACGGTCTGACGGTGGACGGCGACGGCAAAGCCCGCGGTTTCGAGGTCATCAATTCCAATTTGAACCTGAACGGAACTGTGGTTCGCGACGGCATTGCCGGGCAGGGCGGCGGCGTTTACGCCACGAATTCGAACATTACCGTGAACGGCGGAGCATTCAGCGGCAATACCGCCGCGGCGGAAGGCGGCGCGGTTTATTTGAATGGCGGAGCGTTGAATGCGTCCGGAACTTCCTTCGACAGCAACAGCGCGGTTGACGGAGCGGCGATATATTCGCTGGGCGGACTGGTCGGCCTTTCCAATGTCGGCGTCAGCGGCAATCAGGCGTCGGCAGGAGCGGTAATTACCGCCGCCGGAACCGGAGTTTACATGAATGAAAGCACGTTCATCGGCAACAAAGCCGGCACAAATCTGGTGGACGCCGGCGGGAAAATCACGGCGTTGACGGTTACGACAGCGGACAACACGACCGGTTCTTCCCTGTTCAAAGGGACGGCGGCGGACATTGTGAACTCCTCCATCACGGGGACCGCCGGAGACGGTTCGGCGCTGGTGTCGGTGCCGGGGCTGGCGCAGGTCGCCAACTCGGTGATCGTCGGCGACGGCATGGCGGACAGCGTTTCCGCGGGCGAAGTCTATGCGGCTTACTCCATCTTCGGGAATCAGCCGGGCAATCTGAGCGTGAACGACGGCAATGTGTTCGGACAGACCCGCGGCAGCGTGTTCAACGGTCTGGTCAACGGCAAACTGACTACGGCGAAAAATTCTCCGGCGTCAACCGGCGTCTGGACCACGTACGATGCGGCGAGCGGCGAAATCAACTACACGACCCGTCCGGACAGTGTCTGGACCGAAGGTTACAATCCGAACCGTATGACCTGGAACTACCTCGGACCGGGCAATCGTCCGGGCAGATACATTGCCTCCAATCTGGTGGGCAGTGCGGAAATGTCGCCGAGCATCGGCGCATTCTGGGGCAACAGCGTCAAACCGGATTTCGGACCGGGCGTGAATGCCGGCATGGTGGATCCGTCTTACAGCGGTCTGTTCTCGACCGACTGGAGCAGTTATGCTCTGGCGAACGGAATCCTGATTGATCCCGGGTTCTACCTGACTTTCGCCACGGATTCGGAACTGGGCTGGTATGATGATCTCTACCGGCAGCTGTTCGGACGGCGTTACACGGATCTGGACAGCTTCTCGGTGATCACGGGCCGCGGCGACGTGGGTCAGACGCCGAGCGGCGAAAATGACATTGACCTGAGTGTCAAGGGCATGGTGGAAGACGACTTCTCCGAGTTCATCGAAGCGCCGTATCACGCGGAAGACGGAGTTCCGCTGACGGAAGAGGAACTGAACCAGATCCGCAATGCGGCGGTTACGGGCGAACGTCCGGAAGACAGCCTGAATCTGTCGGAAACGGTTCATCAGAAAGTTGCCAGCGCGCTGCGCAGTGCGGATCTGTTCAAGGACAGCTTCGACAAGGCTCTGGACACTCTGCTGGGACTGGATGCGTAACAATGGAAAGGAATGGAACGAAGACAATGATGAAATATGCAAAAACGGAGGTTCGAATGAAGTCCAAGGCTTCGTTGTTTCTGGTATTCGGCACGGCCGCGGCGATGCTGCTGGTGAACGGCTGCAAAACCGAGGAAGATTACAAGCAGGAACGTATCCAGAAAGCAGCGGAGCAGTTTGATGCGGCGCGGAAACGCGATCTTGCATCGGACAGAATGCTGACGCTGCATGACTGCATCGGTCTGGCAATGAAAAACAATCTGGATGTGAAAGTCCAGAACATGGAACGCGATGCCGCGAAGAATGTCATGTGGGCGGAGATTCTGGGAATGCTTCCCGATCTGAGCGTTACGGACAACTTCACCACGCGCAGCAATCAGCCGGGTTCCCGCAGCAAGTCGATCGAATCCGACGGCGAAAGCTATGGTTACAGCACCAGCCAGGACCGCAACATCAACAATCTGAGCGTTGACATGGCGTTCAGCCTGCTGGATTTCGGTCTGGCGTTCTTCAACTCACAGCAGAGTCATGACCGCGTTCTGCTGAAACAGCGTCAGATTCAGCGTATGCGTCAGAATCTGACCATGGATGTGGTCCGCGCATATTTCAAAGTGGCTGCAGCCCAGCGTGCTGTCGATATCACCGGCAATCTGCTGAAACAGTGCAAAGACCGCACCGCGCTGATCGACACTCTGCTGAAACAGAAGAAAATCACGCCGTTCCGCGCGTTTGAGGAAAACAACCGTTTCCTGACGATGGAAAAGCGTCTCACCAACTACACTCGCACGTATGAAAACGCCTGTGTTGAACTTCGTGCTCTGCTGGGCGTGTATCCTTCGGTGAATATCATTGTGGATGACAGCGTGCTGGACAAGATGCCGTCGTTTGATCTGCCGGAGATTGAGCTGCTGGAACAGATGGCGATCCTGAAACGTCCGGAACTGTATGAAATTGACATCCAGCGTCATATCAACATTCTGGAATGCCGCAAAACTATTCTGATGATGCTGCCGAACGTGCAGCTGTACATGGATTTTGTGAACAACAATAATTCCTTCCTGTATCATCAGACCTGGTGGGAAATGGCTGTCCGCGCCGCCTACAATGCGTTGAAGACACCGCAGCATCTGGCGCGTTACATGGCGTACAGCGATCAGGCGGACATTGAAAAACTGCGTTCGTTCGCTCAGGCGATTACCGTCATGTCGCAGGTTCGGATTGCGAAGGCGGACATTGCTTCCAGCATGGAACGTTACGAAATCAACCGCAAGGAACACCGCAATTACAGCGAGCACCTCAAAAAAGCGGAATCCATCAAACGCGTTCGGGGGTCGCTCTCCCAGCTGGAACTGGATCATCTGCGTCTGACGACTGCCGAAACGGAAATCGAACGTCTGCTGGCTCTCGGTTCCTGCTACATTGCACATTACCGTCTGCTGAACGCCATCGGCGTGGACAATCTGGATCCGGCGACGCAGACCGCCTTGAAGGCGGAACTGGAACAGGGGAGGAAGCGCGCGGAAGCGGAACTGGCGCTGGCCCGTGCCGAATATGTCAAGCAGATGGAAGATGCGGAAAACGCCCGTATCGCCCGCATTCTTTTTGAAGACGGTCTCAAATATTATAACCAGAAAAATCCGCGTGCCGCGAGCGAATACTTCAAGCGTTCCGCGGAAAAAGGCAGCGCGACGGCGATGTTCTGTCTGGGCAAACTTTACTGGACCGGCAAAGGTGTTGAACAGAATCGTCAGACTGCGTTCAATTACTTCAAGAAAGCCGCGGACGCCGGCAATCCCGAAGCAATGTCCACGGTCGGCTGGCTGTATTACGCAGGAGATGTGGTTCGCCAGAGCTATTCTTCCGCGGCGGAATATTATCTGAAAGCGGCGGAGAACGGCCGCGACAGGGCGTATTACTGGCTGGGCGAGATTTCCTGCAAACAGGGAAAATATGACCAGGGCATGGCTTATTTCAAGAAAGCCGCCCGTGCGGAAGAAGCGGATGCCACCGCAATGGTTCGGATCGGAAATCTGTATTTCGAAGGAAATTGCTCGGAAGGCAAAAACTTTGCCAAGGCCAGAGAATGGTTCAAACGCGCACAGAGCAAAGGTGATGCGTCTGCGAAAGAATGCCTCGCTATGCTGGATGTGGCGGAAGGCAAATAACATTTCCGTTTGAAACAGCGGATCTTCCGGGATCCGCCGCAAAAAATCCCCTGCGGTTCTTCTGTTGCGGAAGAAGCCGGCAGGGGATTTTTCTGTTTAAGATTTCAGCAGTTCAGATTCATTTACAGAGCGGAACGAGGTCGATGACGTCCACCCATTCGATGTCGGGATCATTGCTGATTTTCCGAATCATGGCGTCAAAGCGATCCCAGAGAGTGTCATACTCCATCATTTCGTAGCTGTGACCCCAGAAATAAAATGCGCCGCCGTTCTTTTTGGCATTGTCGTAACGCTGCCAGAAATCCCATGCCATGAAATGACAGCTGCTGTTCAACGCAATCGGATCGGCGCAGGCGGTTACATTTTCCGTGTTTTCGGTGGTTCTGCCATAGCGGAAACCGGCGTCCTTGAGCATCTGCTCAGTTTTCGGCGTGTGTACGCCGCAGGGATAGGCAAAGCCGGGGCATTCCCGCTGAAAAGTGTCTTCCAGAAATTTTTTCGCATCCGCAGCCGCTTTCAGAAAAACCTCATCGGAAACGCGTCCGACTGTTTCATGCTGCCAGCAGTGCGAAGCAACTTTGAAATCGCCGTAAACGCGAACCAGATCTTTCCGTCCGACTTTACCGCCTCTGAAACCATGAAAATTCCAGTCACAGAAATCGGTCGGTGATACCCAGTAAGGCATTTGAGTTTCCTCATCCATATTGCCCGGACACAGATTGAAGGTGGCTTTGGCGTTGTGTTTCCGCAGGATTTCGATGAGGCGCATATCGGTTGCGACGCCGTCATCCCAGCATTGAGCGACTTTCATTTTCATGAGAATACGAATTCCTTTTTTTTTGCAGTTATTTATGGATATTCCGGTGTGTTTTTTCCGTTGGCTGAAAAACCGGCAGCCAGCCAGCCTGATACAGCTGAAAAGCAAACCGGGAACTTTTGAGATAACGGAGCAGGGCGGTTTCAGCGGGAGTTGGATTTTTCGGCGAAATCAGGTAACAGGTGGTCAGCAGCGGATAACTTCCGGCGCGAAAATTGTCCAGGGTCGGCGGAATATTGCTGATGGCGAGCAAAGGGACGCGGTCTTCGTCGTAGCGGGTAATGTCAAAACAAGCCATGCCTTGCGGATCCGTGCAGAGCAGGGAAAAACTTTTGGAGTCGCTGTCCGTCAGCAGTTTCAGCGGCTGATTGTATTTCGGCTGCCGGATTTTCTTCTCCTGTTTTTCCGGCTGATTGCCCAGCGGCGGCAGGTCGTAAATGGTTTTAGGCATATCCCTGCGGCGGGGATGCGCAGTTGTCATGACCGCGCGGGGCAGTTCTGTTCCGGCTTTCAAATACAGATGAATCCGTGCGAGCGGTCCGCCGAGCGATCTCCAGGAACCGGTATTCTGTTCCAGAATGGCGCGCGCATCTTCCAGAGAAATATTGCGGAGCCGGTTGGCGGGATGCACTGCCAGAATCGGAGCTTTGAAAGCGAATTTTTCTACCTTCACGGCGGCGTTCGGAATCGGCGGAACGGTGGTAAGCACCAGCCGGATGGAACCGCTCTGAATCTGCTGCCGGAGCTGTTCCGGAGTGGATTTGGTCACAGCAAACAGCGTGCCGTCCGGAACGCGGTATTCCCGGAAAAACGAACCGAATTCTCCGGAATGAAACAATGCGGCGCGTTCCGGTTCCTGGGCATTTGCAGTTATGATAAAAAACAATATCAATCCCCAATACAAATATGCGTATCTCATAGATTTTCTCCATCTGAGCCCGATTTCGTTTGCGCTGTTTTTCTGTTATGCGCCAGATGATATAAATATACTCCTGAAAAAGATATTTTCAATATTGAAATTTCCCGTATATGCAATTATATTACTCATTGCTGTTTTTCATAAATCAAAAGAGAGGTTATGAAACTAATGAATCCGGAATTTTCTTATTTGTCGGAGGTCAGCGCGGAAAAGGGGAACCTCATCAAGGGGCTTCAGCTGGTTCAGGAACGCGAAGGCTATGTGTCCGATGAAGCAATCCATGCGGTTGCACAGCATTTTTCGCTGGCGGATGCCGAAGTGGAAGGTGTGTTGACTTTCTATGCTCAATTCAAACGTACAAAACCCGGCAAATATCAGATCAGTGCCTGTGACGGAACAGCCTGTCATATCAAGGGATCTCCGCTGATTCAGCAGTGGCTCAGTGATGCCCTGGGAATCGGCGACGGTGAAACGACACCGGACGGAATGTTTTCCATTTCGACGGTGGCGTGTCTGGGCTGCTGCAGTCTGGCGCCTGTGATGGCGGTCAACGGCCGCGTTTATGGAAAGCTCGACCGCAAAGGTCTGCTCAAAATCATCAATGATTACAGAAAGCAAGGGTGATCTGTCATGGCAGAAATCAAAAGAATCAAAGTCGGAACCGCGTCGTGCGGTCTGGCTGCCGGAGCCGGAGCTGTCCTCAGTGCGTTTCAGCGTCTGGCTGGAGATATTCCCGTGGTGGAAGTCGGCTGTATCGGACATTGCTACTGCGAACCGATTGTGGAAGCGGAACTGAAAGACGGTTCCAGCATTTTCTATTCCTCGGTCAAAGCCGATGACGCTTCCGTCAATGCCATTCTGAACCTGACCGAAGAAGGCCGGTTCACCATTCCCGCGGAGCGCGCAGCCATTGAAAAACTGTATGTGACGCGTCTTGCCGGACGGATCAATCCCAAGGATATTGAAGAATACAAGGCGAATGGCGGTTTTGAATCGCTAAAGAAAGCCTGTGAACATACCCCGGCGGAAGTTGTGGAAATGGTGAAGAAGTCCGGGTTGCGCGGACGCGGCGGTGCGGGATTTTCCACCGGCATGAAGTGGGGATTCCTGGCTGCCAAACAGGCTCCGGAAAAAATTCAGATCTGCAACGCCGATGAAGGCGACCCCGGAGCGTTCATGGACCGTTCCATGATGGAATCCGTGCCGTTCCAGGTGCTGGAAGGTATGCTGATCGGAGCTTATGCCACCGGTGCGACCAAAATTTTCATTTACTGCCGTGCAGAATATCCGCTGGCGATCAAGCATCTTTCGATTGCCATTGACGCCATCAGGAAGGCGGGTCTCAATCAGCTGCCCGGCCGCGACAAGCCGCTGGACATCATGATCAAGGAAGGCGCAGGTGCGTTTGTCTGCGGCGAGGAAACCGCCATGATCGCTTCGCTCGAAGGCAAACGCGGACAGCCCCGTTTCCGTCCGCCGTTCCCGACCGACAGCGGCTGGAACACCTATCCGACTGCGATCAACAACGTTGAAACGTTCGCCAACATTCCGCTGGTCATCGCCGACCCGGATGCGTTTGCCGCCATGGGAACGCCCAAAAGCACCGGCACGAAAATCTTTGCTCTGGCGGGGGACCTCAAGAACCCCGGTCTGGCGGAAGTCCCGATGGGGGTTACGCTGGGCGATATCGTTTATAAAATCGGCGGAGCCACGCCCGGTTCCGTCAAGGCAGTGCAGACCGGCGGACCTTCCGGCGGCTGCATTCCCGCGGACAAGTTCGACGTCAAAGTGGATTACGATTCACTGAAAGAGCTGGGAGCCATCATGGGTTCGGGTGGTCTGATCGTGATCGGCAACAACCGCTGCATGGTGGAAACGGCGCGTTACTTCCTGGATTTCACGCACCGTGAATCCTGCGGCAAATGCACATTCTGCCGTGTCGGAACCATGCGCATGTTCGAAACCCTTGAACGCATTGTTGCCGGCAAGGGACAGGAATCCGACATTGATTTTCTGGAAGATCTCGGCGGCAAAATCCGGAAAGGTTCGCTTTGCGCCCTCGGTCAGACTGCGCCCGGTCCCGCGCTTTCGACGATCCGTTATTTCCGCAACGAATACGAAGCCCACGTGCGCGACGGTTACTGCCCCGTGCACCAGTGCAATGCCCTGACCGATATTGCACTTGACAATTCCAAATGCGTCAAGTGCGGACTCTGCGTCAAGAATTGTCCGGTCGGAGCCATTTCCGGCGAAACGTTCCAGGTGGACAACGCCAAATGCACGAAGTGCAATACCTGTATTGAAATCTGTCCGAAGAAGGCGATCTCGCGCGTGAAAAAAGGTGACGGGTTCAATTCTTCCACCGCCAAACAATAATATGGAGCTATGTAGAAATGTCTGAGATCAAATTCATATTGGACGGAAAAACCGTCACCGCCGCACCCGGCGAGACCATCATGCAGGCTGCCAGAAAAGTCGGCGTGGAAATCCCGGCTCTGTGCAGCAACGGAAAAGTTTCCCGCACAACATCCTGTTTTGTCTGCGTGGTGAAAGACAAGAAAACCGGCCGTTTTCTGCCGTCCTGCTCGGCCTGTCCGTCGGAAGGACAGGAAATTGAAAGCGATACTGCAGAAGTTGCGGATATGCGGCGCACTGCGCTGGGACTGCTTCTTTCCGAGCATACCGGCGACTGCGAAGCACCCTGCACGCTGGCTTGTCCCGCCCATGCTTCGGTTGAGGAATATGTCCGTGCCGGACGCAAAGGCGATTTTCTGGAATCTCTCCAGATCATCAAGAAACGGATCCCGCTGCCGATGTCCATCGGTCGGGTTTGTCCGCGGTTCTGCGAAAAAGACTGCCGCCGTCATGTTACCGGCAAAGCGGTTTCGATCAACGATTTCAAACGGCTGGCAGCGGATCTGTATTTTGACAAATACATGGAAGAACTGCCCGCGCTGAACGGCAAAAAAGTGGCAGTGGTCGGTGCCGGCCCTGCGGGACTTTCCGCTGCGTATTATCTGCGTCTTCAGGGATATGCCCCGACGCTGTTTGAACGCGAACCCAAAGCGGGCGGGATGCTCCGTTACGGGATTCCGCAGTTCCGTCTGCCGAAAGAGTATGTGGACCGTGAAATTGCTCATTTCGTGAAAATGGGAATTGAGTTCAGATACAATCAGGAACTGGGAAAAGATTTCACCATGGAGCAGCTCACGGCGGAGTATGACAGCGTGATCGTCTGCGCCGGTTCCTGGAGCCCGAGTTCCATGCGGATTGAAGGCGAAGAGTTCGCCGAACAGGGGATCCGCTGGCTGGAAAAACTGGCGAAGGCGGATTACATCGCCGCCGATCCGGGACGCACCGTGGTGGTCGGCGGCGGCAATACCGCGATCGACTGCTCCCGCGATGCGCTGCGTCTCGGCGGCGATGTTACTATCCTGTACCGCCGCACGCAGAAGGAAATGCCGGCGGAAGAACTGGAAATCGCCGAAGCGATGGAAGAAGGCGTCAAGTTCATGTTCCTGACCGCGCCGCTTTCGCTGAAAAAGAATGACAAAGGTTCTCTGACGCTCTCCTGTCAGAAAATGCAGCTGGGCGAGCCGGATGCTTCCGGACGCCGTTCGCCGGTGCCGGTGCCGGGCTCCGATTTCGATATGGAAGTCGATACGGTCATTGCGGCAATCGGACAGCGCACGTCTCCGCTGGCAGGTGTTCCCGCCGACAAACGCGGCAATGTCGCCGCTTCGAAAGAGGAATTGCGTGTGGCGGATAAAGTCTTTGCTGCCGGCGACTGCGTGAGCGGTCCTGCGACGGTGGTCGAAGCGGTCGCCGCCGGACACAAAGCCGCTGACGCCGCCATGGATGCCATGGAAGGCCGTCCGCATACCGAACCGCCGGTGTTCAATGTGTCCCGCGGACATTGGTCCAGCCTTAAACGGGAAGATCTGGTGATGGTCCGTGAAAACGTTTCCGATGCAGAACGTGTTCAGCCGGAATATATTGCGATGGACAAACGCCGCACGACCTTTGAAGAACTTTTCCCGACCATTCAGGCGGAAAAGATCCAGAAGGAAGGCGAACGCTGCATCGGCTGTTCCTGCACGGCGAAAGGCGACTGCAAGCTCAAGAAATTCTCCGAGAAATACGGCGCCCAGCCGGAAATGTTCAAGGGCAGCAAACAGATCACGGCTGCGGATACCCGTCATCCGTACATCATTCAGGACCGCATGAAATGTGTGAAATGCGGAATCTGCGTGAAAACCTGTGCCGAGATCGTGAACAAGAATCTGCTGGCGTTCATGAAACGCGGTTTCAATACATCGGTCAATACCGCTTTCAATCAGGGCTTCCCGTCCTATTGCAAAGATTGCGGCAAGTGCATTGAAGAATGTCCCACCGGGGCTTTGGATTGGCGCTGCGGCAAATAAGCCGATTGTCTGCTGAATCAAAAAACTCCGCCGAAACTGTTACAGGTTCGCGGCGGAGTTTTTTTCTGTGAAAATATTTTTTATTTTTTCTGCCGTTTCCGGACAATGGGCAGCTGATAGCGTTCCTTGTGCGTGTAATCCGGATTGTGGGCAATGTCATAGACTTCCAGATCGGTCAGTTCCCAGTCGCCGATATTTTCCGCATTGAAGCCGAAAATGCCGCCGGGAAAATAAGACGGAAGGTAAATCATGTTCAGATCGTCCAGATAAATCCGGAACAGCAGATCGGTCCGGACGATTTCCACCTGGAAGGAATCCCGGAGCAGATACTGTTCCGGATTTCTGTTCGCCCAGCTGAAATTGTAACCGTCATCGAACAGATAATTGGCGGTGCGCACAATCGCTTTGCCCGGATAAACGGAAATGTTCCAGCTGTAATGAATCAGCTGTCTGTCGGCGGATTCCACCATGAAATGAATGAGATGTCCGCCGGGATGCGGACGCCGGATTTTCAGCTGGAAACGGATCATATATTCCGCAGGAAGTTTCTTTTTCAGCGCGTGAAAGCCTTCCATGCCGGAAATCCCCTGCGGATTTGTTGGGATGGGGAATGCCCGCGAAGTGTTCCAGATATTGCCGGATTTTTCTTTGGCTGCCGAATAAACCAGAATCTTCTGCCGTGGCTGGCGGTCCAGATTGCCCACCAGAAAATTCCGGTGAAGACCATCGCCTTTGCGCGGATTGTAAATGACGCGTCCGGAAGGAGTTACTTCTTTTTTGAGTATAGAAAATTTTAACATGCCGCCATACAGCGACGGTGCGGTATGTCCGTCCGGATGCTGCCACGGTTTCCAGGGAAGCCCGTTTTTTTCCTGCTGACCGGAATCCGGCTTTTTGACCGCCGCGGCTTTATCGTTCTTTTCCTGCGGTTTTTCAACTGCCGGGGCAGGGGGAACAATTTCCGTTTTCGGGGGAGCTGTTTCAGCCGTATTCATCTGAATTGTCCGCGAAACAGCGGAACTGCTCTGCTGTTTCGGATGGAGTTTCCAGCCGATCCAGATGCAAAGCCCCAGCAGGAGAAGTCCAGCCAGCAGCATCATCGCGGGACGAAGTTTCCGGTGAAGGCGGTTCAGCTGTTTCAAAGCCGGCAGACCGGACCGCAGAGCCTGTTCGAAATCATGAACGTCTTGGAAGCGCAGCGGTTCCGGGCCGCAGGCAGTCTGAATGATCTGATTCAGCCGGGCGCAGCGTGAATCCTGAATCATGGCAGCCGGAACGGACGGAAAATTTTCCACTTTATTTCCGGTCATGGCGCAGTACAGGACTTTGCCGAGAGCAAACAGGTCATCGGCATTGCCGCTCTGGGAACCGGGAGTCAGATGTTCCGGCGGGATGAAGCCCAGCGTGCCGCCGAAAGAAAGAGTCTGCGAAACGGAGCGCAGAAGCCCGATGTCCGAAAGTTTCGGAACTCCGTTGACATAAAGAATGTTTTCCGGTTTGATGTCCCGGTGAACCATGCCTGCCTGATGCAGAACGGACAGACCATCCAGCAGATCCAGACCGAGACTCAGCACTTCTTCCGGGGGAAGGTGGCTGCGTTCCTTCAGCATTTCTGCGAGGGAAACGGGAATGTACCTGCCTTGAATGTAGCGTCCGTCCGCCAGTTCCATGGTATAGAAATAGCCGTCTTCTGTTTCTCCGGTATGAAGAATCCGAATCAGATGCGGGGAATCGGGCAGTTCCGCATAATTGAGAAGTCCTGCAAACTCTTTTTCGCCGGCAATGGACCGAGCCAGGTATTTCAATGCGACCTGTTTTCCGGTAATGCTTTCCGCCAGCCATACTTCGCCGTATGCGCCGCGGCCACAGCTCTGAAGGAGTTTGTAGTCAGGAATGTGCATCAGGGCTTGTCTTTCTTCTCCCGGAAATGGTCGCACAATTTCTGATAAGTATCCGGATTCTCGTCAACTTCATCCTCCTCGGACAAAGATTGCTTCAGATCCGCCAGAAGCAGTTCATCCTCATCAATTTTGTCCAGCTGTTTCTGACATTCGGCACAGCTCCACAGGTGCATGGTGCAGAGCAGACGACGGACAGGGTTCATGTGACCGCTGCGGTATTGTTCCAGTTCAGTTTCTGTATAGTGACGCATAATCATTCCTCCCGAAGCCGTTGAATTATTCTGCGCAGTTTGGGCAGTACTCTGCTTTTTGCGACATAGACCATGTTGACTTTGATATTCAGGAAAGCCGCGACTTTTTCCGCGTCCTGCCCCTGAACAGCATAAAGTTCAAACGCCTGGTAGGTAACGATTTCGACCTGGGAGCGCAGGAGCATCAGCGCCTGTTTGAGCAGATGATGCTGCCATTCCTGTTCCCAGCGGTTTTCGTGGGAATTTTCCATCCATTCGGAGTCGTTTCCTTCCAGCGGCAGATTGTCCGGACGTCTGCGGAGCAGATCAAGCGCATTGTTTGAAATGATGCGCCGCAGATAATCACGGAATCTGCCTTTGGCGGAATCGTATTGGAACCGGGTTCCCATTTTGAAGATGTCGATAATGACCATCTGGCAAAGGTCTTCCAGTTCATCCGCGGAGAGATGGAAATCGCGTCCGCGCAGAATGATCAGCGGGCGGTAGGTGTCATAGAATTCAGACCATGAGACCTGATCGCCGTGCTGAATCGCTTCCAGTAATGATTTTTTGGTTGTGTAACTCATTTTTTCTGTAAAATGCCACAAAAATTCAGTTTTTCAAATAGCCGACATAAACAATGCGCACGAAAACTGGAAATGTTGCACGGATTTGCAAAAAAAAGAAAAAATGGTGCGCGGCGCGGGACTCGAACCCGCAAGCCTTGCGGCGAAGGAACCTAAATCCTTTGCGTATGCCAGTTTCGCCAGCCGCGCGAATGTGCCATCACTATACACCGTCAAAAGGAAAAATCAATGCCATATTCGGAAAAGAATGATTCATAGCATTGAAAACCAAAGATTTCAGCTGTATATTATTAGATTTTACAATGAAAATAGGAGAGTTTCAGTCATGACAATTACCGCATTCATTCTGATTCTGGCTTCCGTGGTGCTTCATGCCCTCTGGCATTTCATCAGCAAAAGCCGTCAGCCGGTTCCGGCATTTTTCATTATCGTGTCGGCGTCCTGTCTCTGCACGACTCTGCCGTTTGCCTTGACTTCCGGAGTGAATCCGGCTTTGCTGCCGCCGCGTTTTTACTGGATGATGATCGGCGGCGGTGTGTGCGGCATGATCTGTGACATCGGGCTGTCCAGAGCATACCGTCTGGCGGATGTGTCGCTGGCATACCCGCTGGCGCGCGCCTTGCCGGTCATCATGACCGCCCTGGTGACCATTTTTCTGGGGCTTGGCGCCAGACCGTCCGCTCTGGCAATTTTCGGAATGCTGGTCATCATGATGGGATGTGTGCTGATGCCCATGAAAAGTTTTTCCGATCTGCATTGGAAAAATTACTGGAATCGCGCTTTGCTCGGCATACTGGTTGCCGCCGCCGGTACGACCGGATACACGATTTTCGACAGTGAAGGACTGCGGCTCCTGCTGGCGAATGAGAATGTTTCCCGCTGGCAGGGTGCGGCAACTTATTCCTGTATGCGGGAAATGGTTCTGCTGATTTCGTTGTCTTCTTATGTCCTGTCTGTTCCGCACGAACGGGCGCGGCTGACCAAAGACCTGTTCTGTCATCCGCATCCGTATTTTGCCGGTGTTTTTGCTGCGGCGGCATATCTGCTGGTGCTGATTGCCATGGGTTTTGTTTCCAACGTCAGCTTCATTCAGGCATTCCGCCAGATGAGCCTGCCGGTCAGTGTTCTGCTGGGCATGGTTTTCCTCAAAGAGAAATGTTCCGCGGCGAAACTGACCGGTGTCGCTCTGATTGTTGCCGGATTGATTCTTACGGTTCTGAAATAATTCCGAGAAGCGGCACGGTCAGGAGAATTCCAGATCGAAATGCAGATATGACCGGTCGTTTTCCAGTTCATTCATGAATTGGAGCGTATATTCCGGCTGATCCGGAGTCCGCGACACCGCAACTTCGAGGAAGGAATAGAACGGGGTGTTCACGTAGTAGAGATCACCCCGGTGCAGACTGCGGATTGCCAGGTGTTTTTTCCCGGAACCCAGAATACTGCGCAGAGCGATCCAGCCGGAAGTTTCACCGTTCATGACAAAATCCCGGCGCTCCGTTTCCTGAATCTGGAATCCGTTTTTGCCCAGATACCCCAGTCTGCGGTATTCGCCGTTCACCACTTCGTTCAGTTCGAAACGGTTGTCATACAGGTCCACGATCATGGATTCTTCGTACGGAACCGGCAAATCCTCCACATGAATCCGGATGAACCATTCCGCTGCCGGTCCGCTGCCGGCACGGAACAGTTTCTGCCTTTCAATTTCAGCGCAATATTCTCTGCCCGCTGCTTTCATGGCGGGGTAAGGCTTTTCATATTCCGCGAAATCCGCGTCGCCGAACAGAATTGCCCCGATGCCATGCGGCGGCAGTTCAAACGGATTGCCGTCAAACGGAACTGCTTTGCCCGGCGCGGCAGCCGTCGGCAGACATAGTGTGCGCTTCCAGCCGGCGGGAACTCCGGCGCGTTCCAGATCCAGCACCGGATCAACTGAAATGGGCTGTCCGGACATATTGGCGAAAATGCAGAGTGCCTTGTCCTGCGCAATCATGAAATAATGTCCGGTTTCCGGAGAGCGGCGGAACATACCCCGGCAATTGTAATCACTGAACACCCGCAGATGGTGAGAGCCAGCCATCAGATTCCAGAGTTTCCACAGGGGATGGAAATTCACATCTCCGATTCCGGGAACTTGCGGGTGCGCCAGCGAAGAACTGGGGATCTGCACGCCCAGCGGCACATGCGGGCTTTGTCCGGCGGCTGCCAGATAAGGTATCATTTCCGGTCCGCTGTATTCCGGAAACGCCGCAGTCCACATGGTACCCGGACAGACGGCGGACATGGAAAAATAGGCGTGATCCAGCCGGCTCCGGATCAGCAGTCCGCGTTCCCCTTCGCCGGAGACGTAGCCGTCCACGGTGCCGCCGGTCATGCCCAGCGCACTGAACATCGGTCCGGTGTGATCGTAGAACAGCCCGTCCGGACCGGCAATATCGCGCCGCCGGCGGTTCTCTATGTAATGCTTGCGGAAGAGGATGCGTCCGCCCTGAAAGATTTCATCGGGCGGCATCTGATAATGGAACGGACCGCCGTAATCCACATAAAGACCGTCATAATTACGGTGCAGGAGATGTTCGAACCAGTCGCCGTATTCTCCGGTCAGCGATTCTTCATTGCCGCGGGTGTACAGCATCACGCGGATGCCATGATCATGAGCGGTCCGGATCACTTCGCGCAGCCGCGCCGGATTGTAAGGTTGTCCGCCGTTCTGCACATCCAGACGCCAGTTTTCATGCAGAATCAGAACTTTTGCGCCGTTTTCCGCCATGCTTTCCAGTGTCTCGTCCGAAGGATAACGTTTCGTGTTGTCGAAATAATGATACATCGGCAGCGGCGGATAATGCCGGGTCTGCGCGGCTGGAGCAATGACCCAGCCCCAGCGGTTGCGCCATTGCCATGGACCGGAAGCCGGAAGTACGGGCGCAGTCTGGAAATTCCAGCGCAGCACCGGATTGCCGTCCTGCCAGGTAACCGAGGAACGGTTGCAGGAGGGATCACCTGCCAGAACATTGTCGCCTTCCATCATGAATTCGGCGTAACAGGAAGGACCGTCCGCAGTCCAGAGATTGAATCCGGTCAGCGGAAAAATACAGTTTTCAACCAGCCGGTCCGTTCCCGGCGGCAGTTCCCGTTCGGGGGCGGAGGTCTGAATCAGTGCGCCGTCTGCTTTTTTCGGACGGTATGCCAGAGACCAGCGCACTGTTTCGAATGCGGAAAGCGACAGCGGTATGCGCAGTTCAAATCCCGTGACCTGTATTTTATCCGGCATCTCCCCCAGAAAAAACGCATCGGTGAAAACCGTTCCGTCCGGAAAAATTTCGTACCGCAGGGACAGCTTGAACTGCGGTTCGGTTTTTCCGTCCCGGTCGGCAAACGTCAGTGAACTGAAATCCAGAATTTCCGCGCCGTAGGAACCGTGCCAGCATTCCGGTTTTCCGGAACCGGACACCGGAGTGAAAACCCGTCCGTCCGCCAGAGTCAGTGTCAGAGACGAACTGCCGTTCAGCAGATTGCAGGAGCCGAATTCTTCCGGCAGAATTATTTCCGAAACCATTCCGTTATCCGCAAAACCGCAGCGGACCGGACCGCATTGCATCTGATGAATCATACTGAACCTCCTGTTTTTTTCTGAAAATTTATCGCTCCGGACGGTTGAAATCAAGCGGATCGACAAGTATATTTCTGCTGTAAACAGGTAAAATTATGCAGAATGAACAAGTAAAATTTCTTCGTTACGATTGGAAACTGTCTCCCCGGACACCGTTCCGGATTTCCCTGCAGGAATTTCCGGAGGCGGGACGCTACCCCGTGCTGGATGTGCATGAGGCGTTTCATTTGCAGGTTTTTCTGAACGGCAGTCTGCGCGGACGTATCGGTTCCGGGATATTCACCTGCCGGGAAGGGGATGTCGTGCTGATTCCGCCCTGGGAAATACACGGCGGCAATGTGCTGGAAAAAGGATTGCGGCTGCTGGCGCTGACCATCGACACAGATACTCTGCTGAATTTTCTGCTGTCCGGACGGGAACAGCTGCTGGCGTTGTTTGCGCTGACGCCGGAAGAACGCGCTGCCCTGCTGACGCCGGAAATCAGGGAATCACTGCGGAAAATCCTGCGGAAACTGCCGGAATGCGGCGGAGAAAATGACGGTTTCCTGCAAATGAAACAATGGCTGGTCATTCTGGAAGTTATGACTGTTCTGCTGGAAATGACCCGGAACAGTCTGCCGGAATGCCGGGCGGAAAATTTCCGGAAGCTGGAACCGGTGCGCAGTCTTCTGGCAGACGGAAAAAATATTACGGTGGAGGAAGCGGCGGCAGCCTGCGGATTAAGTGCAAGCCGTTTCAGTCATCTGTTCAAGGAGACCTGCCGGGAATCCTTCGCCGCCAGACAGCTTTCCATGCGTCTGAACCGCGCGGCGGTGAATCTGCGTTCCGGCATGTCGGTCAAAGCGGCGGCGGCAGCCTGCGGATTTTATGACGCAAGCCATTTCTCCAAACATTTCATCCGCAGATTCGGGATGCCGCCCAGCCGCTTTGCCGCAGAATGAAGTTCCGAATCAGAGAAGCGTTGTTCCGGCGGAACAGCGATGTTCCGTTCCATTGACCACCAGAGTAAACTCTCTGTCCGACCGGACTTCGATCTGCGAATCCGTAATGACAATATCCGCAGTGACATCGCCGAAACGGAAATTCTTCACCCCATGCCGTCCCTGCTTCCGGCGGCGGAGATACAGTTTCCGGTTCATGCCGTCGGCGTCATACAGCCCGATGACATTTTCGATCATCAGGGAGACGGGACCGAGAGCGGACCAGCCGCAGAAATCCTTGCGGCAGATGGCGCCCGGTCTCTTGATGGTCGACGGCAGGGGGGCGGACGGTGAATAACATTCCCAGATGGTGTGCGGTTCAACCTGACGGTACGTTTCATACTGAAGGTCAATGATTCTTTCCGCGATTTCGGCGGCGAGTTCCGGCTGACTGTACTTTTCGAGCGACTTGACGGTCATGTAGACAACCGGCAGCCAGATGCCGCCGCACCAGTAGCGTCCGGCGGGATCGAAACCCGGATCATCGCGGGAAACCGAGGGCAGGGGATATTTGCCGCCGAGTTTCTGCGGATCGAGCAGGGTCTGAATCTGCCGCTGCGCCCGTTCCGCAGGGGCGGCTTCCGCCATCAGCGGCCAGAACGACGCGGGAGTGAGAACTCCGGTCGGGGTGTGGACTGTTGCCGAAATGTCGGTGTAATATCCATGGTCTTCATCGAAGTAATAATGGTTCAGGTGCGCCTTTTTCACCTGATATTCCGCAGAAAATTCCTGCCGGATTTCTTCTTCGCCGAGCCATCCGGCAAGTCTGGAAATATAGAGCGCGGACAATGCCTGCTGTGCCAGAATGTCCATCCAGTAAATATACCGGTCGCCGCGCGGCGTGTTGTCCATGCCGCTGGCGTTGGGACTCCAGAGATAGCCGAACGGGGTATTTTTCTGAAGTGTGTTCTGCAAACAGCCGGCGGGATCCTGATAGCCGACTTTCACATTTTCCAGAAAATAATAATGTTTCTGGAGATACTGCCGGTCAACCAGAATCCGGTGCAGCCGCGAAGTGTCTCCGGTGAAGAGGGCGTATTCGTATTCCAGCCAGGCGAAAAGCGGTGGATTGTCGATATGGTGAATCGGCATGGTGGTTGGCTGTCGGTCATGCAGCGGCGCGTAGAAATTTTCCAGGCTGACAATGCCGGGGAAGGAATCGCGGGCGTATTTGCAGAACTGAACCATGAAACAGGTATCCCAGATCCAGATTCTTCCGGCGCGGCAGCCTTCGGACATGTAGCGTTCCTGCGGCATACCGGGGTGAGTGTAGATGTGTTCCGCGGCGAGTTCCCATGCTTTCCAGTAGAGTTCCACATAACCGGGGTTGCGGTCGTAGATCACTTCCGGCACACTCTGCCGGTTTAATTTTTCTCCAAAGATTTCCTGTGTCATGATCCTGTTCCTGTTGGCTTGTTCACTTATCTGGACTCATTCCAGAATGTCAGAGCTGATATTATTGCCTTCAAAGAGGTATTTGCCGCCGCCGAGACTGCGGGTCTGTCCGAAGCGGGATTTGAACTTTCATGGCCATGTTTTTTTTCCTTTTTGTTTAGGGGAGATACTGTTTCGTGGAGAATTTCAATAAACTCCGGCTTTCTTTTCATTTTTTTTTCAGTCAACTCTCCTTATTGGTTTCTGTTTATATTTCAGCGAACTTGATGCTCTGAAAACAAATATAAGCGAAAATGCGCAAAATGGCAATAGGAAAAGCCCTGATTCAAGGTGATAAAATAATCGAAACAGGTGATATTTTTGAAAAACGGCATTTTTCAGACGAAAGAAGTTGACATATTTCACATGTCGTGGTATAGTTCTTCGCAACAGGGAGTTCATGAATTATGGAACGAGGTATCGAAGGATATTCTTTTGCCGGATTTCAATACCAGCCGGACAATATACAGAACGCCAATGTGTCATTGCCGTATTCCGGTCTGATGGCAGCTGCATTGCCGGTGGTATTTCTGTATGTGTCGCGTCATTCCCGCGGACGAAGATGGTTCTACTATCATGAATGTCCCTGGATGACAGTGGTGGAAATTCCGCTGCGCGGTGTGCTGGGTGTGGAAATAGACAATCTTCAGATTCATGCGGAACCGGGAACGGCGGTGATTCTGCCGGAAGGGGAGGAGAACCGGATTTTTTCGGTAACGGCTCCGCTGGAAAAAATTGCCGTGGGAATGCGCGGAAATCTGGTCCGTCCGCTGCTGCATGAGCTGTTTGGCGGCGGCAATATGATCACCGGGATCGATCCGGTCCGCGCGGAGATGCTGTTCTCGAAAATGTACGAACTGATCGTCCGGCGTGATCTGTCGCTCGTATCGGAAATATCGGGGCTGGGGTATCAGCTGCTTTACACGCTGGCGGAAAACCATAAACGCGATTTGCCGCCCGCGCTGATCCGGGCTTTGCATATTATGGAGATCGGCTGCGGCAAGCGGCTTTCGATCCGGGATGTGGCGACGAATGCCGGTCTGACTCCGGTTCAGCTCAATCAGCTGATCCGGAAACATTTCGGGATGACTGCGAAGGGGTATTTCATGGAGCGGCGTTTTGAAAAAGCATGTTCACTGCTCCGGAACGACCTGTCGCTCATCAAGAATATTGCGGCATCTGTCGGCTATCCGGATTTCCGGGTTTTCTCACGGGAGTTCCGGAAACGTTTCGGGCTTACTCCCGAAGGGTACCGGGAAAAATATGCCGGAAAAGATTCCGTTTCCGCTGACTCGAACCAGTAATAATTTCAAATGAAAGGATTAAAGAATATGAATGAAGGCGGCAAAAAAGTCTGGTATTTCGCAGACGGTTATCTCCCAAAAAAGAATCCGGCAAGCAGCATGGAAGCACATGAAGCATTGATGCTGTTCAATCCGTCTCCGGAAAAAGTGAAAGTCAGCATAGATGTTTATTACAGCGACCGCGACCCTGTCAAGGGCATTCCCGTGGAACTCCCCGCGGAACGGATCATTTCCCTGCGGATGGATCATCCGGAAGACCTGGCGGGAACGGTTATTCCGGTGCTGACCCAATATGCGCTGCGCATTACGGCATCCCGTCCCATTGTGGTTCAGTTCGGCAGACTGGACACGACGCAGAGTCCCATGGCATATTATGTCGGAATCGGCTATGCCGAATGAATTTTCCCCTGAATCCATGACGATTTCACCGGATTCCGGCTTGCAAATAGCCGGTTGTTATGGTATGTTAATAGACTGACAGTCAGAACCGAAACAAAATAACATGAGGAGACAACGGTTTCCATGATTCCTTTTATTGATTTGAAGAAGCAGTACCGCCGGATCGAACAGCAGGTTGATTCCGCCGTCAAAAAAGTTTTTGAACACGGACAGTATATTCTCGGTCCGGAAGTTGCGGAACTGGAAAAAAAGCTGGCGGAATTCGCCGGAACGAAATACTGTCTGGCATGTTCCAGCGGAACCGACGCCCTGCTGATGGCTTATATGGCGCTGGATTTCAAAGCCGGGGATGCGGTCTTCACTTCTCCCTTCACTTTTTTTGCGACCGTTGAAATGATTGCGCTGACCGGCGCGACCCCCATTTTTGTGGATGTTGATCCCAAGACCCGCAACATGGACCCCGCCAAACTCCGCGACGCCATCCTGAAAGTGAAAAAGGAAGGCAAACTGAATCTGAAAGCCATTGTTCCTGTCGACATTTTCGGGCAGAGCTGCGACTATGACGCCATTTCCGCGATTGCCAAAGAATTTGACCTGCCGATGGTGGAAGACGGCGCACAGGCAATGGGCGCACTTTACAAAGGCCGCCGGGTCCCGTCCTTCGGCACCATCGGCTGCACCAGCTTCTTCCCCGCCAAACCGCTCGGATGCTATGGCGACGGCGGCGCGGTTTTCACCGATGACAAGGAACTCTACGACCGCATGTTCTCCATTCTCGTCCATGGACGCGGCGGCGACAAATATGACAACGTCCGTCTGGGACTGAATGCCCGTCTGGACACGGTTCAGGCGGCGGTTCTGCTTCAGAAACTGACCATTTTCCCGGAAGAAATCGAACTGCGCCAGACGGTTGCGGCAAATTACGCCAAAGCGCTGGATGGTCTGGTGGAAGTGCCGTATGTCGCGCCGGATTGCGTTTCGGTCTGGGCGCAGTATTGTCCGCGTTCCCCGAAATTCGAACAGATTCAGGCGGCTCTGCGTGCGGCGGATATTCCGTCTGCCCGGTATTATCCGATTCCGATGCACCTGCTCAAAGCCATGGATTATCTGGGATACCGGAAAGGCGATATGCCGGTTGCCGAAGCGATAGCCGCCGATATTTTCGCTCTGCCGATGCACCCGTATCTGGATGCGGAGACCATTGAAAAAATCGGAAAAACCGTGCGCACGGCTCTCGGCTGACCCGGTTTTTCTGTTTCGGAGGAGAAATTTTTATGTTCGGTTTTTACAGAATCGCGACTTGTGTGCCGGAACTCCGGGTTGCCGATCCGGAATTCAATATTGCCCGGATTCTGGAGCTGACGGAAAAAGCGGCGGACGATGATTCTTCCGTGATTCTGTTTCCGGAACTGGCGGTTACCGCTTATTCCTGCGGCGACCTGTTCCATAACGGCGCCCTGCTGCGCGGTGCGGAGAAAGCGGTGGAGCATTTCTGCCAGGCGACAGCCGGACGGAAAAACATCCTGACGGTCGGCGCGCCCGTGCGTTTTCAGGATCGTCTGTTCAATGCCGCGCTGGTGATACAGTCCGGCAGGATTCTGGGAATTGTGCCGAAAACCCATCTTCCGAATTATCGCGAATTTTATGAAAAACGCTATTTCTCCTCCGGCTTCGGCATACGCAATGCCGCACTTGATTATGCCGGGCAGACGCAGATTCCGTTCGGAACGGATCTGCTGTTCGATTGCGGCGGGGAGCTCCGGTTCGGCGTGGAAATCTGCGAAGACATGTGGAGCACGGTTCCGCCGAGCTGTTATCAGGCATTGGGATCGGCGACTCTGCTGCTGAATATTTCCGCCAGCAATGAACTGGTCGGCAAAGCGGATTACCGCCGGGAACTGGTGCGCGGACAAAGTGCCCGCTGCGTGGCGGTTTACGCATATGTTTCCGCCGGTGTGCATGAATCCACCACAGATACCGTCTGTGGCGGACATTGTCTCGCGGCGGAAAACGGGACAGTGCTTCTGGATGCCGGACGTTTTGAACGGAACAGCGTGTATTATACTGCGGATGTTGATTTTGCCCGCATCCGTGCCGCCCGGCTGTCGGACAGTCCATACGGCGACAGTGCGGCGACGCTGGAATTTCCGGCGTTCCGGATTCTGAAAGCCGCGGATGTGCCTGTACCCGCTCCGGAAAAACTGCACCGGAAAGTGGACCGCCGTCCGTTTGTGCCGTCTTCGGATGAACAGCGCGCCGCCCGCTGCCGGGAAATTTTCGCCATTCAGTCGGCGGGTCTGGCAAAACGGGTGGAACATGCCCATGCGAAAAAACTGGTGATCGGCATTTCCGGCGGTCTGGATTCCACGCTGGCGCTGCTGGTCTGCGCCAATACCATGAAACTGCTGAACCGTCCGAGTTCGGACATTCTTGCCGTAACCATGCCGGGATTCGGGACAACGGACCGCACGTACAACAATGCGGTCAATCTCTGTCATGCTCTGGGAACGGAGCTGCGCGAAATCGGCATAGCGGAAGCCTGCCGGGAACATTTCCGCTCCATCGGGCATGACGAAGCCGTGCATGATGTAACCTATGAAAATGCCCAGGCGCGGGAACGCACGCAGATTCTCATGGATCTTGCCAACAGCACCGGTGGGCTGGTCATCGGAACCGGCGACCTTTCCGAAATCGCCATGGGCTGGTGCACATACAGCGGTGATCACATTTCCATGTATGCCGTGAACTGTTCTATCCCGAAAACGCTGATCCGTTATCTGGTGGCTTTCGTCGGCGACAATTCCACTCCGGAAATCCGCGCACTGCTGCTGGATGTGATTGATACTCCGGTAAGTCCGGAACTGCTGCCGGCAGCGGAAGACGGCAACATCCGTCAGAAAACAGAAGACATTATCGGTCCGTATGAAATTCATGATTTTTATCTGTATCATTTCCTGAAATACGGTGCGGAACCGGAAAAACTGCTGTTCCTGGCGAAATGTGCGTTCGGGGAAGATTATCCGGAAATGAAACTCCGGGATTATCTCAATACATTCCTGCGGCGTTTCTTCACTCAGCAGTTCAAACGGAGCTGTGCGACAGACGGACCGAAAGTCGGAACGATTTCGCTTTCGCCGCGCGGCGACTGGCGGATGCCGTCGGATGCGTCGTTTGAACTTTGGAAGACATGCGTCCACTGAGAAAATTCTGTATCAGTCAATCGAAAGAGCCTGTTTATGCATCATCACATCCGGTTTTCAGCCCATCGTCTGTCGCAGGAGATCCATCTGCTCGGACCCGCCTTGAAGCGTCTGCTCGGCATGAAAGGGTATATTCTGCTGTTGAGCATCATAGTCGGGGCGGTTTCCGGAACCTGTGCCGTGCTGCTGAAAGGTTTTGCCCATGAATGGCATCAGCTGATGTATGCGGCGGTGCTGCGTCTGCCGGGTGCGGTCTGGATTCTTCCGGCATTGCCGGCGGTCGGGATTTTCCTGTGCATCATCATAGTGCGTCTGTTTTTCAACCGCGGACCATATGAAAAAAGTCTGGCGGGGGTGATCACGGCGACCACGAACGGGACCAGCGATCTGCCGAAGACCAAAATGTTTTCCAATATCATCACCAGCGGCATTGCGGTGGGGGCGGGGGCGTCGGCGGGGCTGGAAGCTCCGATTGCGCTGACCGGTTCGGCGATCGGTTCCAATTTCGCCAAACTGTTCCGTCTGGGACGCGAATCCCGGACATTGCTTCTGGCGTGCGGCGGCGGCGCCGGCATTTCCGCCATATTCAACAGTCCGGTGGCGGGCGCTTTGTTTGCGTGTGAAATTCTGCTGCCGTCCTTTTCTGTTCCTGCGCTGATTCCTCTGCTGATGGCGTCGGCGTCCGCCGCGGTGATTTCCGAACTGTGCAATTCTACCAGTCCGTTCATTCAGCTTCATGCGGGCTGGACTGTAACCAATGTGCCGTACTACATGTTCATCGGCATTGCCGCGGGGCTGGTTTCCGCGCTGGTGATCCGGACTTCGGTGCTGGTCGCCAAACGGGCGGAAAAACAGAAGAATGTCTGGATGAAAGGCTTATGCGGCTGTATTGTGCTGTATGTCTTTTTCCTGCTGTTTCCCGCCTTGAAAGGGGAGGGGTACAATTTTATTTCGGCACTGATTCAGGGGAAGGAAGGAATGATGACCGATCACGGCATTCTGGCTTCCTTGTTCCAGAGTCCGTGGTCGCTGATTCTGCTGACTGGAGTTCTGATGTTTGTCAAACCGTTTGTTTCCGCTCTTTCCGTGGAAAGCGGCGGCGACGGCGGCATTTTCGGTCCGTCGCTGTTCACCGGCGCGTTTCTGGGATATTTCATTTCCAAATTCCTGAATCTGACGGGAATCACGGTCATTGACCCGGTCAACTGCATTGCGGTCGGCATGGGCGGAGTTCTGGCGGGAGTGATGCACGCGCCGCT
Source organism: uncultured Victivallales bacterium (assembly GCA_934661375.1). Taxonomy (GTDB): domain Bacteria; phylum Verrucomicrobiota; class Lentisphaeria; order Victivallales; family UBA1829; genus SIG94. Next base: position 73,971 of record CAKUJH010000007.1, read on the forward strand.
GACGGGCATGTTCCTGATTGCGGAACTGACCGGAGGCTATACGCTGTTTGTGCCGCTGATGATCGTGGTGGCATTTTCGAGTTTCATCAGCAAACGGCTGGTCAAGCACAATGTCTACAAATCCATGATAGTGATGAAGGGCGGAGTTCCGGAACAGAGCGATGACGAAGTTCTGCTGATGAGTGCGCATCTGCGGGATCTGGTGGAAAAGGATTATTCGCCGGTTCATGAAAACGACACGCTGCGGACTCTGCTGAAAGCGGTCATGCATTCGCACCGCAATATTTTTCCCGTGCTGTCGGAAGACGGCAAACTGGTCGGGATTGTGCGGGTGGACAGTATCCGCAAATTCATTCTCAATGCGGAACTGTATGACATGATTCTGGTTTACGACGTGATGTCGGACACCGGTCCGGTGCTGGATGCAAACGATTCCCTCAGCGACGCCGCGACACTTTTTGACCGTCTTCGCATCTGGAATCTGCCGGTTACGGAGAACGGCAAATACATCGGATTTGTTTCCAAAGCCGGCGTTTACGACAATTACCGGCGTATGCTGCGTGAAAAACCTGATCTTTTCTGATTCTGTCATTCGACTTTTTCATTATCCGGTGTATATTACCAAGTTGATGAAAAATCTTTATTGACTAACATAGGAAAAGTGAAAATGTTCAAAACAAGAACCGGACAGGTCAAGTTTCCGGAACTCGAACATGATGTTCTGGAGTTCTGGAAAGAGAATCAGACGTTCAAGAAATCACTGGAGAACCGCAAAGGCAAAGATGAGTTTGTCATTTACGACGGCCCGCCGTTTGCCACCGGACTGCCGCATTACGGACATCTGCTTGCCGGTACGATTAAAGACGTGGTTCCCCGTTACCAGACCATGCTGGGCAAATACTGCGACCGCACCTTCGGCTGGGACTGCCACGGTCTGCCGGTTGAATATGAAATGGAAAAACAGCTTCATCTTTCCGGCAAAAAACAGATCGAAGATTACGGCATCGCCAAATTCAATGAGGCCTGCCGCTCCATTGTTCTCCGTTACACCTCCGAATGGGAATCCATCGTGACCCGCATGGGCCGCTGGGTCGATTTCCGCAACGGATACCGCACCATGGACGCCAAGTACATGGAATCCATCTGGAACGTGTTCAAGAATCTCTGGGATCAAGGATTGATCTACGAAGGCTACAAGATTCTGCCGTACTGCGCCCGCTGCTCCACGCCGCTGTCCAACTTCGAAGCCAATCAGGGCTACAAGGAAGTTGTCGACAACGCCGTTACCATCCGGTTCAAAGTAGTCGGCGAAGAGAACACCTACATTCTGGCGTGGACTACCACCCCGTGGACTCTGCCGTCCAACATGGCGCTTGCCGCCGGACCGGATATTGACTATGTCAAAGTCAAGGACGGCGATGATTTCTACATTCTGGCGGAAGCGCGTCTCGGTGCATATTACAAGAAAGACGCCATGCCGGAAATCACGGTGCGTTACAAAGGAAAAGATCTGCTGGGAATGCGTTACGAACCGCTCTTCCCGTACTTCCTCGGCGAAAAAGCCAAAGGCGGCTACCTGGTCAAAGGCAGCGAATATCAGCAGGTCAAAGAAGGTTTCGACTTCATCGCCAACGGCGCATACCGGGTCATCAACGCGGATTATGTCAGCACGGAAGACGGTACGGGTATTGTTCATACCGCTCCGCTGTTCGGTGAGGACGACTGCATTGCCGGCAAAGCCAACGGCGTTCCCGGTGTCTGCCCCATTGATGCGGAATGCAAATTCACTTCGCTGATTCCGGAATACGAAGGCATGTTCGTGAAAGATGCGGACAAGCCGATCATGGAACGTCTGAAAGCAGAACACAAGCTGGTTCACCGCGGCACGGTCAGGCACAGTTATCCGCATTGCTGGCGCGACGACTCCCCGCTGATCTACAAGGCGGTTACCACCTGGTTTGTCAGCATCGAACCGATCAAGGCGAAAATGCTCGCCGCCAACGAGCAGATGAACTGGGTCCCGGAACATATCAAGGAAGGCCGTTTCGGCAAATGGCTGGAAAATGCCCGCGACTGGGCGATCAGCCGCAACCGTTACTGGGGCTGTCCGCTGCCGGTGTGGCGCAACGCCGATACCGGGGAAACGGTCTGTGTCGGCTCCATTGAGGAACTGGAAAAACTTTCCGGACGCAAGATCACCGACATTCATAAACATTTCGTGGACGAAATCACTCTGCCGGGCAAAAACGGCACGGTACTGACCCGTGTCCCCGAAGTGCTGGACTGCTGGTTCGAAAGCGGTTCCATGCCGTATGCCCAGAAACATTATCCGTTTGAGAACAAAGAACACTTCGAGGAACATTTCCCTGCCGATTTCATCGCGGAAGGTCTGGATCAGACCCGCGGCTGGTTCTACACCCTGACCGTGCTGGCTGCCGCGCTGTTCGGCAGACCCGCCTCCAAAAACGTGGTCGTGAACGGTCTGGTCCTGGCGGAGAACGGACAAAAGATGTCCAAACGTCTGAAAAACTATCCGGATCCGCTGCATGTGGTGGAAACCTACGGCGCGGACGCCTTGCGTCTGTTCCTGCTCGGCTCTCCGGTGGTCCGTGCGGAAGACCTCAAATTCTCGGAAGACGGCGTGAAGGAAGTCATGCGCGCAGTCATTCTGCCGGTCTGGAACTCCTTCAGTTTCTTCACCACGTATGCGAACGTGGACAACTGGCAGCCGTCTGCGGACGGTGCCGCTCCCGCCAATCCGGCGAATCCGCTGGACCGCTGGATTCTGTCTTCGCTGTCCGACATGATTGCGGAAATCCGCGAGGCCATGGATGCGTTCCAGCTGCAGAAGGCAGCCAACCGCTTTGAAAAATTTGCGGAAGACCTCACCAACTGGTATATCCGCCGCAGCCGCCGCCGTTTCTGGAAGAGCCAGAATGATGCCGACAAGGATGAAGCGTACGCCACGCTGTACCATGTTCTGCTGACCTTTGTCAAGTGTGCGGCTCCGTTCATCCCGTTCATCACGGAGGATATCTACCGCACCCTGCGCACGGAATCCATGCCGGAGTCAGTGCATCTGTGCGATTTCCCGCAGCCGGAAACGGCGCGCCGCGACACCTGGCTGGAAAAACAGATGGATGTCACCATGAAAGCGGTTTCGCTCGGACGTTTCCTGCGCACCCAGCGGAATCTGAAAGTGCGTCAGCCGTTGAAACGCGCCGTGCTGGTTTCCGGGGATTCCGGCATCCGCAAGATGCTGGAAGAAACCGCCGACATCGTCGCCGAAGAACTGAACGTCAAGAAAATTGACGTCAGGGCGGATGAAGAGGAACTGGTCAAACTCTCCGCCAAGGCGAATTTCAAAACGCTGGGCAAAAAGCTCGGTCCGCAGATGAAGGAAGCGGCGGCTCTGATTCAGACGCTCCCCAGTTCGCAGGTCGCGGCTGTCCTGCGCGGTGAAAAAGTGACCGTTGCCCTGAAATCCGGCACGGAACTGGAACTGGGCAAAGACGATCTCAGCATTCAGCGCGAAGAAAAACCGGGGCTTTCCGTGGCGTCCGAAGACGGCGTCACCATTGCGCTGGATACGGACCTGACCCCGGAACTTGTCGCCGAAGGTTATGCCCGCGAATTCGTCAGCAAAGTCCAGAATCTCCGCAAGGAAATGGGGCTGGATGTGGTTGACCGCATTCACACGGTTTACCAGACCGCGCCGGAAACCGCCGCCGCGCTGGAACAATTCAATGATTACATCAAGAACGAAACCTTGTCCGAAACCCTGTCCGCCGGCGAAGCGGAACATGAGTGCGACCTCAACGGTCAGTCCTGCAAAGTTTCGATCGGAAAGGCATAAAAATGTCCAAACGTATTTTGACCGGCATTCAGCCGTCCGGCATTCTGCACATCGGCAATTATTTCGGCGCAATGAAAGCGTCGATCGAATTGCAGGAACAGAATCCCGGCAACACATTCCTGTTCATCGCCGACCTGCATTCCCTGACGGTCAACCCGAATCCGGACGATCTGCGTTCCCGCGTTCAGCGGCTCGCGCTGGATTTTCTGGCTTGCGGGCTTGACCCGGAAAAAACGGCGTTCTTCCGGCAGTCCGACATCAACGGAGTCTGCGAACTCACCTGGATTCTGAACACCATCACCGGACTGGGGCTGCTGGAACGCGCCCACAGCTACAAGGATAAAGTCGCCAAAGGATTCGTGCCGAACAACGGCCTGTTTTCCTATCCCGTGCTGATGGCGGCGGACATCCTGATCTACAAATCCGATCTGGTCCCGGTCGGGAAAGACCAGAAACAGCATCTGGAAATCACCCGCGACCTGGCTATCAAGTTCAACCAGATGTACAAGAAGGATGTGTTCAGGATTCCGGACGGGCTGATCAGCGAATCCGTGGCGGTGATTCCCGGAACGGACGGACAGAAGATGTCCAAGAGCTACAACAACACGATTGAACTGTTCGGCGAAGAAAAAGCCATCCGGAAGAAAATCATGTCGATTCCGACGGATTCCACTCCGATGGAAGAACCGAAAGATCCGGACAAATGCAACATCTTCGCCTTGTACAAATTGTTTTCCACTCCGGAGCAGATCGAAGCGCTGGCGGCGCGCTACCGTGCCGGCAACTTCGGTTACGGTCATGCCAAGCAGGCGTTGTTCGAGGCGTACATGGATTTCTTCGCGCCCATGCGGAAACGCCGTGAAGAACTCCGGAAAGACCCCGGCTACATTGCCGAAGTCCTGCGCAAAGGCGCGGATAAAGCCAATGAAGTTGCGGCTCAGACTCTGGACGAAGTCCGGAAGACAGTCGGCTTGCGCTGACGTCTGAACTGTATACGGAAAAGCGGTCATCCTGTTCCAGTCCTGCGACTGCGGAATGACCGCTTTTTCATGCACTGACAGTGCGTTCAGCGTCCGTCCAGAGAATCGTCTTCCAGAATGCGGATGAAATCCAGAGTCTGCATTTTGCGGCAGAGCGACTGGAAGGCTTTCCGGGAATTGGTCTTGTGTCCGGAACCGCCCACGGGATTCAGGATCATGGTGGCGTGGTTCATGTGGACCATATATCTGGAAAGTTCGCTGACCGGCAGGAAATCGAGTTCATAACCGGCATTGAGCAGACATTTATGAATGGAACTGCCGGCGCATTCACCGTCACCGAAGCCGCGGGTGTGTTTTTTCAGCAGTTCCGTGCGGTACAAGGCACAGTGGCTGCGCAGAAAACGGAATTCCTTCTTCTTCAATCCCAGGGCTTGTTTGAAGGAATCCTCCAGGGTTTTGGCGAACTGTTTCAGCGGCGGGACATATTCCAGTTTCCAGCTGCCGACTCCCGCCACTTTCGGCGAGCGGTTGATTTTGGACATGAGGTAATCCAGCCAGCCGGACTGGAGCAGAATGGTATCGGTATGCATGGAAATGACAAATTCGGTATCGACTTCCTTCAAAGCCAGATCCAGTGCCGTGGAATGCATATCCGCCGGAGCCAGCGGCGCGACTTCTTCCGGCGTGCGTTCGATCAGCCGGATCCAGGGCAGGGAACGCAGATATTCCGTTGATTCGTCGCCGGAGGCGTTGTCAATGGCAATGACCTTGACCTGGCTGAGGTCGGAATAAAGACGCAGAGACCGCAGACAAAGCCGGGTCAGTTCCGGAGTCCGGTAATTCGGGAGCAGTACAGTCAGCATGTCATTTCCCTTCCGCCAGCACATTCATGGCTTTTTCGAGTTCGGTTACGGTTTCATCGAACAGGTCCAGCGCTTCCCCGACCGGATCGCCTTCGAGGAAATCCACTCCGGCGTCTTTCATGATGTCCAGCACATCGCGGGAATCGCCGGCTTTGAGGAAACGCATGTACGGTTCGGTTTCGCCAGCCAGAATTTTGCGCGACAGAGCCGCCGCGGCGGAGAACCCGGTGGCGTATTTGTAGACATAGAAATCGTAATAGAAATGCGGGATGCGCGACCACTCATAACGGATGCGTTCATCGGGGGTAACGGCATTGCCGTGATATTCCGCATTGAGTTTGAAATAATTGTCGCAGAGCTGGTCCGCAGTCAGCGGAGTGCCGTCTTCGGAAAGTGCATGAATGTCGCGTTCAAATTCCGCGAACATGGTCTGCCGGTAAACCGTGGTGCGGAACTGGTCCGCCAGATGGTTCAGCAGATAAGCCCGGATTTTGGGATCGGACGCCTGATTCAGCAGGTGATTCAGGAGAAGCAGTTCGTTGGTGGTCGAGGCGACTTCCGCCACAAAAATTTTATAGGATGCGTAATGGAACGCCTGTGTGCGGTCGGAGAAATAAGAGTGCATGGAGTGTCCCAGCTCATGCGCCAGCGTGAACATGCTGTCGAGCGTATCTGCATAGTTCAGCAGCATATAAGGCGGTGCGCCGTAGCAGCCGCTGGAATATGCGCCGGAACGTTTGCCCCGGCATTCGGGGACGTCGATCCAGCGGTTGGTGAAAGCCTGGCCGATGGCGGAGTGGTATTCCTCTCCCAATACGCGCAGAGAATCGGAAACCTGTGCAACCGCTTCCTGCCACGGAATTTCCAGCCGGCATTCCGGGAGCAGGGGCGTATAGATGTCATACATGTCCAGACGATCCAGCTTCAACACTTTGCTGCGCAGCTGGAAGTAACGGTGCAGGGCGGGCAGTCCGCGGTGAATGGAGTCGATGAGCCGGTCGTAAACCGAAACGGGAACTTTGTCCGCAAACATGGAGGCTTCCCGTGCCGACGGGAAAGAGCGCAGCCGTGCTTCCAGCACATTGGTTTTGACTTGAGCATCCAGCAAAGCCGCCAGCGTATTCTTCATTCCGGCATAGGTATCGTACACGGCGTTGAATGCCTGATGCCGCACTTCGCGGACAGGGGATTCCAGCAGTTTAATGTAATTGCCGTGGGTAACTTCCACTTTTTCCCCGTTTTCCCCGTCAATTTCCGGGAAACGCAGGTCGGCATCGTTGAGCAGGGAAAAAACTTTATCCGGAGTGGAAAGCACATCGGACGCCAGCGACAGAATGCGTTCTTCGGCTTCGGACAGCGTATGACGGCGTTCCTCTCCGATTTCGGTCAGAGTCCGGCGGTAGAATGCCAGTTCTTCATTGCAGAGATATTCATGGAAACGTTTTTCATCCATAGCCAGCAGTTCCGGCTGGAACCAGGCGCATTCTCCGGAAAGTTCCGCACTTTTGGCGGTGATGCGGTCGAGACGGGTCTGCCCCGCGGCGTCTCCGGTGTCCTCATCTGCTTTGAGATGAGCATAAACGAACAGCCGTTCCATGACCAGTGACAGAGCGTCATCGGCTTCGAATGCCGCTTTCAGGACCGCGGGTGAATCCGCCAGGTGTCCCTTGGTTTCCAGAAATTTCTGAAGCATGGCGTCCAGGGTGGAATAATCTTTTTCCCATTCCGCATTGGAGGTATACAGAGGGGTGAGATCCCAGGTCATAGCGGGATTCAGTTCGGAACGTTTCTTGATTTCCGGCATCAGCAGTTCTCCTTGTTTTGTCTGATTTTTTATTTTTGATGAGGACAATATAAATCTCTTTCGGAAATGTTCAAGCGCGCGGACGCCTCGTTTTGCCGGTTTTACGGGAAAAAACGCGGCTTGTACGCCGGATTTGAAGACTGCGTGTGTTTCTGCTTGCATTTTTCCGGAATCAGTGTATATTGACAGGGTATATTGAGCAGAAAATCAATACGGCAAAGGAATTCAGGTTTCCGGCAATGAATGATTATGGCAGTGAGCGCAAACTTCTGTACGACGGCTATTTCGCCGATGATGCGGCAGAACAGATGTCCCGGATTTCGGAAAATGTGCATCCCGTGGTGCTGAATGTAACCGGATGGGTCTGCCGCGCTCCGTGGAAGATTCAGGAACGCCGTATCTGCGATAATTTTCTGCTGTTCGTGGAAGACGGCGAAGTCCGTGCCTCGGTTCGCGGCGAGGAACGCATTCTGCGGCGCGGAGACGGAATCATTGTTCCGGAATTTGAACCGCATTCCGTGGAAATCGCGGAAGGCTGTGAAAGCTGTTCTCATCTGATCTGTCATGCCATGTCGGAAAATCTCAGCGGAGAAAATCCGTTTGCCTGTTTTGACAGTCCGTTCATCACTTTGACCGACCCGGACGCCGCGCTGCGGGGGGTGAAACGGATTGCCGCCTTGTTCCGGCATCATCCCGATTCCGCGGCGGAATATATGTCCGGCTGGCTGTTGTGCATGATGGCAGATACGGCAGAAACCGGTTCTTTCCGTCTGAAAATGCCCGGCTGCCGGGATGAACGGATTCTGCAGTCTCTGAAATTCATCCGGGAAAATTTCCGCAGTGATATCGGTGTCGACGAAGCAGCCGCTCACTCCGGTCTGGGCGAAGTCCGGTTCCGCAGTCTGTTCAAGGAAGGAACCGGCATGACTCCGGCGGCGTGTCTGCTCCGGTTCCGTCTGCTGTATGCGGCATGTCTGCTGGCGCGTTCCAATTACACCATTCAGATGATTGCCGAACAATCCGGTTTTTCATCAGCCGCTTATTTCTGCACGGCATTCCGGCAGATGTTCCAGTGTTCGCCGAATGATTACCGGAACTTGATTCTGCGCTGAAGGTGTTTTTTTTGAAAAAAAGCCGCAGTCCGGCTGAAAAGTCAGATTGCGGCTTTGGTGTTTTCAGAGAAACTCTGTGTTTCGGTCAGTAGTTCTGTGCTTCGATTTCGAAGAATGCCTTCGGATGATTGCAGACCGGGCAGACTTCCGGCGCTTTTTCACCGATATAGACATGACCGCAGTTGCGGCATTCCCAGCGGCGTTCGCCGGTCCGGACCCAGACTTCGCCCTTTTCGATATTTTCCGCCAGTTTGCGGTAACGTTCTTCGTGACGTTTTTCAATCAGGGCGACTTTTTCAAATTGAGCCGCCAGTTTGTCAAAACCTTCCGCTTTGGCTTCTTCGGCGAACTTTTTGTACATGTCGGTCCATTCCTCATGTTCGCCGGCAGCCGCGGCGAGCAGGTTGGCTGGAGTGTTTCCCAGTCCGCCCAGGGCTTTGAACCAGAGTTTGGCATGTTCTTTTTCGTTGTTTGCAGTCGCTTCGAAAATTGCGGCGATCTGCTCATATCCTTCTTTGCGGGCGGCACTGGCAAAGTAGGTGTACTTGTTCCGTGCCTGGGATTCTCCGGCAAAAGCATACGCGAGGTTGGCGGCGGTCTTTGATCCTTTCAGTTCCATGGTGGTCTCCTTTTTGTTATCGTCAGTGAAAACACGTGCAGACGGACATGCGGCGGCGGTCATGTACGCGCCCCGCTCTGTTCGGAATATGAATATAACCCGGAATCCTTTCCGTGTCAAGCGCGGAACGTCAAAAAAAAGGTTTGAAGCAGATTGCGCAGTTACGACTTTTTGGTTTTTCGCATATCCTTGATAATATGCTGAAGAAGAGATTTTTAAATAATTTTTTTGAAATAATTTCCTGTTTCCTGTTGCATTTCCAGTCACGGCATTTATAGTATAAGAGGATTTCAGAGAGCGCAGGACGGGAAATATAAAATTTTAAAAGTGAGGATGTTATGAAAATTTTGAAGCGCAGCGGAGAGGAACAGGATTTCAACATAGAGAAGATTCGGTCGGCTGTGACCAAAGCCAACCAGACAGTGGAATTCACCAACGCCCTTACTGCACAGCAGATCAATGCGATTGCGGAATATACTGCGGGAATCTGTGCTGCGCTGGACCGTTCGCTGTCGGTGGAGGAAATCCAGGATATTGTGGAAAAACGGATCATGGAGGAAGGCGCTTTCGACGTCGCCAAAAAATATATCACTTACCGTTATGTCCGCAGTCTGGTGCGTCAGGCGAACACCACCGATAACCAGATTCTGTCCCTGATTGAATGCAACAACGAGGAAGTCAAACAGGAAAACTCCAATAAAAACCCGACGATCAACAGCGTTCAGCGCGACTACATGGCGGGGGAAGTTTCCAAAGACATTTCCCGGCGTCTGCTGCTGCCGCCGGAAATTATTGAAGCGCATGACCAGGGAATTATTCATTTTCATGACATGGATTACTTTGCCCAGCACATGCACAACTGCGACCTGGTGAACCTGGACGACATGCTGCAGAACGGGACCGTGATTTCCGGAACCATGATTGAAAAGCCTCACAGTTTTTCCACCGCCTGCAACATCGCCACTCAGATCATCGCACAGGTCGCCAGCAATCAGTACGGCGGACAGAGCATTTCCCTGGCGCACCTCGCGCCGTTCGTGCAGATTTCCCGGAACAGCATCCGCCGCGACCTGCGCGAAGAATGCGAAATGACCGGACAGAAAATGGATGAGAAACTCTTCGACGCCGTTGTGGAAAAGCGTCTCCGCAATGAAATCGCCCGCGGTGTGCAGACCATTCAATACCAGGTTGTTACGCTGATGACAACCAACGGGCAGGCGCCGTTTGTCACGGTCTTTATGTACCTCAACGAAGCCCGGAACGAACAGGAGAAAAAAGATCTTTCCATCATCATCGAGGAAACGCTGAAACAGCGTTATCAGGGAGTCAAAAACGAGGCGGGCGTTTTCATTACGCCGGCATTCCCGAAGCTGATCTATGTTCTGGAGGAAGACAACATCACCGAAGACGGCGAATACTATTATCTGACGCGTCTTGCCGCGAAATGCACGGCGCGCCGTCTGGTGCCGGATTACATCAGCGAAAAGAAAATGAAGGAACTCAAGGAAGGCAACTGCTTCCCCGTGATGGGTTGCCGTTCCGCCTTGACTCCGTGGCGCGACGCCAACGGCAAATACAAGTTCTACGGCAGATTCAATCAGGGCGTGGTTACCCTGAACCTGGTGGACGTTGCCCTGTCCAGCGGAAAAGACCTGGATCTGTTCTGGAAAATCATGGATGAGCGTCTTGAACTCTGCTATAAGGCATTGATGTGCAGACACAACCGTCTGAAGGGAACACTTTCCGACGCCGCGCCGATTCTGTGGCAGCACGGTGCGATCGCCCGTCTCAAAAAAGGCGAAACCATCGACCCTCTGCTGTACAACGGTTATTCCACCATTTCGCTGGGATACGCCGGACTGTGCGAATGTGTACGCTACATGACCGGCAAGAGTCATACCGATCCGGAGGCAACCCCGCTGGCGCTGGATATCATGAAGCGCATGAATGCGGCGTGCAACAAATGGAAAAAAGAAACGACCATCGGGTTTGGTATTTACGGAACTCCACTGGAATCAACAACTTATAAGTTCGCCAAAACACTCCAGAAACGTTTTGGCGTTATTCCCGGCGTAACGGACAAGAACTACATCACGAACAGCTACCATGTGCATGTGACGGAACCGATTGATGCGTTCCACAAACTTTCGTTTGAGGCGCAGTTCCAGTCCCTGTCCACCGGCGGAGCCATCAGTTACGTGGAAGTGCCGAACATGCAGAACAATCTGGAAGCCGTTCTGCAGGTCATCCGGTTCATTTACGACAATATCATGTATGCGGAACTGAACACCAAGAGCGATTACTGTCAGGTCTGCGGGTTCGACGGTGAAATCCAGATTGTCAAGGATGAATCCGGCAAACTGATCTGGCGCTGTCCGAAATGCGGCAACACGGATCAGAGCAAGATGAATGTGGCGCGCCGAACCTGCGGCTATATCGGTTCGCAGTTCTGGAATCAGGGGCGTACGCAGGAAATCCGCGACCGGGTGCTGCATCTGTAAGCAGCGGGCGGAAGAAGGAGCAGTGCTGTGAATTACTGTTCGATCAAACCGACGGACATCGCCAACGGCGAAGGGGTGCGCGTATCGCTTTTCGTGGCAGGATGCACTCATCATTGTCCGGGCTGTTTCAATCCCGAAACCTGGGATTTCGCAGCCGGAGAACCGTTCAATGACGCGGTGATCAGCCGGATCATGCAGCTGCTGAAACCGGCTTATATCAACGGTTTGACTCTGCTGGGCGGCGAGCCTTTCGAGCCGGAGAACCAGCGTGCACTGCTGCCGCTGATCCGCAGAATCGGAACGGAAATGCCGCAGAAAAACATCTGGGGATACAGCGGTTATGTGTATGACCGGGATCTGATTCCCGGCGGACGCGCCTTCTGTGAAGTCACAGAGGAAATCCTGGATTCTCTGGATGTGCTGGTAGATGGTCCGTTCATCGAAAGCCGCAAGGATATTTCCCTGAAATTCCGGGGCTCGGACAATCAGCGTCTGATTGATCTGAAGGCGACCCGCCGGGAAAAGAAAATTGTTCTCCTGTCATAAGAATTTATCTGACGAAAAAAGGAACCATGTCTCATGAAAAAAGTTACCGCCGCAATTCTGGCAGAACTTCAGCATACTGCGGAGCAGAATCCGCGTCGCCGCACCAATTACAATCTGCATGAACAGCTGGATGACCCAATTCAGCGTCTGTGCATTACCGGCGAGGCGGACACCGTTTTTCCGGCGCATCGTCACCTGGACAAGTGGGAGCTGATGATTATTCTGAAAGGTTCGCTCACTTCCTATACGTACAATGAAGACGGTTCAGTTGCGGAAGCCGTGGAGATGGCTCCGGGCGGAAATTCCGTTTCCGCTTTGGAAATTCCGGCTGGCACCTGGCATAACTGCGTTTTTCATGAATCCGGAACAACTTTTCTGGAAGTGAAAAAAGGTCCTTACGCTCCGCTCAAACCGGAAGAAATTGCCGCATTCAAAGGAATGTCGCCGGAAAAATGAAACCGCTTCTGCTGCATGTATGCTGCGCTCCCTGTGCTTCGGCATGTGTGGAACGTCTGCTGGCGGAAGAACGGGAAGTTGCGCTGTACTATTCCAATTCCAATATTGGAACGGCGGAGGAATTTGAACGCCGCCTGTTCTGGGTGCGCCGGCTGGCGGAAATTCATCATCTGGAACTGATTGTGGATGCGTACAATCATTCCGCCTGGCTGGAACATCTGCAGCAGACTCTGCCCGGTTACGCGGCTTTCCCGGAACGCGGACTGCGCTGCGGCAAATGTTTTGAATGGTCGTTGGGACGCGCCGCCGGAGAAGCCGCCCGCCGCGGCATGAATTTCTGCACATCCCTGACGGTCAGTCCTCATAAGAATTCCCGTCTGCTGTTTGAAATCGGCGGACACTGGGCGCATTTCGAAAAATACGATTTCAAGAAGAAAGACGGATTCAAACGATCTCTGGAATTGTCCCGGCAATACGGCTTTTACCGGCAGGCGTTCTGCGGATGTGAATTTTCCTTCCGGGACAGAATGCAGCCGGAAGGGCAGGGGATGTAACCTTTTCCGGACTCATTCTTTCCGTCTGCTGAAATCGGGGCAGTCATCCATGGGGTTGACATCTTTTCCGGTTTTGGAGCAGCGGGTCACGAACGGATGCGGAATCAGAAACGCGCAGTCCTTGCAGAAATGACTGTCGGTTTCGGACAGTTCGATTTTCGGACGCGGCACGAAATCCTTTTCGCCCAGCAGACTTTTGAATTTATCCGCCGCCGAACTTTTCAGCGGATCGGAATTTTCTTTGGCATGTTCCTTCAGTTCGCAGACCAGCGTTCCGCAGGATGCACATTTCAGTACATCCCCCTTTTTGGTCCAGCCGTCCATGACGGTTTCCTTTTTAAGGAACGAATTTTTCCCGCAATGGGGACACAAATATTCATCACCGGGTTTCATGATTCAGATCTCCTTCCGCCATTCTGTTTGACAGGAGAATATACAGTACAGCGGGAGAAAAATCAAGTGCGGAAGAAAATAAACATCCGGCTTGCATTTGCCTGTTTTGGGTGTATATTAAATATTTTAATAAATGATTATGTTACGGTAACATTTCAGGAAACGGAAAAATGACTCAAACTGCAAAAAAGAAGTATCGTGTGGCGCCCGCTCCCGATGAATGCAAGGGATGCGGACGGTGCGTCAGTGCCTGCCCGAAAAAACTGTTGAAGCTGGGTAACAAGCTGAATTTCATGGGCGTTCCGTATGCGGAATATGCCGGAGAAGGCTGTGTCGGCTGCGGCGCCTGTTATTACACCTGCCCGGAACCGGGAGCCATCACCATTTACGAAATCACCGAAGACTGAAAACAGAAGGATTGAAATATGGAATACAGTAACAAACTGCTGCTGAAGGGCAACGAGGCAGTGGTGCTGGGGTCGCTCCTTGCCGGCTGCGACTGTTTCTTCGGTTATCCGATCACCCCCGCCAGTGAAATTGCGCAGACTGCCGCGGAATATTTTCCGAAGCTCGGCCGCACATTCCTTCAGGCGGAATGCGAAACCGCATCCATCAACATGGTCATGGGGGCAGCCGCCGCCGGACGCCGTGTAATGACTGCATCTTCCGGTCTCGGCATCAGTCTGAAACAGGAAGGCGTTTCCTATATCGCCACCATGGAACTGCCCTGCGTGATCGTCGACGTCATGCGCGGCGGTCCGGGACTCGGCAACATCGCGCCGGAACAGTCTGATTACAATCAGGTTACCAAAGGCGGCGGACACGGCGGCTACAAAGTGATTGTGCTGGCTCCGTCTTCCGCGCAGGAAATGTGCGATTTCGCGCGTCTGGCATTCGACCTTGCCGACACCTACCGCACACCGGTCTACATTCTCACCGACGGTGTGATCGGTCAGATGCTGGAATCCGTTACGCTTCCTGAACCGCTGGGACGTCATCCCTCCGCTCCGTGGGCATTGGACTTCAAAGTCAATCCGCGCACCAACTATCTGACCTCCATCTATATGGAAGCCAACGATCTGGAAGCGGTCAACATTCATCTGAATGAAAAATACGCGCAGATCGAAGCTAAAGAAGCGCGTGCGGAAGAATATCTTACGGACGACGCGGAATACATCCTCTCCGGATTCGGCATCTGCGGACGCATCATCCGTACTGCCGTGGAGCGTCTGCGGGCGGAAGGAATCAAGGCGGGCATGATTCGTCCGATCACTCTGTTCCCGTTCCCGAAACAGGCTTTCCGTTCGAAACTCGGCACGGTCAAACAGTTTGTGTCCGTGGAAATGAACAATGGTCAGATGATTGACGACATCCGGCTTGCCATTGAATGTGCCAAACCGGTTTCTCTGGTCAACCGCATGGGCGGCAACCTGCCCAGCGTGGAATCCGTCGCCGCTCATGTCCGTCAGCTCGCAAAAGGAGGGAAATAATCATGTCCGAAAGAATTAAACTCGGTCGTCCCGCGGGTTTCTTTGAAACTTTTGAACGCCGTCCCGGCAGCATCAAGAAAAATATGTCCTATTGTCCCGGCTGCGGACACGGCGTGCTGCATAAACTGATTGCGGAAGCCATTGCGGATTTCGGCATTCAGGATAAAACCACGCTGATTTCTCCGGTCGGCTGCTCGGTTTTCGCTTATTATTATTTTGACTGCTTCGGTCTGCAGGTTCCGCACGGACGTTCCGCCGCGGCTGCCACGGGTCTGACCCGTGCCAATCCCGACAGCATCATTATCGGTTATCAGGGAGACGGTGACCTTGCCGCCATTGGTTTCAATGCCTTCATTCAGGCGGCGAACCGCGGTGAAAACTACTGCGTGTTCTTCGTCAACAATGCAATTTACGGCATGACCGGCGGTCAGATGGCTCCGACCTCTCTGATTGGACAGAAGACGGTTACCAGCCCGTACGGACGCAATCCGCTGTCCGAAGGGTACCCGATGAAAGTCTGCGAAATGGTTTCCCAGCTGGAAGCCCCGATTTATGTGGAACGCGTGGCTCTGACCACCACTCCGAACATCATGCGCGCCCGCATGGCGGTTCGCAAGGCAATTCAGAACAATATCGAAAAGAAAGGCTTCTCTTTCGTCGAAGTGCTTTCCGGCTGCCCGGTCAATCTGAAAATGAAAACCGATGACATGAACAAGTTCATCGACGAAAAAATGACGAAGATTTTCCCGCTGGGCGTTTACAAGGATGTTGCGGCGGAACGCGAAAAAGTGGTTCGCCCGACTCCGGTTTACGACCGTGATTCCGTGGTCAAAGCCATTTACCGTGAAGTGGAGGAAAAGAAAGACGGTGCTGTGAAAGCGGCAGGTGATTCCCCGATCTTCGACAAGGAACTGCGTGTCAAAATCGGCGGATTCGGCGGACAGGGTGTGCTGAGTCTGGGGCTGGTCATGGCTGCCATGGGCAAACAGAGCGGCTTCAATGTCTCCTGGCTTCCGTCCTACGGACCGGAAATGCGCGGCGGCACTGCCAACTGCGCACTGATTGTCAACCGCGGCACCATCGGCAGCCCGATCGTGGACAGCAACTGCGATCTGCTGATCGTGTTGAACCGCCCGTCTCTGGAAAAATACCTGCCGGAACTGGCGGACAACGGCATTCTGCTGTATGACAGCTCCACCATCAAGGACATTCCCGCGCTCAAACCGGGTCAGAAAGCCTATGCGCTCAATGGTGCGGATATCGCGGAAGAATACGGCAACCTCAAATGCGCCAATGCAGTGATGCTCGGTGCGCTGGCCGCAGTGCTCAAGAAAAATTATCTTTCCGCCGCGGATTCCGCCGCGTTTGACCAGACGGCGTTCGACGGTTTCGCGGAATGCTTCAGCGGCAAAGAGAAAATTGTCAAGATGAATTCCGAAGCCTACAAGCTCGGACAGGATGCCATGGCGAAGACGCTGTAAGTCCTGTTTTGAAAACACGCACCGGTCCGGAAGAGATTTCGGACCGGTGCGTTGTTTTTCTGCTTGAAAATACCGTATATGCCGGTTTTCCGATTTGAATATACTGCCATACGGAGTATATTATTCCCGTTTAAAGCAGGAATAAGGATTTTTATGGTTTTTCTGTACAGATTGTTTTTTCCGGTGGTGTTTCTTTTTTTCATCCCCGGTCTGCTGGTAAAGCTGATACGGCGTCCCGGACGCAAACAGAATTATGCGGAACGGCTGGGCATATTCAGCCCGGAACGCAGAAAAGCTCTCGGCGCCATGAAAGGCTCGGTCTGGATTCATGCCGTGAGTGTCGGTGAAACCAACGTTGCGCTTTCTCTGCTGAAAAAGTGGAAGGAAGCCGCCCCGGACCGCAAATTCGTATTCAGCACGACGACGACCACAGCGCAGGAAATTGCCTGGAACAAAGTTCCCGCCGGAGTGGAAGTTTTTTTCTGTCCCGTTGATTTCACGCCGTTTGTAAAAAAAGTTCTGAAGCTGATTGAACCGTCCGCGCTGGTGATTCTGGAAACGGAGATCTGGCCGAATCTGATTCTGCAGAGCCGGAAACACGGAGCAAAAATTTTTCTGGTCAATGCCCGGATTTCCGATCATTCCGCGGGAGGCTACCGCCAGTTCCGCTCTTTCTTCGCTCCGGTCTTGAAACAGTTCAGCCGCATCTGTGTCCAGACGGAACTGGACAAGGAACGTTTTCTTGCAGTGTCTTCTGAATTGAATCTGACCGTAACCGGGAACATCAAATTCGATCAGACTCCGCCTGCGGATCTCGAAGGAATTGATCTGCATGAATTTTTCGGCGATGATTTTCTGACAGTGCTGGCGTGCAGTACCCATGCTCCGGAAGAAAAGGTGATGCTTCAGGCGTTTCTGGAAGCCCGGAAAAATCATCCGGCATTGAAACTGGTGATTGTGCCGCGTCATGCGGAACGCGGAACGGAAATCGAAAATCTGCTGTCGGCGGCGGGCGTGTCTTATTATCGGCGCACGAGCGGAAAAACGTTGTCCGGAAAAGTGGATTGTCTGCTTGCCGATACCACGGGCGAACTGCTGAAATTCATCAAGTCCGCGGACATTGTGCTGATGGGCAAGACGTTCGGCGGCAACACGGAAGGACAGAATGTGATAGAGCCTGCCGTGCTGGGCAAGGCGATTGTAACCGGACCGGAAATGCGGAATTTCAAACAGGCGTTTGGCGCACTGCTGAACGGCGGCGGCGTCATGCGGCTGTCTTCGGATGCGGAGCTTGCCGGAGCAATTGAAAAACTGGGCGCAGACTCCGGTTTGCGCGATACTCTCGGCAGGAATGCGGCGAAAGCCATTGCCGTTCATGCCGGAGCTTTGAAGAAAACCATCACCATACTGGAGGAAAATCTGATATGAATGTGCTTACACAGCCTTTGCTTGCCAAAGCGGGAACGATCACCCCGCAGATGAAAGCCGTTGCGGAAAAAGAATGCCGCGACCCCGAATGGATTCGAGCCAAAGTTGCGGACGGGACGATTGTCATTCCCGCCAATGTTATGCATAAAAACCTGGTTCCGGTCGGAATCGGCCGGGAACTTTACACCAAAATCAATGCCAATATCGGCAATTCCACGCTGTCCAGCTGTCCGAAAGAGGAACAGAACAAACTGGCGACCGCCATCAAATACGGTGCGGATACGGTCATGGATCTCAGCACCGGCGGCAATATCATGGCAATCCGTGCCAACCTGATTGCGCATTCGCCGATTCCCGTGGGTACGGTGCCCGTCTATGAAATGGTCGCCCGCGCCGGAGCCGACGGAATCAGCCGTGAACTGATGCTTCAGGTCATGGAAGAACAGGCTGCGCAGGGAGTGGATTACATGACCATTCATGCCGGACTGCTGGATCGTCATGTGCCGCTCGCGCTCAAACGCAAAATGGGGATTGTCAGCCGCGGCGGTTCGTTGCTGGCAGCCTGGATGGTGAAACACAAAAAACAGAACCCGTTCTATGAATTTTTCGATGAAATTCTGCAGATCTGTCTGAAATACGACGTTACGCTTTCGCTGGGTGACGGTTTGCGTCCGGGCTGTCTGGCGGATGCCAGCGATGAAGCGCAGTTCGCTGAACTGGATGTGCTGGGTGAACTGGTCTTCCGCTGCCGCAAAGCCGGGGTTCAGGCGATGGTCGAAGGTCCGGGACACGTTCCCATGAATGAGATCGAAATGAACATGAAACGCGAACAGGAAGTCTGCGGCGATGCGCCGTTCTATATTCTGGGTCCAGTCGTGATTGACTGCGCGCCGGGATATGACCATCTGGTCGCTTCCATGGGCGGTATGCTCGGTGCGTATTACGGCGCGGCGATGCTCTGCTATGTAACCCCGAAAGAACATATCGGACTGCCCAACAATGAGGATGTCCGGCGCGGCGTGGTCGCATTCAAGATCGCGGCTCATGCGGCGGACGTTGGACTGAACAAGCCCGGTGCGCGCGAACGCGACAATGCCATCAGCGATGCCCGTGCGGAATTTGACTGGGAAAAACAGTTCGATGTTGCCATCGACCCCGAACGCGCCCGTGCCTACCGTGCCGATGCCATCCGGGAAAGTTCGCCCGAACATGCCGCAGCCGCGCATGACGGCAAATACTGCACGATGTGCGGTCCGGATTTCTGTTCCGTCCGCATCAGCGCCAGACTCAAGGACGCCGCGGCAAAAAAACAGTGATACGGCTTTTTCACTGTCCGGAATCCGGAGTATGAACATCCTGGTTTTTCGGCAGAAACAGCGCCTCTGAAAATTCGTCTAATATCTTGAATATGAGATACTAAAAGACAATTTTGGAGGCGTTCTTTTTTTGAAAAAATCTGTTTTTTCTCTCTTGACAATCTGCTTTTACGGCGTTATGGTAAAAGCAGACCGAAAACGCGGCGGTCAGGAATCCGCGTCATATAAACAAGGGGGGTAAAACATGAAAAGCAAAGTCACACTGTGGGCGGTCTGCACCGCCGTCGCCATCGTTCTCACCGGATGCAACTGCTGTCAGGCATCGGACACCGCCGCGTCTCAAGCGGCGGCACCGACGGTACAGAAACCGATGAAGGCGGTTACACCGGACGGTGAAGCGGTTCTGGTCATTGCCGAGTGGGATGCGGAAGCCGTGCCGTGCAATGCCGACGGCTCCGCCTGCAAAACAGCCAAATGTTGGCAGACCAAGGACGGCAAAACGCTTTGCGTGAAACCGGTCAGGGAATGTCCGAAGAACGGGAAAGACTGTCCGGCTGCCGAACACTTCAAATGCAAAAAGAACGGCAAGATGATGTGTACGCAGGACACTGCCGCGGCGGCGAAAGGCTGCTGCACATTCGCGGGGAAAGAAGTCAAGCCGTGTCCGAAGAACGGCAGTCCCAATTGCGGAGCGGCGGAACATGTCAAACTGCCGCAGGACAAGAAAGGCTGTGCCAAAGCCGATGTCAAGAACAAGGCGAAACTTCAAGCCGGAACTCCGGTTGATCTGATGACCGACGGCGTTGAAGAAGACACCGTTTTCCTGATTACGTCCGCGGAATAATTTCCGCTGTATTTCTGAACCGCCGGGGCATGATTTCCGCTTACCGGCGGTTTTTCCTTTTCAACGCAGTTCAGAAGGACGCCTGCCGGTGTTTTTCCGGATGAAGCGGCAAAAATAATTCAGATCCCGGAAGCCGCACTTCACCGCGATTTCCCGCAGCGGACGCCGGCTGTTCCGCAATAAGGAAAGAGCCGCCTGGAGCCGTACCTGGGAAAGATAATCGGACAGGTTCTGATTCATTTTCTGCTTGAAAACGGATTGCAGTTTGCCGCGTCCGGTATTCAGTTCAGATGACAGTGCATTCACATTCAGGTCGGGATCCATGAAACGCTCCTTGCACAGCAGAATAATCTGCTGCACCAGACTGTTTTCCGGAGTCGGTTCGGCACCGGTTCCGCCGGCGGCGGCGAGAATCCGGCAGATTTCCGCGAACATCATGCGCCAGCAGTAGGGGGTCCGCTGAAGCATCAGATCCCGGCAGCTGTTGAAAATATCGTGCGGACATTCTCCCGCGTGAAACGGAGTCCGCGGGTAATGATAAGTGCGCATGAAATCCGCTGCACGGGGACCGTCGAATGTGATCCAGCGGTAACGCCATCCGTTCCGGGAGGTCAGGAAATAATGTTCTTCTCCGGGCATCCGGTAGAAAACATCGCCGGGATGCACCAGAAATTTTTCGCCGTCCACAGACGTCTGACTTTCTCCGGATATGCTCCAGAAAATCTGGACAAAATTCTTGCTGCCGGACGGCACGATTTCCTCCTCGCCGCTTTTCCGGTCGTAATATCCCAGCGAACGCGGGAAAACGGGCAGATAAATTGCGGGAAAACTGTTCAGTTCCGGACGGTAAATGCAATACTCGTTTTCTTTTTCAAATAAATTCGCCATAGTATCAAAAATCCAGTTTAAGAAGCAAAAATCCTGTTTACAAACTTGCTGTTTCCATTTATAATATAATAATACCGGAACAAAAATGCAAATCAGATTATGGAGAAAAGCTGATGGAAAGAAAATTCAGGATCGGATATCTGCCGCTGACCAAGACAAACTGGACCAATGAAACACTGGAAGCCGCCAGAGAAGACGCCCGCAAATATCTGCAGAGTCTGCCGGGTGTGGAAGTCATCGGCGGAGAACACATGATTGACCTGGAAGACAAAGCTGTCCGGGAACTGGAACGTTTCGAGCAGGAACGTCCCGACATGATCGTGGCGCAGTTCATGACCTTTTCACTGGGTGTGGTGGTGCCGATGTTCGCGCAGCGGCTGAATGTGCCGGTCGTGCTGTGGTCGATGAAGGAGCCTGATCCCCATGGCGGCAGACTTCAGAGCAATTCATTCTGCGCTGCCAATATGAATTCACATTTCATGTACCGGATGCACGTGCCGTATTTTCATGTTCATGCTGATCCCGGCACGGAAGAAGCCCGGACCGGATTGCAGCGTGCGGTCCGGCTGGTGCAGACAATTCGTGCGCTGAAACGGATGCGGATCGGCATTATCGGCGGACGGGTTCCCGGATTTTTCACATCCAGCTGCGATGAAATGCTGCTGCGGACTCAAATCGGACCGGAAATCAAATATATTACGGAGCATGAAGTCATTGAAACGGCGCGCCGTCTGACCGCAGAGGAACTGGATGCCGCAATGAAAATAATTCTTTCCGATGCGGCAGTTCACCCATCTGACGGTCCGGTTGAAAGCCAGCTGAAAAAATCCGCCGCGCTGTTTGCCGCAGTCTGCAAGATGAAGGATAAATTTCTGGTGGATTCCTTTGCCATGCGCTGCTGGCCGGAATTCATTTCCAGCGATCTCTACGGAATTGCTGTCTGCTCCACGATCGGACATCTGACCAATCACGGATATCTCACTGCCTGTGAAGGGGATGCCTATGGCGCGGTGATGATGCGTATCGGTCAATTGCTTTCCGGTTCACTGCCGTTTTTCTGCGATATGATCGTGATGGAAGGGGAATACGGAGTGGCATGGCATTGCGGTGCTGCGCCCTGTTCATTGTGTCATCCCGGTTTTCAGCCGCAGCTGTGTCACAGTGCGACCGTGGAAGGCGGCGGGGTGAAAGGCGTAACCGGAGAATTTCCGCTGCGCCCCGGCAGGGTAACGATTGCCCGGCTGGGCGAGAAACGCGACGGCGACGGATTCCGTATGCTGATTGCCGCCGGAGAAGGATTGGATACAGACCTGTTTGTCCGGGGCAATCCGCTGAAAATCAAATTCGACGCCGGGTGCGATAAACTTCGCGAAACCGTTATCCGTCAGGGGTTTGAGCATCACTATGTTCTGATGTACGGCGATCATGCCGATGAACTGCTTGAGCTGTGCCGCCTGATGGAAATCGAACCGGTTCCGGTGGGTTGAACCTTATATCAGAATGTATTTAATCAGGAACAGAACCGCCAGAATATACATCAGGGGCGTATTGCGTTCGCGGCGTCCCTGACACAGGTTCAGGATGGTCCAGGAAATGATTCCGAAACAGATGCCGTCGGTGATACTGTACGCGAAAGGCATGATGATGATCGTCAGAAACGCGGGAACCGCTTCCCCCATGTCGTTGAAATTAATAGAGGTGATCGGAGTCATCATGTAGAATCCGACAATGATCAGCGCCGGAGCCGTGGCGAAGGGCGGAATGGCAAGCAGGAGCGGAGCAAACAGCAGCGACAGCAGAAACAGAATTGCCGTTGTCAGTGCCGTGAGTCCGGTGCGTCCGCCCGCCATGACTCCCGCCGCGGATTCCACATAAGACGACGTGGTGGATGTTCCAAACACCGCGCCCATGGAAGTGGTGAAGGAGTCCGCAATGAAAGCCTGTTTGATCCGGGGCAGGCGGCCGTTGGCGTCCAGCAGATTGGCTTTCAGGGCAACCCCGGTCATCGTGCCGAGTGTGCTGAACAGGTCAACGAACAGGAATGCCACCACAATCATGACAAAGTTCATGGAGAACAGCAGAGTCAGACCGTTTCCTTCCACTCCGGCTTTGGTCCATTCCGAGGCACGGAACGCGCTGCCGAACAGATTGCAGAATCCGTCGAAAGCCGCGGAGAAGGAATTGAAAGTCATCTGCGGAATCAGGGAATAACATCCGGCTTCCGGATTTACCTGATATAATCCGGTCAGCTGTGCCAAAATGCCCAGCACCCAGGTAATCAGAATGCCCAGCAGAATACCGCTGCGGATTTTCCGCTGGAGCAGGATCGCCGTAATCACAATGCCGACACATGCCAGAATTGCGCTGATGCCGTGCGTATGAATGTTTTCCCGGCTGAAATCCTGAAGCATGACCAGTGTTGCCGAATTGTCTTTCACAATATGCGCATTCTGGAAAGCAATGAAGGAAATGAACAGCCCGATGCCGACGCCGGTTGCTTTTTTCAGAGGCATGGGAATGGCGTCGAATATCATTTCCCGGATATTGGAAACGGAAAGCATCAGAAAAATCAGTCCTTCGCAGAAAACCGCAAACAAGGCAAACTGCCAGGAATAACCGAACGCCCGGACCACGGTGAAGGCAAAATACGCATTCAGCCCCATGACCGGCGCCAGACAGAACGGATAATTTGCCATGACTGCCATCAGAGTCGTTCCGAAGAACGAAGCGATTGCCGTGGCGAACAGTACGCCGCCGCGGTCCATGCCGGCTGCTCCCAGGATGGAGGGATTGACCGCCAGAATGTACGCCATCGCCAGGAACGAGGTTATGCCGGCTCCGATTTCAGTCCGGATGGTGGTGTGGTTTTCTTGCAGACGGAAAAAAGAATTGAGTGCTTTTGAAGTGCGGGTAAACATGACCGCTCCCTGTTATTGTTTTTTTATGACGGCTTCCCGGAGAGTTGTTTCGACAGAACTCTTTCGGAAAACTGGTAATATAATTCAGCTGGTTTCATCTTGCAAATGCGGAAAGACAAATTATTGTGCTAAAGATTTTATTGTTCACATGGGACATGAGATAAAATACGATGCAGCAGGACCAGAGTTTTCCGGAAAACAAAAGCCCTGACAATTCAGATTGGAAAATGTCAGGGCTTTGAATAAGTGCCGTTTCACAACGGCAATACGGGTGAACCTGAGCAGAATTTACTGCTGCTGATAAATACCGGGGGTGGTTGCATGTTCAGGATCTGAATACACCTGCGGAACTTCATATGGGTTGAGGTATTCCACTTTCTGCCATTTATTCAGAATTACAGGTTGTTTTTCGAGCATTTTTATACCTTTTGCGGTGGCAGGATATCCTTTTGCTGTACATTCCACGGTGAGATAGAAGAAGTAATCCGTAATTCGGTACTCGAAGGTTGCACCGAGGATCTGATCTGCGGAAGAGCTCTCACAAGCCTGATACATGGCAGAACTCTTGGCATTGTAAACCGCACGCTGGGTAGGAGAAAACACTTCGGCGATCTGGCTGACAATCGAAAGATTCGGTCCCATTCCCAGCTGACAGTATTTCCCGTCTGAAAACTGGAAGAGCCAGAACAGTACAGAGGCTTTACCTTGTCCGTTCACTTTGTCTTGAGATATTTGATATTCCGTGTAATAAGGGGCGCGAGAAACGCTTTCCGGACGTTTCAGATAATCAGCTCCGGCATCGCGATAATACGAAACGCATCCAGTGAGCGAGAGAACCAGTCCGGTCATGCCGGACAAAAGAAGCAATTTTGTTTTCATGACATACATCCTTATTTTACAGTAGTGATCAACTGCTCAAAAAACATAATGAACAGCATAAGTAATCAATCTTGTATTATAATAGCATATATGCTGACTTTTTCAAGATGTTTTTTATTGAAAAAACACATAATTTTAATAAAAATAATATAAAATCAGTGTGCCGCGGATGAAAAATTATGTATGATACTGTCAAAAAACGATTATATAATTCAGCTGGTTTCATCTTGCAAATGCGGAAAGACAAATTCGCGGCTTTTCTTACTTGACAAAAGAGATATGCAGATGTATTTTACGTTTTATGGGATGAGAAGTCTGTTTTTCTGAATTTTGTAAAGGAGTTTTTTGATATGAATCTGTCTGCCATGCCGGACTTTCCGAAGGGAACCCCGGCTTTTGTCGAAATGCTGAAAAAACATGAGCCGTTTATTCAGCATTGGGATTTATCCCGGCCGTCCGCTCCGGATGAACTGTCCCTGCTGCCGGGCGGTATTTCACTCGAACCCGCGTTTCCCGACCCGGAAAAACTGCTGGACACCGCTTATGCGGACTTCCGCCGTTTTCTGGCCGAGGCGGAATTGTCCGGTGGAAAAATTCCGGTCAAGGTAAAGGAGACAGCTGGATTTCCGGAAGAAGCATACCGTCTGACTATTGAAAAAGAGTGCATTGTGCTGGAAAGTTCCGATACGGAAGGCATCCGGCGCGGACTGTATTATCTCCGGGATCTGATCGCCGCTTCCCCGTTTCTGAAACAGGGAGTGCATGACCGGAAACCATGGCTGAAAAACCGTATCTCCCGCTGCTTTTTCGGTCCGATCAAACGTCCGCCGTTCAATATCGACGAACTGATGAACGACATTGATTATTATCCGGAAGAGTATCTGAGCCGTCTGGCGCATGAAGGAATCAACGGCTTGTGGCTGACCATCACCTTCCGCGAAATCTGCGACACCAGCATACGCAAGGCCACGCCGGATGCCGCCCGGCGCCAGGCGAAACTCCGTGCCACGGTGGAACGCTGCCGCCGCTACGGCATCCGGATCTGGGTATTCTGCATTGAACCGGCTTACTGGGCGCATTGCATCGGCAATCCGGTTCCGGAAGGATGTGAAGAACTGCTCGGTCCCGGCGGTTTCGACATCAATGCCAGTGAACAGCTGCATTCGTTCTGTGCCAATTCACCGGCGGCGCAGAAGTATCTCTACGAATGCACCCATTCGCTGTTTTCGGCAGTGCCGAATCTCGGCGGCATGATTACCATTTCCCACGGAGAACGCATGACGTCCTGTCTCAGTCTGATTAATGCGCATTCGGATGACGGCACGATTCCCTGTGTCAAACGCTGTTCCCATTCCATCAGGGAAATTCTGGCGATGACGCTCGGTCCGATGAAACGCGGAATGCGTGACGCCAATCCGAAAGCGGAACTGATTTCCTGGCTGTACATGCCGTATGTCGATCAGGTCGGGAACTGGATTACGCAGATGCCTTCAAAGCTGGATGCGGATATTGCGCTGGCGTTTAATTTCGAGTCCGGCGTCAATAAGTATCAGCTGGGAAAAGTGCGGACCGGCGGCGATTACTGGCTGTCGGAAATCGGTCCGTCCGACCGGTTCAACGTGATAGCCCAGGCGGCAAAAGGTCATTGCAGCATGGCAGCAAAACTTCAGGTTGCCTGTTCGCATGAATGCGCCACGGTTCCGTATATTCCCGCACCGGGATTGGTTTACCGCAAGTACCGTAAAATGAAGGATCTGGGAGTAAAGCACGTAATTCAATGCTGGTATTTCGGCAATTATCCGGGTGTCATGAACGAAGCTGCAGGGAAACTTGCCTATGAAGATTTTTCCGGAACGGAAGATGATTTCCTCGTTCAGCTGGCTGCGCCGGAGTGGGGACGCGACTGCCCCGCAGTCGTTCAGGCATGGAAACATTTTGCCGAAGGTTATTCCAATTATCCGCTGGATATTCAGTTCCAGTATTACGGTCCCATGCATGATGGTCCGGTCTGGCCGCTTCATCTGAAGCAGGTCATGACTCCGTTGACCCGTTCGTGGAAACCGGATCTCTTTCCGGCTGGCGACGCCCTCGGCGAATGCATGAAGCATTTTGAACTGGAAGAACTTGCAGAACTTTCCGGAAAAATTTCAAAGGAATGGCACCGCGGAATGGAAATCCTCCGTCAGGCGGAAGTCAAAGGGCATGAACTGGAATTCACGCTGGCGGAAGCGCTGGACATCATGTTCCGTTCCGGACGCAATATCCTGAAATTCTACGCCATGCGGTCTGCGCTGATGGATGATGCTCCGGACAGCGGCACGCTGCTGGCGGGAATGCGGAAAATTGCCGAAGAGGAAATCCGCAACAGTCTGCGTCTGGCGGAACTCTGCCGTCAGGACGCCCGTCTGGGATACCATTCCGAGGCGGAAGTCTACAAGTACTTCCCCGCCAAACTGGAATGGCGCGCGGAATGTCTCCGCGAACTGCTCGCGCAGGATTTTGCCGAAGCGGAAGTTCTGCTGGACGAAGGGGCAGAATTGGCTGATTTTCTGGCTGAACCGGAACCGTCTGCCACATCCGGCAGTGTGTATGGGGAAAACGGCATTCACTGGTCGTTTGAATCCGATGCGGAAAATATAACGTTCCACGTGGAACTGGAAGGCAGAAATGAATTTCCGGAAACGGTCTGGCTGCTGTTCAGCGACCGCAAAGGAATCCGCAAGCCGCCGGAACCGGTTGAGGTGATCAAAGGTTCCGCCGGTTCCGAATTTATTTCGCAGGAACAGACTCCGTCCGGCTGGCGGTTCACCTGTGTTCTGCCGCGGGAGGAACTTCATTATGAATCCTGTTTCCGGTTCGGCGTGCAGCGGATCATTTATGAGGGCAGGGGAAAGGTGCAGATGTCCTATGACAAACCGGGCAGCTACATGACGGAAACCCGTCTGTATCTCGGTTATTACGATCCGCGCAAGCTGACGCCGGTTCAGCTGTAAAACCGCATAGACAATTCAAAAAGAAAAGGCTGCGATCCGTAAAAAGACCGCAGCCATATTTTTTTACCGACAGCAGAACGCTGTTCAGAGCAGGGCGACCGCCGCTTTGATGAGTTCATCCGCCGCGTCAGGCGCAACCGTATTGATGCCCGGCTGTACTTCATATCCGCCGCGTTCGAAACATTCCTTCATGGGGACGTAGTCGGAATCCGCCTGTGCCAGTTCGATGACAAAAGTATATTTGCACGGGCTCTTGGTGCGGATCGCCTGGGCGATGCCGTTGAACGGTTCACCGGGCAGGGAGACAAACGCCAGCTGCGAACCGATCTCAATTGCCGTCAGACGGCATTCATGGGAAGGAGTGCTTTTTTCATGGCAGTCAATCGCACGCTGGGCAAAGTAACGCAGTGCGGCGGGAACTTTGTTCGCGAGATCCTGGCTTTCAAAATCCCCTTCCTTCTTGATGTCCGGAACGGTCGCCAGAATGTGTTTGGCTTCCGCCAGTTCGGCATCGGTGAGTTTGCGGTGCGGAACAGTAACGCTGCCGTTGGCAACGCGGATGGCGTCTTCCTTCACCGGCTCCAGTTTGTCGAGGGCGTCCAGCACGATAGCCGCATAGCCGCGGCCGATGCGGACTGCTTCCGCATAGGAACTCTGGTTGATTTTCTGATTGAAATCGAAATGATTGATGTTACCGGAAGCATCGTCCACCACCAGAACCGGAAGGCTGTTTTTGAGCGTATGCTGGATTTCCTGCGCAAAACGTCCGTACCAGTCGCCGGAAACAATATCTCCGCCGATGGTGTCGCCGTGGTTGGCAATATTGCAGATCAGTGCGGCAAGACGTCCGCCCTGTTTGACCGCCAGAATGCCGATGGTGCGGTCATATCCGCATTCCGGCTTGTCGATATCGGGGTTGCCCCAGCCGGGGTTGGTCACGATCGTTCCGTTTTTCATCCAGTAGCGGCGGACAAAGCCATAAGGATTATTGTAAACGGAACCTACTTCCAGTTCGCCTGGCAGCAGGTTCAGCAGCGCACGGCCCAGCGCACGCATGGCGGCGTCCAGTGTCAGATCGAAGGCATGGCGGGTCAGTGCGTCCATTTCCGACAGATCGCCGACATATTTCGGACCCGTATGCGTATGAGTAGCGGAAATGATCAGACCGTCGCGCAGTTCTTTGCCGTATTTTTCCGTGATGCGTTTATCCAGTTCGGCAAACGTAACGGCGCGGAGGGAGCAGAGATCAAACGCCATGAATCCGAATTTTTTTCCGTTGGATTCAATCATGACCACTTTAACATAAAGATCATCGTACATTCCCTGATTCGGGCGGTAGTTGAAATATCCTGCCAGTCCGACGCCGACCGGCGGAGTAATGATTTCCTGTGCATAACCAATCTTGAACATGTTGAAGACCTCCTGCATCAAAAATTCTGGGTTTCAGTCAATGTAAGCGGCGGCATTCCAAATTGCAAGTTTACGGGAATAGGAAAATATGACTTTTTAATTGCGTTTTTTTGCTGTATTTTCAAAAAAGCGCAGAAGATACCGGCTATCCCGTTTGAAAAAATGCTTCCAGAATGCTATTTTAAAAGAATTTATCACTAATAAAAGGAAGGGTTTGTCTATGGAGCGTTCTGCAATTCAGAATTTTCTGCTGGGATGTCAGCATCTGCTGGCAATGTTCGGCGCAACAGTGCTGGTTCCGCTGATTACCGGTTTTTCACCGGCGGCGGCGCTGCTGTCGGCAGGAATCGGCACATTGGTGTTTCATCTCTGCACCAAGGGAAAAGTTCCGGTTTTTCTGGGATCCTCGTTCGCATTCATCAGTGCGCTTTGCGCTGTGGTGGCGGGGAATGCCGCGAATATTCCCAAGGCGCAGGGCGGTATCATTGCCGCCGGTCTGGTTTATCTGGTTTTCTCGCTCATTGTATATTTCATGGGAGCGGACCGGGTCCGGAAGCTGTTCCCGCCGCTGGTGACCGGACCGGTCATCATTATTATCGGTCTCAGTCTGACCGGTGTCGGCGTCGGCGATGCGTTCGGAAAATTTGAAAACGGCACGTTCAGCAATGCCAATCTGCTGAATGCTCTGATTGCCCTCGCAACTTTCGCGATCATCGTTTTCGGCATGAACCGGGCAAAAGGATTTTTCCGGCTGATTCCGATTCTGATCGGTATTGCCGGCGGTTATCTGCTGTGCCTGATTCTTTCCTGGGCAGGACTTTTTCACATGGATTTCCATGCGATCCGGACTGCTCCCTGGATCAACATTCCGTTCAAGACGGAAGGCTTCCTCACGCTGCCGCAGTTTGACTGGAGCGCCATTGTGCTGATTGCACCGATTGCTCTGGTTACTTTCATGGAACATCTGGGCGACATCACCACCAACGGCGCAGTGGTCGGAAAAGACTTTTTCAAGGAGCCGGGACTTCACCGCACCCTGCTGGGGGACGGTCTGGCGACGATCACTGCCGGTCTGATCGGCGGTCCCGCCAACACCACGTATGCGGAAAACACCGGAGTGCTGGCGTCCACGGGAAATTACAATCCGGCAACGCTCCGGATTGCGGCAGTCATGGCAATCCTGCTGGGATTGATCGGCAAGTTCGGCGCATTCCTGCTTTCCATTCCCGCCCCGGTGAAAGGCGGAGTGGAGCTGATGCTGTTCGGTATGATTGCCTCTATCGGTGTCCGCACGATTTCCGAAGCGAAAATCAATCTGGCTGACAGCCGCAACCTTTCCATTATGGCTGGTACGCTCTGCGTCGGTGTGGGACTGAATGCCATCGGCGGCATCCCGCTGATCGTCGGCGATATGAAACTGACGATTTCCGCTTTGTTTGTGGCGACTATCGTCGGGGTGTTTATGAATCTGTTGATCCCGGAGAAAAAAGAAAAATGAATTATCCCAGCATCCATGTAATGTCTCATCCGCTGATTCAGCACAAGATTTCCATGCTTCGCAAAGTGCAGACTTCCACCAAGGATTTTCATGCACTGGTGCGCGAAATTACCTTGCTGATCGGTTATGAAGCCACCCGCAACCTGCCGCTCGAAAGCGAAAGAATCCGTACTCCTCTGATGGAAATGGACGGTCCCGTGGTGAATCAGAAAGTCTGCATCGTGCCGATTCTGCGTGCCGGTCTCGGCATGGTGGACGCCATGCGCGATCTGCTCCCCGCTTCCTGTGTCGGACATATCGGACTGTTCCGCGATCCGGAAACCAAGAAGCCGGTTGAATATTACTGCAAAGTTCCGCCGGATATTGCACATCAGGCGGTCATTATTCTGGACCCGATGCTGGCGACGGGCGGCAGTGCCGCAGCGGCGGCGACATGCCTGAAAAAACGCGGAGCCAAAGACATTACCATGATCAATGTCCTGGGCGCACCGGAAGGCGCCGCATATTTCAGCGCGGCGCATCCGGATGTGAATGTTTACCTCGGCTGCATGGATCAGGGATTGAACAGCGACTGCTACATCCTGCCGGGACTGGGAGACGCCGGAGACCGTTTGTTCGGAACACTCTGACGCAAACCATTCTTCAAAAAACAGCGGGTTTCTGTTTTTCAACAGAAATATCCGCTGTTTTTTTTGCTGTCCGCCGCCGGAGCGGTTTATCTTCCCCGTTCTGCGGTTTGGTCACAGTGAATAAACGGAGAATGACAAAAAAACGATATGTATATGGAAAAAATGAACCTTGCAAAAATCATTTTTTTAAGTATAATTGATAAAAGAAGAAAATTCAGCGAATAATGAAAGAATACCGTTTTCAACGCAAAGGAGAGCCAAATGACATTGCAGAACGCCGGGGCACGGAGCAGAAACCGGATCATGTCGGGAATTGTGACAGCATATGCCGCGTCTTGCCGCTTGATTCATTCAATCATTCCTTCGAAGAACGGAATCAAGAATTTTACGCTCATAGAACTTCTCGTTACGATCGCGGTCATCGCAATTCTGGCGGCAATGCTCCTGCCGGTCTTGAACAAGGCACGGGACAAGGCTTATACAATTTCCTGTGCCTCGAACCAAAAGACCATCGGGACAGCCGGAGCCATGTATTCCAACGATTTCGACGGCTGGATCGTTCCGACGGCAATGCCGCCGTTCGGGGTTGGCGGGAATTGGGACCGCGGGGGAATCTGGTATGGCAATCTGGCGGGATTGAGCGGGAAGCACTCCTACGGCGTGAAATACAAAGATGATGCGCCGAATGCAAAAGGGACAACTTATGTTTGTCCGTCGGAATCCGTTCCGCTGGGAGAAATGATCGCCGGTGAATTCGGTTATGCTCATTACACTGCCAATACGGGGCTTTCCGGCATCCATTATTCAGCG
>CAKUJH010000008.1 GCA_934661375.1 uncultured Victivallales bacterium
GTCAGACTAAATGCACAAAAATCACGCTCAATGTGCGTTTACATTGACAATCGTGCGTTTACATTGACAATTCACCTATAAGTTAAAAGCACTTTCAGAAGAGCGGGAAGTGGTATTTATGCTTTAACAGCACATTTTTTTCTGAAAAAATACCAATCCAGCGCTTGACATTTGCCGTTTGGCGGTATATTCTTTTCTGTTGCCGAAAACGGCAGAATCATTAATTCCATAAAACAAGGAGAAAAAAATGGAAGAAAAGAAAGAAATTTTCGCAGACGGCATTGGTCAGATTCACTTTGCGGGCGGCATGGTCCGCTATGACTTCGTGACCCTTCAGCCGGAAGAAGACGGCAAAGCCCCGGTTCCCCGTGCCAATGTCCGCATCATCATGCCGCCGCAGGGCTTCCTAGCGACCTTCAATTCCATGCAGCAGCTCATTGACAAGCTGCTCGATGCCGGCATTCTCCAGAAGAACGACGCTGCGAAGAAGAAATAATTTCAGCCGGAAAACGGAGCTGTTCTGACCGATGGATGCCATGGCGGTTATATGGAATACGGAATACTGTCTGCGGATTGCTGAATCCTGCGGACGGGATCAGTGCGTTTCCGTTGTCCCGCCGGTCCGGCCGTTTGACGACCAGATTTCCTTCCGCGCTCTTTTTCCCGTTCCTGCGGTTTATTTTACCGTGGACGGACTGAAAGCCTCACTGGATTATCTGATCGCGCTGCCGGGTCATCTGCTCTGCCGGTTTGCCATAACAGTTTCGCGATTCTGTCAGAAGGTGCGCCGGTTCGCTGCACCTGTATGCAGATACATCCGGAAAGTCATTCCCGGAAGACCGGTGTACCTGGCTGTTTCTGCATTAAGACTATGATTCCATAATTTTTCTCCTATTCTCTTTGAAAGACAGGAAAAGTGCTTGCCCGCGCGGTGAACATTTTTCCTGTTTTTTTTGTTTTTCCGTTTGCAAAATCCGGAATGACAGAGTATCTTTTTGTCTGTAAATTCAAATATGAAAACAGGATGTTCAAATATGAACAATATTATTCCGGCAGTGGACAAGACGATTCAGCTGCTTCAAGTGCTGGCGGGACGCGATGCGACGCAGTCTGAACTCAGTCGGGAACTGGGAATCACGATGAGTTCCGCCTATCGTATTCTGATGACCCTTCAGCATCATAACTGGGTGCGGAAAAAATCCGGAGCGTCCTATGCGCTGTCCGAAGGAATCCTGCCGCTGCTGCACGGCGTCGCCGAAGATATGTCCGTGCTGGAACGCGCCTGCCGTCAGGTCGCAGACATTGCGGAGAACCGCAATATGGCGTGCAAACTTTCCATCCGCCGTGGCGGAGAACAGCTGACCTATTTCCGTGCGGAACCGCCGGGTCCGGTTTCCCTGACGGGACAATCGGGGTCGACTTTCCCGCTGATCGAAGGTTCTGTCGGGGCGGCGCTGCTGTCCGGTGAACCGCCGGAAAAAGTGGAAGAAGCCATTGCGGAATGTCCGGCGGATATACCGGAAAAACAGAATCCGGAACTGCTCCGGGCGGGAATCCGTGAAGTCCAGGAACACGGCTGTGTGCTGAATCTTCGCAGAAACCGCTGGAATATTGCGGCTTTTTCCATTCCGCTGCATGATTGCGTGGGCAGGGTGGTGGCGGCTTTGACTCTGATCGGAAATCAGGAGGATTTTGCCGGAAAGGAACGCCGCCGCTGGGAAAAAATTCTGAAGGATGCCGCCCGTGAGTGTGAAAAATCTGAATCTTGAAATATGAATACCAAACAGGAGGAACACTATGAAAATTGATCCGTCCACACTGAAGATCACCGACATGCGGTTCGCCGACATTGACGGTGCGCCGAAACGCTGTACCCTCATCAAACTCTACACCAACCAGGGAATTGTCGGGTACGGAGAAGTGCGTGATGCGTCCAGCCGCACGTATGCCGCCATGCTCAAGAGCCGCATTCTGGGAGAAAATCCCTGCAACGTGGAAAAAATTTTCCGCCGCATCAAGCAGTTCGGCGGCGATTCGCGTCAGGCTGGCGGTGTCTGCGGTATTGAAGTCGCCTGCTGGGACATTGCCGGCAAGGCGTGGGGCGTGCCGGTCTGGCAGCTGCTCGGCGGTAAGTTTCGCGACCGTATCCGCTGTTACTGCGACACGGATTCCGAAGGCGGCGGCCGCGATATGGGCAAAGCACTCAAGGAACGCATGGATCGCGGATTCACTTTCCTGAAAATGGATTTGGGGATCGAACTGCTCATGGATGTTCCCGGCGCACTGTGCGCTCCGCTGGGATTTCTGGAAACGATGCGGGAATACAAACAGGTTTTCAAGACGCCGCACGGTTCCATCAATCCCTCCGCCATGCGTGGCGCGGCGTATGACCTGTTCAATACGGCACATCCGTTCACCGGAATTCACCTCACGGAAAAAGGTCTGGACTATCTTGAAAAATATATGGCGGACTGCCGCGAAGTGGTCGGGTACGAGATTCCGATCGCGATTGATCATCTGGGACACATTCCGCTGGAAGACTGCATCAAGCTGGCGAAGCGTCTGGAAAAATACAATCTTTCGTGGATGGAAGACGCCGTGCCGTGGCAGATGACGGATCAGTGGGTTCGGCTGCATGAAGCCACGACTGTTCCGCTGGGAACCGGCGAAGATATGTATCTGAAAGAAAGTTTCAAACCGCTTTTTGAATCCGGCGCACTGGCTGTGGTGCATCCGGACATTCTGACGGCGGGCGGCATTCTGGAAACCAAGAAAATCGGCGACATGGCGGAGGATTACGGCGTTCAGATGAATCTCCACATGGCGGAAAGCCCGATAGCCTGTCTGGCGGCGGTTCACGTGGCGGCGGCGACACGCAACTTCATGGCGCTGGAACTGCATTCCGTGGATGTGCCGTGGTGGGGCGATCTGGTGAACCCCGCACTCCGGTATGATGACGGATTCATTGATGTGCCGAATACGCCCGGTCTGGGAATCGAATCCCTGAACGAAGACCTGATCAGCCGTCAGCTGCATCCGGATTTCCCGGTCGCATGGGAATCCACGGAGCAATGGGATAAAGAATGGGCGAACGACCGTCAATGGTCATAAAAAAGGAGCACATCGTCATGAGAGTGAAGGATGCATCGGATCCTGTAAGAAAAGCGGTCATCTATCAAATCAATCTTCGTGTTTTCACGAAAGAAGGCACGATTTCCGCGGCAGAAAAATTTCTCCCGGACGTGGTCGCCTCAGGTGCGGACATTATCTATCTTTGTCCCTTTGTCGAAGCGGATGATGACCAGTGTTATGAATACTGGAGTGAACGTCAGAAGAAATCCTGCTGCATGAATCCGCGCAATCCCTATCGTCTCATGGATTATTTCAGGGTGGACCGGGAATACGGCAAGGAGGAGGATTTCAAATCCTTCGTCACTGTGGCACATCGGCTAGGACTGAAAGTCATGATGGATCTTGTCTATATGCATGCCGGTCCGACCTTCGCCAAACGATTCCCGCAGTTCGTCAAACTGGACGCGGACGGAAATCCGCTGTTGAACAGCTACCATTTCTGCACGATTGATTTTGATTCGCGGGAACTCCGCGAGTATCTCTGGGACAACATGCTGTATTTCGTGAAAGAGTGCGGCATTGACGCCTACCGCTGTGATGTCGGCGGCTCCGTTCCGCTCGACTTCTGGATCGAAGGAGTCCGGAGGATCAAACAGATCCGTCCTGATTTCATCATGCTCAACGAAAATGAGCTGAAATACCGCCCGGAGGATCAGTTGGAGGCTTTTGATATCAATTATTCGCAATTCTGGGTCATGTACGCCATGCGCGATATATTTCTCTGCGGGATGCCGGCGGCGGCCCTGGAAATTGCATGGCGCGGCGAACATGGCGCCGCAGAAAACGGTATGAGTCTGCGCTGTATCGAGCATCATGATACCGCAAACGATATGTATCACAACCGCATGGAGAAAATCAGTTCCGCAAAATGTGAGGCAGCGCTGGTGCTCTGCTACTGCATCGACGGAGTTCCGCTCCTTTATAACGGGTGCGAATACCGCGACACTTCGCGTCACAGCATTTTCGGAAGAAAAGGGCAGTTTACCATCGACCGGAGCGGCGATCCATCTGAGCGAATGGCGTTTCTGCGGAAGCTGGCAGAGATTCACCGTAATGAACAAGCAATTCTTTACGGCAGTACGGAATGGATTCAACATGATAAGCGGGAAACCGTCTGCGCGATCCTGCGCAGCACGGAAACGGAGGCAATATTCTGCGCAGTCAATCTGGGGGACAAGAAATGTGAAGTTCACTGTCCCGCCAATCGGAATTTATCTTCGGGGCATCGTCTTCTGGAACGCGGCTTTTTTTTCAGCGATGCAGGATTCACACTGGAAGCAAATGGATTTATCATTCTAAAAGTGTCCGATTTTTTGATCGAAAAGTAAAGCAGAAACAGTTTTACATAGAAAGGACTGCAAGAAATTGCAGAGGACGGATTTTTGTCTTCGAAAGGCAAAAATGAGTTTGAAAACAACAAAACAACAAAAAAAAACGTGAAATCTGGGGTTCAGTCCCTTGAATTTTACATAACAAGGAGTAAAAAATGCCATCTCTGAAAGACATGCGCGGCAAAGCCAAAGAAGCCGGTTTGATGAAACTGGACAAACTGATTGCGACCCGGCAGCGGATTCCGAACTGCGAATTTCCGATTCCGGTCAAGGAACTCTGCGAACGTTACGAAAAACTTTATACCGGCTGCATCAACGACGTCATGCGCGAGCTGACGCTGCTGAACCAGAATCTGCCCAGCGACATCATGCCTCTGCGCGATGAAATGACCGTCTGCGGCGAAGCGTTCACAGTGAAAAGCGCACCGAACGTGATGATCGAAGGCGAAATGACTTTCCGCGCCCAAATGCTGGATGATTTCAAACCGAACGGCGTAGTGGTCTGGGACACATCCAACGACACCGAAGCTTCGCTCTGGGGCGGAGTCATGACCGCCACAGCCATGACCAAGGGCATCCGCGGTGCTGTCATCGCGGGGGGCATCCGCGACACCAAACAGATTCTGGAACAGAAATTCCCGGTTTTCTACCGTTACCGCACCAGCAACGGCTCACTCGGCCGCTGCATGATCACCCATTACCAGGTTCCGGTCAAAATCGGCAAAGTTACCGTGCGTCCCGGCGACATCATTTTCGGCGACATCGACGGTGTGCTGTGCATTCCGCGCGAAATTGCTTATGATGTGCTGCTCCGCGCCGAAGGCATCGAGCGCAATGAAGTGGATATTTTCAGCTGGGTGCGTCAGGGCGATACCATCAGTGAAATTATTGACAAAGGCGGCTATTTCTGAAATAAAGCAACGGAACAGGAGGTGTTGTTATGGATATGACTCAATACAACCAGGCAATGAAACCCGGTTATTTCGCACATTGGAATGCGGAAGAACAGGCTCGGATCGACCGTGATATTGAAGCCAACCGGAAAGCCGACGGCGTTTTCGAACATCCGGAAATCGCCCAAGGAACGGAGATTCGGGTTCGTCAGGTTTC
Source organism: uncultured Victivallales bacterium (assembly GCA_934661375.1). Classification (GTDB taxonomy): domain Bacteria; phylum Verrucomicrobiota; class Lentisphaeria; order Victivallales; family UBA1829; genus SIG94. The sequence continues at coordinate 5,574 of CAKUJH010000008.1, forward strand.
CCATGATTTCATTTTCGGCGCACATATTTTCAATTTCAACCAGCTCGGCACACACGAACGGAATGAAAAATACAAGGCTCTGTTCGGTTCGCTGTTCAATTCCGCGACCATTGCGTTCTACTGGAAGAAGCTGGAACTGGAAGAAGGACATCCCCGTTTTGAATCGGAATTCCGTGACAGCGAGGAATTCTGGAATACGATTCCCGATCCGAAAAACCAGCCGCACTGGCGGCGTCCCGCCACAGATGACGTAGTGCGTTTCTGCGAACAGAAAGGCATCCGGCGGCATGGGCATACCCTGGTCTGGGGAAATGTCAAATGGCAGTATCCGGAATGGCTGACCGCCAAGCTGCCGGCTCCCTGGAATGAAAAACTCCTGCCCATAGAAGGAGATGTCTGGAGCATGGAAAGTCTTTTCGGCGATCTGACGGCGGAACAGCTCGAAAAGATGTTTCCGGATTTCATTCAGGAAGTGAACCGTCAGGTGGCAAGCCGCATCATGACGATTGCCCTGCGGTACGGCAAGCGGATTCAGAGCTGGGATGTGGTCAATGAAAGCGCAATTGATTTCGGAAACGGCCGCATGGTGGAGAACAGCGGACTGTGCCGCAGTGTCTACGGCATCATGCCCGGCGATTACACTTACCGCAGTTTCAAAATCGCCGAAGGGGTGTTTCCGCGGAATGCTCTGCTCAATATCAATGACTGGAATATGACGGAAAGTTATCCGGCACAGGTGGACGATCTGCTCAAACGCGGCTGCAAAATCGACATCATGGGTGCGCAGATGCACCTGTTTGATCCGCAGATTTGTCTGGACATTGCCGACGGTGTCAGCACCCGGCAGTCTCCGGCGGAAGTCCGGGAAACCATGGACCGGATTTCGCGTCCGGGCCTGCCCCTGCATCTTTCCGAAATCACCATCACTGCGCCGAACAATGATGAGCGCGGACAGGCGATCCAAGCGGTCATCACCCGCAATCTGTACCGTCTGTGGTTCAGTCTCAAACCGATGATGGGCATTACCTGGTGGAATGTGGTCGATGACTGCGGCGCACCGGGCGAACCGTCCGTTTCGGGACTCTACACTCGGAATATGGAACCCAAGCCGGCGGCTTTTGTTCTGGACGATCTGATCAAACATGAATGGAATACGAACCTGGAACTTCGTGCCGAAGAGAACGGCCGTGTCGAATTCCGCGGATTCCGCGGGAAATATCTGATTTCCTGGGAAGATAAAAACGGCTGTGAACATTTGGAAACCATGTACTTGAAATAAAGGAAGAGATCATGGAAAACTATGCGGAACAGGTGAAGAAACCTGGTTATCTCTATGTTGTGCGCCGCACAGTACCGCCGTGGAGATGGCGGGAAAATCTGGACGAACTGATTGAACTTTGCCCGAAATACGGAGTGGATGAAGTCTGCGTTAAAATCGACACCGGAACATTCACTCACAACTACCCCGGACTTGACTGGCTGAAACGTTATCAGGAGATTCTGTTCCGGATCAAAGAGGAACTGAATGCCGTCGGGGTGAATTATTCACTGAATCCCAATGTAACGCAGGGGCATGGCGACCGCGGACGCAATATCGACCGTCAGCATCCGGACTGGCCGCCCTGTACGGGAGCGGACGGCACGGCGGCGCATGACTGCATGTGCAATATCGGGAAAGGCTGGCGCGAATACATCCGGGAGCAGTGGACGCTCTATGCCGAAACGAAACCCGTCTCAATCTGGATGGAAGACGATTTGCGCACTTTCGGGCATGGTCCGGTCCGGACCGGCTGCTTCTGTCCGGAACATCTGCGCCGCTTCAATGAAAGAACCGGAAACCATTTCACCCGCGAAGAACTGGTGAAACGGCTGTTCGCGCCGGGCAGACCGGATCCGATCCGGGTTCAATGGCTGAATTTCCTCAATGACATGACTCTGGAAGTCATGGAAATGTGCGAGAAAACCATTCATGCAGTGTCGCCGGACACCGTGTTCGGGCTGATGTCGAGCGGTCCGGGCGCACATGCCGGGGAAGGCCGCGACTGGACACGCATGTATCAGATCATGTCTGACGGCGGAAAGTATCCGGTGCTGAGCCGTCCGCCGCTGGGCAATTACCAGGAATACTACCTGCAGGGACTGGCTTATCCCGCCATTTCCACGTCGCTGACCCGGCAGGTGTTCGGCAGCCAGTGTCTTGAGGAAGGGGAGATTGAAAATTACCCGTACACAGGGTATTCCAAGAGCAACACGTTTCAGGCGCTGCAGATTTCCGCGGCAATCGGGGCTGGCGAGGATGCCGTTACGCTCAACATGTATGACCATTGCGGCACACCGATGCGGGAAACGGAAGACATTCTGCAGTCGCTGGCGGAAAACAAACCGTATCTGACCGCTTTGAAATCGCCGGAGTTCCGCACGGATTCCGGCATCCATGTTTACTTTTCCACGGAATCCGGCAAAACCAAGGAGTTTGATCAGTATTCTCCCGGCGAAAGTTTTGCCGATCCTGTAACTGCGTCGCTGGATATGCTGTATCAGCTGGGGTTTGCCGCCGTGGCGCATGATTCGCCGGGTGCAGTGCATTTTCTGGCGGGACAGGGAATCCGGAGCGCATCGGATAACGAAATCCGCACGATGCTTTCGCAGGGCGCGTTTGTGGATTCCGTGGCGGCGAAAGCTCTGTGCGACCGCGGTTTCGGTGAACTGATCGGTGCCGAGGTGGAGGAGATGTTCACGCTGAACACGACTCATCCGCTCAGCGGCGAACACTGGCACAACCCGGCGTTCGGCGGTCATTCACCCCATGCCTTTTCGCTGGCGATTCATAATCAGGTGCCGCGTTTTGCGGTTCTGCGGCCGCTGAAAGGCGCCCAGGAAATCACGGAATTCGTAGACCCTGATTTCAAACGTCTCTGTCCCGGAACGCAGGCTTTTGAAAACCGTCTCGGCGGACGCGTGGTCGTATTCCCCCTGGAATTTACGGGGCTGTGTTCCGGATTCAAGACGCCGGACCGCAAAAAATTCATGCGGATTCTGCTGGAATGGCTGTCGCGCGGACCGCTGCCGCTGTTTGTGGAAGGCGCACGCAATCTGCTGCCGATGCGTTTCGACAATCCGGACTGTACCAAAGTCGGGATTTACAATCTTTCCCATGACGAACTGAAACAGATTTCCGCCACGCTGTCTTTTGCCGCTCCCGCAGACCGGGTGGAAGTGCTGCGGTACGGTTCGGCACAGTGGGAAATTTTCCCGGACTGGAAACAGGAAAACGGCGTTCTGACCCTCATGCTGGAAAGCATTGCGTTCAATACTCCGCTGTATTTCAAGATTTACCGGAAAGGATGAATCATGAATTTTGAAAAACTGTTTTCATTGCAGGGACGGCGGGCGCTGGTAACCGGTTCCAGCCGCGGGATCGGCCGTGCCGCGGCGATGCTGCTGGGCGCAGCCGGGGCGTCAGTTGTCTTTCATGCCAGCCGCAAATCGGAAAAACTGCGGCAGACCGTGGAGGAAGCGAAGCAGAAAGGAATCGACTGCGGAATGGCTGCCGCCGATCTTTCAGATTCCGCGCAGGTGAAATCCCTGATCGAACAGATCGGCGCAGTAGACATTCTGGTGCTGAATGCGTCCACGCAGACCTATATGACGGTAGATACGTTTGACGAGGCTGAATTTGAACGCGAATACCATACCAATGTGCGCGCTTCGTTTCAGCTGATTCAGGGATTTCTGCCGGGAATGAAGGAACGGCGTTTCGGCAGAATCATATCGCTGGGCAGCGTGAACCAGTACCGTCCGGCTCCGCGGCTGTGTCTGTACGCCGGAACCAAATCCGCGCAGAGCAATCTGATCCGCGGAATTGCGCGAAGCGGCGGCGAGTTCGGAATCACCGCCAACAATATCGCGCCGGGGGTGATCGCCACAGACCGCAATGCCGCTGCGCTGTCCGATCCCGCCACGGTGGAACTGCTGCTGAAAGGCATTCCCGCCCGGCGGTTCGGCACGGCGGAAGACTGCGCAGGCATGATTCTGCTGCTCTGTTCCGAAGCCGGAAGCTATATCAACGGTATTGATATGGCAATCGACGGCGGCATGAGTCTGTAAGAGAATTCTTTACTGACCGGGAACGGAAACTTCTGTTTCTTTTCCCGGTTTTTTCCTGTCCGCATACAGCAGACGTACCAGCGCAAGATCTTCCGGGTACGTGATTTTCGGATTCGGACGGGTATTTTTCACCAGCCGGACACGGGTTCGGGTGAAGGCTTCCACCAGTGCGGCGTCATCCGTGAACTGCCGGTCCGAGTGTGCCGCTTCCGCATAAGCGTGTTCCAGCAGATCCCGCCGAAACACCTGCGGCGTCTGTACTGTCCAGAGTTTTTCCCGCGGAACCGTGCGGAGGATGAACTCGTTGTCATCGGCTTCTTTCAGCGTATCGGTCTGCGGACGTGCGGATATGGCGCCGCCGGATTCTCCGGCAGCCGCAATGCAGTCATCCAGCACATCCGCGGAAATCAGCGGGCGTGCCGCATCATGGATGGCAATGTACCGGATGGACGGCGGCATGAGAGCCAGCGCATTCTGCACCGAAGCGGTACGGGTTTTCCCGCCGGAAGTTACCGTAACGGTATTGTCCGGCAAATATTCCCGGAGCAGGGATTCGAAAGGTTCCTGCAGTTTTTCCGGAACCGGCAGCACTATGCGGCAGCCGTTTCCCAGCCGCGGCAGCAAAGCCTGAATGGTACGGATGAATACCGGTACACCATCTATTTTTTCAAACAGTTTGTTGGTTCTGCCAAAACGTTCGGAAGAACCGCCGGCAGGGATAATGACGCCGATGTCCGAATACGAAAACAGCCGTTTCTGCAGCGGCGCAATGATTTCCCGGACATCGCCCGCGCCAATGACGGCAACCAGATCTCCACAGGAGACGCCGGCGCGGACCTGATCCGCCATTTCCTCCCAGCTGCCGGAAAGCAGAACTGCGGAATTCCCTATGGCTTCTGCGAGCGTTTGCGAGTTGACTTTTCCTGTATCGGTCCACGCCGCGAAAACCGGAGTAACAAATACACCGTCGGCTTTTTTCAGTTCGCGGACAAATTCATCGAAATAGCGTTCCAGCCGGGCATAACGGTGCGGCTGGAAAATGATTTTCAGCGGACGTCCCGGAAACAATGCCCGGAATGAACGGATGGACGCTGCCAGCTCCGTCGGGTGATGCGCGTAATCCTCATATAAATCAAATGAACAGCCGGAGCCGTGCGCTTCCATGCGCCGTCCGACGCCGGGGAACGATGCTCCCGCTTCCAGAGCTTTTTCCCGGTTCACCAGTCCCAGCAAAGTTACCGCTTCCACGGCAATTTCCATATCAATGCGGGAGTATTGGGCAAAACGGCTGAACCGCTCATCCGCCGCCAGCGGGTCGCCGGAATCATAAACCGTGTGTGCCGGATGATCCCGGAACAGTTCCAGATTCGGGGCGAGCAGCTGCTTGCCCTGAAACGCGAACTGCCGGAAATTATTTTTCAGGCATTCCGGCGAAGCAAAATTCCAGACATGGTCATCTTCAACGTTGGTCACCACTGCCAGCGACGAATGAATTGCCGTATGCGTGCCGTCGCTTTCATCGGCTTCGCAGACAAAAACCGATCCGTCGCCCGCAGAGCCTGTATCGTCGGAATGCTGAAGTTTCCCCCCGATCAGATAACCCGGATGCAGCCCGGCTGTTTTCAGAATATGCACAATCATGGCGGTTACGCTGGTTTTGCCGTGAGAACCGGACACCGCAATCACGCAGGGAAACAGCTTTGCCGCCAGACCGAGCGCTTCACCGCGCAGAATACATTCCGCCCCCATTTGCCGGGCGCGCACCAGTTCCGGATTGTCCGGCTTCACCGCCGAACTGTAAACCACCAGGAGATACCGTCCGTCCGGTACCGCCGGCAGATTCTCCGCCTTGTGTCCGCCCAGCGTCAGATCCGAACCGGTGGTGCGGAAACCGAGTTCATTGAAAATGCGGCGCAGCGGTTTGGTGCCGGCTCCTTCACAGCCGATGAAATGAATCCGCGCTTCCGGTTTTTCAAGGAGAAATCTCAAATCAGGCATGATGCTTTTTCTCCTTTACTGATAAAGATTTACGGAACGGACTGCAATGATGTTGTCCGCTTCTCCGGAGAACTGGATATCCAGAAATTCTGCATCGGCGGGCAATTCCAGCATGACCGGACGGAAACGCGCCGGTTCGCTTTCGGCAAACAGCGGAAATTCTTCGCCGTTCAGGATAATCCGGCTGGTCTGTTCCGGATAAACCGCCACTTCGATGACTGCGGCAACCGGTTTTCCGGACCGGTTTTTCGGCAGGGTATACCGATGGAACGGCTGGACTTTGCCGGATTCTTTGATTCGGACAGTGCCAGCCAATTTTCCGGCTGTGCGCAGTTTGAAATTCCACAGTCTGTTCCAGCGGTGTTTTTCTGTACAGAGAATATCCGTCGGGGCAATGTCGCGCAGATAGGTGAGTTCCGCAGAACCGGAAAAATCCAGTGTGCAGAGCCGTTTCCTGCCAGCCGTTCTGCGGTATTCCGCATCCAGAGCCCGGATGTCCGGAAGCAGACAGCCGGACAGCATTTCCGGCGGAATGACCAGCAGGCAGATCTGTTTCCCCTTGAGCCAGCGCGACGGATTTTCCAGCAGGGTCTGCGGCAGACTCTGCACCAGCGCATTGCCGCGGAGAGTCAGCTGATCCACCGGATAATTGAGCTGACGGGAAAGGGTCGCCGCGAAGGAATGGCCGGGACCGGGATAGTCCAGCGTATGATTGCCGATCACCAGAATGCGGGATGCCGGATCCGGACGGAACGGTTTTCCGTTCATCAGAATTTCGTCCGTTTCAACGACTTCTCCGCTGCGGTATTCGTTGAGACGGATTCCTTCCGGCCAGCAGTAATTCTTTCCGAAGACCGTCGGAACGCGGCGCTGTCCGAAACGGGGTGCCGGCTGGATGACGAAGGACTGCTCAAAACGCTGAAGCCGCGCAGCTGCCAGATCCGCCAGAGTGTCCCACAGTCCCTGCGCGGGAAGGGCGGCATCCGGATAGCAGAACAGCGGGTTCCTGGATTTCGGATTGTAAAACAGTGCATCGCCGGCATAAATGGTTTCGATTCCGTATTCCAGCAGCATAGCGGCACATTGAAGCGACAGTTTGTCTCCGAACGGTGCGGCTTCCGGAACCAGCGCGCGGGCGGCGGTCTGCTGTCCGTCCGGCTGAAGCATGACAATCAGCTGAATGTTATGACGCCGGAACAGTGAATGCAGTGCCGCCATGGCAGTGATGTTCGGCGCGATGTTTCCGGAACGGAGATACTCGAATTTCGGGGGCAGGGCGAACGGAACACCGTCCGCGTTTTCGCCCCAGACAAAACGGTTCTGAAAACGTTCGATTTCCTGTCCGGATTCCGGAGAAATGAATTTCGGGAGAATCTGGTATTTCTTCTGCTGCTGAAGCCAGGACCGCAGAATGCGTTCATCCAAAGCAAGGTCGCGGTTCAGTGTTTTGAGCTGCTGACGGAGCTGTTTGAAATCTTCCGCCAGAATTCTGCGCTGTTCTTCGACTGCCTTTTCCGGCAGAGCCGGGTTGTACGATGCTCCGAACGGCGAGGTATAATTTGCGGCATCCGCGTTGACCGGCAGTTCATTTTCCGCCGTGAAGCTGTCCGGAGCATAACCGCCGTACAGCACCTGCCATCCGTTTTCGGTTTTCTGCATGGTCAGAAGCAGGACGTCGCCGGTTCTGAACTGTTGTCTGGGCATTGCGGGATCTGCCGCCAAGGCGGAAATTTCCGTTTTGACGCGGAAAAGCGGATCACTGCCGGAAAGCCGTTCCAATACCCGGATTTCCGCCAGCTGATTTGCCTGATTGTCCGGATCGGAGATTTTTTCCACGACCGCTGTAACGCAGACCTGGCTGGTCCGCTTTTCCGTTTCGGTATAACGCAGTCCGATTCCCAGCTTGCGTTCATCCTGTCCGCCCAGTTCCGTGATTCTGTGAATGCCGGCAAACTGGAAGGTCAGACGCAGCCGCGGAGAGCGGTTCAGTTCCGCGGGGATGTCGAAATGCAGATTTTCCGGCAGCGGCATGGCGATTTCCTGCTGGAGCAGCCGGACTTTTCCGCAATTGACCTGAACCGTATATTTCTGCTGTTTTCCGTAGATGATGAACATGGCGGCGGGGAACTGCACTGTAACTTTCCGGTTCAGCAGAGGATGCGGCATGGCAATGTCCAGTTCCGCAGTGTCGGCGTCCGTCCAGACACCCCATTCTTCCGGCTGGGCAAATCCCCGGACCGGCAGATAATCGGAAAGCGGCAGAACCGTTTCACCGCAGATCAGACGTCCCAGCGGTTTTTCCGGCAGACTGTCGGGCGTGCGCCAGAGCGGCAGTTTCCGGGCGGAATACGTTTGCGCGGCGGCGTGCGGCTCTTCCTGATTCCAGGAACAGGAAAGAGTCAGACACAATGCCGGCAGCAGGGAAGATAAAAGAAAACAACGCAAAAACATGATCGGTTCACTCCCGTATTGTCATTGGTTCCGGTGCTGTCCGGCGACCACGGACAATACACACCGGGCGGCGTTTTCACCGGCGCCTTGCACCCCGCCGGAAATTTCGCGGGTCATTTCCTGCATGTCCGCTTCCACTTGCGCGCGGCGTGATCCGCCGGGAAGAATCCGTTCCATGGCGTCCGCCAGAACGTCCGGCTGAACCTGGAACTGCAGAAATTCCTCGAAGACCGTGCGGTTGAGAATGATGTTGGGCATGGTGAAAGCATTCCGGAAAAGTTTGCGGATGATGACGCGCGCCAGCAGGAAGGTAACGGGGTTCAGACGGTATGCCACGACCAGCGGCAGACCTGCGACGGCGCATTCCACGGTTACTGTGCCGGATGCGGCAAAACCCGCGATGCAGGTCTGAAGCAGCTGCGGAGTCTGTCCGGAGACTACCGGAATTTCCGGCAGTTTCATCTTCGGGAATTTTTCCTGAAATTCCTTCAGGTCGCGCCGGATGTCGTCCGCCACTTTTTCGCGGGGGGCGGAAATGACAAATTCCAGGCGGCTGTTCCGCTGTTTCAGGATGGACGCCGCTTCCAGCATCGGCCAGAGCAGACGTTTGGTCTCACTGCGCCGGCTGCCGGGGAGCAGCAGAATCCGTCCGGGATCGCGGGTCAGCGAAGCATCGCGCCGCGCCTGAACGATTTCCACCAGCGGATGCCCCACAAATTCCACATCCAGTCCGCTGCCCTGATAGACGTCCACTTCGAACGGGAAAATCACCATCATTTTCGTGCAGTATTCGGCAAGACGCGGGATATTGGATTTGCGCCAGACCCAGACTTGCGGGCTGATATACCAGATGACGGGGATGCCGCGCTGTTTCAGGCGTTTGGCGAGTCGGATATTGAAACCGGGGTAATCAATCAGCACGACAGCCGCAGGGCGTTCCTCCTCCACTTTTTTCAGCAGGAAAAAGAGGATGCGGATGAATTTGAAGATGGAGCCCAGCACTTCCACGATGCCGACGACGCCGAGTTCCGAGGAATCCACCAGCAGCTGAACTCCGGCTTCGCGCATTTTGACGCCGCCCATGCCGGAAATCTGCACAGCCGGATTCTGTTTCCGCAGATCCCGTGCCAGCTGTGCGCCGTAAAGATCGCCGGAGGATTCCCCGGCAACGATCCAGATTTTTGATGTATCGTTCATTTTTTCAGCGTTTCTTCCGTTTCTTTTTCGGCGGAGTGTAATTGCTGCCGCGCAGTGTCGGCGCACGGAATCCGGGCATTCCCAGTCCCATGGCCGGCATGGAGCCGCCGGACATCATCCGGCTGAGCAGACCGTTGCGCTTCATCATGTTCTTCATGGCGGAGAACTGTTTGATCAGCCGGTTGACTTCTTCCAGCGGGCAGCCGCAGCCGCGGGAGATGCGTTTCCGCCGGGACAGGTCGATCATATCCACATTGGCGCGTTCTTTTTTGGTCATGGAGCAGATGATGGCTTCCATGCGTTTGAACTGTTTCGGATCCAGATCCGGCAGTTCCGCCAGCTTGTTTCCGCCCGGCAGAAATTTCAGAATACCTTCAATCCCGCCGAGTTTGGACATCTGCCGCAGCTGTCCGAGAAAGTCATTCAGGTCAAACTCATTTTTGCGCAGTTTCTGCTGAAGACGTTCCGTTTCCTCGCGGTCGAATTTTTCCGCCGCCTGTTCCACGAGGGAGACAATATCGCCCATGCCCAGAATCCGGCTTGCCATGCGGTCGGGATGAAATACATCGAGATTTTCCAGTTTTTCACCGATACCGACAAATTTGATCGGGCATCCGGTAACTTTGCGGATGGAGAACGCCGCGCCGCCGCGGGCATCGCCGTCCAGTTTCGTCAGAACCACGCCGGTGAGTACCAGCGCTTCATTGAAATGTTTTGCCACGGAAACCGCCTGTTGTCCGAGTGCGGCGTCTGCCACCAGCAGGATTTCCTGTGCGCCGGAAATCTGTTTCAGCCGGACCAGTTCCTGTACCATGGGCGTGTCGATCTGAAGACGGCCCGCCGTATCCAGCAGCACGTAATCGAAGCCGCCGTCACGGGCTTCCGCAATGGCATTGGTGGCAATGGAGCAGACATCCGGGTTGCCGCGTTCCGCATGAACCGGAATACCGGTGTCGCGTCCCAGAATTTCCAGCTGGTCGATAGCCGCCGGACGGTACACGTCGCAGGCGGTCATCAGGACCCGTTTGCCCTTGTTCTTCAGCTGAAGAGCCAGTTTCGCCGTGGTCGTGGTTTTGCCGCTGCCGTGCAGACCGACCATCATGACGACTGTCGGTTTGCCGCCGGAAGCCAGCGGGGCTTCGGCTTCGCCCATGAATTCGACCATCTTGTCGTAAACGATCTTGACCGCCTGCTGTCCGGGAGAAACGCTCCGCAGCACATCGGCGCCGAGACACGCCTGCTTTACGGTCGCGATGAACTCATCCGCGATTTCCAGATTCACATCCGCGTCAATCAACGCATCGCGGATTTCCTTCATGGCGTCTGCGATATTTGCCTCGGACAGAACCGCCTGACCTCGCAGTTTTTTCAGTGCGTCCTGCAATTTACCTGTAAGATTATCAAACATTTTCTTTTTCTCCATGTGAAAAATCAAAAACCGTGCTATATTATATACAATACACCCGGAATGCCAGAAAACAATCTGATTCCGCAGGAAAAACAGTATGAAAAAGGTGAAAAAATGAGAAGTGACATCATGAAGAAGGGGGCCGAGCGTACTCCGCATCGTGCTTTGTTCCGTGCAACCGGATTGAAAAAGAAGGATTTTTCCAAGCCGTTTATCGGAGTTTGCAATTCGTATGTCTCTATTGTTCCGGGTCATGCACATCTCCAGAAAGTCGGCAAACTGATCTGCGACGAAATCCGCAAGGCGGGCGGCGTTCCTTTCGAGTTCAACACCATCGCGGTCTGCGACGGCATTGCCATGGGACACTCCGGCATGAAATTTTCTCTGCCCAGCCGTGAAATCATCGCCGACTCTCTCGAAACCATGGCGACCGCTCATCCGTTTGACGCGCTGATCTGCATCCCGAACTGCGACAAAATCACTCCCGGTATGCTGATGGGCGCCATGCGTCTCAACATTCCGACCATCTTCGCATCCGGCGGCCCCATGGAAGCCGGAGTGGACCGCGACGGCAAGCCCTGCGACCTGATCACGGTTTTCGAAGGGGTTGCCAAAAACAAAATCGGTGAACTGGATCAGGACGGTCTGGATGACCTTGAAAAACATGCCTGTCCGACTTGCGGTTCCTGCTCCGGCATGTTCACCGCCAACAGCATGAACTGTCTGTCCGAAGCGATCGGTCTGGCTCTTCCCGGCAACGGCTCCATTCCCGCGACCAGCCCCGAACGGAAAAAACTCTGGAAAGCCGCCGCCCGCCGGATTGTGGAAATGGCTCTGGAAGGCGGTCCGCTTCCCAAAGACATCGCTGATGAAAAGGCGTTCCACAATGCGCTCGCTCTGGATATGGCAATGGGCGGCAGTTCCAATACCGTTCTGCATACTCTCGCCGTCGCTACGGAAGCGGGCATCAAACTGGATCTCCGCAAAATCGACGAAATCAGCCGCTCCACTCCGAATATCTGCAAAGTTTCCCCGTCCAGCAATTACCATATGGAAGACGTGGAACGCTGCGGCGGCATTCCCGCCATCCTCAAGGAAATTTCCAAAATCAAAGGAAAGCTCTATCTGGACAAGAAAACTGTTTCCGGCAAAACCATCGGCGAGATCATTGAAGACGCTCCCGCACCGGACGGTGAAGTGATTCACACGCTGGACAATCCCCATACCAAACAGGGCGGTCTGGCGATTCTGTTCGGCAATGTCGCGGAAAACGGCTGCGTGGTCAAAACTGCCGGCGTGTCTCCGAAAATGTTCAAACATACCGGTCCGGCTGTGGTCTTCGAAAGCGAGGAAGAAGCCGGAAAAGGCATTCTCGCCGGAAAAGTCAAAGCCGGTGATGTGGTGGTGGTCCGCTACGAAGGACCGAAAGGCGGTCCCGGTATGCAGGAAATGCTTGCTCCGACCAGTTATATCATGGGACGCGGTCTGGGCGAAAAAGTCGCACTGATCACCGACGGACGTTTCAGCGGCGGAACTCATGGTGCATGTATCGGACATATCAGCCCGGAAGCCGCTGCCGGCGGTGTGATCGGTCTGATTGAAAACGGCGACATCATTGAAATCGACATCCCCGGACGCTCCATCCATCTGAAAGTGTCCGACAAGGAACTGGCGAAACGCCGGAAAAACTGGAAGCCGGTTCAGAAGGAAATCAAATCCTCCTGGCTGCGCAAATATGCCAAGCTCGCCACCAGTGCCGATACCGGCGGTGTGCTGAAAGCGGACTGAATCCCGCAGGCAGGGACGGACTGAACATGAACAGAAGCTCTGCTTTTTTCAGTCAGCCCCTGCCTTTGACCTCCCGGTTTGCGCTGCCTTCCCGTGCGATGCTTTCGCCGATGGAAGGGATCATGAACCGGGAGAATTTTTTTCGTGCCGCCCTGGACTTGAACCTGATTGATTCCTGGATGCCGCCGTTCATCGGCATTCCGAAGGACGCCGTGCCGAAAACCGGAACTCTGCGCAGACGCTTCGGGCTGTTCCTGGAATCCGGAATCCCGCTGACCGTTCAGCTGCTGGGGCATGACCCGGAAGCTCTGGCGGCGGCATCGGCTGCCCTGTTCCGCATGGGCGTGAATTCCGTCAACATCAATTGCGCCTGTCCCAGCCCGACGGTTGTGTCCAGCGGTTCCGGCGGCGCCGTGCTGAAAAATCCGGAACTGCTGTATTCCATTCTGGAAAGTATCCGCCGGACTGTTCCCGAACTGTGTGTAAGCGTCAAATTGCGTTCCGGTTTCCAATCCGCGGAGGAACTGCCGGGAATCATGGAGGCGGTCCGTTCCGGCGGCGCACATTGGGTGATTCATCATTTCCGGACGGTACGCGAAATGTATGAACCGGTTCCGCGGACAACTGCCCTGCGGCGTTTCTGCCGGGTGCGGGAATTGCTTGCCGGACAGATTTTCTTTGCCAACGGCGATATATTGACGCGTCCGGATGCGGAAGAGTATCGCCGGGAATGTTCCTGCGACGGAGTGGCGGTCGGACGCGGAATTCTGCGGAATCCTTTCCTTTTGCGTTCCATCCTGACCGGACAGATTCCCTCGGAAAATCTTCGTGCGGAGTTTCTGGAAAAACTGACTTCCGGCATTCCCGGCAGACACGGACGCCATTTCCGCATGGAATGTGCGAAAATGGCGTATGGGGAAGATTCTCCGGAATTCCGGCGGCTGCTGGAGCAGAACTCCCGTTAAACCGCCGGCTGTTTCCGGTGAACCGGTTCAGAAATCGCGGGTCCAGTTGACTTCAACCGGCGATTCCCTCCGCGTTTCATGTCGCCGTCTCCTGTTCATATTTCATATTTATCCGCATGATGTCGTCCGGTGTGATTCTGATTATTTTCATTTCATCCGGAACCGGCTGATTCTTTTTCTGAAGTTCGAGCAGATGCCAGGCGCGGCGGCAGCGTTCCTTCGTGTGATTGCGGACCAGAAATCCGGAATATTCGTTCAGCTGCTCCTGCCGGTGGGTAACCAGAAAAATACGTGATTCCGGAATCTTTGCCATCCGGTTCAGCCGAGTGAAGCCAGCAATGCTGGATACCTGAAAACAGATGTCCGGATTCTGTACAGCGGTTTGATCCGGCAGCGGCATGTCTTCGCTGAACCAGATCAAATCTTTCGCGCCGGACGGGCGCAGCATGTCCAGCAGCTGCGCATTGATGTCATCATTGTCCACATACACGTACGGCACGGTTTTGTCCGCCGGATTGCCGAGCAGGACATAGGGCAGACGGACCGCCTGCATGGCTGCCGTCACTTCCGCAGATTTCCCCGGCATGATGTTCGCCGCCGCACTGCTGATCAGCCCCGCGGAACTCAATGCCGTCAGCCGTTTTTCCAGTTCTTCCGGCGAATCGTACGGAATGAACAACGTCTCCCGCTGGTGTTCAAACAGGACTTCGGTGTAATTGGACATCAGATCCAGCCAGTAGGAACTCTGTTCGCCGAAATGATTCATCCGGTGCAGACACAATGCAGAGAGCGGAACTTCGCCGGTCCGCATGGCTTTGGCGAGCCGGTTTTCATGATATCCGGCGTTCTTGGCGGCGGTCTGTATCTTCCGGATCAGTTCCGGCGACACCTTGTTGCCGGTCTTTCCCGCCAGAACCCGTGAGACGGTCATAGTGCTGACGCCCAGCTGTTCCGCAATACTTTTCTGCGTAATACGCATTTTTCATACTCCCGGATAGAGTTTATCTTCCCGGATAAAGTTTATCGTTAACCTAAATATAGCACATTCTTTCGGGAATACAAGTGAATATGAGAAAAAATCCGAAAATTTCAGCTGTTCATCCCTGGAATCATTCAGCAAGCGGACGCCATTTTCCGTATACAGCATACGGGAAATGGCGTCCGTGCAGATTTGTCGGATTCAGGGTTATTTCAATCTGACAACGACAATGCGGTCGCAGTAAACTTTGTTCTGTTTGCCGGCGTCCTCCTTATAAAAAGCAGGACCTTCGAACTTCAGAGAAGCATAAACTTCCGCATCACCGAATGAACCCATTTCATACGCGTTCCCCAATGAAACCCGCAGAGCGAACCAGTTGTCTTTGCCCATCTTGAATTCGCAGTCCGGAGTCAGCTTGATCTGCCCCATCTTATAGAACTTGAATTTTCCGCGCGGACCAAGCATTTCAGCTGTTACCTGTCCGACAGCCGGATAATTCTTTTTGGCAATTCCGTCATAGAAATGAGCCTGAAACGGCAGACTCGGACCCGGTGCCGGTTTGTCATTGCAGGAGACAATTTTGAAGGCAGCATCCGGATCCGGCAGAAAACCGGTGCGGTTGACGTACGGAATAGACACGAAAATCTGTTTCTGCGGAATATTTCCGAATATTTCTTTCGGGAGCGGCTTTCCTTCCCCGTCGGCTTCAATCATGGCGAAGGTCATGACATCCTCGACGGATTTCAGCCATCGCCGGTATTGAACGATGTTCGCTTCTTTGCGGAAATAAGGTTCGGAAGTCGCGGCATGATACGTGTCCATGATACTCTTTTTGAGCTGCTGCGGCGTTTTTGCGAACTGGGGATAATCCTGTTTGATCCGATAATACTTGCGCAGCACCACCAGATCCAGATTGATACGCACCCTCCGGACATTTTCTCCTGCCCGGCTGCCGGCGGTCAAGGCTTCCATTTCATCGAAACAGGAACTCCAGCGCACCAGATTTTCAGACGTCAGGTGCTGGAAAGAGCTGTACGAACTGGATGCGGCATCCCAGCGGAGTTTCAGATTCCATTTCTTTGACTCCTGTTCCAGTTCTTCCAGATACCGGCGCATCAGCGGGGCAGCCTTGCCGTATTCGAAATCGGTAAATTCCCTGATGAGCAGAGCCGGGTCAAGCGTGGAATCCTGAAACAGTTTCAGCATCACATAGCTTTGCAGTTCGGAGAGTCCGATCATTTCGCAAACCCCGACATTGTGTTCGCAGAGCACTCCGGACACTCCGGCTTTTTTCATCAGAACAATGTCATTCATGCAGCGGTTCAGGTTGCCCAGCGGAGGAATGATGGGACCGCTGTACGGATTCGGATAATACCAGACAAAAACACTTTTGCAGAGTCTGCACCATTGTTTCAGGTCCTCGTAGGTTTCCCGGTTGTCCGGATGACTCCAGTCCTGCGCAAAATTGTCGTCGATCGGAGCGAATACCGGAGCGATATTATCCGGGAATTTCGCCACGTTCCGGGGCGGATGCTGGGTTTGGTTTTTGCGGTAAACCAACGTCGTTATCCGTTTTTCCGGATACTGTTTCTGAACAATGGGTCCCAGTTCCATCAGATAATCGAACAGCGGACCGCCGGTGCAGCCGTATTTTTCTTCCAGCGCAAGACATTCCGCGCAGCCGCATAAACGTCCCGGCGTGTCGTTCGCGCTCAAATCAAAGGAATCGCAGTCCGGATTGTTTTTGATGGCGGTCAGCAGTCTTTCCGTCAGCAGTTTGCGGAGACCCGGATTGCTGAAGCATCTCTGGTGATTCGCGACCCGTTTTCCGTTGATCATGGAAAAATATTCCGGATGCTCTTTCCAGAGATTTCTGCCGAACGCCCGGATCCAGGAATACCTGCTTTTCTGATCTTCCAGCGGCACATAATAGGCGAGGGTATGTCCCAGCGGATACAAGGGTGCCAGATCATCTTTGGGAACATTGACTCCGCATTTGCTGTTGAAGAAACCGGCGAGACTTTCGTTCTGTCCGTTGCGGTAGGCAAAGAGCAGACCGTGCGGCACGTCGAAGATCCAGTACCAGCTGGCGACACTGGTGCGCCGGACGGAAAAATCAAATTGCCGGCAGCGGTCCAGCGCAGGAATTTCCAGCGTGGACTTCCGCGGAATGAAAATTCCGCCGCGGGCGTCGAAAAAGCGGATACCGATCACATTTTCGAGAAAATCGTAAACTGCATAACGGGTTCCGTTGACCCCTTTTCCAAACAGATAAAGATCATCGCTGATGGTTTTCACGCAATGTGTCTGGTCCGGAAGCTGGTCAATATCAAACCCGGCGGGAGCGATCCCCAGAAATATTCTGTGCTTGCGCGTCATGCCGGCGTTTGCCGCGGATGGGAAATCGGCTCCCGTAACGTCTTTGAGGAATTTTTTCAGTTCTCCGAGAATGAATTTATTTTTTTCAGACGGCGAGTCGGCAGTCACGATCACATAATCCGTCTTTCCCCTGTCCGCCAGTGTCATTCCCGCGGCGGAAGAACAGACTGCGAGCATCGGGATCAGAAAGGCAAGGATATGAAGTTTTTTCATGAATTCTTTTCCTTAATTGAGTTTTTCTATCAGGGAACTGTTATATGCTGCATTCCAGACGTCGTTGGCGCAGCAGTAGCCGTGCATCCACCAGCTTCCGGCTGTCCGGACAGCTCCGTTCAGCATCGCCTGATTCATGCCGCCGGAGTGGGCGCGGTATGATCCAATGTCATACCGGTCGGATTTCAGCAGCATGCTTTTCTGAATGGTATTGGCTTTTGCATTTTTCTTGTTGTGAGTGATTCCGTAACGTTTCCACGAATCGCCGAAAACAATTGTTTTGTCGGCATACGGATTCTTCTGCGAAAGTTTGAACCAGGTGTTCCCCGGCTGACAGCCGAATGCTTTGAGCCAGTTGACGGTCTGCGGGTTGGAAAATCCCTGATTGATTCCGTAACTCAGGGTAAGTGTGATGTTTTCACTGCAGTAATTCAGATAATTGTCACTCGGACAGACAAATGTTTTCCCTTTCGATTTCAGTTCACTGGTCTTGGTGACGTTCATGTAATCACTGAGAATGCGTTCATGCCAGTATGTTTTTCCATCCCATGCGGTCATGATATATTCATTGTGATCATTTGCATACATGAACCACCAGTTGTATAACTGCTTCTGGTTGTTGACACAGGCGATATTCCGGGCGGATTCCCGTGCCTTGTTCAGTGCGGGCAGGAGCATTCCAGCCAGAATTGCAATGATCGCAATAACGACCGGAAGCCAATGCAAAAAACCGTCTTATACTAAAAACTTGCGAAAGGAAAAGAAATCATGACCAAACAGAAGCCTTCATTTCTTATTCGTCAGAGCAAATCTTTGCGGTTTACTCTTATCGAACTCCTCGTTGTTTCGTAATGCTTTTCTGAGTGATTTCCTTTCCATGTTATCATGGCTTGAGTTTATCGTTAACCTTAAAGTAGCACATTTCTTCTGGAATACAAGCGGATATGAGAAAAAATCCGAAAATTTCAGCTGTTCATCCCCGGAATCATCCCTGCATCAATCTTGAATTCATTTACTTTTGAGAAGAATCATGCAATTTCAGACAGACGGTATCATGGGGAGAGATTGCCCCCATCAACAGGCGTCCGGGCAGGATTTTCCCTGTCGCAGGGATCATGCCGTGATCCGAAATGAGCGCAAAGCTGAAGCGTATCACGGTGTCTCCGTCCGCCATTGGAAGTCCGCACCGAGGCCAGAAAAAACAGTAATTTCCGTCCCGGAAGTCAACCCGCACTCCGGAAGAACGCTTTTTACCAGTAACAGCCCTATACAGATTTCCCCTGCCGGAAATCTGACCGCCGGAAATTCCGAACATTTCATACAGCGGATAACGAATTCCGCACAAGTCAATAAAATAGAATTCCATTCCTTTAATCACGAATCCCTGTGCCGGGGTGACGAATATCCGCAGTCCGTTATCTGTCGCGGAATAGCTCCAGCTGGCTCCGGGCATGGAGTTTTCTCTGTGTTCCGGAATCATTTGCAGGACTCCGCATTCCTGGGCGTAACGTATCGGCGGCAGCGGCGACTGCCGCAGCTGTTCCGCTTCATGCAGTGCGATGTCCGCATCGGCAATCGCCTGTCTGGTTTTATTTTCATCAAAAATCCGGATCAGCGCTTCCCCATGAAACCCTAAACGCGAGTCAGATTCCAGCAGGGGAATCAGTTCCCGGAAAAGTTTCTGCTGCGCTTTCACACAATCGGTCATCGGTTCCAGACAGCTCCTGTCTCCCGAATACAGGCGATGCCGTAACTGATAGAACCGAAACAGATTCCATGTTCCGGAAAAAAGGATTCCCGCGGCTTTTGCGATATTCAGGTCACGCAGATGCTCCCGGTTATTGCTGTATTTCCGGTAAAGCGGTTCCAGAAGCCGGCAGCCTTGCCGCCAGCTGCTGCAGAGCTTTGCGAGCAGAGTCAGGACTTCTTCAAGCTCAAATCCTCCCAGGCATTCCCCAATGGCATCGCCGGATGCCGGGAAATTCGGTTTCCAGGGAGGAGTCAGCGGATAAAGTTCCGGCAGAAAATGAAATTTCCAGTTGACGCATGAATTCTGCGGTCCGTAATACTGAAACAGCAGGGAAAACGGGAACTTCTGATAAGCGGCATAAAATTTTTTCCAGGCTTTTGCAGCCGGACGCCAATCCGATTGCCATTCCTGTCTGGCAAGGCGGATCAGGAATGATTCTTCATTCTCCTGAAAATCTTCAAAAGCCAGAAGTCCCATGGCTTTTGACAGCAGACCGGGGAAATTTCCAATATACCATGACTGCATTACATGATTGACTCCCATCTGGTGCATTGCACGGTATTTCCTATATGCAATACCGGGAGCGGGGATATACGGAACAACCGTAAATTCATGTCCGCAGCTGAGCTGTAATTTTGCTCCCAGATCTTTGACGCTGTTTTTCCGTGCCGCTTTCTGGAAACGCGGCGATGGTCCGATGCAGGAAACCCAGTAATCGCCAGCCCTGCGAGGCTTGTCCAATTGTATTTTGACCGCGGCAGATTCAAAATTGAACTGCGGGATCACGCCCGCCGGAATTTTGGATGCCGCAGCTGTCACCCATGGCGCAAGTGATTCCGTTTCAGGAAGATAGAACCATGCAATCAGTCGAGCATCCGGTGCCGCAGCTTTCATCCCGTCTGACATGGCGCGGAGATTCCGTTCCATGATCGCTCCTGTATCCAGGCCGCATTTCGCCTGACATTCCACCAGACGCTGTTCACTGGTCCGGACCGAAGACAGACAGGTTGTGGGGCGTTCTCCCAGGCAGATATTGATCACACCTCCCAGTTGCGGCACCGCAGTGAAAATACTTCGAAAACTGTCGAAAAGATATTGACGCGTATTCGCTTCCGCCGGACAATAGCAGGTTTTGCCGCCCCACGCCGGTGGTCCGAACATTTCCGGATGATCTTTGAGCAGTTCATCATCCTGAAGTACACCAAATGGTTCGATCATGAAAAGATAAACCCTGATTCCAAACCTGTGACACTTCTGAACAAGCTGCTTCAGTTTTCTTAAACGCTGTTCCTTCCGGGGATCCGTTTTCCGGAAAGAAGTTTCGCTCAATTCCCTGAGTTCAGTTACAATCCAGATACCATTCACCGCATCATGCGCAAATCGTTCCAGCAAGGCATCGGGATAATAATCCTGATCGTCCAGCAGTTCGTCCGTGTAGACCGGCCAGCGTTTGATGGGGCTGAATGGACTGCGGCTTAACCGGGTTTTCAGCCATGGTTTCCGGGTAATCTGTAATACATCCGGAAGTTTGCCGCTGTTTTCGCATAAAATATCGATCAGCGCATAAATACCTCGCCGGATCCCCTCCGGTTCGGCGGCTTCAATTTCGACCTGGGGACTGTGAATGGAAATACTGTATTGTTCCGGGCAAAATTCCGGATTGACCGTCTCTGCAATCTGCAGGTCAGCTTTTTTTCATCTGAAGTGAACCGATACCCTGCCGCAGCGAAATACCGGGTCAGACTTTCATAAGCTGTTTCCAGCACACCGCTTTTATCAGGGAAAGCTTTCCGGATAAGGATGAGTTGAGCGGCATTCTTATCCGGAAATACCGGAAGTGTATATTCCGATAATTCCGAGGCGAATTTCCAGTCATGAATATCCTGAGGCGTGTACTGTTCCTGCATTTTTTTGTCTCCGTTTCACAAACCTTTGAGCCAGTCAGACAACGAACGCATGTTGGATTCCGAGGTGTCGGATTTGCCGCGGGTGGTCGGCGCCCAGTGTTTGAACTGACGGCTGTCCGAAACTGCCAGTTTCCGGGCGCTGCCGTCCCAGAACAGGAAATTTGCTGTCCGGCCATTGTGGCGGAACATCGGGGAATTGGACTGTTCCGCATTGATCGGGAACGGCAATCCGCCGCTTGGCAGCTGAATCCGGTAATTGCCGCCTTTGGACACCGGATATGTGTCTTTGTATGTGGACAGCGAATCGTTGGGAACGGAATCACCGATCCAGATGGTGTCGCTGTTTGCGCCCAGACGGTGCATGGTGGCAACTCTCCGGCTGGTGTTCAGAGCGCCGAAGGAATAATAGTTCATGCCGTAGTTGCAGGATTCCAGAATATCCCAGCGCGCCTTGTTCTGTTCACCGGGACACTGAAAGATTTTCGGTGTCTTGCTTGCATCGCTTTCATACATTCTGCAATTGAAGTACAGGATGCTGAGCGCAGTACTCCAGGCATAGGAAGATTTTTGAGTCGGGATCTGGATTCTTGAAACCAGAAGCTGTTCGTTGTATTCATTCTGGTAATTGATCAGGGCGATGCCGATCTGTTTCAGATTGCTGACACATTGAATCCCCTGTGCCGTCTGACGCGCCTTGTTCAAAGCGGGCAGCAGCATGGCGGCGAGAATGGCGATGATCGCAATCACAACGAGGAGTTCTATCAATGTGAATCGCAACAGGTTACGATTTAAATACGGGTGAGTTTTCTGCCGAGTCATGATTCGGATTCCTTCCGCTTTTCACAAATCTTGAATTTGGTTGTTTTTGAACAATTCAGGCAGAAAAACAGGGAAAAGCCCAAACACGCAGCTGTCCTTGTTCCTCTGGTCATACGGGTCAGTCCTTGATCAGAATATCCGCCAGCGCGAAAATTTGTCCGTCTTTGACATCCGGGTAATCAAATCCCAGCTGGACACTGGCGGTTTTTGCGTTCGGCGGAACCGGCAGCTGCTTGCTGAAGGCTCTGAATTCACCGTTGCCTTCCGGCAGGGCGAACCGGGTCATCGGCAGGATTTCCTTGCCGTCTGCGTCATACCAGCGGACTCCGGGGGTGTTGTTGGGGGAGCCGGCGCCGAATCCTTTCATGCCGGCGGACGCCAGCACCTGACAGCTGACTGTGATGGTTTTCTTCCCGCTGACCGGATAATCCGGGGCAACCAGAATGAATGCAGTGTCGGCTTTGCCGTCTTTCCCGGCGAAGGTAACCTGCACTGCTTTCTTGCCTTTAAGTTCCTTGGTTTCAATTTTGAGCCGCTGGTTGTAGTTCCCAACCTTTTTCCAGGGCTTGGGCGAGTCCAGATCGACTTTGTACTCCTGGGCGGAAAGTGATACTGCGAGTGCGGCTGCTGCCATCATGAGCATTTTCTTCATGATACGTTCTCCTTTGCGTTAAATTATTCTGATTATGATTCAGTCCAGCTGATAGAGCCGGACGTTGTCCATCCAAACATATTCGCCGGTTTCAAAATTCCGGCAGTTGGCGCGCAGCAGAATGTTGTCCACGGACTTGCCGAGATAGGTGCGTTCCGGAACTTTGTACGAGAATTGGAAGGTCTGCCATCCTTTTTTCAGCTTGAGGTCGCACAGACGCATCCAGTCCACGTTTTTATTGCCGCAGCGCGGCGCCAGCTCGAAATTGAAAAGACCTTCCGCACTGGGATTTTCAATATAGACGTCCATGACCGCCAGGTACGTTTTGCCCGGCGTGATTCCCTTGATGAAGAAATAGTAATTCCCGTTGCAGGATTTATACGCGTATTTGCCGTCGGAAACATGTTCCGTGCTGTAGTTTTCCCAGGTCCACAGCGTAACCGGATGCTGTGCCGGATTTTCGAACGACCCGTTGGTCACCAGATTCCGATAGGTCTTGCCGCTCATCAGCTGAAGAATGGCGGAAAGCGTTCCCGGAAGTCTGTCATATTTCAGCAGTTCGATAATTGCGGCTTTGACCTCCGGATCGTTGCGGTAGGGGCTGACCGCAGAAACATTGGACACGGCTCCGCGTTCCGCCAGTTCGAGCAGACGCTGGTTGATCCGCCCTTCTTTCTGCATGGTCTTCATGGCATCGACCGCTTTCAGGGCGTCCGGTACAGCCTGGAGCAGAGCCAGCGCATCTTCCGCCGAAGAAAGACTGCCGTCCGGGTTCAGCAGTTCCGCATACAGGGCTTTCGCCGCCGCTTCGGACGGTTCGAATACCCGAAGGAAAAATTCGGCGCGTTTTTTCTGGGTTACAGAAGCATTCTGCGCATGTTTTACCGTATTTTCCAGCAGGGACCGCAGTTTTGCCATATCGCCTTTGCGCAAGGCGTAAGTGTAGGTTCCCTGTTCTCCCAGCTGCGTGTAGACACTGTACAGCGAATTGCTCCAGGAGGTTTTCAGCAGTTCGGGACTCTGCCAGTAATTTTCCCAGAATTTCCAGTAGCGGTACAGATAAGGCGCCGCTTCACTGCCGACGGCACTTTCACACCAGTCTTTCAGCAGCGCATCCATATCGGCGCTGACATCCCACATCTGCTTGGAAATCAGGTAATTTTTGGGACCGTCGAAATAATACGGATCATGCTGTTCATTGCCGAAGCCGCGGACTTTGTACTGATAACAGAGCCGGGTCATTTCCGCCTGGATTCCGGCATGGAAACGCGGCAGCAGAAAATATTCTGAACCATACAGATAATCCCACACAAACAGCACATCCGCTTTTTGACTCCATGCCCGGAGTGTCTGTTCATATTCCTTGCGGATATCCGGTTTCAGCCCGCTGTAAAGTTCCCGGCAGAGCATGACAATCACATTCGGATGAAGTTTGAAACTCGGCGGATCATAAACCTGTGTATAGGCAAATGCACGGAAATATACCTGCGGATATTTTTTCGTTACGGCTTCGGCAACTTGATTCACCCAGCGAAAATAGAGTTCGGAGTAGTTCTGCATTCCCAGCCGGTTCTTTCTGCCGCCGACCGCGTTCAGGCATTTTTCACACTGGCAGTAGCCGCCATTGTCGTTGGGGTCAAGATTGATGAAATAGCGTTTTTCCCGGTAGCCATACGTTTTCCAGTGATCGTCGAAATACCCGATGGTGTCCACCGGTTCTTTTTCCAGTTTCTCCAGAATATTTTCAACCGCAATTTTCACGGTTTCCGGATTGCTGTAACACGGCTGCCAGAACATCCGGTACTGCCGCGGGCCCATCCCGTCCCGGTATTGGGGCATGACATACCGCTTCCCGTTCAGAACCGGCAGAATTTCCTGCGGCCACGTGTTGTTCTCCGCATACTTGTTCCACGGGAACACATCTTCCGCCAGACCATGCGAACGGCAGAATGAGAGCCGGGCATTCCAGTCCTGCGGATCATGAGCGCGGAACCCCCGCATGTAATTGAACGAGGCTGTTTTTTCGATTCTGTCCAGCGGAACGGCAATGTCGCCGCGGACGGGATATTCCGCTTCCAGATCCGTGCTGAATCCATCCGGACGTATCTGCAGGTTTTTGCTGAATGCCAGCAGATAGCGGACACCGCAATACTGTTCCAGCAGATGATTCAGCGCATACCGGATGCTGTACTTTGAACCGGTGATCAGCATAGTTCTGCTGTTGGGGAATTCGATGGTGTAACGGTCGGCATCTTCCGGTGTGCGTGCTTCTTCCTGAAACAGGATTTTTGCCCCCGGAGCGGCGTCATAGACCGGCAGCTCGACCCCGGAGCATTTTCCGATCCGGAAGGAAAAATCTTTGATGGCGTCATATGTCCGTGCGGAAGCTCCCTGCGGACGGATCAGCGCAGCTGCCGGCTTTCCGTTTTTCACCAGATAAAAATCAGCTGCCGCCAGACTGACACTCAGAAAGAATACGGAGATCAGCAATGCTGAATGGCAGATCATGTGTTTACTTCTCATTTTTCCTCCTGTAATGTTCCGAAAAAACAGATTAAGGTTAACGATAAACCTGTTTGCTGTTATATTAGCACTCGGAAAAGAAAAGTCAAGCGGTATATTGAAAAAAAACGAAAAAAATGTTCAGAAAAAATTCTCTGGACGCCGTCGCCTTTGAGCAGTGCCGCCTGTTTTGCTGCCTGCTGAAATAGAATCAGTTTTGGCGGATTCCGTAAATGCCTTTCAGATAATGACCTTCGGGAAATGCCGTGGATAATGCATGATCCGGACCTTGCTCCATTTTGCGGATAATGCGGAAATCCACCTCCGCATCCAGCGCGGATGAGGCTATCACTTTGCTGAATAAATCATCATCCATCGCTCCGGAACAGGAAAAGGTAAACAGTTTTCCGCCCGGACGCAGCAATTTCATCGCCAGAAGATTCAAATCTTTATAACCGCGCGCGGCTTTCTCTTTCTGAGCAACCGTATCGGCAAATTTGGGCGGGTCCAGCACAATCGCATCAAAATGCTGCGCCGCATCCCGACAGCGTCGCAGATACTGAAATACGTCCGCTTCAACAGTCTGGAACTGTCCTTCGGAAAAACCGTTCAAGCCGGCATTGATCCGCGCCAGCACCAATGCGGGACCGGAGGAATCCACATTGATGACTTCTCCCGCGCCGCCCGACAATGCGGCAAGTCCGAAGCCGCCGGTATAACAGAAACAATTCAGCACCTTTGCTCCGGCAGGGATTTCCGCCGCAACCAGTGCGCGGTTCAGCCGCTGATCCAGATAAAATCCGGTCTTATGTCCCGTCGCCGGACTGCACTGGAAACGGATGCCGTTTTCCGTGAACCGGATGGTTTCCGGAACTGTTTCCCCGCGCAGAAGCCCTTTGACCGGCGGCAGTCCTTCGCGTTTGCGTCCGTCCACATCGGAACGTTCGTAAATGCCGCGGGGCGCATACGGCATCAGCGCATCCGCCAGTTCCTGCCGGAAGCGATCCGCGCCCGCCGTGGAAAGCTGGATCACGCCGTATCCGGAGTAGATATCCGCAATGACTCCGGGCAAACCGTCGGATTCCGCATAGAACAGCCGGTAGGCGTCCGGCAGTCTGTCATGGAAGATTTCTTTCCGGAGAGCGAATGCCGCGGCGAATTTCCGCTGGAAAAATTCCGGACCTGGCTGTTCATCTTCCCGGAAGGTCCAGACCCGCAGGGCGATGGAAGATTCGCCCGACCATGCGGCATATGCCAGAAACTGTTTTTCTGAACTCAGCACCCGTACCGTTTCGCCGTTTTCCGCCGTGCCGGACAGTTTGGCAACAGCGCCGGAAAATACCCAGGGATGTTTCCGCAGAAGGGAACGTTCTTTCCCTTTTTTCAATATTGCATCAATCATAAGTCAACCTCGCTTTCAATCATGCGGTATCATACTCCACAACCGCCGGAAATACAAGAGCCGGTCACACGGAGAATGAAAAAAATCTGCAGGAAATATTTTCGGCAGAATTTTGCCGCTGCTCTGACAGAAAATCGGACGGCACGGGCAGACACCTGCGCCGGAATCTGTTGAGTTCGAAACGGCAGGAGCTGAAAAAAAGATTTGCGCCAGAGTGCGGAACAATCAGTGAAAAAAGGGTGCAGAACCGGCAGATTTCCTGTTTTCCGGACAGAAAGCCCGGTTTTTTTCACTATTTTCCGGAAAATAATCTGGAAAAAAGACTGTCGCGGATTATATTAATCTGTGAACGTAAAATCACTGTCAACCATAAAACAGGAAAAATGTATCATGGCTTTTCTTGATGAACGCTATCTGCTCAGCAATGACACCGCCGCCGCACTTTTCAGCGAAGTGCAGGGACTGCCCGTTGTTGATGCTCACAACCATTCCGACGTTGCGGAAATCGCTGTCAACAACAATTATAAAACCGCCTGGCAGGTGGTTGCCGCCACAGACCATTATGTCTGGGAAATGATGCGTAAACGCGGCATTCCCGAAGAATACATTACCGGCAAAGCCGATCCGAAGGAAAAATGGCTGAAACTGGTTTCCATATTTCCGGAAATCGCCGGCAACCCGGTGTATGAATGGGTTCATCTGGATATCCGCCGCGGTCTGGGACTCAAAGACGCCCTGATCACTCCCGAAAGCGGCGAACAGCTTTGGGACGAAATCAATGCCGCGCTTGCCCGTCCGGAAAAACGCCCGCTTCAGCTGCTTCAGCAGATGAATGTGGAAGTCATGTGTTCGACCGATGATCCCGCAGACGTGCTGGAAAATCATCCCAAGGTCAACGCCGCCGCAGGAAAAACACTGGTGCGCCCGACCTGGCGTCCGGATAAAGCTGTCAATATTTATCAGCCGACCTGGCCGGCATATATTCAGAAGCTGGGCGCGCGTTACAACACGGAAATCAAGAGCGTGGACGAACTGGTGGAAGTTCTCCAGAAATCGCATGACTATTTCGCTGAAAACGGCTGTGCCGCCAGCGACCACGGCATCGAATATCCGCTTTCCGGCGACGCCACGCGCGAAAGTGCGCAGAGCGCGTTCCGCAAAGCGTTGAACAATGAAAAACTTTCCCGCGCGGAAATCAATGATTACATGTCCTGGCTGTCCGTTCAGATCGCGGAAATGGACGCCAAATCCGGCTGGGTGTTCCAGATGCATATTGGCGCGGTGCGCGACATCCGCGACACGCTGATGGATATGCTGGGTCCGGATTCCGGCGGCGACGTTTCCGATCACATGATTGATATTGTCAAACCGCTGGGACGTTTTCTGAATAAGTTTGACAACCGTCTGAAAGTTGCCCTGTATTGTCTCGAACCCGGACATCAGGCGTCTCTGGCGGCGATTGCCCGTGCGTTCGGCGCGAACGTCCGTTTGGGTTCCGCCTGGTGGCTGAACGATTCCCCGATCGGAATGCGCCGTCAGCTGGAATACATCGGTTCCGTGGATCTGCTTTCAAATTTCGCGGGCATGGTTTCCGACTCCCGCAAAATCCTGAGCTACGGCTCCCGTTTCGAAATGTTCCGCCGTGTGCTGTGCGATGTGGTGTCCGGCTATGTTCTGCGCGGACAGATGCCCTTCGACGTCGCCAAATCACTGGTCGTCCGCATGTCCTACGAAGGACCGAAGAGTTTCTACAACGTGTAATCCCCAAAAATCAAACAGGAGAAATATAAAATGGATGTCATCATCAGACCTACCGCTGACTGCGCAGAAGCGTTTGCAGCGAAACTTATTGCCGATGCTCTGAATGCGAAACCGACCATGACCCTCGGTCTTGCCACCGGCGCCACCATGGAAAACGTCTACAAGAAACTGGCTGCCATGAACAAGAAGGGCGAAGTCGATTTCTCTCTCTGCAAAACTTTCAACCTGGATGAATATGTCGGTCTTCCGCCGGAAGATCACAACTCCTACCGCTACTATATGAACTATCACCTGTTCGACCACATCAACATCGACAAGCGCAACACGCATGTGGAAAGCGGCATTGCCGAAGATCTGGAACTGGAATGCGCCCGTTACGAACAGATGATGGAAGAATCCGGCGGCGTGGATCTCCAGCTGCTCGGAATCGGTCTGACCGGTCATATCGGCTTCAATGAACCGATGTCCTCCTTCTCTTCCCGTACCCGCGCGGTCAACCTGACCCCGGTTACCATGGCGCAGAACGGTCCGTACTTCGACCCCGCCAAGGGTGAAAAGATGCCGACCCGCGCTCTGACCATGGGCGTCGGCACCATTCTGGATGCCCGGAAGCTTCTGCTTCTTGCCACCGGCAAACGCAAAGCGGATATTGTCGCCGCCGCGCTCGAAGGCCCGATGACCGCCATGATTTCCGCTTCTGCTCTTCAGCTGCATGACGACTGCGTGGTCGTTCTGGATGAAGAAGCCGCGGCGGCTCTGAAACTCAAAGATTACTATCGTTCCGCTTTCGAGAACGATCCGAAATGGGCTGACTTCCGCTGAGTGCGGCTGAACGCCTATTGAATGAAAACGGACTGAAGGTGTCTGCCGTCGGTCCGTTTTTTTCTTGACAGGAGATCATCACGTATGAAAATTTGCTCTGACTGCGTCCGGCATTGCGGTGTGCAGCGTCCGGATACATTGCACGGGGAAGGGGTGTTCGGCTTCTGCCGCTGTCCCCGGAATCCGGTAGTGGCGCGTGCCGCGCTGCACCGCTGGGAAGAACCATGCATCAGCGGAACGCGCGGTTCCGGCACAGTGTTTTTCAGCGGCTGCAATCTGCGTTGTGTCTTCTGTCAGAATTATGAAATCAGTTCCGGTTTGCAGGGCAGAGAGATCACGGTCGGACGTCTGCGCGGAATTTACGGCGAACTGATTGCGCAGGGTGCGCACAACATCAATCTGGTTACTCCCGGTCATTATACGGAAGCCATTCTGGAAAGCCTGAAGGAGCCGCTGCCGGTTCCCGTGGTCTACAATTCCAACGGCTATGATGACCTTGAACAGCTGCGGCGTCTGGAGGGAAAGATTCAGATTTATCTGCCGGATTTCAAATATGCCGGCAATGCTCTGGCGGAACGTTACAGTCATGCCCCGGATTATTTCGAGACGGCATCCGCCGCCATTCAGGAAATGTTCCGGCAGTGCGGTCCGTATGTGATCGGCGGGGACGGCATGATGAAAAGCGGAGTGATTGTCCGGCATCTGCTGCTGCCGGGTCAGGTTGAGAACACACTCCGCATCATTGATTATGTGGCGGAACATTTTCAGCCGGGCGACATCCTGTTCAGCCTGATGCGTCAGTATGTGCCGCACGGCGACATCCGGAATTTCCCGGAACTGTCGCGCCGGGTTTCCGATGAGGAATATGAGCAGGTGGAGAATTACCTGTTCGATTCACCCATTGAAGACGGTTTTGTTCAGGAAGAGGAATCCGCCAGCGAAGACTTCATTCCGGTGTTTGACGGCAGCGGTGTGTAACGGCTGTCATTTGCCCAGGAGCATGACCAGACTGCCTGCCACGATGAGAGCGGTTCCGGCGGCGACCGGCAGAGTGATCTTTTCATGCAGAATCACGATACCGAGAATTACCGCCATGGCGACGCTGAGTTTGTCAATGGGGGCGATTTTGGAGACGTCGCCGAGCTGCAATGCCTTGAAATAGAACAGCCAGGACAGTCCGGTGGCAATGCCCGACGCCGTCAGGAATATCCAGTTCCGGACAGACAGTCTGCCGATTTCGGGCAGAGTTCCGCCGAACAGCACAATTCCCCAGGTGATGAGCAGGATGACCCCGGTGCGGATTGCGGTTGCCAGATTGGAATTGATTCCGGAGACTCCGCATTTTGCCAGCAGTGCAGTCAGTGCGGCGAAAAACGCGGAAAGCAGTGCATAATACTTCCACATGATCCTTTACCTCTGTTGTTTGTGAAATATATTGCCGTATAAAATAGCCGTCTCCGCGGGAAAGTCAAATGAATTTATGTTAGTTTCCGGTTTAAAAAACAGCCGCACACCCCCTGATGCGCGGCTGTATGAAAAAAAGACTGGCGGATTACTGAACTTCTTCCACCTTGATATTTCTGAATTCCACCACGCTGTCCGGCGTGCCGCCGAGGAACATGACCAGCACCTGGACAGATTTTGTGCCGGGCCACAGTTTGCTGGTCGTGGTCGAGTTCATTTCTTTCAGCACTTCGCCGGAAATCACGCCGGTTCTGGCGGTCCATTCCTGCTTGACCGGACCGGCGGACGCAGTGTAAATATAAGTCGCGCCGTCTTTCTGCTGACGGACTTTTGTCCCGGCGGGATATGCTTTCCTCGCTGCGTCTTTGAGGGTGATTTCCCAGACGTCGCCGACTTTTTTGATGCTGTCTTTTTCAATGGGGAACACTTCGAAGTTCGGCAGATCGGAAAGATCGTCTTTGGCGTTGAAGACAATGTTGGTGTACGGAAAAACGGTGTCCCATTTAGAAGCGTCTTTGATTTTCAGCACTTTGTCGCCGGCTTTGACATTTTCCGCCAGTTCCGAGAGAGAGTCTTTCTGTGACAGTACATGCGCGGGACGAATCCGTCTGCCTTTGGCGTCAAACGGAGCAAAGCCGAGGTAGATATTCGGAGATTTCCCCTGAATGCAGCGGAATTCTCCGGACAGACGATATTTTTTCGCCGGGTCCAGGGTCAGTTTCTGATTGGCGAACAGGGAAGCATTCTTCTTGACCGTAAAGACCTGTTCCTGCTGGGACACATTCGCGTGTTTGCTGATCTCCGACAGATTTTCAAGTTTGAACACATCCGCGGCGAATGCCATGCTTGTGCAGACGGCGGCTGTCAGACAGAGTGCTGATTTCATAAAAATGCCCATAATGCTTCTCTCCTTTTTTATGTTGATTTGTCAGGGGTTCATCTTTTCATGACAGTCATTATATCCGTTTATCCGGAAAAATCAAGCGGAACAGCGGAATACAGTGCTTTTTTTTGAAAAAAAACAGTTTCCGGCATATTTTCCTCTTGCAAATGTTCTCCGCTTTGTTATATTATGAAAAACAGGTAACGCGTGTTACCTGCAAGGAAGACAGAATCCAAAAAGGAGTGAAGCAAATGGTGAAGTTCGGAGTCATCGGTGCGGGACGCATGGGAAAGAACCACACGTCGTATCTGACCACATTGGAAGAATGCAAAAATGATGTCCGGATTGCGGCTGTGTATGATCCGAAGCCGGAAGCCGCACAGGAAATGCATGAAAAATACGGAGCGGAAATCTGCAACGGTCCGGAAGAAGTTGCCGCCAAAGCGGATTGCGTGATTGTTTCCGCCCCGACTTACACGCATCAGGACGGAGTCCGCGCGACGATTGCCGCCGGCAAGGATCTGTTCTGCGAGAAACCGCTCTGCCGTGATTTCGCGCTGGCGGATGAACTGCTTGCCCTTGGTAAGGGTTACAGCAAACTCTTCGCCATCGGATTTGTCCGCCGCCATATGTATAAAGCCATGAAAATGAAGGAACTGCTCGAACAGAATTTTCTCGGAAAAATTCGTTTCTGCAACGTGGATCTGCCGTTCGGCGGTTTCAAGCGTCTGAGCGATGACTGGTTCACGCAGTTTGACAAAAGCGGCGGCGTCATCATGGACATGCTGGCACATCATGTTGACCTGAGCAACTGGTTCTTCGGTTCTGCCGCACGGGTCTATGCCCAGAGCGACATGCTGGATACGGCGCAGCCGCTGCCTGCCGACCATGTGGCTTCCGTAGTTACCTATAAAAACGGCGTCATCTGCAATTACATGTGCAACTGGCAGCGTTTCGGACGGAGCGGAGAAATGATGGAAATCTACGGAGAGAAAGGCGCGCTGGTCATGGACGGCAATCCGGATCTTACCTATTATCCCGCCGGCGGCGAAAAGCAGTCCATTCCGGTCCGCAATGCTCCGCAGGCGTCCGGTGAAGGCGTGAAGGAAGTCAATGTGGTGGACGGCTACACCCGTCAGATGCTCAATCTCTATAAATATATGAAAGGCGATCACAGCATTCCGTTCCCGACGGTTCAGGACGGTTACAATTCCCTCATGATCGCGAAAGCCATGATGGAATCAGCCACGACCAATAAAGCCGTGGAACTGTGATTTTTCCGCAACGGTACATATGAAAAAACCGCGCCCGGCGACAGGTGCGGTTTTTTTTGACGGCGGATCGTTTTATTTCCGTGCGGTGCCGTGTTTGAGTCTGTATATGTAATAATGGGACAGCACGGTATCGGTGCCGACCATCAGAAGATCCAGCATATACAGATAGATGATCCAGTTGCCGCGCCAGTTGCCGCCGACGAATTTGCTGGCGAGACCGCAGGCATAGCCGGTCAGAATCATGTAAAGGAACAAAAAGCTTTTCCCCTGCGGATTTTTGACCCGGACGGTTTTCAGGATCTGCGCCGGCCAGCTGGCTCCGAAAATGACCAGCATCATGGCTTCCAGAATTTTTGCGAATTCCATTGTAAAAACTCTCCTTCCCGAATGATGAAATGCAGTAATATACCCCTTCCGCAGGCATTTGCAAGAAATTTTCCGGAAAAACGGGGGCGGAATCTGTTGCTGCAGAGATTAAAAAAAATTTTTTTTGAGGCGGAATTGGAATTTTCTTCTGCTTTCCGACTTGACAGAACGGCATTGAGAAGTTACCTTTAAAAGATAAAGAATCTGAAAAAACGGAATTTGACGGAAAAACAAAGATGGACAACAAACTGGTAATTGTGGAATCTCCGGCAAAAGCCCGCACCATCGGGAAGATGCTCGGCAGTCAATATACGATCAAGGCGTCGATGGGACATGTGCGCGACCTGCCGACGAAATCGTTCGGTGTGGACATAGAGCATGACTTCATGCCGCAGTATGAGGAAACGCGCGAACGTTCGAAAAATCTGTCGGATCTCAAAGCCGCCGCCAAAAAGGCATCCGACATTTATCTTGCCCCCGACCCTGACCGCGAAGGAGAAGCCATTGCCTGGCATCTGCGCGAAATTCTGTCCCGCTGCAATAAAAAAGCGGTTTTTCACCGGGTTACATTTCACGAAATCACCCGTTCGGCAATTGCCCGTGCTTTTCAGTCTCCGTCGGAACTGGACATCGACAAAGTGGATGCGCAGCAGGCGCGCCGGGTGCTGGACCGGATTGTGGGATATATGGTCAGTCCGCTGCTGTGGGGACGTATCGAAAAAGGAGTGAGTGCGGGACGGGTTCAGTCGGTTGCCTTGCGGCTGGTCTGCGAACGGGAACGCGTCATTCAGAATTTCCAGCCGGAAGAGTATTGGAATTTTCTGGCGAAGTTCGACGCTGCACCGGGGCTGTTCCATGCGCGTCTGTTCAAGATTAACGGAGAGAAAGCGGATATATCCAGCGGGGAAGCGGCGCAGTCTCTGGAACAGGCGGTACGCGCCGCCCGAAGCTGGAAAGTGGCTTCGATTGAAAGTGTGCCGCGCCGGAAAAATGCCGCTCCGCCGTTTATCACCAGTACATTGCAGCAGGCGGCGAGTTCCGCGCTCGGATTTTCCGCCAGTTCCACCATGCGGATTGCCCAGGAACTTTATGAAGGTATGGACGTCGGGCAGGGCGGACCGGTCGGTCTGATCACTTACATGCGTACCGACTCGGTCACGGTGTCCCGCGAAGCGCAGGAGGCGGCGCGTCAGTTCATTGCCGCCAATTACGGTCCGGAATACGTCCCCGCCAAACCGCCGTTCTATAAATCCAAGGCGTCCGCCCAGGGCGCGCACGAAGCGATCCGCCCGACGGATGTAACGCTTACTCCGGAAAAAGTCAAACCGTTCCTGGATGAGCGCAGTTTGAAACTTTACACGCTGATCTGGCGGCGTTTCATGGCGAGCCAGACCGCTCCCGCGGAACAGCAGCGCACCACCGTTGACGTGGACGGCACGGGCGGCGACGGACGCACCTACACGTTCCGTTCGGTTGCCACCGTGACAACATTCCCCGGCTTCCTGCGGGTCTACAACATCCGCGAGGAAGGTTCCGAGGAGGAAGACGAAAATCAGCGCGACGCCGAAACGCTCAAAGCACTGAAGCCGGAAGAGTCCTGCCGTCTGGATGATCTGCTGGGAGAACAGAAATTCACCGAGCCGCCGCCGCGTTTTTCCGAAGCGACGCTGATCAAGGAACTGGAATCCAACGGGGTGGGACGTCCGTCCACTTACGCGACGATCGTCAACACCATTCAGGAACGCAAGTATGTGGACAAGCAGAAAGGCAAGCTGATTCCGACGGATCTGGGATTCCGTATCTCGGATTATCTGGTGGAACATCTGGCGGATCTGTTCGATGTCGGTTTTACCGCCAAGATGGAAGACGAGCTGGACCAGGTCGAGGAAGGCAAGGTTCAGTGGACTGCCATGATGCACACGTTCTACGAGAAATTTGAAAAATGGCTTCAGACCGCCAAGACCCTGGGTGCGCCGGACAAAGCCAAAGTGGAAGCGCTGATTTCGCTCATGGATTCGATTCAGAACTGGAATCCGCCGGAAAAAAACGGCAGCCGCACGTATGACGACCAGAAATTTTTCAAATCGGTGAAAAACGCGTATACCGCCGGCAAACCGCTTTCCGCTCCGCAGTGGGATGCTCTGCTCCGTATGGCAGTGAAATACAATGAACAGCTGCCCGGACTGGCGGATTGCGCCGCGAAGTTCAATTTCGCACAGGAGCTGGAAGCAACCCGCGAAGAGCAGGAAGCGCGTCAGGCGATGATCCGGGAATGGCAGAAGAAACGCGAAGAAGCCGCGGCTGCTGCGCCTCCGCAGGAAAAACTTGCCGACGTCTTCGCCGCCATGAAAGCCATTCCGTGGAAAGCTCCGGAAAAAGGATTCCGCCGTTTTGATGAAAAGAAATTTTTCGAATCCCTGCTGGAGCAGAGTCAGCGCGGCAGAGCATTGAGTGAAAAACAGCTTGCTGCGCTGGGCAGGATCGCGACTCGTTACAAAGAGCAGCTCCCGAATTATGCAATGATTGCCGAAGTGCTTCACCTGGAGGAAGCTCCGCAGGAAGCAGCCGCGCCGGCGGTTCCCATGGGCGAAGCCGATGACCTGATCGCCAGAATGAAATCCATCACTCAATGGAATGAGCCGAAAAAAGTCCGCGGCCGAGTGTACGACGACCAGGTTTTCTATGAATCGCTTGCCAAACAGCGGGCGGCGGGAAAAGTCCTGAGCGAAAAACAGCTTGCCGCTCTCAAAAAGACGGCAGCCAAGTATTCCATACAATAATCAACAGGGGAGGGCGGGTCATGACGGATGAAAAGATGTCCCGGATTTGTGCGGTTGAAACCCATAAGGATGGGACGGCATCGGTATTTCAGCGTATGCCGGACGGCTCGGTGGTCAAGAGTGAAATGCCGTTCAGGCCGTTTCTGCTGACGGCGTTCAATGCGTTTCCGGACGAGCTGCCGGGAATCCGGATGACGGAGCTTTCCGGCGAAGGGGATTTCCGTTTCCGGGCGGATTTCGACAATACGGAACTGTATGACGAAGCGGTCAAGACGCTGAAAAAGACTACGGGTTTTTCCGGCGGACAGCCCAATGCGCCGTTCCGTCTGTTTTCGGATATGACGCTGCAGTTTCTGATTCAGCATGATCTGCGGCTGTTCACCGGGATGGCTTTCCCTGAACTCCGGCGGATGCAGTTCGACATTGAAACGCTCTGCACGCCCGGTTACGAATTTCCGAATGCCGCCCGCCCGGATGATGCCGTCATCATCATTTCGCTGTCGGACAACACCGGCTGGGAAAAAGTGCTGTCGCTGGCGGATTATCCGTCCGAAAAGGAATTGCTGGAAGCCTTCTCGGCGGAAGTGGCGGAACGGGATCCCGACGTGCTGGAAGGGCATAACATTTTCCGGTTTGACCTGCCGTATCTGGAAGCCCGCGCCAAACGCTGCAAAGCGAAACTGCGGCTGGGACGCGACGGTTCAACTCCCGCCAAACGCAATTCCCGTTTTTCCGTGGCGGAACGCATCATCAATTATACACGTTACGATATCTATGGACGGCATGTGTCGGACACCTGTTTCCTGCTGTATTTCTATGATGCCGTGCATCGCAATCTGGACAGCTACGGTCTGAAATATGCGGCGCGTCATTTTGGTGTGGCTGCGCCGGAACGCACCTATATCGACGGTGCGAAAATTACGGACGCCTGGACGAACGACCGGGAAAACCTGCTTAAATATGCTCTGGATGATGTCCGCGAAACCCGTGCACTTTCCGCCATTCTGTCGCCGAGCTGGTTCTACCAGACCCAGATTGTGCCGTTCGGTTATCAGAACTGCATGGTGCGCGGCAACGCCACCCGGATCGACGCTCTGTTCGCGGCGGAATACCTGAAAGCCGGACATGCGCTGCCCGCGCCGGAACGCGGCCGCTCCTTTGCCGGTGCGCTGACCCGTGCCTTTGACGCCGGCGTCTTTGAACGGGTCGATCATTGCGACGTGCGTTCCCTGTATCCGTCCGTCATCCTTTCCGAGGGGTGGGTTCCCGCCCGCGATTCTCTGGCGGTTTTCCCTCAGTGGCTGAAACGTCTCCGCGCCTTCCGTCTGGAAGCCAAAGATGCCGCCAAAGCCGCCGAAACTCCGGAAAAAAAGGATTATTACGGCGCCTTGCAGTCCGCTTTCAAAATTCTGATCAACTCGTTTTACGGTTATCTGGGTTTTGAGCAGGGATTCCTGAATGATTTTTCCATGGCGGAAAAAGTCACGGCGCGCGGACGCGAAATTCTGACGCTGATGCTGGATACGCTGGAATCGAACGGCTGCAAAATCATTGAAATGGATACGGACGGAATTTATTTTCAGGCGGGGAAAGATCAGACTTTGTCTACTGTCGGTGCCGCACTGGCAAAAGTTCTGCCGGAAGGAATCGGAGTTGATTTTGATGAATCCTATCAGGCGATGTTCTGTTACAAGAGCAAGAATTATGCACTGCTGAACGCCAAAGGGGAAATTTCCATCACCGGAGCCGCTTTGAAATCGCGCGGACTGGAGCCGTTCCAGCGGCGGTATATGGAACGGATCATTGCCGCTCTGCTCCGTCACGATTCCGCCGGGGCGAAGAAGGTTCACGATGATTTTGTGCAGGCTCTGACGAATCACTCTCTGCCGTTCGCTGATCTGGCAAAGAGTGAAACCTTGTCCGATTCCCTGGATACCTACAAACGCAAACTTGCCGGAGGTACGGGAAAACGCAGTGCCGCCTATGAGCTTGCCATCAAGTCCGGACGGGAATACCGGCAGGGCGATCAGGTCGCGTTCTACATTATCGGAGACAAAAAACGCGTGGCGGTGGTGGACAGTTCCAAACTGCTGACCGAAGCCGATGAAAAAATCCGCGATGAAAATGTGCCGTACTATCTGGATAAACTGGAGGAACTGCGCCGCAAATTTGCTCCGTTCTTCACGGCGCAGGACGATCTGTTTGCCTGATTAGGGGCGACGGCTGTCAATCCATTGCCGGACCAGCGACTTGAAAATGTCGCCGCGTTCGGCATAATTTTTGAACATGTCCATGCTCGCCGTGGCAGGGGACAGCATCACGCAGTCGCCGGGCAGGGCGGCTTCGCAGGCTTCTTTCACGGCTTCTTCAAAACTATCCGACGTACGGAACTGCACCTTGCCGGACAGTTCGGCGGAAATCGTATCGCGGCAGCGTCCGATCAGAAAAGCCTGCCGGATATGCGGCAGGGAAATTTCCAGTTCGGAAAAATCCATGCCTTTGTCCAGACCGCCGAGAATCAGCAGCAGATTTCTGCCGTTGGCGAACTGGCGGACCGCCGCATTGACGGCGTGGGGATTGGTCGCTTTGGAATCGTTGACAAAACGGATGCCGTTGTATTCGGCAAAGACTTCCATGCGGTGCGGACTGCACCGGAACGCTTGCAGCGCTTCGGAAGTTTCCGGACGGAACAGAGCATCTTCTCCGCGGACGGCGCGCAGCATGGCAAGAGCCGCCATCATGTTTTCCGCATTGTGAAGTCCCTGAAGATGTCCGCCCGCAGTGTCATAAATTTTCCGTCCGCGAAACACAATGACGCCATCGGCATTCAAAGAGAAATCCGCTTCCGGATCGACGGCGGAGAAGGTGGTCATTTCTGTATTCGGCAGAAACTTATCCGCCCAGGGACGCAGATTGCTGTTGATGATCCGCTGTTCCGGGGGACGCTCCGCGGTCAGCACTTTGAACTTGGTCCGGGCATATTCTTCCAGAGAGCCATGACGGTCGATATGGTCGCTGGCAAGGTTCAGGACAGCGGCGGGGCAAGCCGGAAACGCAGCGATGTTTTCCAGCTGAAAGGAACTGGTTTCGATGACCAGACATTCCAGTTTCCGCCGGCTGGTTTCCTGTACGCAGCCGCTGAGGGCGGTTCCGATGTTGCCGGCACTTTCGGCATTGACGCCGTGCGCCCGGAGCAGTGCGGTGGTCAGTTCTGTGGTGGTGGTTTTGCCGTTGGTTCCCGTGATGGAAACAAACGGACAATGGATGTTCCGCAGGGCGAATTCCAGTTCACTGAGCCATTTGCCGCCGGGGATCAGGGCATTTTTCGCCGCCTGATAAAGCGGAGTGTTTTTCCGGATTCCGGGGCTGACAACCACTGTTCCGCAGTCCGGCAGCCGCTGTTCTGCAGTCCAGCCGGGGAAAAAACGCAGACCGGGCTGAATCTGCCGCAGCTGTTCCGTTTCCGTGTGCATAGCCGGCGAATCGTGTTCGTCGGCTATGACAATATTTTTTCCGAGCGAGACAGCCAGCCGTGCCGCCGCTTTGCCGCTGACGCCGTATCCGCAGATCAGAATGATGTCTTCCGTTTTCATGATAACCCTTTCCTGTCCGGACGGCTCTCCGCCGTTTTTGCCGGAATCTGGTGTAATATATCCGTTCCGGAAGGTTTTTCAATGGCGGAAATGCGCAGCCTCCGGCGGAGACGGGCGCGGGAAATGCGTTTTTTTTGAATTTCGTCACAGCCGGATATTGAAAAACAGTTCGATCATGGTATGTTATGGGGAAAGTGAATTCAGGAGACTGCGCAAAATGATGAAATATATATTGATACTGTTTTTGTGTGCGGCGGCTGGAATACAGATTTACGCACAGGAAAAAACGTCTTCGGCAGTAAAGAAGGTTCTGCCGCGAATCCGGGCAGGGGCGATTCAGAATGCGAATTTCAGTACATCCCGCCCCGAATCGTTCAGTCCGTCTCCCGCGGCAGGCAAATCTTCTCCGGCATGGGCGGAGTTGACCCTGATTCTTGACCCCGGCCGCGCGGTCAGTATTTTTGATTATGCTCTGCGCAAGGACGGCACGGAATATCCGTGTCTGGATATGGCGGAGAACCAGGATGCGTTTCAGGGAAAGAAACGGAATTACAGCGATTCCCAGTCCGAGCGCAAATGCCGTCTGCTGTTCGCTGTGCCGTCGGTGGATGATGAGTATGAAATAGTGTTCAAGCTGCTGCCCGGCGAAGAAGATCCGGTCAAACTGAATGAAAAAGCACCACCTCCGCCTCCGGAATCTGCGCCGGAACCCGCAGAGGGGACAGCTGCACCGGAAGAAAATGCAGCTCCGGAAAACGAAAAAACAGGGAAATAAATATCCGGCGGGAATGCTTGCCGTTCCCCGGCTTCAGTAATAAAGGATTGGGTATCATGAGTATTGCCAGAGAAGAAGGTCCATGGCTGCGCGCCGGGGAAACTCTGCTGTGTTTCGGCGACAGTCTCACTGCCGCGGCGAACGGTTATGTCAAAACACTGCAGGAGGAATTGCAGTTCCGGGGCGTCAAAGTGCTGAACGCCGGGCTGGGCGGCGACAAGACTCCGCTTGCCCTGACCCGTCTGAAAACGGATGTGATTGACCGCAAGCCCGATGCCGTCAGCATATTTTTCGGCAACAACGACTCGCTGATCGGACGCGGAGAATGGCGCGATGAACCGGTCATTTCCCCCTTGACGTTTGAAGAAAACCTGAAATGGATCATTCATCTCTGCCGTCTGCTCGGCGGAATCCGCAAGTTCAGCATCAATACCGTAACCGGGCGTCTGGAAGGTCGGCTGTACCATGAATTCGGCGATCTGCTCCGCGAATATTGTCTGGCGGCACGCCGGGCGGCGGATTCCATGTCCGCACGGCTGGTTCCGCTGGATACGGTCTTTGCCGATCTCCGCGAAAAGAACCGCGGCAGCACTTCGCCGGAAGGTCTGCTCTATACGAAAGACGGGCTGCACATGAACGACGAAGGCTACGCCATCATAGCCCGCACGATGCTTCGGGAATGGAACCTGTTATGACTACGGATTTCACTTTGATTCGGCATGGTCAGACTTCCGCGAACATGGCGGGGATTCTGCAGGGATTTCTGAACACCGATCTGGATGAGACGGGAATCCGGCAGGCGGAATGTGCGGCGGAACGGCTGCGGGATGAAAAGTTTGACTGTATTTTCAGCAGTGATCTCAAACGCGCCATGCAGACTGCACAGATCATTGCGCGTTTTCATGATCTGGAAGTTGTTCCGGTGAAGGAACTGCGGGAATGGCATCTGGGCGATTTGGAAGGGCATCCGTGTCATGATTTGAAGGAACAGTATCCGGAAATCATGCATTGCTTCGGTCTGGACGGCGGAGAAGTCGTCGTGCCGGGCGGTGAAAGCCGGCTGGAATTTTTCCGGAGGGTCGCGGACTGTCTGGAATCCATGGCGGAAAAACATGCGGGAAAACGAATCCTGCTGATTACCCACGGCGGCGTTCTGCGGGCGGTATTCCGGCATGTGGTCGGCATGGTAACGGCGCAGGCGATGATTCCCGTGACCAGCAACGCCAGCTACACGCATTTCGTGAAACGGGACAAGCTCTGGCAGCTCTGCTGCTGGAATGACGTCAGCCATCTGAAAAGCGTCGGAGTCCGTGCCAGTTCCACTTTCTGAAAATCATTTCTTTTTCTGAATCAGAAATTTGGAACGGAACAGCCGGGGAGATATTCCGTTTTTCCGTTTGAAATAATTGGAAAAATAGTATTGATCGGAAAAAGCCAGCAGTGCGGAAATTTCCTTGATGGACAGTGTGGAATAAAGCAGGAGCCGGCGTGCTCTTTCCATTTTGCGCGACATCAGATATTCGTATGGCGTAACCTTGAAATGGGTGTGGAACATGCGGATGAGGTGCGCTTCGGAAATGCTGAGTCCTGCGGCGAATTCTTCCAGACGGAAATTATTTTCCACGGCGTCATCCAGTGCCAGTTTCAGTTTTTCGATTTCCTGCGGCAGCTGTGATTTCATGCCGTAGACCTGGTGTGCCGCTTCCTGCACGAACTGATGAAAAATCAGCGCCGCCTGCTGATTAGAGGTAACGGAATTGAAGTTGACGGATGCCATTTCCTCGAAATATTTTTTCAGAACAGGGCAGTTCTGGATGCAGTAGACTTCATCCAGCTTGTATGCGCGGAGCAGGGAGTGCATCAGTTCGCCGCCGACCACGAAAAAAAGCTTGTACCACGGTTCATCACGGTCCGGCCAGTAGGTGTGACTGCTGCCCGGCGTGAGGAAATAGAGTCCGTTCTGCCTGACATGGAATGACTTTCCGTTGATTTCGAGGTGTCCCGAACCGCTGCGGATATATTCCACGGTGCAGTCCTCGTATGCAGTGCGGCTGATGACGGGCGTGCGTGCCGTGGTGCCGACTTCCGTGGCGGCGTACAGCACAAACGGAAAGTCATTTTCATAGGTGATGGTATAGTCCGACATCAATATTCCTCATTCTTTGTTTTATTTTCCTCATGGTTTTTTCGCAAGAAAAACAGGAAATGATTTGACGTTTTCATTTAACTTATTACATTATATCATAAATGAAGAATTTCAATCCCGAAACCATTTAACAGAATGGAGATTTTTATGAAAACATTGAAGATCGGAGCAATTGCGACCGGCGGACGCGGTCACAATGCGTGGCAGGCTCACTGCCCGGAAAAGGGAGTGTACATGGTTGCCGGAGCGGACATCAACCCGAAGGCAAACGAAGAATTCAAGGAAAAATTCCCTGATGCAGACATTTTCACCGACTACCGGGATCTGCTGAAAGTCAAAGATATTGATGCGGTGTTCATTTCCACCCCGGACTACCTGCACGAAGAAATGGCGATCGACGCCCTCAAAGCCGGCAAAGCCGTTTACCTGGAAAAACCGATGGCTATCACCATCGAAGGATGCGACCGCATTCTCCGCACAGCGTACGAAACCGGTTCCAAGCTGTTCATCGGCCACAACATGCGCCATTTCCCCGTGATCCTGAAAATGAAGGAAATCATTGATTCCGGCATGATCGGTCAGATTCAGTGCGGCTGGTGCCGCCATTTCATCGGATACGGAGGCGACGCCTATTTCCGTGACTGGCACTCCGAACAGCGTTATTCCAACGGTCTGCTCCTGCAGAAAGGCGCACATGACATCGACGTAATGCACTGGCTGATGGGCTCTTACACCAAATCCGTGGTCGGCATGGGCATGCTCTCCGTCTACAACCGCTGCGGACGCCGTTCTCCGGAAACTCCGGGATGCGCCAAATGGGATGCCGCGCAATACCCGCCGCTCACCCAGACCGGATTCTCGCCGGTCATTGATGTGGAAGACCACAACATGATCATGATGCAGCTGGAAAGCGGCGCGCAGGCGACTTACATGCAGTGCCACTACGCCCCGGATGCCGAACGCAACTACACCTTCATCGGCACGGAAGGCCGCGTTGAAAACAACGGCGACTCCGGCGACGCAGAAGTGCTGGTCTGGAACCGCCGCGGTCCGCGTCAGACTCCGGACATCATCTTCAAGGTCAAGCCCCCGCTGGTGAATGCTTCTCACGGCGGCGCGGACTACCCGATTGTCCAGAACTTCCTGGATTTCGTCCGTTACGATGCCAAGACCAATACATCCCCGATCGCCGCGCGTATGGCGGTCGCCACCGGTGTGCTGGGTCATTACTCCATGCGCAACGGCAACAACCGGCAGGACATCCCTGAACTGCCGAAGGAGCTGGTCGAATACTTTGAAAACGGTCAGAAAAAGAAATAATTCCGGCTGTTTCAACAGTGATTCCAAAACCGCGTTTCCTTTCCGGATTCGCGGTTTTTTTTTGTTTTTTCGTCCCTGCGCGCCTTGACATCCGCCGCTGATTGTTTATATTGGCTTATAAATATGACAACGGAGATAAGAGAATGAAAAAACGGTCTGTCCTGTTTGCCGCGGTATCGCTTCTGCCGATTATGTTCAGTTCCGGATGTGCTTCTTCGGAGCGCATGACCCGCATGTCCGGCGGAGTGTTCCGCGAGTATTCCATGCCGAAGCGGCAGCGGCTTCTTTCCCGTCGTTTTCTGGAACGGACGCATTGGCACAGCCGTTTTGTCGGAACGGTGGAAAATACTCCGGTCAATGCCTGGCCGTTCTTTTTCGGTTCGGAGAATTATCATGCAATTCTCTGGCCGTTCATAGACTGGGATGCTTTCGGCATGGCGGTTCGTCCTTTCTACAATCAGGAAGGTGATGAATACTCTGTGCTGTTTCCGCTGTCCGCCTGGAATCCGGTCAGCGGCAGCGGCTGGGTGCTGAATACCGCATGGACCAGAAACGGTTTCGGATTTCTTCCGTTGTCGTGGCAGAATTCGGACGGCAGTGAATTCTGGTGTTTCTACACGCCGTTTTTCATTTATTCCAGAGCTTCCTACGATACGTATTCCAGGATTTTTCTGGAACTGCTGATGGGATATTACTTCCGGAAGAGCGAGAAACAGTATTCCGTTTATGAGAATTCCTTTTTCCATTATAATCAGCATACCCGGAATATGCTGGCGTATAAACTGCGGAATACTTCGCAGAAAATTCCGTCCAATCAGGCTGAACTGGATGCTGTCCGGGAAAAATATTTTGTCCTGCCGGATAAAAAAAGCCGCCGTTTCGGTTTTGTTCCGCTGTTTGATTATGCCGAAATTCCATCGGAACAGAAACAGGATTTGCGGATGCTGGGATATCTGGCGGGCTGGCATACCAGCCGCAGGG
The DNA here is from genome assembly GCA_934661375.1 of uncultured Victivallales bacterium. Lineage (GTDB taxonomy): Bacteria > Verrucomicrobiota > Lentisphaeria > Victivallales > UBA1829 > SIG94. The sequence goes on from CAKUJH010000008.1 coordinate 50,256, forward strand.
AGGAAAGTGCGGATTTTCTGGGTCCGGTCCTTGCGCGTTATGAGAAAAAAACAATGCCGTCGCCCTGGCAGCAGCCTTACGCGAATGTCCGGTACGGGTTCACTTCCTGGCTGTCGCTGACTTATTTCCAGACACGGGAAAAATACCGCACTGACCGTACCACGAAGGCTTTGCGCAAATTGAAGAATTATGCTTTTGCCGGAGATGCAGCGAAAGACCAGAAACAGCTCAACAGTCTGCTGAAGGAAATCGATCCGGCGTTTTCCCTGCCGGTCAATGCACAAGGCGAGCCTCTTGTCCTGGATAAACCTACGCTGAAACTTTTCCTGGCAGATATGGCGGAGACGCATCCGCTCCGGCTTGAAACGGAAAAAACGTACAGCGGCGGATTTCTGCCTTTGCTGCATTATGATGTCAGCGAAAATTCATCCAACTGGTTCAGCCTTGCGGCGTTGACGTATTACCGGTCCAACAGCCGGAATTCCCGTTTCTGGAGCGTGCCGCTGTTGAGTTATGCCGAAAAAGGTCCCAACGGCAGTCTGAACTGGCTGCTGACGCCGCTGGTCTGGTATTCCCGGTACAGACTGCAGGATCGGGTTCATCAGCCGATTTTTGCTGAGGCTCCGTGGATAACCCATAGCAATACTGTGACGTCCGGCAATGATTTCGCACTGTGCGGTCTGTATTATCATAACCTGAAAAAATTTTATGTGTCAAAAGCGGGATTTGATTCGAAGACAGCTGAATACATCCGGAGCTGCTTGATTGATTTCTCCGGACAGCAGCAGTGGTTTGACCGGGAACAGCAGGATATTCAACGGCAATCCCGGCAGATCGATTGTCAGGAACCCGCGGATAAAATTGCGGAATGCCGTCAGACGATCCGGGTGGCGAAGCTTCGTTTACGGCAGCTTGAACTGGATCAGAAACAGGAAAAACTCCTGCAGAAACAGCAGGAACTTCAGAAAAAGGCGGCGGAGTTCGGTTTGCCGCTGGACCGCAAGGTTTTCAGCGATCCGGAGCTGAACCGGCAAACACTGAATACGCTGTTTGACCGTTTCACCGAAGAACGGAGCCGGGAAATTTACGGTTCCTGGTTTTTCTTCCGCCGCGAAAATTTCCATAACGGCGATTGCCGCTGGCATATTCTGTATTGGCTGGCTCAGGGAGAGAAAAAAGGTGAAATTGAGAACAGTCATGTACTTTACTTCCTCTACCGTTACCGTCAGGACGGCAGCCGGAAAGAGACAATCTTTTTCCCCTTTGTCTCCATCCGGGAAGATGAAACCGGCAGCCGGTTCAGTTTTTTGGGCAGAGTGTATCAGAAGACGGTGAAAAACGGCAGAACCAGCGGTTACTTCCTGTTCATTCCGTTCTGACAGGGGCGCATATCAGCGGGATTTTCGGCGGACCGTGCTGTGCGGATTACTGCCGGCTTTGCGGCTGGCACCGACGGCAGGACGGGTCTGCGCGCTGGAACGGCTGGCGGAATTTGTCTGCAGACTGCCGTTCCGGCGGCGTTCACGTTCTTCGCGTTCTTTTGCCCAGAGCCGGATTTTTTCATCCATAACCCGTTTTTCATCGGCTTTCCATTCCGCATCGTATTTTTCGTAACTGACGTCCGGTGGAACACGCAGATATTTCAGGGTGCGTTCTCCGATGCTGCTGAAATATGGACCGGCGGCGGAACCTCCGTAAACAGCTTTTCCCTTGGGTTCATCGCAGGTAACCAGCAGGACAAACCGCGGTTTATCTGCCGGAACAAACCCGACAAATGACGCTGTGTAAAGAGAATGGGAGTATGCTCCATTGACGAATTTCTGCGCTGTACCGGTTTTGCCCGCCACGTAGTAGCCGCGGATCGCTGCACTTTTGGCTGTGCCGCCCGGCCACGGAACGCGTTTCATCATTTCCACGATTTCATGACTGGTCGATGCACGGCGGAACAGTTTCTTTCCGCGCTGAACCGGCAGTTTCCTGAGCAGGTCGGTGTTCGGCTGACGAATCCTGTCCACAAAACGGAGCTGAACCGGATAACCGCCGTTGGCAAGAATGCAGTAGGCGCGCACCAGCTGGAGCGGAGAGGCACTGATCCCCTGTCCAATGGGATAACGGGTGATGGAAATTTTGGTGGGATTGCGGTAGAACAGACCGACGGTTTCCGGCCGCAGCGGCGCACCGGTGCGTTGTCCGAACCCGAAGGAGGTCAGGATGTTTTTCAGACGCGGCTCTCCGATTTCCAGAGCGATTTTGGCGGTTCCGATGTTGCTGGAATGCTGAATGATTTCCGACACGGTGATGCGTCCGAGCTTATGGGTGTCGCGCAGGATTTTTCCCGCAAAGAACCAGCGGCCCTGTTCGCAGTCGAAGCGGGTTTCCGGACTGATTATGCCCAGGTCCAGCGCGCCGGCAACAGGGAAGGGTTTCATGATGGAACCGGGTTCAAACGCCATTTCCGCAACAGGATTGCGGGAAGACGCCTCTTTCAGAGTGGAACGGTCATTCGGGTTGAAGGTCGGACGCTGCGCCAGCGCGATGATGTCGCCGGTGTACGGATCCGCCATGATGGCAAAACCGTGCTGTGCCTGTGTGGCTTCCATCATCTTGTCGATTTCCTCTTCCAGAATGGCTTGAATGGGTTCGCGGATGGTCAGGAAAAGATCATACCCGTCGTGTTCCGGTTTCTGTGAAATCGTATTCAGCGTAACACCTTTGCGGCTGACTTCGACGACCTTTATTCCGGTTTCCGGGCTGATTTCGTCGTCGAAATATTTTTCCAGACCGCTCTTGGCGATGACCTGATCCCTGTCGATGGTGGTGAAGCCGAGAATGTTGGCGAGCATCTGATTTTTCGGGTAGGTGCGCCGGAAGGAAACGGTGCAGCGGATGCCTTTGATCTTGGAACGTTCGATGTTCAGCCGGTTCCGTTCAAACTGATCGAAATCAATGTCTTTCTTGATCAGCACATACCGGCGGTCGACCCGCTGTTTTTTGCCGTTTTTGTCCGTGACAGTGATTTTTTTATTGCTGAGTTTCAAATAGATTTCCGCTTCCGGCAGATCCAGTTCCTTGGCGAGGACAGCAGCGGCTTCTCTGCATTCGTCCTCTGTCTTCAGCGCAGAAGGATCGGCGATGACATTGCCGACCGGATTGTTGCCGACCAGCAGATTGCCGTAATAATCAAAGATTTCACCGCGCACGCCATCGGATTTCCGTACTGTGGTGTAACGGCTCCGTGCTTTTGCCAGCAGTTCTTCATGCCGCCGGATCTGAACCTGATAGAGATGATACACCAGAAATGCGAAAAGAATGCAGATGAAGATGAAAGCCGCTTTGGCTCTTATCCCGATACTCCGGTATCCAGTCATGATGCTGCACTCTTTCCGCAGAAACGCTTACTTTTTCAGCGTTTTGTTCTTGTGCAGAAAAGCATACTCCTGCATGGCTGCATTGTTCTTGCGTCCGGAACTGACAGCATAGGATGTGCGCAGGGCTTTGCTGCCGGGACGCGGCGCTTCACGCAGAATCAGCTGGGAAACCTGACGATAGTCCGCTGCCCGCAGTTCCAGATGATACTGCTGGATTTTGCTGCTGATGTACGGCCAGGCAGTCAGCTCTTCCCGCCGGTTGCGCATATTGTAGATCTGGGTGTTGACTTCCTTGATCTGGCTGCGGACTTTCATGGCGTGTTTGTTGAGCCGTTCCGTTTTGGCGGTGAAATGAATACGGCAGACGACAGCGCAGAAAATCATCAGGCAGATGATGCTGATGCGCACTGCAAACCAGGCAAATCCCGTTTTTTCGCACGTGGTTTCACACCGGACCGTTCCCCGGTTTTTCGTCTTCAGATTTCTTGTATAGGTATTCATGTTATCCCGCCCTTATTATGATAAAGTGTTGATGTTTTCGTCGTTCAGCCGTTTTGCCGCCCGCAGTTTCGCACAGGCGGAACGCGGATTCCGTTTCAGTTCCTCCGGAGACGCCGTAATCGGTTTCCGGGTCAGGACTTCCAGCTTCGGATGCCAATGACAGATGCAGACCGGCAGACCCGGCGGGCATTTGCACTTGACGGACATTTCGCTCATGAAATGTTTCACGATGCGGTCTTCCAGCGAATGAAACGAGATGACTGCCAGAATGCCGTCCGGCGCAAGCAGTTCCAGAGCCGCTTCCAATGCCCTGCGAAGCTGTCCGAGTTCGTCGTTGACTTCGATCCGCAGAGCCTGAAAACACAGCGTCGGAGCGGGCGGACCGCCTTTTCGCGTTCCCCGGCGCAGTACCCGGTCGCAGACTGCCGCGAACTGGGAGGTTGTTTCAAACGGTTTCCGTTCGCGTTCTTCGGTAACCGCGCGTGCCAGAAAACGTGCTTCCCGCAGTTCACCGTATTCACGGAAAATGCGTTCCAGTTCCGGTTCGGAATACGTGTTCAGTACCCGCGCCGCCGTCAACGGAGAATGGGTATCCATGCGCATATCCAGCGGACCTTCGAAGCGGAATGAAAAACCCCGTTTCGGATCGTCGATCTGCGGAGAGGAAACCCCCAGGTCCATGAGAACGGCATCCGCTTTTTGCCAGCCGATTTCTTCGGCGGCTTTTTTCATGCCGGCGAAATCGGACTGCATCAGGAAAACTCTTTCGGCGACAAACTGCAGAGCCGCCGCACCGCGTATGATTGCTTCCGGATCGCGGTCGAGCGCAAGAATTTCCGCATCCGGATTCTGCCGCAGAACCAGCGAAGAATGACCGCCGCAGCCGAGGGTGCAGTCGATCATGCGGAACGCGCCAGATGTGCGTCCGCCAGTCAGCACTTCAACCGTTTCCGCGGCCAGCACCGGTATGTGCGTCAGTTCTTTTTTTCCTTCACCGTTTTCCACTTTCAGCGTCCTCCGTCTGAATCCGGCATTTCGTTGATTCTCTGCATCACTTCAAAATAATCTTCATCATTGCTGTTGGCGGCTTCCCAGCGTTCCGGCGTCCAGAGCTGAATATGCCAGAATGCCCCGACCAGCACAATCTTGTCATGAAAACCGCCATGGGCAAGCAACTGCGGCGAAATCTGAATCCGTCCCTGTTTGTCGCACACGCAGTTCTGCGCGCGCGAAGCAAAAAGAGCCAGATCCCGCTGCTGACGGACATCCGCCAGAGACATTTTCTGCGACTTGCGAATGACCTGTTCGTAGAACGTTTCCTTTGGAATCAATTGCACGATATGTTCCTTGGCGGGAAGGAGATAGAACACCGTCTCCCCGTCCTTGCGCCGCCATTCCGAGGGTATGGCAATGCGACGCTGCGAGTCTATCGTATGCGTGAATTGATTGACAAAGCAAAATTGTTCCACAGAATCCGCCATTATAATCCAATCATCAACTATTTGCTCCTATTTACTCCTATTTGCCCCTATTTTACCCCCACATCTCCCTTTTTGCAAGTTTTTTTTGAAAAAAATTTGATTTTTTTTTGAAACTGCCGGTCATTTTCTGAAACAGAACACGGCTTGTCCGGCGGTATTTCTGAAATCAGGGCAAAAAAAAAGCGCGGAACGCCGGCTTCTGTGCAGGAAAACATATTTCCGGCAGGCGGAGAATTATCCCGCGTTCCGCTTGCCGGACTGCCTACTGTATGTCGAAATCCCCGGTGGCGGGGTGTTTTTCCAGATAATCTGCGATGGTTGCCGCCATTTCCGGCCCGATGCCTTCCGCCCGCGCCGCAATCTGTTCCGGAGAGGCTTTCCGCAGACGCGTTACCGAGCCGAACGCTTTCAGCAGAGCCTGTTTGCGTGTTTCTCCGATGCAGGGAATCTCATCCAGAATTGAATCCCGGATGGTGCGCAGGCGCAGCGCCCGGTGGTAAGTGATGGCGAAACGGTGTGATTCATCCCGGATAGCCTGAAGCAGTTTCAGCGCCTGGCGATCCCTGTCAATCAGGATCGGTTCGGAGTAACCGGGAATGAACACTTCTTCGTTGCGTTTCGCCAGACCGATCACCGGGAACGGCGGACAGCGCAGCGCAACCAGCGCATCCACGGCATAGGAGAGCTGTCCTTTGCCGCCGTCTACAATCATCAGATCGGGCATCGGCTGTTTTTCTTCCAGCAGACGCGTGAAATGCCGGGTGATGATTTCGCGCATCATGGCGAAATCGTTTGCGCCTTCCACCGTGCGGATTCGGAAACGGCGGTAGGCATTCTTATACGGTACGCCGCCTTTGAAACAGACCATCGACGCCACGGAAAGAGTTCCGGAGATGTTCGAGTTGTCGAAACAGATCATATGTTCCGGCGGCGTTTTCAGCTTCAATGCCTGCTGGAGATCCCGGACCGCAGTTTCCCCGTTGACGGTCTGCGGCAGATGCGCGTTGGCAAATGTCCGGGTCCGGGTTCCGTACAGAGATTCGATGTTGTTGGCGATGTCCCGCAGCAGTGCCGCCTTCTCGAAACTGCGTTTTTGGGCGGCTTCCAGCATACGGCTGCGCAGAACCGCCGTGATTTCCTCCGTGTTTCCGTTCAGCACTTCCAGCAGGGCGTCCACCCGGCGCATGTATTCTTCTTCGGAAACTTTGCCGACACAGGGACAGCAGCAGTCATGAACGGTTCCGGCAAGACAGTGGGCGTATTCCTCCGGACCGGGCGTGAAATGACGGCAGGTGCGCAGTCCGAAATAACGCGAGAGAAATTCCATGGTCTGCTTCAAAGCCCCGCCGTTGGGAAAAGGTCCGAAGTAAAGACAGGAGTCATCTTTGCGCAGCCGTGCCAGCTTCGGATGCGGAAAACGTTCCGTGCGATCCAGTTTCAGCAGCGGCAGCCGTTTGTCGTCGCGCAGCAGAATATTGTATTTGGGGGCGTACTCTTTGATGAGCCGCGATTCCAGCAGCAGGGATTCATCCTCGCTGCGGACCGTGATGCACTCCCAGGACTCGATGGAATTGATGAGCGACCGGAGTTTCGGATCGGCACGGGTTTCCCGCGACGGCTGGAAATACTGCGACATGCGCCGCCGGAGGTTCGCCGCCTTGCCGACGTAAATCACCTTGCCGAAAACATCGCGGTAAATGTAAACGCCCGGATCGGACGGGATGTCGCCCGGATGAAAAATGATTTTCTTCATAGACATAATTTTATCCTGTCAGATGTTCTGCGCATTTCCGCTCCGTCCGGACCTTTTTCCTTCCCCCGGCACGATCCGGTTCCGCATCAGGATGCGTCCGCCCGAAAAGTATGGAACAATAGCACAGAAAACTGCAAATGCAAATGTGGGGATTTATTTTCCGCGCGGGATCAGCACGATTTCGCAGTTGACTTTTTCCTTGCCGGTTCCGGCAAAGAGTTTCTGTTCCGGCTGGGGCTGTGCCGGAGAAACCAGCGTCAGACGGTTTTCCGCCAGCTGGCGGGTCAGCATGACCAGCTGATACCGGGTCAGATTCATGTTTATACGCATTCCTCTGTCCGGCAGTCTGGCAAGGGTTACACCGTTCAGCGGGATGCCGGCTTTTTCCATGACGGAGCGGAAGGTTTTTTCCGTTTTTTCGGGAGTCCATCCGGGATCGAACAGCCAGATATGTTTGACGTTGGGCGGGATCACGGCGATCCGTTCCGCTTTGACTTTCGGTTCATTTTCGGTGAAGCGGATGACCGATGCATTGCCGGCGGTGGTCAGCCGCAGATGCCGCATGTCAACTCCTCCGAAACCGGAGTATATCATCGGGAAATTTGTCTTTTCCTGTGTTCCGGCGATCATTGCCGGCGGATTGCTTTTCGGTGTTTCAGGGTTGAAGGCGGACAGCAGCAGATAACCTGCCGCCACACCGGAGACGGCAATCGCCGCCGCCCGGGCCTGCCAGGTGGAGTACCATGCCGGATGACGGAACTGTTCCGGTTCCTGAAATCCCAGCTGCCGGTTGACACTTTTCCGGATTCTCCGGGCCGCCGCGGCCGGGCAGTTTATGGACAGCGCGTTCGAGACCGCGTCGTCCAGCAGCCGGTAGGATTCGTGAAGTCCGCGGCATTTCGGGCATTGTTTCAGATGAGCTTTTTCTTCGGGACTGAAATGATATTCCCCGTCCAGTTCCGCACTGAGTTTTTCGATCGGCAGACATTCTGACCGATCTGTCCGGCTGCGGCTGTCTCCTCTGTCGGGACGGTTTTCCTGTTCGTTCATTTACAGCAACTCCACACTGTTTTCTGTTTGTCATTGAGGCGGAGCCGCAGTTCCGGCGCCGCCGTCCATGTTCAGCAAATATTCGCGCAGAAGCTCGCGCCCCCGTGAGATCCGGGATTTCACCGTCCCGATCTTGCAGTCCAGCACGGAGGCGATCTGTTCATACGGCATATCCTTGACATGCCGCAGGACCATTGCTTCCCGCAGTGCTTCGGGCAGGGCGTTGATTCCTTTCAGGACATTGCCCTGCGTCTCCACTTTTTCCAGCAGATGATCGGGAGAATACGATGAATCCGGCAGTTCAACTTCGCCGGGCAGTTCATCGCCGTCCGGTGAATCGGGCTGCTCCGACAGACTCACTGTGATTCCTTCCCCTCTGCGCCGATTCCAATGAAACTTGTTTCTTGCCAGATTCATGGTTATGCGGTGCATCCAGGTTTCAAAACTGGAATCTCCGCGGAAGTTGTCCAAAGCATTGTAGGCGCGCACAAACGCGTCCTGCACGACTTCTTCCGCGTCATGATGGTTGCCGAGCAGTCCGTAAGCAAAGCGATAAAGTTTCTGGGTGTACGCCTTTACCAGTTCATCGAACCGTTCACGGCTTCCGCCCTTGAAATCATCTATCAACCTTTCTTCATAACTTCTGGTTTCTCCATTCATAACTCTCACCGTTTCCTTTGACATGTTTCTCTGCAGAATGTTCCCTGAAAAACACGTCTTTTGTCTGGACAGTCCAGTTTTTTCCCGAAAAAACCGGTTTCTCCCCAAAACCAGCCAAAAACTGCACTTCCAGACTTGAAATTTACAGCATCTTTTTCATTTTGCAAATCGGATTCTGCCCGCGGCAGACGGATGTCCGCACAGATGTTTGCATGTTTTCTGCGCCGGATGCGGATGAAAAATTTTTGAATTTTTTTGGATTTGGCAGATGCTGCCGGTTGTCAATGCAGTTCGGAACACTCTGCAATGCTGGTGCGGTCAATGAGTTCCGGTTCCAGTATTTCCGGTTCCGGGGCGGCACCTGTCCGGAAATAACAATCCAGCAGAGACAGTGCGGCATGAGCCAGTTCATCTACCGGCTGCCGGATGGTGGTCAGCCCTTCCGCCGCGGCTTCCGGCCAGGAAATGTTGTCATACCCGATGACCGACAGCTGTTCCGGAATTTTCAGGTTCATTTCGCGGCAGACCTGCCACAGCTGCTGGGCGCGCCAGTCGCGCGAGGCAAAAAACGCCGTGGGGCGTCCCGGCTGACTCAGCAGTTCGCGCAGACGCTGACAGGATTGCCGGTCCGGTTCCTTCATCTCGATGATGTGTTCCGGCGCAAGGGTGATTTCCTCTTCCGCGAGCGCTCCGCGGAATCCCGCCAGCATTTCTTTATAAATGAATTCCGTACCCGGACCGCTGAGCAGTCCGATTCGGCGGTGTCCCGCTTTCAGCAGACGGAGTCCCGCCAGACGCCCGGCAGTCCGGAAATCCGCGCGGCAGTGAACATGTTTCTCCGGCGTTTCGGCATTGACCACCACTGCCGGGATGCCCGCCTGTTTCAGCCGTTCGAATCCGGCGGAGGACTCGATGGAGATGATTCCCTGAATTCCGCCGTTCCGGCAGCGGTCAGTCAGATCTCCGCGGTCTTCGCCGGGAAACGGGGCAAAGGACAGCACGACTTCAACAAAGCGTTCCGATGCCGCCAGACACAACGCGGAAAGCAGTCCCATCAGTTCATAGGTATCGCGGCGGAGAGTGGCGGAACAGCGGATCATGATGCGTTCGAGCCGCTGCGGTTTTACTCCCGGCGTGATGCAGACGCCGCGGCCGGGAATCCGGGAAAGCAGTCCGGACTGCTGAAGACGCAGAAGCGCGGCGCGTATGGTGCCGCGTCCGACGTGCAGGTCTTCCGCCAGCTGACGCTCGGAAGGCAGAACCGCCAAATGGTCGTAACGTCCTGCCATAATATAGTCTCTGAGCTGTTCTTCAATTCTGGTGTTGGGCAGTCTTGCCATAATCATCCTTTGTTTTTCACTGATAATATACCATAGGCATACATTATTGCAATTCGGCCTGCCGGTGAAAATCCGTAATATTTTTGAAAAATTTTTGTTCCGGGCATTGACAAAACGGCAATTTTGGATTATAATTAAAACCCAACGGGCGATAACAGCCCAATGGATAATAAAGAAGGAGATGCAAACATGGTGAACGAACTTGCGCTGAAAGGCGGTCCCAAAGCAATTGAATGCGAAAATGAAAAACTTTTTCATTGGCCGATCGTGACGGAGGAAGATTTTCAGGCGGTGAATGCGGTTATTGCCGACGGCGGACGCCCCAGTGCGACGGACATCACCATGGAATTTGAAAAGGAATGGGCGGCGTACAACGGCGTCAAGTATGCGCTCGGCACCTGCAACGGAACCGCCGCACTGGCTGCCGGAATGTGGGCGATCGGCGTCGGGGCAGGGGATGAAGTCATTGCTCCGAGCATCACCTACTGGGCAACCTGTGCCTGTGCCGTGCAGCTGGGTGCAAGTGTCCGTTTCGCGGAAGTCGACCCCGATACGCTCTGCATTGATCCCGCGGACGCGGAACGCAAAATCACGCCGCGCACCCGTGCCATTGTTGTGGTCAACTACGGCGGATATCCGGCGGACTGGGACGCCCTGCTGGCGATTGCAAAGAAACATGATCTGAAGATTCTCGAAGACAACTCCCACGGACACGGTTCCATGTACAAGGGGCGCATGTGCGGTTCGTTCGGCGATGTTTCCGGCGCGAGCATGATGGCGTGCAAGGCGTTCGCCATCGGAGAAGCCGGAATGATCACCACCAATGACCTTGACCTGTATAAACGCTGCATTGCCTACGGGCATTACGAGCGCACCTTCGCCAGCAAGTACAGCCGGAATTCCATCCCGATGGATCTGCCGGAACTCAAACCGTATGTCGGCATTCCGATCGGCGGATGCAAACACCGCATGAATCAGATGTGTTCCGCCATGGGACGCGTCCAGCTCCGCCATTATCCGGAGCGGATTCAGGAAATCGACCGCGCCATGACCTACTTCTCCGACCGTCTGGACGAACTGCCGGGTCTGCGCGTGGTGCGCCCGCCGAAAGGTTCCGGCATGACCAAGGGCGGCTGGTATCTGCCGATCTGCCATTACGACAGTTCCAGGCTCGGCGGTCTCAAGGTCCGGAAATTCACCGATGCCCTGAAAGCCGAAGGCGTGCAGTGCAATCCCGGCGCGAATCCGCCGATTCACGGTCTCGCGTATTTCCACGATCTGGATTTCTTCCACCTGGGCAAACCCGCAGTCGAAGCCTTCGGACAGCCCCGAATTGACACCAATACCGACGCCGATCTGCCGGTCACCATGGCGGTTGCGGAAAAGAATTTCATTCTTCCGTGGTTCAAACACTTTGACATTCCGGCGATCGACTGCTACATTAATGCGTTCAGAAAGGTAATCGCCCACGCGGAAGAACTGGTGCAGGAACAGGAAAACGCCTGATCCGGAAGGAGGAACCCATGAAAATCATTGATGCTCACAATCATCCCGACTGGCACGGCCACGACTTGAAGAAGAGTCTGGAAAACATGGACCGTTTCGGCATTGAGAAAACCTGGCTGCTGAGCTGGGAAGGACCCGCCGATAATTATTCACACAGTTACAATCAGGTGCTGCCCGGCGGACTGCTGGGCGTTGCCGGCGACCGCGACCCGGTTCCGTTTGTCCGCTGTCTTTCCTACAAGGAACGCGCCCCGGAACGCTTCATTCTCGGCTATTGTCCCGATCCGCGGCATCCCGACGCCTGCCGCAACCTGATCGCGGCGCATGACATCTACGGCGCGCAGGTCTGCGGCGAATTCAAAGTCCGCATGATGTATGACAACCCCGACGCCCTGATGCTTTGCCAGGTGGCGGGAGAACTCAAAATGCCGGTAACTTTCCATTTGCAATATGATCCCCGGAAACGCTGGGACGACCCGCGCGAAGAATGGTACGGCGGCACGATAGATACTGTCGAGCGGATGCTCCAGGCGTGTCCCGGCACCGTTTTCCTGGGTCATGCCCCCGGATTCTGGATCCACATTTCCGGCGATGACCTTTACCGCACGAAAGATTATCCGGCTTTGACCGATCCCGTGCTGCCGGGCGGCAGAATACCTGAACTGCTGCGGAAATATCCCAATCTGTATTGCGACATTTCCTCGGGTTCCGGACGCTATGCGCTCAGCCGGGATCTGGATTTCACCCGGAAATTCCTGATCGAATTCCATGACCGCGTGCTTTACGCCCGTGATTTTTTCGACAACAAACACCAGGAGCTGCTCAATTCACTCGGTCTGCCGGAAAATGTCCTGGAAGACATCTATTTCCGGAATGCGGAAAGGCTGCTGGCGCAATGAGCGGCGGAAAAGTCAGATATGCCGTCATCGGGACCGGCGGCATTGCGGAAACCCATGCGGCGGCTCTGCGGCAGGTCGAACGCGCGGAACTGTTCATGGTTTATGACCGTGATACGGCGAAAGCGGAAGATTTCGCCCGCCGGCACGGCTGCCGCGCCGCCCGGTCGCCGGAAGAAATCGCCGAATCCGGAGCGGATGCCGTTTCCATTGCCACGCCGAGCGGAACCCATGCCGCGGTCGCGGTTCCCATGGCGAAGGCGGGAAAACATGTTTTCTGCGAAAAACCGCTGGATGTAACCAGTGAAAAAGCGGAACAGATCATCCAGGCCTGCCGGGAAAAACATGTCCTTCTGACGGCGGTTCTCCCGCTGCGTTTCTGCGATACCGTGCGCTGGACCAAACACTGCGCCGACCTGGGGTGTCTCGGCTCGCCGGTGCTGACTTCCGCATCCATGCGCTGGTTCCGGGCGCCGGAATATTATGCGGATTCCTGGCGCGGTTCCCGCTCCATGGACGGCGGAGTCCTGATGAATCAGGGGATCCACTTCGCCGACCTGCTGCTGTATTTCAACGGCGATGCGGCGGAAGTTTCGGCTTTCTCCGTCAGACGGATGCACTTGCAGCTGGAAGTCGACGACACCGTTTGCGCGTCCATCCGGTTCCGCAACGGTTCTCTGGGGCTTTTTGAGGTCAGCACCGCCTGCGCTCCGGGAAATCCGAAACGGTTTGAATTTTCCGGAACGGAAGGTTCCATTGTGATGGAAGATGACCGGATCGTCCGCACCCGGTTCAGGGAAGAACCGCTCCGGGCGGGAACTCCGCCGGAAAGCAGCGGTTCGGCGCAGGATTCGGCGTCTCCTCTGCTCTCGGACTGCGAACTGCACCGCCGCCAGTTTGCGAACTTCACGGCGGCAGTTCTGGACGGCGTTCCGCTGGAAGTTCCCGGCGAAGAAGGTCTTGCCGCCATCCGGCTGATCGAAGCCATTACCCGCTCCGCCGCATCCGGCGAACGGGTGTTTCTGTAACCTCTTCTTTTCTGTGAACGGTGAACTTTTTTTTGCCGTTCACAGATCTTTTTGCCAAATCATTTGTCCTATGTAATGAAGAAAATTCCGGTTTTCAGATTAACATAAACTGTTGACAATAACGGAAAAATGCTTATAATATAGCAACAGAGGTCGTTTTCACGGATTTTACGGAAAACGTTTTCGGCAGAAACTGAAAACACGTGCAACACGAGGCTGCGACACAGATATGAGTACTGCAAGATATCCGGCACTGGCGTCGGTTCTGGAAAAGAGAATCGCGCAAGGAGATTATCAGGGCAAGATCCCCACCGTCAGGGAACTGGCGGCGGAGTTCGGCGTTTCCCGCCAGACGGTTACGCTGGCATTGCGTCCGCTGATCAAATCCGGTCTGCTGAAACCGGAAGGGCGGCGCGGCATCCGGATCGCCAAAGCCGATGCGGCTTCGGGAATGATCGGTCTGGTCGCCAGCGGCGACATGAACATCATGGAAAGCGACAGCAAGCTGATGGAACTTCAGCAGCAGATCAGCGGCGACGGATATGAATCCGTGCTGATCGGCGTTACTTCCTGGATCAGCCCGCGCAGTGTCTGCACTTTGATCAGCGATCATTTCGCCGGAATGATTTTCACCAACAGCACGCTTTCTTTTGAAGTTGCGGAGCATCTGGACAAACATGCCATTCCGTTTGTCTCCTGCAACCGTCTGCCGGTATATCCGCATATCAATTCCGTGGAATCCGACTGGGCCGGCTCCCTCCGCGAACTGACCGGACGGCTGGTCCGGGCGGGATACGGCAGAATCGGCCTTTTCTTCCCCGGACGTCTCGAAGATTACGGACTGATCATCCGCAAGGAATGGCTGAAAATCAAGGAAGATTTCGGCATGCCCGCGGAAAATTACGACCATCTCCGTCTGGACTGCCGCGATTCCATTGACGGAAATCTGATGAAATACCTGAGCCTCATGCACGATGAGCGGAATTATCCGCAGTGTCTGCTGGTCTGGAGCGGCATGAGCGACAACATGGTGCGTCTGCTTACCGAAGGTCCGCTGGCTCTGCCGGAGGACACCTGCATTATCGGCATGTCCAAAAAAGATATGGTCTACCCGGACCGGTTCATCACGTTCAGCGACGGTGAAGGATATCACAGCACGCTGTTTGCCGCTTACGAAGCCTTGCGGGAGATTATGATTGCCCCGACCACCCGCAAAATTCATCGCTCGATCGGATTTCCGTTGGATTGCAACCATATACTTGCTGAAGTGAAAAGGAGGAACAAACCGCATTGAAGAAAGATTGAGAATGAAACAGACATGGGGAAAAAACGGCGGAATGCCGCAGGAACAGAAAAACAAACATAAAACCGGAGTAAGAAACATGAAAAACAGATTTTTTGCAAGAGAAACGAACCGCTGCAGCAGCAGAGCATGCGGATTTACTCTCATTGAACTCCTCGTCGTTATTGCCATCATCGCGATTCTGGCGGGGATGCTTTTGCCCGCTTTGAACGCCGCACGGGAAAAGGCGCGTTCCGCCAACTGCATGGCGAACCTGAAACAGCTGGGGCTGGCAATCAACCAGTACTGCAATGACTTCAACCATGTCATGCCGAATCCGGCCGCCGCCAACAGCCTGACGGACAACTGGTTCAACAAATTGGATGGGTACATTGCCGGAGCGGAAGTGACAAACGTGAAACTGAACAACGGAAGAAGCATTCCCGGTGCATCGCTCTTTGCCAAGAGAACCTCATTCCGCTGTCCGTCTGATACAAGGCCGTACCGCACCGATACAAGCGCACAGGGCGGATTGAGTTATGCTCTGCCGTTTTCCAGTCTCGCCGCTTATCCCGGATTTGCCGGAGCAAAAGTCAGCCGCATCAAATTCCCGACCCGGCTTGTCGGATTGGCTGAAATTTCCTACTATCCGACTTTCAACAGTTACAACGGCGTGCGTCCTGCCGACAACAATTTCGAAATTACCGTCAGCCCGAAAAGTCCCTATGTGAATGAGAACAACAGCCAGTATATCGTCCGTTACCACAGCGGGGCGACAAACATGGTGTACTTTGACGGACATGTGGACGCCCAGCGTCATGTCTGGGTGATTCAGGGCGCTGGTCAGACCGGATCAAAACCGGTCATCCTGCAGTCTGTCGGCATGTGGATGATCGAAGGCTCCTGGACAAATCGCTATACCCTGTAAAACGGAATCAGGAAAGGAAAAGAACCATGAAGAAACGACTTGTTATCGCTTCGATGCTGTGTGCGGCGGCATGTTTCGCCCAGAATGCGGATCACGCAGCTCCGGCGGCCGCAGAACCGGCGGGCGCGTTGCTCAAAAGCATCTCATTTGACACCACGGCGGGTTTTCAGCAGTGGCCGGACGATTCCCAGATTGAACTGGACGATGAGGTTTTCAAGGAAGGCAAAGCGTCCATAGTCTTTACGCCGGACAACAATTTTGTGGCGTATTTTTATCAGAAACTCATTCCCGGTCATGAATACACCATCACCTGCTGGGTCAAAATGGAATCCGACCTGATCAAACGCTGCGGCATTTCGGTCAGTTTCGCCAAACAGGGCGGCGGCAATTCCAGCGCGGGACGGGTCCATTTTCCGTTTGCCGATCTGGCACCGGCGGACAACGAATGGCATCAGTGCAAAGTTACGTTCAAAGCGCCGGAAGAAGCCGTGCGCGGCCAGGTCATGCTGGCGATGCACCGTGCCAACACCACCGTGTTCATTGATGATTTCAAGATGTATGACATGAGCGCGAAATCCGTTGCCGCCAATACGACGGTCACGCAGGGCAAAGTTCTCAAGTCCATGAAATTCACGAACACCGTCGGACTGATGAGCGATCCCAAAGGCAAGATCGTGCTGGGCAAGGCGGAGGAAAACGACGGCCGCGCCTGTCTGGTCTTCACGCCGAACAACGACAAGGACTGTCTGGCATACACCGTGTACTATTACCAGAAAATCACGCCGGGAAAATATGTGTTCGAGTTTGATTATCAGGCGCCGTCCGACCCGATCGCGCGGGCCTGTCTGCTGGCGCAGTTCGGCGGTCCGGGCAAGAAGCTGGGACAGCTGGGGACGTTCACGCGGAAGGTTTCCGATTTCGGAGTCTGCGACGGGAGCTGGCAGCATGCGGTGATTCCGGTAACGGTTCCGGAAGGAACCGCGAATGCCCGGATCATGTTTGCGTTCTTCCGCACCAATGTGCAGATCAAGATTGCGGACTTCAAGATTATCCAGACTGAAAAATAAAAAATTGGAGATAGGAATGAAAATGCTGAAAAAAATTGAAAAAACGTTTCTGTCGGGGATCCTGCTGACGGCATTGAGCGTACCGGCTCTGCCTGCGGCGGAGACGGTTCCGGAAGGCGTTGTGACCACGATGCCGCCGCTGACGACGAAACGTCCGTATCTGCCGCGCAAGAAATCGGGTTATGCCTTTGTCAGCAACATCGAACAGATCGCGTATGTGGCGGCGGAATCGTCTTCCATGATCCATTTCACGCCGGTCAATCCGTCGCATAAGCCGAAGCTGTTCATCGCCCTCCCGCCGGAAATCCGGCTTCAGGGGGCGTACCGCGATCTGTCGGTCAGTGCGCCGGAAAAGACCACGCTCAACGGGCGTGAAATGGATCTTTACAAAGTCTCATCCGGGCCGAGGGTTTCGAAGTATACCTTCTTCTGGCGTCTGACCCGTGCTTTGCCGGAAGGCACCGCCCTGACCGGCTACTACTGGGGCGAATGGTCCAAAGGCAAACAGGCCCCGCAGAAACTGAACATACAGGTGGTGTCCATTCCGGAAGCGAAGGAATTCAAATCCATTCCGGTTTACCTTTCCATGCCGAACGATTTCTATTCCGCCTGGCCGGACACGGCGGGTCTGCGGCGTGCCGGGTTCAATTATCTGGACATGTGGACGTATCTGCTGGAAGATGAATCCGACTGGGGCATTCCGCATCTGGACGCCACGCTGGAAAAAGCCGCCGCCGCCGGGATCGGCACGATCGCCTGGATACGGGAATGGTGGTGGCACAACGGAAAGAAAGAGGACGGCAAGGCAACCCTGATCGACGGTTCGAAAGTCGACAGCATGCTGTGTCTTTCCTATCGCGGCAAATGGTATCAGGCCCTGATCGCGCAGGGAAAATATCTGATCGACCGCGGACAGTATTTCCACAGCACCGACCCGGAAATGTACGGGGAAGGGAACAAGATCTGCTTCTGCTCCGACTGCAAGAAACGTTTCGGCGAATACCTGAAGAAGATTCCGGGCAGTCCGGCATATCTGGATCCCGCCGTCTTTGAAAAAGCCCCGGCGGAACATCCGGAGCTGCATCGCCTGTGGAATGCGTTCAAGTGCTGGAGCTATGCGGAATTCTTCGCGGAATACCGCCGGACCATGGTCGCGTACATGAAGGAACAGGGGATCGACAAGCCCTTCCGTTTCATTGTCTATTCCTCATACCACCGTTCGTTCCCCGCATTCTACGATTACAAGGATTACCGCGACAGCCATTCCTATGTGATGACGCTGGAAGACCCGAAGACGTTCGTCGGCGTGTTTGACTACATCGCTCCGATGAGCTATATGGACGTCTATGCCAATTACAAGGATTATGACATGCTGCTGCCCCGGAAAGACACGGTTGTTCTGCGCCGGATCATGAACGACCGGACGCCGGTCGCGCCGATTCTCTGCGCGGGGTATCCGTTCGTATATGCGTTCGGTTCCGATTTGAACGCGGAGATGCTGAAATACAACATGCTCGAAGTCATCGGAGCGGGCGGCAAAGGTTTCGGATTCTGGGGCGAATGTCCCTTCGATGCGGCGGATATGAAGTCCGTGGCGGAAGTGGTCAACATGCTTGCGCCGTATGAGAAAGTGATCCTGGACGGCAAAGCGGACGCCGCGGTTTCTGTGCCGTCGAACAACGCTCTGGCGCGCCGGATCCAGGCTCCGCAGGGGTCGCTGATCCTGGTGTCGGAATATTCCCGCCGTCCGCTGGAAGTCACGGTGGAATGCCCGGTAACGGAAGAATCCCGCGTGCTGGAGCTGAATACGGGGAAGGAAATCGGGAAGATTTCCGCGCAGAATCCGCGTTTCACAGTGAAACTGGACAAAGAACGCGCGGTCATGCTGTATGTCGGACGCTGAAACAGGACGGAGAGATTTTATGGAACCGCAGGAAAAACTCCGGGCTGTCAGCTGGTGGCTGACCTGGAACGATCTGCAATGGCCGGACGACGACGTGGCCGCTGCGATCGAACGGCGGGCGGATGCCGCCGCTGAAGCCGGCGTAAACTGCGCCGTGATTTTCGGAACCCATTTCCGCTGGGATTATCTGCCCCTGTGGATGAATCTGCACGATCTGATCAGACATATCGCGGATGCTCTGCACAAGCGCGGCATCCGCCTGTTCGACCATCATTCCGCAGTGCTGACGCACCGCTATTCCAATATGGAAGAGTCTGCGGCAATGCGCACATTCAACCGGCATCATGTCCCGTTTGCGCCCAGCCGCGATGTGGCGGACACCTGGACGTTCAACGGGGAACACCTGAACGACTGGCGCATGATCGATATTTCCACCGGAAAACCGGTGTTCCTGAAAGCGTACACCGCCGAGGAATTCTGCATCAACAATCCCGGATTCCGTGCGGCATACGGCAAATATGTCCGTATGCTGCTGGATTCCACCGGAATCGACGGTCTGATGAGCGATGACGGCTGTTACTATTCCGGCTGGACCAGCTGCGGATGCAAATGGTGCCGGGAGAAATTCCGCCGGGAATACGGCCATGAACTGCCGAATCTGGACGATCTGTCCTTCTGGGGGAATTATTCCAGCGAAGCGTTCAAAGACTGGATCACCATGCGTTTTGCCTCCACCAGGGAATTCCTGGAATCGGTGCGTCAGGTTGTCGGACCGGACTTCCCGCTGATGGCGTGCTGTTCCAGCAGCGCGAATTACGAAATGCCGAAATTCGCCTTGACGTATCAGGAATTCAGCCGGCCGTGCAGCTGCATCATGCTGGAAATGACCGGCGACACGCCGTCTCTGGACGGACACTGGGACGAACCTTTCCCGGAACAGGCGCTGCATCTCGGCATCGCGCGCGAAAAACAGTATCCCTGCTTCGGACTGGGCTACGGCTACACTGAAAGCACTGCCGGATTCATCTGGGCTTTCAACAAATTCCTCGGAAGCTCCACCTGGTTCAGCACGCTGAAAGGGCGTCTCGGTCTTCCTGATTCCAAAATGACGGTCCTGAAGGACGACACCGAACTGGCCGGCTGCGGCTACAACTGGGAAAAAGCTCATCCGGAATTGTTCGACGCCGACACGGATACCCGCACCGCGGTTTTCTTTTCCCGCTGGACCCGCGATTATTACGGCATGGACATCGAAGACTACGGCAAAGATTACAATCAATGCTGTATTGAACTGCTTGACAGCAGCATCACTTTTGATGTCGTGACAGAGATTCCGCGTCCGGGGCGTTACCACACACTGGTGATCTGTTCCGCGATTTGTCTTGCCGATGATGAATATGCCGCGCTGAACCGTTTTCTGGAAGAAGGCGGCAGAGTGGTCGCCTCCGGACCGGTCGGCTGCCGGGATAAGCGTTCCGTAACGCGCCGGTTTCCGTGGCTGGCGCAGTTCGGCATAACCTGTGAAGTGAGGGAACCGGAACGCAAAGCGGTTTTCCCGCCGTGTTCCGCCATGACCCATGAAGTGCCTCTGTGCAGCGGCAGTTTCAACGGTCAGCCGGTGGAACGGAACAGCTGGGTTGAAACCGTTCATGGACGCGGACGTCTGTTCTGGACTCCCGGCCGTATGCAGTGTGACGCCGGAGCGGTTCAGCTCGGACAGCTGGTGCGCCGGCTGGAACCTTCGGAACCGGGGCTGCCGGCGGATTCATCCTGCGGCTGGCGGTTCCGTCAGTTCCGGGACGCGGAAGGCGCAGTGATTCTCCATGCGCTGGCTGTGTCGTATCAGGTAACGCAGATGGATCAGCTGGAAAAACAGCGCAAAAATCCGCGCGGCAATCATCTGATTGACCGGATTTCGCCGAAGGGTGCGGAATCCCCGGTGATTCTGCATCTGGCGCATCCCGCCCGTCTGCGCCTGTATGTGCCGCTGTCCGGCATTGAGAAGGAGATGACTGCCGGACCCGGAGAAGTCCGTCTGGACATTCCGGACGGCGCGTATTATTTCGTGGTGAAGATCACTTCCGTCTGAAAAACCGGTAACTCAAAATAAAAAAAACAGGCTGTCCTGCCGGATTTATTTCCCCAGTCCGCGGATGGCCTGTTTCTTTTTCCGGTTCCGGTCATTTCCCGGCATTCTCCGTATTCATCAAAGTGAAGACGGCGTATCCTTCATCGGCGTCCTTTTTCTTTTCCCACGGAAATGACGGTTCGCGGATCAGGTTCCGCATGACCAGTTCACGCAATTCCGGATCGGGGATCCTTTGAAAATGCCGCGGCTGACCGAGGACAAGGAACGGTTCGTCCGGATTTTCGCTGACCAGCCGTTTCAGCTCCCGGCAGGACGCCTTGCCGTCCGCGCTGACGAAATCCAGAATCCGGATATTCCGGTTCATCCCCAGGTAGAAGGTGGAATCCACATGATTCTTATAGAAATAAAAGATTCTTTCCGCAGGAATGCTGTTTTCCAGGATGAGGCCGCGGATTCTCGCGATAAACGGTTTTGCGGTGCGGAAAGAGACATCCGTGACGGGAACGATCATGCCGAAGACCGCAATGAACAGAATGGCGAAAGAGACGGCGCACAGGGAGAAATTCCGGAGACGGGCGATCTCCGGAGCCGCACAGCGTGGAAGCAGTCCCCGGAACAGCACTGCAACCGTGAGTATCAGCAGACCGCAGAGGAACAGAGTTCCGCAGAGGCGGACGGAATAGAGGGGCGGCAGTTCATAGGGGATCCGGTCTTTCACCGCGAGCCAGACGGTAGGGGAGAGCATCATCAGAAGCGCGGCGGCGGGCAGAATCCAGGCATAGATGCGGAGCAGCGCATCCCGGATTTTGCCGAGCCGTCCGGCAATGTTTTCCTGCATGAACCGCGCCGTCAGGACGGCACAGTAGGGCAGGATCGGCAGAATATAGTAGATGCGTTTGGATTCGGAAACGGAGAACACCAGAAAGATGACCGCGATGGAAACCAGCAGCCAGCGGTCGCCGGTGTCGGCTTTGCGCCAGTTCCGGACCGCGGCGATCAGCGCCAGCACCAGGAACGGAGTCCAGGGCAGGAACAACTGGGGCAGATGAATGAAATACGCATACCACGGCTGTTTGTGATCGAACGCGTTGAAATAGCGCAGAATATTTTCCCGGAAGACCTGTTCCAGACCGTTGGCGGAATAGTCGCCGCCGGATTTTGCCGCCAGCAGGAAGGGCAGCAGATACGCCAGCAGGGAAATGGTTCCGGCGGCGGGCAGTTGCCAGTTGAGGTGCTGTTTCCAGCTGCGGGAAAGAATCTGATCCGCCAGCACCGCCAGCACGGGAACCGCAATCGCGCTCAGCCCTTTGGTCTGTCCGCCGACGGCGCAGAGCAGCCCGAACAGCAGATAATTGAAGAATCCGGGTTTGTTCCGTTTGAGCACATACCAGCCGACCGCCACGGTTCCGAACGCCATGTTCAGCATGTCCGCTTCGCCCAGACGTCCCCACAAGGCAAAACTGTAAACGGTCAGCAGGAGCCATCCGGCGATGACGCCGCAGGTTTTCCCGGCGAACCGGGAAGCGATCATCCGGGTCCCCCACAGCGAAAAGAGTCCGGCAACGGCGCTGGGGATGCGGATCAGCAGCTCGTTGACTTCTCCGAAGGGCAGGGTGCATCCGGCAATGATCCAGTAACTGATCAGCGGTTTGTCGAAATAGGGACGGAAATTGATGGTCGGGTGCAGAAAGTCGCCGGTGATGAACATTTCGCGGACAATTTCCGCCCAGCGGCCTTCCGAGCCGGAGATGTTTTCCATGCCCAGATTCAGGAACAGCAGCACTGCCGCCAGAATCCAGAAAGCGGCTTCCGCAATATTGCCCGGCGTGAACAGAGCACGGCGTGTTTCCAGATTTTTCATGATAAAATGGTCCTTTCATTTTGCTTTTTCGGTAATTTACAGTTTCCGGACGCGATGTCAATCAACATGAACAAGGTTTAATTTTCGATTTTTAACGCAGAGCCGCCGGTTTTCATTTGCCTGAACGCAGTTTGTGTGTTATATTGACGGCAGAATAAAAGACAGAATCAGTGAGAGGAGACTGCGTTTATGAATAATTATTATGTCACGACACCTATTTATTATGTGAATGACAAACCGCATATCGGGCATTCCTATACGACCGTTCTGGCGGACATCCTGACCCGTTTTCATGCTTTGTTCGGCGAGGATTCCTACATGCTGACAGGAACGGACGAACACGGACAGAAAGTGCAGAAAGCCGCGGCAGCGCGCAATATGTCTCCGATTGACCACTGCAATGAAACCGTGGTCCGTTTTCAGGAACTGTGGAAGAAACTCGGCATAAAAAATAACGATTTCATCCGCACCACGGAAGAACGGCACATCAAAGTGGTCCGCGCCATCCTGCAGGATCTTTACGACCGCGGACAGATTTACAAGGCGGAATACACCGGACATTACTGTGTGCCGTGTGAACGTTATTACACCGAAAAAGATTTGCTCGAAGGCGGACTTTGCCCGGATTGTCATCGTCCCACCCAGCAGCTGGTCGAATCCAATTACTTCTTCCGCATGGGACAGTACCGCGACTGGCTGGTGGATTACATCAAGACGCATCCCGGTTTCATTCAGCCGGAATACCGTGCCAATGAAACGCTCGGTTTCCTGCGCAAGGAACTGGGCGACCTGTGCATTTCCCGTCCGAAGTCTCGGCTGTCCTGGGGTATTGAACTGCCGTTCGATACGGATTACGTCTGCTACGTATGGTTCGATGCCCTGATCAACTATATCTCCGCCATCGGTTACGGGTCTGACCCGGAAAAATTCAATAAATGGTGGAGGGCGGCGCATCATATTGTCGGCAAAGATATTCTGACGACCCATACGGTTTACTGGCCGACCATGCTGAAAGCGATCGGACTGCCGATGCCGCAGAGCATCTTCGCTCACGGCTGGTGGCGCAGCGGCTCGGAAAAAATGAGCAAATCGCTGGGCAACGTGGTCAATCCCATGGATATGATCGAAATTTTCGGCGTGGATGCTTTCCGTTACTGTCTGATGGCGGAAATGGTGCTGGGACAGGATGCCTCTTTCACCGAGGAATCGTTTGTGAAACGCTATAACAGCGATCTTGCCAACGATCTCGGCAATATGCTCAGCCGGGCAGTCAAACTGACCCTCAAATACTTTGAGGGCAAAATGCCGGAATCTGGAGATTACGACGATCTGGACAAGGAGCTCATGACCCAGGCGCTGGCTGCTCCGGCGGCTTTGCGTGCAGCGGTGGAGAATATGCGCCTTGACCGTGGCGTGGAGGAAGTCATGAATGTGATCCGTTCCGCCAACCGCTATATGGAAAAGACCGCACCCTGGACTCTGGCGAAGCAGGGCAATATGAAACGTCTGGCGACAGTGCTGTATACCGCGTCCGAAACTCTGCGGATCGTGTCCGGACTGCTTCTGCCGATCATGCCGGAAAAAATGAAGGAACTGCGTCTGACGCTCGGCATGAGCGCAGCGGATGCCGAAACCGGTGAATACGACCGTCTGTCCACCTGGGGTGTGCTGGTGCCCGGTTCTGCGGTGCATGACATCGCGGCGCTGTTCCCGCGTCTGATGCCGAAAGAGAAGGAAGACGCGGCGAAGATCGAAGCCAAACCGAAAGCCGCTGCCAAAGCGGAAGCGAAGAAATCTCCGGCAAAAACGGAAACCGTTGCTGTTCAAGGCGAAAGTCTGGTCACCATAGATGAATTTTTCCGGACGCAGCTGAAGACTGCGAAAGTGCTGGAAGCGGAAAAAGTCGAAGGTGCGGACAAACTGCTGAAACTGAAGATTGAAGTCGGGACAGAGCAGCGTACTCTGGTGGCTGGCATTGCCAAAGCGTATACGCCCGAACAGGTGATCGGACGGACCATCATCATTGTGGCGAATCTGAAACCGGCGAAAATCCGCAGCATCGAATCGCAGGGGATGCTCCTGGCGGTGAAATCCGGCGACACTCTGCGGCTGATCGCCGTGGATGGCGGCGATTTCCCCAGCGGATGTCCGGTCGGTTGACGCTTTTCCCCGGTTCAAGTGCGTTTTTTTTCGTAAAAAGATGAAATCTCACTTGAAAATCAGGGGGTATGCGTGGTATATTATACATTTATGAATGATCGGATTGATTCAAGATAAAATTTTCATTTGAAGAAAGGATTTTTAGAATGGCCGACAAAAACGTTTCAAA
The DNA here is from genome assembly GCA_934661375.1 of uncultured Victivallales bacterium. Classification (GTDB taxonomy): domain Bacteria; phylum Verrucomicrobiota; class Lentisphaeria; order Victivallales; family UBA1829; genus SIG94. The sequence continues at coordinate 75,298 of CAKUJH010000008.1, forward strand.
GAAGACTCAGAGCAGATCTGCCGCCAAGACTTTCCGTCAGAGCGAACAGGCGCGTCTTCGTCACAAATCCCGCAGAAACATGATCTACACCATGGAAAAGAAATTCCGCGCCGCTGTTGCTGCAAAAGACGAAGCGACTGCCAAAGACCTGCTGAGCAAGCAGTTCGCAGTTCTCGACAAGGCTGTTAAAGGCGGAACGTTCCATAAGAACAAAGCGAACAGAAAGAAATCCCGTCTCGCTCTGCTGATCAAAACGATCAATGCGGTCGAAGCCAAAGCCGAATAAGTTATTTGTCCGGTTTGATTTTTTCAGAAGACCCTGTATTTGTATGCAGGGTCTTCTTTTTTATACCAGAAGACTGTATATCCGTCAGTATCTTTTAAATTTTTGCCGCTTTCCGCTTGACAAATCTGGATAATGCCGTCATATTACTTCCCCGGAAGGTTCAGGATTTTTCAGAAAACGGCATGGGTTCATGTCCGTTTTTGGAAAAATAATTAATTTTTGAATTATTTAGTAAATAATATAAAATAAAAATGCCGTTCCTGCGTTATATGGGATGAAACGAAACAGGAGACGGACAAAACAAAAGCCCGCATCCGCAAAATAAAGGAGACATTGATATGAAACATCAAATCATCACCGCGGGAATCATCATTGCCGCAGCCGCCATGCCGTTCGCCGCACAGGCGAAACCGCCCCACGATCATGGAGAAGGTGTCCGGTTGGCAACGGACATTGTGAATCTGGTGCGCGCCGTGTTCGAACCGGCTCCCACTGTGATTTACCAGCAGCCGGCGACAACGACTATCGTGTATGAACAGCCCGCAACCGTGGTCTATCCGCCCGTGCCGGCGTCTTACGAATACCGCTATTACAATGGCGCATATGTGGTCTATTATTCCGGCTGGTACTGGTTCAACAGTGCCTGGCGCTGGGGCGGTCCCGGAACTCCTCCGCCTCCTCCGGGCTGGATTCCGCACAACTACCGCCGCACACCCCCGCCGCCTCCGCCGCCTCCGCCGCGTCCGATGCATCGTCATCGTCCGCCGCGTCCGATGCCTCCTCCGCCGGCACCGCGTCCGGCACCACGTCCGGCGCCGCCTGCACCGCGCCCGGCACCAGCGCCTCGTCCTGCTCCCGGACCGCGCCCGGATATGAATCCCGGTCGTCCCGGACCGCAGCCCGGCAGACCCGGTCCGCATCCCGGCCGTCCCGGAGACCGCGGAGGCTATCATGGGGGAGGGCATGGCGGCTGGCGCGGACGCTGAACTGAATCCGCTCCGGAAGTAAAATGTACTTCTGAACAACAAACCCGGTCAACCTGCTGAATCCAGCTGGTCCGACCGGGTTATCTTTTTTCTATGAGCCAGAAAGAGTGATTTTACAACACAAACAGTTGCAGACAGGATTGGAGATTTCAAATGGATGCGAAGCAATCTGGAGGAATGGTCGGGGTTGATTTCTTTGACCGAAAACCGTCTCTACCCTCAAAAATTCGCGGATTACCGCAAATTGCTGATCCCACTCCGTTGTTCGGAAATCATCTCAAAATGACCGCCAAAGACGACAGAGAATTTTTTTGAGGCAAGCGTCAGGTCGGAAAATTTCAGACAAACCGAAAACGGTGCTTTTTTATATGGGAACCACCGACCTTTGCCGACAATCATTGACAGACGTTGGGCAATCCGGCCGACTGTTGCGTTTCCGGGGGCTGTCGCAGCGATTGTTGGACAGGACGTGGACACGTGGGCCGGAAGGCGAGTCTGTCCCCGTAATTTTGTTCATCACGACAAAAAGGCAGAAGAAACGAGTAAAAAAATGGCTTTTTTAATTGCAGAGACTTGAAAAAAACAAGTCAAAATGCTAACGTAAGATACAAAAAACTCATCCAGAGTTTTTTTTCAGAAACAACCGGAATTTCTATCAAAAAGGCATAGATAGAGGTTACCATAATTTGCACGATAACGGAGTTTATTTTTTATGAAAGAGTTTGATCCACAGTGGAATGACAGGATGCTGGAAGCGTGGGAGGAGTGGAAGGAGATCTGTTTTGTCGGCGGGTGTAATCCCGATACTCAAAGATTGTTGGAAACCGAGATTTATGCCGCCTTTAGGGCAAAATTTGAAATTATTTTCAAGGATAATGTGGAAGATTTTTTATTTACCATAGGCAACGATGCACCGAGAAAAGACAAGAATGAAGATGAATGGGATGGGGAAAACGAAGATAATGCCGATGGAAAAATCGGCGATGATGGTGAATTCGACTTTGGTCTCAACAGTGAATCAGATGTGGAAATTGACAGCGAAGACGATGTTCAACGGGAAAGAAACAGTGTCTCAGCGCAAAGTTTGAAAACGTTGTGGGCGCTAGAATTCGATCATGGTGTCATTGAAACACCCCCTCCGGACTCCTCGATTGTAGAAGATGCCATTGAAACACCCCCTCCGGACTCCTCGGTTGTAGAAGGGGTTGTTGAATTCCAACCTCTTTTTAAGTGTTATAAAGATTTCCTCTGGTATGTAAAGCAGCATAGCGACGATCCGCCGTTAAAGGTGATCCGCGGCAAATTGATCGGTCCGCTGGGCATAATAAACGGCATTGCCGACAACTATTTGCGATTCACCCGCCCCGACATTTGGGAAAATTACGTTGAGGCACGGAACAACAAAAACCGCCAGAAAAAAAAGGATGTTAAACAAATAAAACAGGTTTCGATACAGGAGGAGGTCAATGAGGACGGCGATACCCTTGGTGATTTCATCCGTGGCGGCAACCCGGTGTTTCACGAAGAACTGGCCGATATCAAAAAGGAAATCAAAGCAATTTTTACGGTTAAGGAACTTGCTCTTATTTTGGCGAGAAGAGCGAAATTGCTGACTCATCCCGAAACAGAGAAATTTTTAAACGCTGGGCATACCACAATATCAGGCATATGGAATGATCCCACTAATGGGTTGCGCAAGAAGTGCAGGGAGCACTTCAAATTCTTCCAGAAAGAGAGTCAAGCGATATTTATCATGAAAAACATAATCGCAGAGGAAAAAAACTCCAAAAGCTTCTTAGATACCTTTGAGAAAGCAATGGAAGACCATGGAGGCTCTAAATGAATATTGAAGAAAAACGTCGTGAAAATACCAGGAGATTTCTGAACTCTTATTATCTCCAAAAGGATTTCAGCACTGTTTCGGGTTTTGACGAGAACGCGCTGATGAAGACTTCCCGCGAGATTCGTTCCGCCGCGATTCACAAATTCGATACCAATTTGAAATGCGGTCAAATTCGCTTACTTGCCGATGTCGAACGCATAACATATGTTGTGCTGTTACACGATCAAGGTGATGATACATTTGTCGCCACTTCGTTTTCACACTACGACTTTCCGGCCACCGACCAAGAGATGGCCCTGAATGGACGTTTTGGTCTATATCTCAATGTCCTGCAGATTTGGAACACCCGGACTCTTCGAAGCGAGATACTGCGGAAAAGTTGGCTGTGCGGGACTTTGTCCGAAACGGTTTGCCGTGACGCATGGACTTTTTGGCTCTCGTTGACCACGGGGAAGAAATTGCCGGAGCGCATCTTGGCTGCCAGCAGCACTCCAATTAAAGACAGCAATGACATTCGCCTGCAATACATGCAGGAGGAAAGACGTGTTTTCGCTGCCGTTGATGCTCCTGATTTGAGCAAAGTGGCTCAATTTTCAAAATCCAGATTGCCTTCGTGGTTCGATGACAGTTTGATCCTGCCACCGTTGTGGCAACCGGAGCTGGAAGTGTTGGCGGCGGGGGAAGAAAAGAGCAACATCCGAAAAAAATGTTCTGTTGACACTCGTTCCGAAGTGCTGTTTATTGAGTATTCACCTTCAGAAAAGCGTGTGTGGATCGATATCTTCTCGTCTGACATGAAGCGCACCTCTTCGCTCGATGGGGCAGAAATCATTGATGCGCACGAACAGGTAATTGGCACTATCGCCGATGGTTGCTGTGTGCTGGCGGTTGAAGACGTTTTTGACGGCAGTGTGGCTGTCCGATTGAAAGACGGCGGAATCTGCACTCTTGCGGAGTTGTCTTAAAAGGTGTTGTCATGCGCAATCTTGAGGACGATTTTTGCATAGAATGCCCAGAAACGGTCGTGCGGAATCTTTGGTTCTATCCTACTGAAGAAATCGGTCGATACGCCAGTTCGAAAAGGTCGGAAAAAAACCGGATCGAGTGCGTTGCGGAGCTTTTTATCCGGGAATTCCTCAATCGCCAAAGCGCGGAAAAAGAAATCAACCGTGTTCTGCCGGACGGCGAACTTAAACTCTTCTGGTGCACGATTAACGATGATTTTCTGGATCTGCGGGACAAAGCAGAGGTGCTTAACGGCAACCTATGGGATTGCGGTAACAATTTTTCAAAAAAATGCCATGCTGCCGTGCGGACACGGTTGTTGTCGCTTTGCGTCGAAACGGACGGTTTCATACCTGTGTTTTGCGGTGCCGATGCGTTTTTCATTCCGTTCCACTTTGAGGCGGGGATGGCTGCAATCGAGGATCTCTCTGGAAATCCGATTACCTGTTGGCAAGCCCCGTATGTAGAACTATTTGGTGCAGCTTTCCAGTATAAATGCATCGTGCATTGTGACCAATCATCCATTATCCCAACACTGACCGGCAACAGTTTGATGCTGCCGCTGTATTTGGCCTATCTGCGCAAAGTTGGCGAACTGGAGTACAATCACTTACGCCTGCTGGCGACCGGAGCCGTGGCTAGTGGTCGTCTCAAGGCGGTCGAGACCATGGAAAAGGCGGCGGCACTCAAAAAACGCTTCTCAGTCGCAGCCATGTTTTTCCCGGAAAGTTCCAAATATTGTTCGGAAGATTCCATCAATGAAATCCCTCTTCCCCCGCTGGAGTTGGCGCAGGTCAAAGAAGCTGTGCAAAGGCATATTGAAGCCAAAGGATTGTTTGTGCCGACCATGAAATATGCGCTTGGGCGTCTTAAAGTGCTCTGTTCCGAGCGTGAGAGCAATTACCTCAGTTGGGAATTGATGCTGCAGCGTGTGAAAAACAACAGTCTCCCTATCCTCCGCTGCCGTGACCCTCGAAATTATTTATTGTGCCTGATGTTGGAAAGTTCGATACTCTGCCACATGGGTAAAACGCGAGAGGCTCTGACTCTGAATCGCAAAGCACGAGAATTTGCCGAAAAGAACAACTTCACGCGGGAACAGCTCAGATTGGAGATAGAAGAACTGGTGGAGTTTCAGGACGAGGAGCGTTTTTCCGATATCTTTAACATTGCGAACGAACTGAGGCTTCGGGTCGAAAAATTCGGCGATCCCGACCTGCTGATGCGCTATTGTGGGACGATGGGTCAGGCGCATTGCTACGGTTTTCTGGCGGGAGTTCCAGGATTCGATCGGGACACGGCCAAGGAGTGTTTCGTGGAGGCTCTCCATTACGCATTGGAGCGTTCACGGGAATTGGAAAATGAAATAGATTTTGAAAAAAACATTGGTCAGGATCTGAACTATATTTTCTTATGGCATGCACTTTTCGAACCGGAAACCGCCGCATCAGAAAGTGCACATAAAGACGCGGTGGCGCACCATCGTTGCCAACTTTGCGGAGCAGCTCAAATTGGTGGACTCCGTTTTTTGAACCGCATCAAGGCTTTTTCTGTATACCGGCGTTGGCTCATGGACGGAAATGCGTCGGCCCCGTGTAAAGTTCCGGCGTTACTTAAAATCGAGTATCGTGAGGATTGGTTGGCGGCAACGACAGGGAAATATGTTGGGGCTCTTCACGCCGCCGTTGGCAACATTGCGGAAGCTGTGGATACATTCCAGAAATACACCACGGTGTTGCGCGGCGCGAAAGACCCAATACTGCGCTTTATCCAGATGACGATACTCGCCGAAGCCTGGCGCTCGACTGGCTATGCAGCATATCGGGCTGAGGCGCTTGATGTGTTGGAAATGGTCAAGGGCCACTATCCGAACTCTTTCAGTGTATGGGAAGGTTTTTTAAACGGGAAAAGTAAGTTCCCTGGACTTAATTACTGGTACTGAAAATTTCAAATTAGTATAAGGAATCAACATCATGTACACGTTTACCAAACTCGAATCGGAATTCCTACGCACACAACTCTATGGACCCAAGGGCGGCTCTCGGCGTAAACTTGAAATTGTTAAACCTCTGCTGGAGGAGGAGCTGGGCAACTCTGCCCAAGCCCGTTTGTCAGAACTCGACATGGCGCTGGCGGAGATTCAGCAGTTCGGCAAGTATGCGAGAAAACTGGCGGCTGATGGATATGACGAAAACTCGTTGGAATATGACCTTCTGTGTAAAAAGTCCAAAGCACATTCAGAGATCGCCGATGCATATATGCGGTATTGTTATTCCGATGCTGTTTCTGTGGATAAAAAGGATGATGCTGCTTCCATCCAAACGGCGGAGATACCCTCATCCTGGCCGAGCACTTGGAGGGAAACTCTCGCCACAGAAAATAATGGAAAAAAGACATTTGTCGCCCCCAGGACATCTGGCGAATGTATGTATAGATATTGTTTCTTCGGATTGTGGGACGATGGAGAAGCAAAAGAGCTCAAGATGCATCAACAGCTTGAGGACTATCGCAAATTTAGCGATAATGAAACGCAACTTGCTGTCGACAAGGAATTTGCCGATGCGTGGCTGAAAAAGGCCCGCGAACTGCTGAAAAAAGCAGAAAAATCTCCGAACGACACGGAGATTGAGTTACAAGCGGCGGAAATGCGCGGTCCGTTGCTGAAGCAGTTGCAAAAGTTGCGCGCAAACGCCAAAGACCGGAAGGAGCGAAAGAAAACCATGAACGCCCACAAGGTCAATATTCATACCTCGCCGCTGCCGGGCGGCACATCACCGAGAGTGGCTCCGATCTCCAGGGTCGATCACGGAAAGTGTGTCTATAGTGGACACTGCAACGACATATTTCTGCTTTCCCCCGCGCGGGAGTGGGAGCTTTTTATCGATGAATCCGCCCCCCGCAAGGGAGACGAAAATTATGAGACTGGTGGCAAGGGGGTCATCGCCGGGGTGCTGACCGATCTTTCCTGCCGACTGCCCGACCAGCCGCAGTTGCATGTTTCGCAAGACAAGAGCGAGGAACAGCTGCTGGCAGCAGATAAGGTTGTTGAGACCATTTTGAACCATCCGCAGACAGGCGTACTGGCAATCCCCGCGCGGGCATATCGGAACAGCGGCGGTTGGGGTTCACTTATCGTGTCCTTCGTCGATCTGGTGCTGAGGATGCTCCCGCTGAACGGCAAGACCACGCTTACGGTATTCGTGGAGGGGCGTTCCCCATATGAAAACGTAAAGGATTTCACCTTCATGCGCGATGCCTGCCGCTACCAGCTGATGCATACATTGCCGGAACGTGCGGCGCTTATCGACTTTGATATCCGGAAGATGGATAAAACGCATCCCTGCAACGCCTATCCGGATCTGGTTTCTCATACCTGTTGCATGAACAAGTACAATCCTGTCGCGAAGGCGCGTTTTTATGCAGCGCGGTGGGGTGGTTCGTGTTTTCTGAATTACGATGCCATGCAACTGTGCAATTTGCTGGATTACTATCATGCAGGCAGACTACTGCCTGTTGCGGATTGGGATGCGCTGATCAGGGAACAGCGTGGAAATGACAACTTTGTCGCCGCGCTACTGCAGACATTCGGTGAAGAGGTCAAAAACGATGCAGATCTTTGGCAGAGCTTGCTGAATGCTTGTCTTGTGCACCTCAATTCGAAGGCGATCAAGCTCTGCGAACTTGGGCATCAAATCGATTTTCTCAAACGCTTTCAACCGGATGATACCAAACTTCCACCTCGGGTACGGTTGTTATGGCTGACGGCAAAACTTGCGGAGGCGAATCACCGCGGTGTTGCGGTTATCGAGGGTGAAAAGGAGTTCATGGAACTCATCGACAATTTGTTTGAGGAAGATGCTCCGCTTGCGTGTTTCGCGGTATTACACCTTTCGGTGGCGCGCACGAACGCTTACCAGTTCAAAGAAGCGAACGAATTGCTGGAGTCGTTTTTCCGTATGCTCATGCTCTCCTCTTCCGTGCAAATGACAACTGGCGGAACGGGAACTCCATTTGATCTCATCTTCAACCCGAGATGTCCGCACGGAGTAGTGGCGATTCCAGGGGCGAAATACTTTGCTCAACTGGTTTCAAGCCACGGTCAGTATGAAGCGTTTATGGGGCGCAACGACTCCGCATTGCGTTTCTTTGCCGAGGCGATTCGTCGTTTCCGACTGTTAAGTGACACAGATGCAGCAAAATTGGACATCAGCCAGACGTCCGCTTATCTGTTGACGTCGTTAATGGATGTTTCTGAACCCGACCCGGAACTTTTCGAACGGGCGCTTCGTGAATATTTCAGGGGAGATTTGATTGTCGCCGCCCGACAGTTGGCGACGGATGACTCACCGGAAAACAAATACCGTCATCACATTCTGCTGCGCTTCATCCACTCCGGCAAGGCGGCTCCGGAGGTGAAGAATGCGTATCTTGCAGAAAAGGAAAACTGGGCGTTCAGCGAAGATGGACATCCGTGGGAAATGATTGCGTTTTACCGAGCGCTGCTGCTCAATGACCGGGAGGAACGGGTCACATGGCTGCAAAAGGCATTCGCGTTGACCAATGGATCTGACGCCACATTACATGTGATTGGCACGGTGATCCTTGGCGCAATCCTGTTGGATAACGAATCAATGACTGATGAATACAATTCGTTGGTCAAGCGTTGCGCAAAGGAATTGCCTGACCTTGGTGATCGGCTAATCGTTCTGCAGGAGCAGCCACAACTTCACCGACAGCCACTTGAATTGGCGAAACTGGTGCTGCCGTTCAACTTCCGATGACGCGAACCCCCAAAAAGAGGAAAAGAGAGAATGTATAAAGGAAAATTTAATCAACGCAACAGCGGCAACAACAGTAAAAGAATGCGGAAACCCCAATTTTTGCCTTCCAATCCAGTAATTGCACTGCAGAAACTGTGCAACACGCCCCAGCACGAAACCAAGGTCGAAGAGGAGAAGAAATATTTTCTGCTCTATCTCAACTATGCGGTAAACAACCTCCAGCGTCTGGTGGCGGATGATCGCATTGAAACCCGCATGAAGAATGAAAAAAGCCAACCTGATAAGTCAGAAGTTCTTCCTGAAAATTTATTTGAAGTTGACGACAAAGTAGTTGACGGAAAGAAAAAATATGGAGTCAGAAGCAGACTGGAGAAAGCCGATGACGCAACGATTCTCAAACTCGCGAACTTTCTCTGGCTCTTCAATGTCGAAGAACCGGAGCGCGACTTTAAAGATTTCCGCAAGCTGACGATCATGCTGGTGACGCGGATCTATGCTTTGCGCAACCTCTTCGCCCACACCGACAAAGGAAACAGCGACCCGCTGCTGGCAGACCACGAGTTTTATGTGTTGATGGAAGGAATTTTCAAATCCGCTGCCAACAACAACGCCATGAGTGAAGGCGTCCGGATGGACAAACTTTACAAACTGAAGCTGCTCACCAAACACACCGATCTGGAGAAGGATGATCCCAATTACAACGCTGCCCAAGCCTACGAGTTCACCCGCAAGGGAATCATCTTCCTGACCTGCCTTGCACTCTACAAGGACGAGGCACACGAGTTCTGCCAACTTTTCGTTGATATGCGTTTGCCCGCATACTGCCCGAAGTGGCGGGAAAAGTGTTCCGAGATGGAAGATTGCAATGTCATCGAAAAAACTTGTAATGCGGCGAAAGCAAAGGCGATGATTACCATGTTCACCTATTTCAGTTGTCGCCGCGGACGGACAGTGTTGAATGCGCAGACGCAGGATTACATGTGTTTTTCGGACATCGTGACCTATTTGAACAAAGTTCCGGCGGCAGCCTACGACTATTCTGAGCGCATGGCGGCGGAGGGGAAAACCGATCCGCTGGCATCGGAACGCACCAAGCTCGCCGCACTGGCCGCGACCTCCACTGAAAGCGAGGAGAACAAGCATTTCAAATACGATTTGCAGCGACGCTTCCAGGAGCGTTTCCTGAGTTTCGCCGCCGGATACTGCGAGGATTTCGGTCTGATCCCCGCACTGCACTTCAAACGGCTGGATGTTTCGCAGAAACTGGGACGCAAGCGTTACTGCTTCGGTTCGGACCGCAATGACGAACTTCAGGTTCGCATGGATCGGCACTATGCTATTGCCCGCGACTCGATCGGCTTCGAGTATCTGCCGAAAACTCACTATGGCGACATAAAGATCGGTTCCCTTCGCGGAACGGTGAGCGAAAACGAGCTCAAACAGTTGCTGTACCTTTGCGGCAAGATCGACGTCAACAAAGGCGTTGACGCGTATTTCGCAGCATATCACCGGGTGCTGGAAAAAATGCTGAATCATCCAGACGGAGAGGATTTCAGGTTTGAGGACTTCGTGGATGATTTCTGTACTATTGCCGGAGTATCTCAGGAAAAACTTTTGGAAGACCGGCGGAAAATCCTGGAACCCTATTTTCCTCCCAATCTGCGGCGTTTCTTTTTCGGCGACGACATGCAACTGACGCAGGAGGAACTGCGCGAGCAACTCTGCCGCCGGCTGGAAGTGATGGCCTTTCAGGCAGAGGATTTTCTGACCCGGCTCCGGAGTTTCAACCAATGGCGCGAAGAAGATAAGAATACTCGCGCCAAGAATCCGCCAGACTGCAGTGTCAAAGTGATCAACTTTTCCAATCACTCCGGATGGATTCCGGACAGCGAACTTATCCGCTGGGTCTTCAACTACATCAATCTGTTCTTGAAGCCGGAGGATAAATTCCGTCAGCTCCCGCGCGGCGAACAGCATCACCCGGGGACGCGCGACTGCGAGTATCAGTTGCTCCATGCGGCTATCGGCAAGTATTCGCTGGATCAAAAAGGTTGTCCGGCTCTGCTTCGCAAGCTGCGTCCGGATTGCCCGCTGACGGGGGTTGGCAACGGAGAGATAAAAACTGTCAACTGGAATGGTACGTTCTACGCTAAGCTCTGCAGCATTAAGGACGCTGGCAGGAAAAAGCTGAAGGATAATCCGCGTTACGATGCCAACGGCAAACCAGTGCGTTTCACATGGTCGCTGTTCATGCTGGCGGAAGCTGCGGCAGTTTGCTACAAAGACTTCTGTCAGGAAGAACTCCATAAATGGAAGACTTGCGATGCCTATTCGGTGGGAATCGACGAACTGCGCGCCATCTGCCGCCGCTTCGGTGTGCGTCCCGGCATGCCGCTCGACCGCGAGTCGCTGATCAAGACGATTCTCAAAATCGATCTGGAAAAGTGGCGCCATGCCTTCGATTACTCCTCGGGAAAGCCTTATGGAGACCGTGTTCTGTCGTCTGTGGAGCATATCGTGCCGCAAGTAAGTCTTCCTGCCGGGTTCGGCCAGCGGCTGATCGCGGGCGACTGTCCGAAACCATTCCGCGGCTTCTTCCGCGAAGACGGAATCTTCGACTTCAACCGGGCGATGCGGGCAACTTTGAATTTCCCGGTGGCGCTGCGCGGTTACTACGACACAAAGCCGCTGGTGGATGGGATGCGGGCGATCATCACGGCGGACGGCAAAGGCAAGACGGCGAAAAAATCCGCTTTGGACAAGGCCGCGCGCGCGATCGCCAGGTCGCACTGTCAGGATCTGCTACTCCGCGAGATCGCATTCAAATACCGCGATCGGGCCTTCAGGAACGAGCAGGCGCTGTCATACACCGTCAAACATGACAAAGGCGGCTCGATCTACGAATACTTCAGCTCGGAAGATACGATGAAGATCGGCAAATTCACGGTGAGATTCCTGCCGAACGTCGTGACCAGGCCCGCTTTTTCCTTGATGACGGACAAGGCCGTCGTGGAAACGCTGATCCGGGTGAACAAATGGGAGGGGACGGAATTCGACTTCTACCGGCTGGTGGAGGCTTTGAAGGTCCTCCAAGCATCGGACCGCAACAAACGTTTGGAACTGTTGCCGTATCTCGCAGAATTCGATAAAAGAGTCAAGACGGACGACCTCGTTTATGAGGGAAAAACATCTGAAGAGAAACGGGCGATGGAGTATCTCCGTTACCGCAAGGCATACCCGGCGTTGACCGAGGCGGACTTCTGGACTATTGTCAATATGCGAAACCTGGTTTTCCACAACGAGCTGGCTCTTGACACCGTGCCGGCAGTGGCACTGCTGAAAAAATATCTGTCCAGAGGGTAAGATATGTTCCGGATCGTCGAGTTATCCCGCCGCGGAATAAGCCTTGGGCTCCGCGATGATTGCATGATCGTGACGGATGATAACTCGGATCCGGCAGCCATCCCGCTGAAGGAGTTATCCGCGGTGCTGCTCTCGGAACCGGCGCTGACGATTTCGGGCGCCATACTGAGCACTTTGGCGGAACACCGCATCCCGCTGGTGATTTGCGACCGCCGGGGAATGCCGACAGGGTTGCTTTCCTGCGTCAGTTCCAACGCGGCTGGAGCCGACCGGGTGCTACGGGCTCAGTTCGACCAAAGCATGGCCGTAAAGGGGCGTTTGTGGCGTAAACTGATACGCGGCAAGATCGAAGGACAGGCAAAGGTTCTGAACAAATGGCGCGGCTCGCGGGCTCTTGTCCCGCTGATCCGCCTGGTGCAAAACGGTGATCCGGAAAATATCGAGGGTCGCGCTTCGGCAATTTACTGGCGGAAACTTGGTGTTTTCGAACGCCGGTCACGTTGCCGCGATGATGCCAATGCATTCTTCAACTATGCTTATACAATATTGTATTCCGCTTTCGCTCGGGAAATCGCCATCGCCGGTCTGTTGCCGCGGATCGGCGTTTTTCACCACTGCCGCGACAATGCTTTCCCGCTCGCATCGGATCTCATGGAACCATTCCGCCCGGCGGTCGACGATGTCGTTCTGACTGTCCTGAACAATTTTGGGAATGGTCAACTGAATTCTGAATTGAAAAAGCACCTGCTGGAGAAACTCTATGCGCTGGTTTTTTCTTCGCCGGAGACGGCGGGGACAACATCTTTGTTCCAGGCAGTCAGAATGTCGGTGCAATCATATAAGCGGGTCCTTTTGACTGGACGGTGCAGTAAATTTTGCCTGCCGGAATGGCGTGAGGTGAAAAAATGTGGTTGATCGCTTCTTTTGATCTGCCGAGTACCGGACACGAAGCTGCAAAACGCTACCGCAGACTGCGCAAGGTGCTGATCTCCTCGGGATTTTCCTTCGTTCAGAAATCGGTCGCGTGGCGCTGGTGTGAGAATCACGAGCACTGTGACGGAATAATCGCCAAAGTTTTGAAGCCATTGTCGGTTAATGGGGACATGCTGTTTTTTTTCGATCCCCGACTCAGCTTTCAGGAATACAATGCACGTCTCCGGCGGGAATGTTCATCCTCCGCCGGACGTCCCGCAGCCGTGGACGATTTTTGCTTGATTTCTGATCGAAATGGTGATATATTACTGATAAAATATCAAAAAACAGTTATGTGTTTTGGGATTTAAATAGCGCAATCTCAAGGAGATTGCGCATGTTAGGCTGTGAACTCCCCTCGCAATGAGGGTAAATACAGCCGATTTCGATGTACTTCATTTTCATTCTCCGCTGTGAACTCCCCTCGCAATGAGGGTAAATACAGCCAAAACGTCGATGGATACATTAGCCAAGACGCTGTGAACTCCCCTCGCAATGAGGGTAAATACAGCAAAACCATTATTGACTGCAAACACCTTGGGCTGTGAACTCCCCTCGCAATGAGGGTAAATACAGCTTTTTGCGGTTAGAATTTTTTCTAAAACGCTGTGAACTCCCCTCGCAATGAGGGTAAATACAGCCTTGATTTTTCCTTTTAATTTCGATCATGCTGTGAACTCCCCTCGCAATGAGGGTAAATACAGCAGCGAACCACAACACAGAGGCAAGCCGGAGGCTGTGAACTCCCCTCGCAATGAGGGTAAATACAGCTTACTATGTATGTCACCAATGATAACAGGGCTGTGAACTCCCCTCGCAATGAGGGTAAATACAGCTTTACGTGGTTTTGTTGTCGTCATTCCGGCTGTGAACTCCCCTCGCAATGAGGGTAAATACAGCTTTAGTTGAGCGATCTTTTACGGTGCTTACGCTGTGAACTCCCCTCGCAATGAGGGTAAATACAGCCCTTTCATTTTCGGTTATTATGCTGTTTCGGCTGTGAACTCCCCTCGCAATGAGGGTAAATACAGCGAGTTTCTTGAGTGCCATTTTCACATTCTGCTGTGAACTCCCCTCGCAATGAGGGTAAATACAGCCAAGATAATCAAAAACCTGATCCTTGTAAGCTGTGAACTCCCCTCGCAATGAGGGTAAATACAGCTCTTCCTGCCACTCTTCGCCGAGCGGAAGCTGTGAACTCCCCTCGCAATGAGGGTAAATACAGCCCAAGGCGTTTCCCTTGCAACGCGGAACGGCTGTGAACTCCCCTCGCAATGAGGGTAAATACAGCGGTCGAGCTGGACGGAGTATCGTAGTTGAGGCTGTGAACTCCCCTCGCAATGAGGGTAAATACAGCCACAACTCGCAATGGAGTGTGGAACCGCTTTGTTGCCATCCGTTTTTTCCGTTCCTGAAATGTAAGTCTGCGGCAGCAGTCCCGCTGCCGCAACGATCTCCTGCCGGAAATCTCGCGCTTTCCCAACGGCTTCCGCGCATTCGTTCATCCTGTCCGACTTGTCCGGCAACCGCGCAGCCTCTGGTCTTTATCTCATTATTTCCTGATCTCGAACAGTTTCCCGAGATCCTGCTGCTGCCGGACAAGGCATTTCCGGCCTGAAAACCATTTTTTTCTGCAAAAAAACCATATTTCTTCAAAAACCTTTCGGAAAAAGTGTCTCCTGCAGTCTTATCTCCCTGTGACAACCAAACAGCAATGGAGATAAGATCATGGAAAAACGCTTTACAAAAACTGTCATCATCAACCGTGCCGTGCCCGGATCGGGCAAAACTTCACTGTCCCGCTGCATAACCGATGCCATCCGAGCGGCCGGCATGACCATCGCGAATCATTCCACGGACGATTTTTTCATGATGGACGGACGCTATTGCTTCGATTTGAATAAACTGTCCAGATATCATCATTGGAATCGGCTCAGCTTCGAGCAGTCCCTGCGCCGGGGGATCAATGTGGTAATCTGTGACAATACGAATCTGCAGCCATGGCAGACTGAGCCGTATACGGATCTGGCCAGGCGCTATGGGTATCAGATCATCTTTCTGAATCTGACGCCGCGTGAATTGTGGAAACATGTCGCGGCACAGCAGGTGACATCGGAAAAACCCGATGCTCACGGTGTCCCTGAGGCACGTTTGGCAGAATTTATCAGCGATTTCAATGAATATGACGAACTGCTGGATCCGACCGCCGCGGTCGACCCGGGCCGGCATCACCATTATATCTGGAATCAGCGGAAACTGTGCCCGGAACCGTTCGGTCCGGCATCGCATTTCGATCTGGATCATTTGGTGTCGGTCCGTCCGGATGAATACCATGAGGCAAAAAAACACATAGGCATGGATTTTTTGGATTTGATCCGCAAGAGCGCATAAAAAAGAGAATGAAGGAGGAGATTATGTCGAATGGACCGAAGATTACTGGAATAAAGCTGAACGGCTGGGGCCTTCTGGCGCTGGCAGTGATTGTTTTTTTCTTTTGGGAACCATTGCTGATTATTGGGGGCAGTTTGGCTATCGGCTGGCTGATTTATCGGAATTGGACCAAAATTCAGCACTTTTGGAACGAAATCACCGGAAAAAACTGAAGCCCACCCCTTACAATGAGCGTACCCCGAAGTGGGACTTGGAAAAAATAAACGAAGAAGACAATGTAATGGAGGAAAAAATGATGAACGAGAGCGCGAACGAAATGAACAACGGAATGTTTGATTTGACCAACGCGATGCCGCATTGCCCGGTAATACTGGTCCTTGACACCTCGCACAGCATGTGGGGACAGGGGCTTGCAGACATGATGTCGTCACTCAAGGCATTCTATAAAACGATTGCCGATGTCCAGTTTCTGAATGCGCAAGTGGACATCGCAGCCGTCAGCATGGGAGACAATCTCTGTATGCTGGAGGAGTTCACTCCGCTTCATTCGTCCGATTTGCCAAACCGCAGCATCCGTCCGAAGGGCGATACCCCGATAGGTGCGGCCCTGGAACTCGCCCAAGAAGCCCTCCAAGCACAGATCAGTCGTTATCAGACCGCCGGGATCGCCTTTGTGACGCCTAATTTGATTCTGCTTTCCGATGGCAAGTCCACCGATGATTTTCAGCGCGCTGCCGAACATATCCGCAGTTCCGTGGAATCCGGGAAGCTCATCTGCCGTGCCATTGCACTGGGGAAGGACGCCGACATGGAGGCTCTTGCTTCGATTGCCGGGCGTGACCGTGTCATGGTTCCCAACTTCGGCGGGATGCGGCAGACATTTGCCCAAATCGGGCAGATCGTCTCGCAGACTTATGAAGAGGAAGCGCCGGAAGTAATCATTGAGCAGGCGGCTCCAGTTGATCAGCACGGGGGAACAGAATATCTGCTCGATGGTTCCAACATCCTTCACTGGGGAGCATCCCGGACCGGCATTTCGCTCAAACATCTGCTTGTCATTACGGACCATCTGAAAAAGGCAAATCAGGCATTTCAGGTGTTTTTTGACGCGTCCGCTCCGCATGTTCTGAAAAAAAATGCACCGCAGGAGGCCGATGTGTATGAAAAGCTGTTGAAAGATGATCCCGAACACTTCTGCCAGGTCCCGGCCGGAACACGTGCGGATGATTTCCTGCTCCTCCAGGCGGATGCCAATAAAGATGCGCTCATTCTGACACAGGATCTGTTCCGCGACCACGTCGATAAATATCCCTGGCTCAAGACGGAACGGCGGGTCATTCCAGGCATGGTCATGAACAATCTGATCTTTTTCCCGGAGATTTCTCTGCAAATTTCCATACCCGCTCCGGAAAAAGACACGCTGAACAGCTTATAACCAGTAACAACCAACCGAACAGGAGACGAAATCATGGGTATTTTTGACGGACTGCTGAACATGTTCAAGGACACGAACACCACAACCCCCACCGCGCCTGCGGCAACACACCAGACCGGCAATGCTGCTGGGCATCCGACTTATCGGATGGCTCCGCAGTATCAGCCTGTCCGGCGACAAGCACAATCACCGGCAAAACCGGCTGCTGCGTCTTCCGACACGGGGGCGGCCAACTGGTTCAACGGAATCGGCACAGCTTCCGCGTCAAAGCAGAAGGACAGCCTCACGGTGTATTCCCTCAAGGGAACCCCTTTGCATCTGACTGCATCGGACTGCAAGGCATCGGGCGGAGAAGGAACGGTGTATGCGATTCCTGGGAAACCGAATGTTCTTGTCAAGATTTACAAAGACGACCTGCTTCAGAATCCGGCAAAGCGTTCCGAAATCGAGAAACGGATCTATGATATGCTTGCCATCAGCAAGGATATCGATCAGGCTTCCTTTGCATGGCCTCGCGCAGTTGTCTGCAATAGCCGGGGGCAGGTGATCGGTTTTGCCATGAATCGATGCAGCGGGATCTCGTTTCAGGCCTTCAGCGGCGTTAAAAGCATACAGCAGCGTTTCCCCAAATGGACAAGACGCGAACTTGCTCTGGTCGCGCAGGACTTCCTGACAAAACTTCAATATCTGACTTCAAAAAAGATTCTGGTCAATGACTTCAATCCGGCCAACTTTCTTGTGGATCAGAAGGGGCATGTCTCGTTCATCGATTGCGACAGTTATCAGATCCCGGGGGAAGGAACCAGCACAGACATCACAAAGACATACTTTGCATCGCATGTCGCCCCTGAACTTCTGGAAAACCCCAAACTGCTTGCCCAGCCGCGGAACATTCACCATGTTGAATTCGGCGCGGCTTTGACGGTTTTCAATATTCTCATGTGCGGTCTGCACCCCTACAGTTACTTTGATCCCTCAAAGCAGTCGGCCTGCGGAACGCCCGATGAAAATCTGCGCAAGGGCCGCTGTCCGCTGGGAACGGGAGCCCATTGCATGCTTCCTCGCGGGAACTGGTATAATCTGTGGAGCTATCTGACATTCAAACTGAAAAGCTCGTTCATTCAGACCTTCCGCGATGGGCACAAAGATCCGGCCAGAAGGGCAACGCTTGCCGACTTGCAGACCAATCTGCAGGAACTCCTCTTCATCATGAAGAAAGATCCTGTGAGACTGGACCTGAACCCCGTCAAGGCAAAGCCCAAGGCGAAGTCTTCCTCGGCGGGTCAATCTTTTTCTATGGATTTTTGAGAATATGACCGGAAAAATGATCAATGAAACGGTTATAAGAAATATAAACGGGGCCGAGAAAGGTTTCGACGGGGATCAAAGCCGAAGCGCACTTCTCCGGACGCGGGATCGTTACCCGCCGGCTCCACCAATATGAAAAATACGGGAAAGTTTGAAAACAGTCCGGAAAAACAGAATGTGCCGGACTTATAAGAACCAGGAACAACAAGTGGCTAACCTCAAACCAACGAAGAAAGGAATTGTGTCATGAGAAACTACAACGAAATGAACAACCTCGACGTCTCCAACCCCGCTCCCCGCTGCCCGGTCGTGCTTCTGCTGGATACCTCTTCCAGCATGGAAGGCGCACCGATCAACGAGCTCAACGAGGGGCTGAAACAGTTCCTGCGTGAAACCGCTGCCGATGAAGCCGCGTCCCGCAGTGTGGAGCTGGAAGTTATCACCTTCGACAATTCGGCCGATGTGGCCATGCCGTTCACGGCCATCGGAGATGTGGATCAGAATCCGGACCCGCTGACCGCATATGGCTGCACGTCAATGGGTGCGGGAATTCGTCTGGCACTGCGCGATCTGAAGACACGGCGCAGAATGTACCGGAACAGCGGGATCTCGTCCTATCGTCCGTGGGTCGTACTCATGACGGATGGCGGTCCGAATGATGACAACTGGGAACAGGCGGCCGAAGAGATGCGTTCCCTCGGTGAGAACGGAAAGATCCAATATATCGGGATCGAGATCGGAGATGAGGCCGACCACGATACCATGTGCCAGATCCTTCCCTCGCAGCCCGGCCCGGTCAAACTCAAGGGACTCCGCTTCAAACAGTTCTTCCGCTGGCTTACGGATTCCATGAAGAGTGTGTCTGCAAGCGCCGTGTCGGATCAGGACAACATCCGCTACCGGGGCATTGACGACTGGGGAGAACTTTGATGAACACGAACACAAAACACAGCAAAGGAGAAACGACTATGATAACGACACAGGACAACGCGAAAACCACCCGCTGGACCGGCTTTGCCGCCTCGATTCCCGGCGGCGGCCATATTCGCCACGGAATTCCCTGTCAGGATGCATCCGCTGTGATGACATCGCCTCGGCCGGCAGTGATCGTGTGCGATGGCCGCGGCAGCGCAAAGCTCTCCCATTTTGGTGCGCAAGGCGCGGTGGACGCATTCCGCTTTCAGATGTCCATTCTGGACCCGTTTTTGGTCAGCATCCTCGATGGAGAAGAGGAAAAGCCGGATCAGTGGATCAAATTCTGCAGGATCATGTACCGCACGCTCATGCAGGTGAAATACGACCTCGCAGAGAAGCATAATGAAGAGGAAAAGGAATTCGACTGCACTGTCGCGTTCGCCATTGCCGGGGAAAAATACATCGGCTGTTTCCAGGTCGGCGATGGTTCCATCGTCGTGCGCCAGAATGGGGTTTGCAAGACGGTCTTCCTACCGGAGAAAGGCGAATTTGCCAACCAGACCCATTTTCTGCGTCCGGGTGGCGAAGAGCAGATGAAATTTCAGTATGCCTTGCTGGATGCTGGAGTAAATTCCGGGATCGCGATCACCTCCGATGGCCCTGAACACCTGATGTTCCGTCTCGCCGATATGACTCCCGGAAAGATCTTCGACATGTTTCTGGAGGATCTCCGTAAAGAAGAACTGTGTAAGCAGGATTTGATGGATTATCTGACTCGCCGTGAATGGGCGGATGATCCGCGCGGTTCCGATGACCGCTCGCTTGCTCTGCTTGCGAGGGTCGGAGTTGAGCCCACCGTGGAACCGGCAGCGGCTGATGCAAACGAACCTGTGCCTCAGAACATGTCTGAAATCAAAAGCGAAATGCCTCCGGAGAATGAGTCCTCGCTGGAGCATCCCGCCGAGGTCTGCCCGGAACCCGAGCAGGAAAGCCATACGGATACGGAGGTTCAGACCGAAGCCCCTGCAGTTCCGGCAGAGACTAAAAAAAAAGGGAATCCGTGCTGGACTCTGGCTGTGGTGAGCGGTCTTGCGCTGGGACTCCTGGCGGAAACGGTCTGTCTGATGATGCAGCACCAGACGATCTCCCGGCAGCAGACGGAAATAACGGAGCAGGCTCAGACGATCTCCCGGCAGCATACGGAGATCCTGTCTCTGAGGCAGAAAATCGCGCACAAGAAGCAAGCGGAACAGGTGTTGCCAAAATCGACACGCCCTCAGCCGAACCGACAAAAAGTGCCTGCCAAGCCCGTTGCACCTGCCGCGAAGGAGGAAAAGTCGGGAACTGCACTTCCTTCTCCGGTTCCGTCCGCCGCAACGGACCGGGGAGCAAGAAAGCCGAATATCCCCGAAAAGGGAAGCTCCAACAGCTCGGATACCAGCGAAAAGCCGGAAAACGGAAACATTCATAAGGAGGATACGTCCAATGAAAAATGATGACAAAAAGAAGGCAACGACCGTGGCAAAATACGCAAATGTTCAAGGTGTGGATATCTCCAATCCGGCTGTCAGATGCCCTGTCGTGCTTCTTCTGGATACGTCCAAAAGTATGGCCGGACAGCCGATCAGTGAACTTGAGGAGGCTCTTTGTCAGTTCATTTCAGAAGTCAAGGATGATGTTGCGGCAGCCGCCAGCGTGGAACTCAGCATCATCACCCTGGATGAAAAGGGAACCGTCCAGCTCCCGTTTACTTCCGCAATGGATCTTGTCCCTCGAAAACTGGGATTGAAGGCCGCGGGAGGAACATTCACGGGAAAGGCTCTGGAGCGGGCGGCCGAGACAATAAGCAATCGTCGTATGGAATATGCTCAGAATGGCATTTCCTCCTATGCTCCGTGGGTGATCCTGATGTCCGATGGCAAGCCTGGAGACAAATGGGAACCTGCTGCGCAGAAGCTCCTTGCTATGGTCGATAAACTTCGGATGCAATACATAGGGATCGCTATCGGAGACAATGCAAGCACAAAGATTATGCAAAAAATGCTCCCGCCGCAGCCGGGACCTCTGAAATTGTCGCATGTCCGTTTTAAGGAATTCTTCCGCTGGCTGTCCGATTCTCTATCTGCTGTTTCATGCAGCTGCGTCAGTGAACAGAACATCCCGCAAATCAAAAAATGGAGCGATGTCTTTTGACCGGGGAAAGCGACAAAAGCCGATCTGCGGAGATTATTGAGATTATCACTTCGAGTGCGGTCTCTTTTGCGGCGGGACGTGGATTCTGAAAGACACAGTAAGAAAAAGGCTACGCCTCACAAACCAACCTGCTCCTCCGGAGCTATACGGTCGGTCGGTTTGTTTCGGCTCGCCAACGCGCGTGGAACTCTGATCCGTCAGAACCAAATGTGCGCAAAACTTCGGACACTACCAAGGCTTTCCTTGACCGTACTTATTCCTTCATGGATTTCACCCAGCCGGATTATTCGATGGCGGGGCGCAAGGACAAGAAACTTGCCGGATATTTCTGCGCAGGGTTTGGTCCGGTCGACGTGTACACGCAAATGGTGGGGACTAACCTGAAGAGCTTCGCTATCGCCGGATTCCGCGATTATCGTGCACATGTCGCTGGCGGCGTGAACGCTCCCGCCAGCATTCTGGAAAAGTCCGAGGATCTGAAAGCCGCCGATCAAATGACGGAATGGCTTCTCGCCTGATTCGAGCGTAAAACATCGTGCGGTTGTCCGTTAGTCCATTGTGGACAACATTTGCAGAGACGCTGGCGGTCGGGAGAGATCCTGGCCGCCGTTTGCGTTTGAAAGCCCCTGTCGCGGCAGTCATGTCGTTTTCCGGAATGAGGTCGGGGATGGGCTTCCCGGAGGGCTTTTCATGGCGAGGTCGGTGGTTGTCCTTTACGCGATTATGGACACCATTTGCAGAGATACTTTCCGAAACCGATTTTCGGTAACCATTTTACGGTAAAGTGCGAAAATGGCGACCTGACCTTTTGCCGTTTTTGAGGCTGAGATTCCAAAATAGAGAATATTTTTGGAGAGGACTTGGAGACTCAAAAAGGTCAGGTCGATGAATCGGGGGACCGGAAAAACAGAGATTTTTGGCATAGTTTGCCGTGTGTTTCCACAATCCGTTCATCTCTAACGCTTAACAAAAATTCCGTGCATAAAGGACTCAGGTCCTCTCCAAATAGAGAATTTCGGGAGAATCTATGCGAAACACACCCTTTCAGCAGGAGAATGGCGGTTTCTCTCCGGTCTCTGCCGGGCGGGATATGTTGTTGTAAATCATTGCGATTCAGCCACAAACGTGTTTAAAACAAAAAATCCAGTCATAAAGGACTGGAAAAGAGAGAACAAAAAAAATGGTCGGGGCGACTGGATTCGAACCAGCGACCTCTACGTCCCGAACGTAGCGCTCCAACCAGACTGAGCTACGCCCCGACTTCATAAAACGTTATTTAATATAACGCCGTTTCATGATTTTTCAAGCCGGATTTCAAGAAAAATCGCATATATTCCGGATTTGTCCATGGCTTCTGTATTTTTTTCGCT
Organism: uncultured Victivallales bacterium; assembly: GCA_934661375.1. Classification (GTDB taxonomy): domain Bacteria; phylum Verrucomicrobiota; class Lentisphaeria; order Victivallales; family UBA1829; genus SIG94. The sequence goes on from CAKUJH010000008.1 coordinate 98,146, forward strand.
TCATTTTCAGACATTTTCTGGAGCAGACGGCAAATTTTTCCGTAATATTTTCCAAAGCCTCCTTGTCAAAAACGTAAAAATGTATATAATATAAAGAAGAGAGCTTTTTCATATCATCAATATGAATTGTGCGAAAGGAGCGAAAAAAACTTGACAGACAGGAAATAATCACCCATTGGCGAGAGAAATAAGTCATGG
>CAKUJH010000009.1 GCA_934661375.1 uncultured Victivallales bacterium
ATGTATCAGCCGTCCTTTCAGCGACTGGTATCTGGACATTTTCCGGCGAGCGGCACTGCAGCTGAAAAAACTTATGCCGGAACTCATCCTGGAATGTCTGATTTATTTTGAAACACTGGAACCGCCGACCCGGAACTGGCTGGAGGGTCTGGACAATGTGATCCTGAATCTTGCCGTCTGGCGACAATGTTATTTTCACCATCTGGACGATCCCGCCTGCCGTCTTCCGGACTGGATGCCGGATTACCGGCACAATCGTTCGCACGACACGCCCAGGGACAAGCGCATCATCAATTATGACCAGTATCTCGCATACCGGAACTGGCGCGGTGTGGTCGGCGATGGTTTGAAATGTCTGGTTTTCAATTACATCACGCTTTCTCCTTCCATAGACCGTCACTTCATGAGTTATGATCTTGCTCCTCTGCTGGAATATTCCCTGGCTGATTTCGACCGTCTGAACATTGACGGCATGGTGGACTGCCAGTGCCACTGCTCCTGGGACAAGCCTGCCAACCTGCAATTATACGGAGCCGCCCGCATCCTCTGGAACAAAGCGGATTGCGACACCCGAAAGATCCGGCAGGAACTCTTCTCCGCGCTTTTTGCGGAAAAAGCCGGTCAGGTCATTCACTACTGCGACCGGATGAGCCGTCTGCTGCGGGAAAACGGATGCTATCATAAATCGCTGCATACCGAGCCGGATACAGCGGCGCGTCTTGCCGAAGGATTGAAACAGCTTTCCGGAGAACTCGACCGTCTGGGCGTCCTTCCTTGCGGGCGGGAACGCTGGTTCCGCCAATCCCTTGATTCACTGTACGGTCAGGTCAGGCCAATGGAAACGGGGGGAGGGGAAGAAAAATGAGCACTTTTTCCGGTTTTATGTTTGACAGAATCAATGTCTATCTTTATGAAACGCCGCTTCCGTCGCCCTTCCGGATCAGCTGCGGGACACTCTGCAGGAAATGCGGGATCCTGTTCGAAGTCTTTTCCGACGGCATGACCGGCTGGGGCGAAGCGGCGGTCAATGAAGTTCCGTTTTATGCCCATGAAACAGTCGGCAGCGTGCTGGATGTCACGAAAACGGCTCTTTTCCCATTGCTGAAAGGAAAGCGTTTTCAGCATCCCGATGAAGTAATCGACCTGATGGAAAAATCCTTTCGCGGAGCGCATTTCGCCAAAGCCGCACTGGACGCCGCCGCCTGGGACATTTACGGGAAGCTCCTGCAAAAACCTGTCTGGAAACTGATCGGCGGGACACGCGAAAAGATCGAAATGGGGCGGACCGTTTCCATTTACGATGACGTTGCGGAAACACTTGACGGCGTCCGCAAAGCCCTGGCCCTCGGCGATGTCCGCGTAAAGGTCAAAATCGACCCCGGACATGACGTCCGGAACCTTTCCGCCATCCGGGAACATTTTCCGGACATTCGTCTGATGGCGGACGCCAACAGCTCGTATACGGCGGCAGACTTCAAACATCTGGCGGAACTGGACCGCTTTCATCTGCTGATGATGGAACAGCCGCTCAACGAAGAGGACATCTACTGCCACTCTCTGCTGCGCCGGGAAATCCATACTCCGGTCTGCCTGGACGAAAGCATTCATACCCTGCATGATGCAAATGTCTGCGCCGCGCTGAACGCAGCCGATATCGTCAATATTAAAATCTGCCGGGTCGGGGGGCTGACACACGCCCGGAGGATGCACGACATCTGCCAGAAAAACGGTATTGCCAACTGGATCGGTTCACGTCCCGATTCCGGGATCGCCAATGCGCCGCGTCTGGCGGCGGCGTCGCTCCCCAACTGCATTTATCCGACTGATGGAAAACCGAACGGCTCGGCCGGCCTCATGCTGAACGACACCCCGCCCCGTCAGGAAGGGCGATTCCTGTATCTGCCGCAGACTCCCGGCTTCGGGCTTCAGGTGAACATGGAAAAATTAATGATGGCGGTCACAGCCGTGGTCGTCTTGAAATAAAGGAAAACGCAAATGATTTCTTTACCGGCGGAAATTCCGGAAAACCTGATACGGGAAATACGGAAGGTGTCAGATTTTATCTATTCGCATCCTGAACTCGGATACCGGGAAAAACAGGCGTCGCGGCACATTTCGGATTTTCTGGTGCGGCACGGGTTCAAAGTGGAACATCCTTTCTGCGGACTGCCGACCGCATTCCGCGGCGGGATCATGACCGGAGATGCGGCGGATGCGCCGTGCGCGGCTGTCCTTGCCGAATATGACGCATTGCCGGAAATGGGTCATGCCTGCGGACATCATCTGATCACGGCGGCTGCGCTGTGCGCCGCATGTCTGGCTGCCGAAACCGCGCGGAAACGGAACATCCCTTTGAACCTGTATGTCATCGGGACTCCTGCCGAAGAAGGCGGCGGGGGTAAAATTCAATTGATTCAAAAGAACGGGTTCGCAGGAGTCGACCTGGCATTGATGGCGCATCCCGGCGGGTTCACCGAAACCGACAACGGCGCACTCGGCGTTGCGCGCGCCCGTATCTCTTTCCACGGAAAATCGGCACATGCCACTCTGCCGGAAGCGGGAAAAAACGCCCTGGATGCGGCAGTCTGTTTCTATGCGGACGTCATGGAATGGCGGCGGCAAATCCCGAAACCGAAGTGTGTGCATGGAATCCTCACCAAGACCGGCGAGGCTGCAAACATCATTCCGGACCTCGCGGAAGCGTTTTTCTATGTGCGCGCGCCATCCCCGGACGGTCTGGCCGGTTTGAAACGGAAGCTGGAACAATCCGCGGAAAAAGGCGCGGTCATGACCGGATGCTCTTGCCGGGTCAACTGGGAATCGGAATATCATCCGATTAAAATCAATCCGCCGCTGAATCTGCGTTACCGGGATCACTGGCTGGAACTGGGCAGGGAAATCCCTCTGAATCAAGGGACAGAAAGCCGGGCGTCTTCCGATATGGGCAATGTGACGGAAATCCTTCCCGGCGCGCAGTTCCATTTTTCAATTTGCGGAGAACGGGAATGTCCGGGGCATTCCATCGCTTTCCGCGAAGCCGGCGGAACGGAGGAGGCTTTCGATTCTGCGTTGAAAGCTGGAACCGTCATGGCAAAAATACTGCTGGATTATGCCGCGGACCCGGATTTCAGGAAGGACGTCCGCCGTGCTTTTCAGCAATCAGCTCAGAATTCCTGATGGAACCCGCGGGACCCTGCCGCCCGGCGTTTGACATCCGGAATCCAGCGACGAAGCCGGATGAATGAACTGCCCGGAAAATGCTCCGGCGTCCGCGGATATGGGAAAATGCCATTCTTTTATGTTTTTCTGCCATTTTATTTTTCCTGTTTTGCAGATATAGTACAGCAATCATACAGGAGTAAAGATGTTCGACTTAATAATTTCAGGCGGGACAGTTTACGACGGCGCCGGCGGCATGCCCCGACGGGCCGATGTCGGGATTTCAGGCGGCGGCATCGCGCCGCGCTGGATGAGCTTTCCGGCGTCGAATCACATGAACGTTTCGACGCTTCCGGAATGGCAGTGATGCCAGGGTTCATTGATGTGCATACTCATTCGGACATGGAGCTTTTCCTTCATCCCAATCGGGAGGAAGCCCTCTGTCAAGGCGTCACGACTGAAATTGCCGGTGCCTGCGGACTCGCTCTTTTTCCGATGAGAGATTCAGGATTTGCGGAAACGGTAACCGGCATTTACGGATGCAGAGCAAGAACCTTTGCCACATGCGGCGAATATATGGACGCCCTTCCTGAAACAGGCGTGAACGTCGCCGCTCAACTGGCACATTCTCCCTTGCGGTATGCGCTTTGCGGATTTGACGACAGACCGCTGCCGCGGCGCGAAGCGCATCGTCTTGTCTGCGAGGCGTTTGAGGAAGGCGCATGTTCGTTTTCCACGGGATTGGCCTATTATCCTGCTTCATTCAGCGATACAGACGAGATCGTGGAAATATGCCGGACGGCGGCGGAATACGATGTTCCGATATGCGTTCATCAGCGCAGCGCGTTACGCAGACCCGATATGAGATTTGATTCACGGGAAGAGGTGCTTGAATTTGCGCGCGGCAGCGGAATACGCGTCCATTATTCGCATTATCGTACGACATTGAACACGGCGGGAAAACTCGATGCGCTGCTCGAACCGATTGAACGCGGACTTTCAGAAGGGCTGCGCGTAACGGCCGATTTCTATCCTTATCCGGTCGGAGCCGGATATGCAGCCGTAAATCTGCCGATGTCCGTCATGACCGGCGGTTTTGAACGGATCATTGAACGGTTGTCTGATCCCGTCTGGCGCAGGAAGATCCTGGCGGACTGGCGCAACAGGCCGGGTTTTATTTCAAACGGCATCGTGATTCACGCTCCGCGGCACGAAGAATATTTGAACAGAAGCTATCAGGAGATCGCCGCCGGACTGGGGACGGATGTGCCTGAAATGCTTTATGATCTGCTGCTGGAAGAAAAACTTGAAGTCGCATTCCGCCCTGACACCGGAGACGCGGCGGAAAGTTCCGCCATGCTTGAAAATGATTTTATTGAACTTATGCGCAAACCTTATTTCATGTTTGGTTCGGATACTCTTCCCGGACACGCATTCCCGCATCCGAGAAGTTACGGGGCATTCGCAAAAATGCTGCGGTTGGCGATAAAACACCATGTTCCGCTTTCGCTTTTTGCGAACCGGGCGTCAGGCATTCCCGCTGCGCTGTTCGGCTTGACCGGACGCGGGGTGATCGCTCCCGGAAATATTGCGGATATTTGCGTTTTCTGCCCGGACAAGGTTCGTGAATGTTCATCTTTCGACATGCCGAAGCGTCTTGCACAAGGCATGGAGCTGGTCACTGTCAATGGCAAAATCGCCGTCAGAAACAGCCATGCAACAGGTATTTGCGCGGGCATCCCGGTCAAAAGGCAATTTCGGTGAACATCCAAAAGTTCCGGATCCCGTCTGCTGAAAATTTGCTCTTCGCGTGCCGGATTTGTGTCAGAAACCGTTTCCGGAACAGGCGGTTCCGCCCGGTTTCCGTCGGAGAGTGATTCAGAGTTCTTTCTTTCCGGGTTTGGGCAGTGTCATGGCGAACAGCGAATTGCAGATTGCCATGACCGCGGCGAAGGAAAACAGCACGCCGACGCCGTAACGGTACCATACCCAGCCGCCCAGCGGAGCCGTGAGGATGGCGATCAGGTGATTGATTGAAATTCCTGTGGAAAGTGTCGAAGTCAATTCGTCCGGATTGGCGGCGATTTCCCGCACGTAGATATTGGTTGCCATGGAAGTTGTGCTGATAACGGCGTCCAGCAGAAAATTGACGCATACCACTGCCAGCGCAACTCCGGCGGAAAACAGATTTCCGGCAAAACCGTAGAGCAGACAGACCAAGCACAGAACGACGGTATCCCAGATCATGATGCTGCGGTATCCCCAGCGGTCGGTGAGCCGTCCGATCTGCGGCGCGGCGAAAATGTTGACCGTGGAGCAGACTCCGAGAATCACCGCCATTGCCGCCGTGTTGAAACCGTACTCCCGGATCAGCACATACGGGGCAAAAGTCAGAAACACCTGCTTGCGCGCGCCGTAGAAAAGTTCCAAGGCATAGTATTTGGAAAATTTACGGTTGAAGTACAGCCGGGGACGCCGGGACGGCTGATTCGGGGCATTTTTCGCAAAGGTGAGAACGGTACTGACCAGCATCAGGAGGATAATCAGTCCCCACAGCAGATTGAACAGAAGTTTTTCATCGTATTTCAGCCATTGGAATCCGGCGAAAAAGACCGCGGCGACAATGACGCTGCCGGCGACGCTGCCGAAATTCTGGACAGCCGTCAGATAGCCGAGCGATTGTCCGGCTTTGTCCGGTTTCGCAACCTGCATGGCAATGGCGTTGCGCACGGGCATGACCAGATGTTCGCCCATGCTCCAGATCATGATGAAGGCGGTCACGAAAATCTTGTCTGCCGGGATCAGCAGCAGAGCCGCGCCCGCCATGGAGATCAGAGTTCCGATCCGCATTACTTTCCAGTCGCTGGTTTTATGCAGCAAAGCCAGAATGAACACCAGAGCCAGTCCCGGCAGTTCACGGAAAAATTCCAGCCAGCCGCGTTCCAGACTGTTCATGTGATACATATCCGCCAGAAAATTATTCATGGCGGCGGCGAAGCATCCGACCCCGATTCCCCAGATCAGAATACTGGAGAAAAACGCGTATGCTCCTGAATTTGGACGGAAAATCAGAGAGATTTTGGACATCATAAAAAATCAGTTCAGTTTTTTGAATTCATTGTTCCGGCTGTCCGTATCGGCTCCGTCCACTATTTCCGAGTTTATGACCGTGCATTCCACATCGACCGAATCGTCTTGCGGTTTGAAACCGCCGCCGTGCGGGGTAAAACTGCCGTGCTGGTTGGAACGGAAGATATGAAACATGCGCACCGATGGAATAAAGAACGAAAGCACCAGCAGAAAAAGCAGGAACGGCAGCAGTATACCGAGCAGCACAATGATAAAGGGCAATGCCAGCAGTACCAGCAGTATTTTACATAAAGCGTTCATGAACAGTTCCTTCTGTTATGTTTCAGATTATTCCTGACTTTCATGGTTCTGGGTGGAACCAACCGTTTTGTCATGACCCTGATTCCGGGATTTCCGGGAGCGTTTGAATGCGCCCGGCAAAGGCGGCGGCAGCGCGTCTTCCAGTGTTTCCTCATGCCACAGTACATTGTTCTGAATGATTGCCAGTTCGCGCGCATGAGGATACCCCGGATGATCGAGCAGGCGTTTCAGATTCCGTTTTTTCAGACGAGTCTGCAGGGAGAGGGTGCGGACAGACGCGCTGACAGCCCGCCGGGTCAAGGCTCCGGGAGCCAGCACCAGGTGTACCAGATCCCACAGACGGTTATTCAGTTCGGGCTGATTCTGCCAGAGCCCACCGGGTTCAGTCTGACCGATGAGGTGTTCTGCAAACGGCAGAGTGAAAATCGACATCGCCAGCGAAATGCTGTCCCGGTACAGGTTGGAGCGGACACGGCGGTTCCGTTCTTCCAGCAGGGCGAGCATATACTTGCATTGCGGCGTTTCCCAGCGGGCGTCCACGTAAGGAAGAAATTTTTTCAGGAAGCCGTATTCGTGGAACGCTTTGAGAATGCGGTGTCCGTACGGATTCTTGAGAATTTTTTCCAGTTCCAGAGTCAGCCGGGAATTGGACGCATGGTCGATGAGGTCAAGACAGGCATTGACAGCTTTCCCGGTTTCCTCTTCGAGGGTGAAACCGTACTGTCCGACCAGTTTGATGGCGCGGAGAATGCGGACCGGATCCTCTTCGAACCGGAGAGCGGGTTCGCCGATACAGCGGATGCAGTGGTTCTGAATATCCTGCAGTCCCATGCCGGTGTAGTCCAGAATGCGGTCCTGAACCGGGTCGTAGAACAGCGCGTTGATGGTGAAATCGCGCCGCCAGGCGTCTTCCTGCGAAGTTCCGAATTCATTGTCCTGAACAATCAGATTTTCAGGAGTTTCCAGACCGGGCCGGTGCAGTTCCTGCTGTGGCTGCGGATGGCGCCGGAAGGTGCTGATTTCAATAATGTCTCCGCGGATGAACAGATGCACGAGCCGGAAGCGTTTTCCTATGATGAGTGTGCGCCGGTCGCGGAAGACCTTGCGGACTTCCTCCGGAGTGGCCGAAGTGGAAATGTCATAATCTTTCGGAGTGCGGTCGAGCAGCAGGTCGCGCACTGCGCCCCCGACGATATATGCCTCGTATCCGGCATTCTGCAATTTTACAATAATCCCGATGATGGCGGGATCGATAAGTGATTTCAGCTGCATGTTTGTCCGTGTCGCTTCAGTAAAGATAAGGTTTCCGGATTACGGTGTCCACGCCGTCCATGGCGGGATCGCGTTCGGGGTAATCCGCGTTGAAATGGAGTCCGCGGCTTTCATGCCGGAGCATGGCGGAGTCGATGATGAGTTCCGCAGTCGTGGCGATATTGCGCAGTTCCACCAGGTCGCTGGTGATATGAAAATCCCAGTAATACTTGTGGATCTCATTCTGGATGTTGACGATACGCCGTTTTGCCCGTTCGAGCCGTTTGTCCGTGCGGACAATTCCGACGTAGTCCCACATGAACCGGCGGATTTCGTCCCAGTTATGGGAAATGACCACCAGTTCATCGGAATTGGTGGCGTTGCCGGTCGTCCACGGCGGAATCGGAAAATCGGGACGTTCGGAACGGAGTTCATCCAGATGTGCGGCGATGTGTTCCGATGCCAGTTTCGGCATGACGATGGTTTCCAGCAGGCTGTTGCTGGCAAGACGGTTTGCACCGTGCAGACCGGTGCAGGCGGTTTCGCCGACTGCATAGAGACCGCGGATTCCGGTATACCCGTTGACTTCGGTTTTCACGCCGCCGCAGCTGAAATGTGCGCCGGGGACGACCGGAATCGGGGTTTTTGCGGGATTGATGCCCAGCTCACAGCATTGTGCGAAGATGCGCGGAAAACGCATCCGCAGGAACTCTTCGCTTTTGTGGGTCATATCCAGATACGCGCAGGGCTGTCCGGTGCGTTTGAGTTCACTGTCGATGGCGCGTGCCACCACGTCGCGCGGGGCGAGACTCTTCATCTCATGGTAATTCTGCATGAATTCCGAGTATTTGCCTTTGCGGTACTGCATTTTGAGAACGCCGCCTTCGCCGCGGAGAGCTTCGCTGATGAGGAAGTTCTTGACTTTCGGATGGTAGAGCAGCGTGGGATGGAACTGGAAGAATTCCATATTGGCGATTGTCGCATAAGCCCGGTATGCCATGGCGACGCCTGCGCCGCAGGCGACGTCGGAATTGCAGGTGCAGAGATAGACTTTGCCGCAGCCGCCGGTGGCGATGGAAGTGGTCAGCGCACCGAACGTTTTGACACATCCCGCCGCAATGTCCAGCACATACGCGCCGAGGCAGATGTCGTTGTCCTCCCCTTTGCCCATGCGCGCTTTGGTGATGAGGTCGACGGCGATATGGTTTTCGAACACATGGATCCGCGGATTTCTGCGGCATGCCGCAATCAGGGAACGTTCCACTTCCTCGCCGGTGATGTCGCCGGCATGAAGTATGCGCCGTTTATGGTGTCCGCCTTCGCGTCCGAGGTCATATTCATCTTTGTGGGATTCCTTGGGGTCGCCCATTTCCCCGCGCGTGGTGAAATGGGTTCCGATGGTCTGCGTGAGCCATTGGATGCGTTCGGGTCCGGCTTCGATGATTTTCCGGGCATTGGCTTCATTGCAGAGATTGCCGCCGGCGTTGAGGGTATCGGCGAGATGTTCATCGAAAGAATCCTGGTCGTTGGTCACGCAGGCGATGCCGCCCTGGGCGAGACGGCTGTTGCAGTCGTCGATAGCGCCTTTGGTGACAACGGCGATTTCGCCGGAGCATTTTTCCGCCAGAGTCAATGCACTGGAAAGTCCTGCCAGTCCGCTGCCTATCACAAGGTGGTCGAAGTATAATTCCTGATTCTTTGTCATTTTTTCCGCACCTTTTTTCATTTGCGGGTTTTATTTTGCCATTTGAACAGGTAAATTACATGCACTTCGGCAATATTGCTAATTATTAGTGAAGGAAAAGTGTTTTTTTTATGAATATTTTTTGGAAAAAAGGCAAAATCAGCCCCGAACGGCTGCTTGCATTCCGTTGCGGGCGTCCCGGGATGTTTCTTCCGTTTCTGATCTGCGCGGGTTCGGGCGCATTGTATGCGACGGTTTTCGCGGGGACGGACTGGTACGGTCTGGCGTGGTTCGGGATGATGCCGCTGTACTGGCTGATCCGTACCGGCAGTTCCCGCCGGGCGTTCTGGCTGTCGCTGACCTGGGGCTGCTTTGAGAGCCTGTTCGCGTTCATGTGGCTGCGTGAGATCATGTTCTTCATTCCGTTTGTGTTCTGCTTTGTGCTGGGGATGTTCCCCGCCGTCTGGGGGGCGGCGGTTCCGTTCCTGTTCCGCAATTTTATGATACCGCCGGAAATCCGGCTCAAAGGCGGTGCGGCAGCGGCGCAGTACGAATGCCGCAATCCGTTCAAAGCCATCGCATTTTTCCTGGTTCTTGCCGCCTGGTGGTGTGTGACGGAATGGGTGCGTTCCTGGATTTTCACCGGACTGCCGTGGAATCTGATCGGATCGAGCCAGTGGCGGTGTCTGCCGATGATTCAGATCTGCGAATATACGGGAATCTACGGCATCAGTTTTCTGGTCGTGCTGGTCAACGTTACCCTGGCGGATTATCTGCGGCAATTGCCGCACGGCGGATTCCGGCGCTGTTATCCGCTGCTGTTCGTGCTGGCACTGGTTTACCTGAATGTGATGAGCGGCATGAAAGCGATCCGCCGGGTGGAACGACTTCCTTTGGAAAACCGGGCGCGGATCGGGGTTGTTCAGCCGCATCTTTCCCAAAGACGCAGCGGCGGAACGGAAAAAGTTACGGAAGCCATTGAGGTCTGTGCGGAACTGACGGAACAGCTGCTCAGGAACCATCCGGGCGATGCCCGTCCGGAACTGCTGGTCTGGCCGGAAACCGCCGTGCCGGTCGCTTACAATGCGGATTATCCGCTGTCGGATCTGTACCGCCGCACAGTGGCGCAGCTGGGGCTGAAATCCGGATTGCCGATGCTGGTCGGCAGTCTGTTCCTGAAAATGTCGCAGACCAGACCGGGCGAAGTGGATGTCTACAATTCCGCTCTGCTGGTGCGTCCGGGCGGGCTGGTGGCGGATTCCCACAGCAAAGTGCATATTGTGCCGTTCGGGGAATATGTGCCGTACGGAGACCGTTTTCCGATCCTGAACCGGATCGTCGGCATGGGGCGCAATCTCACACGCGGACCGGAGTTCCGGCCGGTGGAAATCCTGCCCGGACTCCGTGCCGGAATCTCCATCTGTTATGAGGACATCTTTGCCTATATCTCCCGCGCTTACGCGATCCGGGACGCCAATGCGCTGCTGGTGGTTACGAATGACGCCTGGTATCCGTCCAGCAATGAACCCGTCCAGCATTTTGCCAATTCGCTGTTCCGTGCGGTGGAAACCCGGCTGCCCATGATCCGTATCGGCAACGCGGATTACAGCGTGGTGATCGAGCCGACCGGAAAAGTTTCCGGAGCGTTGTTCCAGACTCCTGCCGGACATCCGGATCCGGGCAGAACAGAACGCGCGTCCGGCATTCTGGCTCTGACGTATCAGGATGATCCGCAGCCGACCTTCTATACCCAGTACGGCAATCTGTTCATTGGATTCTGCGGGTCATATGCCCTGCTGATTCTGGCGTTTGCCCTGCTGAACTGGCGGCTGTATCACCAGTTCATGGCGGATGTGTTCAAACGTCCGGAGGAAAACGGCGTTCAGCCCTGAGTTCTGCGCCGGATGATTTCCTGCGCGACTTCATGATTACGGTTGGGCAGCCCCAGCTTTTCGCCGATGGCCATGGCGTCCTCAATGTTGCCCCAGACATCCTCCGGGCGGTGTGCGTCCGCGCCGGCGACAGCCCGTATTCCGTATTCCGCGGCAAGTTCCCAGAACGGCAGCCACGGATACGGCGGGCGTATCCCTTCGACAGTTTCGATTGGTTTCTTGCGCAAGCCGTAAGCATTGATTTCCAGCGGAATGTTCAGAGCCAGCGACGCCTCGATGATGTCCTTGTACGCCGCCCGGTGATCGGGTGTCCAGCGGTCGCAGACGAGCGCCGTGATGTCCGGATGGGCAATATAGCTTACCAGTCCGGTTTCCATGACTTCAACGGTCGCGCGGACAAATTCCCGGAGCAGGGGGAGCGGGATCGGTTTTTCACAGTCCAGATGCCGTGCCGGCTGTCCGTTGGCGGCGGGCAGGAAATGCGCTCCGGCGATCAGGTAGTCCAGATCCTGTTTCTCCAGAAATTCTTCTTTGTAGAAATTGACGCCGAGAACCGGCCGGTAGTCGATTTCCAGTCCGGCGAGAATGGTCAGCTCCGGAAAAACCCTGCGTGCTTCTTCGATTTCCCGGCGGTATGCCGGCAATTCGGAAAAATCCATGCGCGACGGCTGGTATTCATGATCAGGGAAGGGGGAATGGTCGGAAAATCCGAGAATGGAAATTCCCGCTTCCACGGCTGCCTTGCAGTAATCATGAATATTGCCTGAAGCATGTTTGCAGCGGCTGGTGTGAGTGTGCAGATTTACACGCGGAATATGCTTTTGCTGATCCATGGTTCACTTCTTTCTGTCTGACCGGTTGTCCGGGGACGTAATATAGCACTGTCCCATGAAAAAACAACCGGCGCGGCGGAAATCATTCCCGGACCACCGGATTTTCCTTTTCGAGTTTCTCAATGGCGCGCTGAATTTCATGCGGCGGCTTTTCATGTCTCGCCAGCAGCAGATAGCCGATGGGGACAATGAACAGCGTCAGAAAACAGGCACTGGTTCCGCCGTAAAACACCACGGCTCCGAGACATTGCCGGCTGACAGCTCCCGCGCCGCTTGCCATCAGCAGCGGAATGGCTCCGACCACAGTTGAAACCCCGGTCATGAGAATCGGACGCAGCCGCAGTTTCGAGGCTTCGAACACCGCTTCTTCGAAGGGCTTCCCGGAGTCGCGGAGCTGGTTGGCGAATTCCACGATCAGAATCCCGTTCTTCGCCGCCAGACCAATCAGCATGATGATGCCGATCTGGGTATAGATGTTCATGGTCATACCGCTGAACAGCAGCGCGGCAATCGCTCCGATCATGCCCAGCGGCACGGTCATCATCACAATGAGCGGACTGATGAACGACTCGAACTGTGCAGACAGCACCAGGTAGGACACCAGCAGCGCCAGTCCGAAAATGAACAGCATTGATCCCGAAGTCTGTTTGAGATCTTTGGACTGTCCTTTGTAGGCGATCTGGGCATATTCCGGCAGTTCCTGCCGGGCGGTTTTTTCCAGAAAACTCAACACGTCGCTGAGCGCATAGCCCGGCGCCACGTTGCCGGTGATGGTGATGGCACGCATACGGTTGTAGCGGCTGAGCCGTCCTGCGTCGCCGACTTCCCGGATTTTGATCAGATTGTCCAGCGGCACCAGTTGCCCGGAGGTGGCGGAACGCACGTAGATGTTGCTGAGGTCGGACGGCGTGGCGCGGCTGAAACGGTCCGCCTGAAGCACCACATCGTATTCCTGCCCGCGGTCAAGGAACGTGGTCACTTTCTTGGAACCGAGCATGGTTTCGAGCGTAGTCCCGATGACTTTTGCCTGAATGCCCAGCTCGTTGGCGCGTTTGCGGTCAACTTCCACATGCAGCTGCGGGGTGGTTTCCTTGTAGTCGTAATCCACATCGGTGATGCCTGGATACTGACGGGCTTTTTCCAGCAGAATATCTCGCCAGCGCACCAGTTCGGCGTAGTCCGGACCGCCGATTACAAACTGTACCGGATTGCCGCGCGAACCGATGCCGCCGGGCAGAAACGGCTGAAGTTTCAGTGTCGGAATCAGGGACAGTTTTTGGCGCAGTTCATCGGTGAGTTCCCGTGAAGTGCGGCTGCGCTGCGACCAGTCGGCAAGTTCCAGCATGGCGAATCCCGTGTTCGCCGCCCCCTGACTGTCGCCGAACTGCGGAACCACTACCATGAGCGTGGTCCCTTCCCCTGATTCCACGATCGGGTACACCGTGTTCATCATCTGATAGGAGGCGTCATTCATGGTATAGAAATTGGTTCCTTCCGGCGACTGCATACGGATATTGACCATGCCGCGGTCTTCCTGCGGTTCGTATTCCGAAGGCAGACGCTGCCAGCCCCAGACCATCAGAACGCAGATCGCCAGAAAAATAAACATGGTCAGATACGGAGCTTTTGCCGTTCCGCGCAGCAGAAAGCCGTAGCCGTTTTCCAGCATGGCCATCATGCGGTTGACGGCTTTCCCCAGGAAGGATTCCTCTTTCTTTTTCAGCAGTTTGGAACAGAGCATCGGCGTGAAAACCACTGCCACCAGACTGGAAAAACAGACGGACGCCGTCATGGCAACCGCAAATTCCGTGAAGAGTTTGCCGGTTTTGCCCGCCCACAGACAGATCGGCATGAACACCGCCACCAGAACCAGTGTCGTGGCAATGACCGCAAACAGCACCTGATCCGAACCGCGCACCGCTGCCAGCAGCGGCGGTTCTCCTTCCTCAATCCGGCGGTGGATGTTTTCCAGCACGACAATCGTGTCATCCACCACCATGCCGATGGCAAGCACCAGTGCCAGCAGAGTCAGGATGTTGACACTGTATCTCATCATGTAAAGGACGATGAACGAACCCATCAGCGAAATCGGCACGGTCAATGCCGGAATCAGCGAAGCACGGACAGTTCCCAGAAACAGGAAGATGATCAGAATCACCAGAATTGCCGAAATGATCAGCGACTCTTTGACTTCCCTGATGGAGGCGTTGATGAATTTGGACTCGTCGCGCAGAACCCGGATTTCCATGCCCTGCGGCATATTTTTCCGCAGATCTTCCAGCAGCGCCTTTGCCCCCGCGGAAACCGTCAGCGTGTTGGCAGTGGACTGCTTGTAGACTCCGATGCCGATCATCGGCTGTTTGTTGGTGGTGAACAGCTGCCGGGTGTTGCGCGGTCCGAGCTGCACATCCGCTACATCCCCCAGCCGGATGTAGTTGCCGTCGGCGCTGCGTTTCAGCACCATGGCGCGGAAATCCTCCGGCGTGAAATACTGACGGTTCAGCCGCACCACAAATTCCCGTTCAAATGACTCAATGCGTCCGCCGGGATTCTCCACGTTTTCTTTCTGCAGGGTGTCTTCAATATCGGCAACGGTAATGCCGCGCGCCGCCATCGCCGTGCGGTTCAGCCAGATACGCATAGACTGTTCCTGCGCGCCGAGAATGGAGGCGTCCGCCACTCCGTCAATTACGGAAAAGCGGTCCAGCAGATAGCGGTCAACATAATCGGTAAGCTCCATGCGGGTCATTTTACTGCTGGTGACGGAGAAAATCATGACCGGCGAACCGGAAGAATCGTATTTGGCGACGACCGGGGAATCGGCTTCATCCGGGAGTTTGCTCAGAATGCGGCTGACCCGGTCGCGGACGTCGTTGGCGGCGGCGTCAATGTCGCGGTTCACCGAAAATTCCAGCGTGATCCGGGAACGCCCGTCGCGGCTGAACGATTCGATGGAATCCAGCCCCTCGATTCCCGCCACGGTCCCTTCGATGATTTCCGTGATTTTGGTTTCCACTACGCTGGCGGAAGCTCCGTCATAATTCGTGGAAATGGAAATCATCGGCACGTCGATATCCGGAAATTCCCGCACCGGCATACGGCTCAGCCCGATTGCCCCGAATACCATGACCAGAAGCATCAGCACAATTGCCAGCACCGGACGCGATACGGAAACGGAACAGATGCTCATGGCTTCACCTCTTTTTCCGGTTCCGCCGAAGTCATGTCGCGCACCTGTCCGCCGTCTGTCAGTTTCAGAACACCGTCCGTGACCAGCAGCTCTTTTTCACGCAGACCCGAAAGAACTTCGACCCGTCCCCGGCTGCGCTGTCCCAGCTGGATTTCCCGTCGCTGCACAGTCCGGCTTTCCGGCAGATAAACAAACGCATACTGAATTTCTCCGAGACTCATGACCGCCTGTTCCGGGATGGTAATGGCGGAGTGGCTGCCCAGTTCCAGTTTCACCACAAACAGCATCCCCGGCGTCAGCCGTTCTTCCGGATTGGGAACGACGGCGCGGACTTCCACGGTCCGGGTGACGTCGTCGATCCGGGGCGAAACCACGGTGATGGTTCCGTCGAAGACCCGGTTCGGGTAGGCAGCTGTCTGTACCCCGACTTTCTGACCGGGATGGATTTGCGGGAAATATTTTTCCGAAACCCGGAAATCCACTTTAATGGCGCTGATGTCGTCCAGCGTGGTGATTTTGGTTCCCGGCGACACCAGGTCGCCGATGCTGATTTTTCTCATGCCGAGCCGTCCGGAAAACGGCGCAATGATCCGGCGGTTGCCGATCTGGTATTCCACAATACTGACCGCGGTTTTGGCGCGGGAGACCGCCGTTTTTGCCGCGTCGAAATCTTTCTGCGAAGTGATCCGCGCATGATACAGCGGCGTGAGGCGGTTCAGTTCGCGTTCCTGTTCCGCCAGATTGATCCGGGTCTGCTGAAGTTCCGCCTGGTACTGGTCATCCCGCAGCTGAACCAGCTGCTGACCTTTCCGCACATTCTGTCCGTCGTCGAAATACAGCCCGACAACCAGTTCCGTGGCGTTGGCGGTGATGTCGACGGATTCCTTTGCCAGTCCCGTGCCGATGCCTTCCACGGTGGTCTGAATGATTTCTGATTTCACGGGTTCTGTCCGGATGGACGGCAGTTCCGTTTTCCGCTGCATGGTGCTGACTTTCCGTTCACTGCCGGTTTTCATATAAAACAGGACTGCTCCTGCGAGAATTGCTCCGCCGATCAGAATTTCACTGCTGCGGAAAAAAATCTTTTTCCATTCCATGATCATTTGCTCCTGTAGCTGACGAATTCCATTTTCGGGTATCATACATGCCGGAGGCAATGCTGTCAAATTTCATGAACAGAAATTAATGTTCCGCGCGGATGTTTCCCCGAAAGTCAATGTGTTCTTTTATGGAACGGAAAAAATGCGGATTTATTGTGCCGGATAACTGAAAAATATAAAAAAATTATTTCGGGGAGCGGTATTTTTTCAGCAGATTCAGCACTTTCCCGCGGAAAGTCATGAGCTGATCAAAATGGAAATCCGCTTTTGCCGTGGCTTCCGGATGTTTTTCCGACAGGGTGCGGAATTCCCCCATCAGAGAATTGAGATCGGCAAGCAGACGTTTGGTCAGAGCAATCCGGAGTGCAGGATATTCTTCCTCGTCCATATCGATGAGGTCGCAGCTCCGCGCCATGATTTTTCCGTAAAGACACAGAATGCGCATTCCGCGGATTGTGATTTCCGGAGCGGAGTCGGAGGCAAAATACATCGCCCACAGACGAGCCAGACGGCTGGCGGCAATGTAGAAATCTGCTCCGTCGCGTTTCTGCCAGTCTTCGGAAAAATCGGCTTCGGCGTTTTCTTCGTCGTTGTCGAACATGTCATCCAGGAAAGTTCCGGAGTAATCCCCGTCGGCGGGAACCAATCCCGGTTTTTCCTGAATATGTTTCATGATGACGGCGTCCTCCGAGGGCAGGTCGATGTAGCGCGGCAGTTCCTGCATGTAGGCAGCCACGCGTTCATCATCTTTTTTGAGTTCGGCTTCCCAGTCGAACTCGTTCCATTTGTCTTTGAGGACGCCAGACATCTTATTTCTTCCCGGCTTCTTCGGCTTTTTTCTTCGCGGCGGTTTCCCGCCGTTTGATTGCCGCTTCAATGCGTTTGACCGCATCGGTTTTCGGCGCATCGCTCCAGAGATCTTCCAGCTGATAGAGCGAACGGCTGTCTTCGGTCATGATATGGACCATGACCATGCCGTAATCCACTATGATCCAGCGGCTTTCGGGGGAGCCGTCCACATGGAGCGGTTTCATTTTGAGTTTTTCCAGTACGCCGCGCTGAATGCGTTCCGCAATGGCGCGGATATGCGGTTCGGAGGTCGCCGTGCAGAGGATGAAATAATCACTGACCGCCGCCACTTCCTTCAGGTCGATGCGGACAATGTTTTCCGCTTTGCGGTCGTATGCGATTTCCTCGCAGAGCTTGAGCAGCCTGTCCGCCGTAACTTTTATTTCTTTCACCATGGATTCCTCCGTCGGTTGTTAAACATACAAATGGTGTGCGGTAATATAATCCGCCACATCCTTTTTGACAAACTCCGATACGCTTTTGATTCCGTCTTTTTTTATTTTTTCCCGGATTCGCGTGGATGACAGCGGAAACTGCGGCATGTCCGGCAGGATGGACGCCCGGATTTTCCGGATTTCCTCCGCATTCCAGTCCTTCGACAGATCAATGGAATCCGCCGGCGTGTCCGGACGCGGATAAATAATCAGTCCGAACTCCTTCACCAGGTCATGAACCCGGTTCCAGGTTGCCAGTTTCGCCAGCGTATCGGTTCCCATGAACAGCAGCAGTTCTCCGTAACGGTTTTCCGCCCGCAGTTCGCGCAGGGTGTCCAGTGTGTAGGATTTGCCCGGACGTCGGCTTTCGATGTCCGAACAGAGAAAACCCGGTTCACCGGCAACCGCCAGCCGCACCATCATCATCCGGTCGGCGAACGGGGTTACGTCTGCGCCGGATTTGTAGACATGCGGAAGCACGGCAGCGGGGACAAACAGAATCTGATCCGCCGCGCCGTGTTTCAGTATTTCACGGGCTGTCGCCAGGTGAGTGTTGTGGACGGGATCGAAGGTTCCGCCGTAAAATGCTGTTCTCATTTCTCTGCAGTCTTCTTTCCCGTTCCGCAATCACTTCGCCGGTTCGATTTTGTCGAATCCGCAGTACGGACGCAGCACTTCCGGAATGTTCACCGAGCCGTCCTTCTGCAGATGGTTTTCCAGAAACGCAATCAGCATACGCGGCGGCGCAACCACGGTGTTGTTGAGCGTGTGGACCAGATAATTGCCTTTTTCGCCTTTGGCACGGATGCGCAGACGGCGCGCCTGGGCATCTCCCAGCGTGGAGCAGGAGCCGACTTCGAAGTATTTCTTCTGACGCGGAGACCAGGCTTCCACGTCCAGCGATTTCACTTTGAGGTCAGCCAGGTCGCCGGAACAGCATTCCAGCGTGCGTACCGGAATGTCCATCGAACGGAAGAAATCCACGGTGTTCTGCCACAGTTTATCAAACCACATCATGCTGTCTTCCGGTTTGCAGAGAACAATCATTTCCTGTTTTTCAAACTGATGGATACGGTATACGCCGCGTTCTTCGATGCCGTGTGCGCCTTTTTCCTTGCGGAAGCAGGGCGAATAGCTCGTGAGCGTGAGCGGCAGCTGTTCTTCCGGAATGATCTGGTCGATGAAGCGTCCGATCATGGAGTGTTCGGAGGTCCCGATCAGATACAGGTCTTCCCCTTCGATTTTATACATCATGTTGTCCATTTCCGCAAAACTCATCACGCCGGAAACGACGCTGCTGCGGATCATGAACGGCGGAATGCAGTACGTGAAGCCGCGGTTGACCATGAAATTGCGGGCATACGTCAGAATGGACGAGTGCAGAATGGCGGTTTTTCCGGTCAGATAATAGAAGCCGTTGCCGGCAACCCGGCGGGCGCTGTCCAGATCAATCCCGCTCAGGCGTTCCATGATTTCCGTATGATACGGAATTTCAAAGTCCGGCACTTTCGGCTCGCCGAAACGTTCCCGCTCCACGTTCTGGCTGTCGTCCCTGCCGATCGGCACGGATGCGTCTATCATGTTCGGGAGGATCATCATGTTTTTCGTCAGATCCTCGCCGACCTGTTTTTCCTCTTCGGTGAGCGCGGTGATGCGGTCGCCTTCGAGCGCAACCTCCTTTTTGACTTCTTCCGCTTCGGCTTTCCTGCCTTCCTTCATCAGTGCGCCGATCTGCTTGGACGCGGCGTTGCGTTTGGCGCGAAGGCTTTCCACTTCGGTTTTGATGGAACGCAGACGGACGTCCTCTTCCAGAACCTTGTCTACGGTTTCCAGTTTCTGTTCCTGGAATTTTTTGCGGATATTTTCCTTGACCGCTTCCGGATTTTCCCGGACGAATTTAATGTCAAGCATTTTTTATCTCCAATTGGTGGTGATGATTCCTCAGAACTGGGGCAGCGGGAATCCGGCGGTGAACGCCATGACTTCTTCGCCGATCTTCGCCAGCGCGGCATCATCGTCCTTCGCCGCCACGGCGCGGTCGATGAAATCCGCGATCCGAAGCATTTCCGCTTCCTTCATGCCGCGGGTCGTAACCGCCGGGGTGCCGATACGCACACCGCTGGTGATGAACGGCTTTTCCGGATCAAACGGAATCATGTTCTTGTTCAGCGTGATGTGCGCTTTGTCGCAGGCAATCTGCACTTCCTTGCCCGTGGCGTGTTTCGGACGCAGGTCAACCAGCATCAGGTGGTTGTCCGTGCCGCCGGAAACGATCCGGAAGCCTTTGTCCTTGAGTGCCTGTGCCAGCACGGCGGCGTTCTTCACGATCTGCTGCTGGTATGCTTTGAATTCCGGGGACATCGCTTCTTTGAAGCAGATGGCTTTCGCCGCAATTACATGTTCCAGCGGTCCGCCCTGAAGTCCGGGGAATACTTTGGAATTGATCGCTTTGATATATTTTTCTTTGCAGAGAATCAGACCGGAACGGGGACCGCGCAGGGTCTTGTGCGTGGTCGTGGTGACCACATCGCAATAGGGAACCGGGGACGGATGCACGCCCGCCGCCACCAGACCGGCGATATGCGCCATATCCACAAAGAGATAGGCGTTCGCCTTGTCCGCGATCTGACGCAGACGCGGGAAGTCGATGATGCGCGGATAGGCGGAGGCTCCGGCGAGAATCATGCGGGGTTTGCATTCCATGGCAAGACGTTCAATCTCGTCGTAGTCGATCATTTCGGTTTCCTGCGAAACGCCGTAGGGGACGATGTTGAACAGATTGCCGGAGAAGTTCATCGGGTGTCCGTGGGTCAGGTGTCCGCCGTGATCCAGACTCATGGAGAGAACGGTGTCGCCGGGATTGAGCAGGGCGAAGTAGACTGCCATGTTCGCCTGGCTGCCGGCATGGGGCTGCACGTTGGCGGCTTCCGCTCCGAACAGTTCGCAGGCGCGTTTGATGGCGAGTTTTTCGATTTCGTCGATGAACTGGCAGCCGCCGTAATAGCGTTTGCCGGCATAGCCTTCGGCATATTTGTTCGTGAGAACGGAACCCTGCGCCGCACGGATCGCCGTGCTGGTGAAGTTTTCCGATGCAATCAGTTCAATGCCTTTGTCCTGACGTTCGGCTTCCTTGTCGATCCACATCGCCACTTCCGGGTCGGCGGAACGGATCGCCGCAATGTCGTCATATGTTTCGGTTTCCGCTTTTTCCAGACGGGTGATATGACGCTGTTCATTGCTGAACGGAGTGGACGCCCAGACGCTGATGATGTTTTTGATGGTGTTGAAGTCAACATAATCCGCGGGCAGCACCAGCACATTGGAGCAGTTGTGTTCGCGGGAGGCTTTCGCCACCTGTTCGGAATAGGCGACGACTGCGCGGACGCCGTGGAAACGGTTGGCGGTGATGCCCATGCCCACGCCGGAACGGCAGATCAGCACACCGCAGGACAGTTCGCCTTTGGAGACTGCCGCCGCCATCGGTGCGCCGAAATCCGGATAGTCATCCGCCGGATCCAGTGCGGCAGGACCGAAGTCCTTCACCTGAAAGCCGAGCGTTCCGAGATATTCGGCGATCTGTTTCTTCAATTCAAATCCGCCGTGATCCGACGCGATTCCGATGGCTCCTTTGGGAGCAAGCTGCCAGTCTGTGATTTTCTGCATGTTGGTCATCCTTGGTTGATTGGGTTATGATGAATAAGTGAAAGATACAAATTGTCCACGGCTTCCCGGATCGTCCGGAAACATTTCCGGTAGCTTTCCAGGTCGCCTCCGTACGGATCGGGTACAGCCCCTTCCGGCGTCTCTTTGGAAAAATGAGTCAGCAGGAAAGTTTTCGATTCCATTTCCGGCATGAGTTTGAGCAGTGCGTAACGGTGCGAACCGGTCATGACCGCAATCACATCGGCTTCCAGCACCATGGCTTCCGACAGCTGGCGCGAAGCATGTCCCGACAAGTCGCCGCCCGCTTCCTTCACCGCCTCCTGCGCATGAAGACTGGCATTTTCGCCCGGATACGCATCCATCCCCGCTGACATCGCCTGAATGTCGCTCCGTCCGTCTTTTTCGCAGAGATGACGCAGCCAGGCTTCCGCCATCGGGCTCCGGCAAGTGTTCCCGGTGCATACAAAAAGCACTTTCTTCATAACAAAATCCCTTTTTTTCTCAAACTCCGGTTGAATACCGCCTTCCGGAAGGGTATTTTAAATAGCAAAGGAGTAATATAACACACAAACCCGTAATTTTCATCAGGCATTATGCAGAATTTTGAGAAAACATTGGAAGAAATCCATATTTTGACCGGACGCTATGTCCTTTTCAATGACATTTGCCCGCTTCCGGACGACCGTTTCATCGAATTGGACCTGGGCTGCGGCAAAGGCGGCTTCACTGCCGCTCTTGCCCGGAAGTACCCCGAACGTCTCATCCTCGCCGCCGACATCATGCTCGGCCGTATGCGCAAAGTCAGGAAAAAAGTCGAACAGCTCGGCTGCCGCAACGTATGTTATCTCCGTACCGAAGCGCGTTTCCTGCTCGGCTTCTGCCTCCCCGACCGCTGTCTGGACCGCGTTCACATCCTCTGTCCCGACCCGTGGCCGAAGGATCGCCACCGCGGACATCGTCTGCTCTGTGCGGACTTCATGATGCCCATCAACCGCGTTCTCAAAGAAGGCGGCATTTTCCATTTCGCCACAGATGATCCCGAATATCTGGAGGCGGTGGTCAAGCTGGTGAACAGTTCTGGATTGTTCGAACCTGCTGATGCCGATGCTCTTGCCGATGTTTCCGGCGAAGAGTTTCGCACTGAATTTGAACGCGACTGGCTGGCGCAGGGCAAGACGGTTCCGCATCTGGCGTGGCGCGCACTGAAACCCGCATTCACCGGAATGCATTGAGGCTGTCTTATGGAACTGCTGGCTCCCGCTGGAAATCTGGACTGCGCTCTTGCCGCTTTTGACGAGGGCGCGGATGCCGTTTATGCCGGGCTGAAACGCTTCAACGCGCGTGAACGTACGGAAAATTTTTCCCGTGAGGAAATGTCGCGTCTGATCGCGTATGCCCATAAACACGGACGCAAGGTCTATGTTACGTTCAATACGCTGGTCAAGGAAAATGAACTGGCGGACGTCGCATCCGAACTGGCGGAACTGGAACGCCTCCGTCCGGATGCCGTTATCATGCAGGACCTCGGCGTGGTCCGGATGGCTCGGCAGTTTTTCCCCGCGCTGACTCTGCATGGTTCCACACAGATGAGTCTGCACAATTCCGCCGGATTGCAGTTCGCTGCGGAACTCGGACTGTCGCGGGTGATTCTGGAACGTCAGACCACGTTGTCCGAACTGGCTGCCATGATGCGCACCAAACCTCCGGTCGAGGTGGAAGTCTTTATTCACGGCGCGTTGTGCTGCTGCATTTCCGGAACCTGCCTGCTGTCGTCCTGGCTGGGCGGCTGGAGCGGCAACCGCGGCAAATGCAAACAGCCTTGCCGCCGGCGTCACCGTTCCGCCGAAGGAAATGGTTTTTTCCTCTCGGCTCAGGATTTGGAAACGCTGGAAATCATTCCGCAGTTGATGAAAACAGGGGTGTCCTCTTTTAAAATAGAGGGGCGGCTGCGGCGTTCCGATTATGTGTCGCATGTGGTCGCTGCCTATCGTATGGTCATGGATGCCGCGGCGGAATCCGATGCCTGTTTCCGGGAAATCCTGCCTGCCGCCCGTGCCAGACTGGCGCGCACGCTCGGACGCAAATGGTCGTTGGGATATTACACGAAGAATTCCGCCGAACACCTGATCAAACATGATGCCCTCGGTGTTTCCGGTCTGCTCTGCGGCAAAGTTGTGAATGTCGCTCCCAATGGATTCACGGTCTCCGCCGGACGCCCTTTTTATGAAGGCGACATGGTTCGGGTTCAGCCGTCCAGCGGGGATGAGGGTCCCGCGTTCCGGATTACTCGGATGTCCCTGAACGGTCGTCCCGTGTCCCGTGCCGCCCGCGGCGAAGAAGTGTTCATTCATGCCGACAAGGAAATTCCGCGCGGTGGTCTGATGTATAAGATCGGCGAAAAAATACCGGATTATTCCGCCCGTATTGCGGCATTGCCACTGCGCAAACCGGTGCTGGATCTGAAAATAGAAATATCGCGCACCTTATGCCGCGTTTCCTGTGCCGGAAAAACATGGACGCAGTCTCTGGATTTGGCTCCGGCGGATCGTCAGGCTCTTTCTCCGGAACGGGTTGAACAGGAGTTCGCGCGTTTCCGGACGGAAACTTTTGAACCCGGCAAAATTACCGCGGAAATTTCCGGCAATCCGTTTCTGCCTGCCAGTGTGCTGAAAGCTGTCCGGAAAAATTGGGAGGAGCAGTTCCTTGCCGGTCTTCCGGCGGATGCTGTGGTGGACAGTGCGGCGGATGGACTGGCTCGTTTCCATGCCGCGTATGCGGAAATGAAAGGCTGCCGCCCGACGGATGAACGGCGCAATTATGCGCTGGTCCCGCGCGGTTCTCATCCGGAACTGCCGGAAAAAGCCCGGATCGTCCGGGCGTATCCGGATGAAGCCTCTCCGCATGAAGAATGGCTGCTCCCGTTTTATATGGATGAATTCAGTCTGGACAGAATCCGCGCGGCGTTGAAAAAATGGTATGACAAAGGCGGACGCATGATCCGTATTTCGTCGTTGAGTCATCTGCCGCTGCTGAAAGATTTTCCGGAACTTACAGTGAAGACCTGTATGCCGCTGCCGGTCTGCAATTCCATGGCGGCGGCGGAATTGGCGTCGCATGGCATCGCTCTGGTGCAGGGCTCACTGGAGCTGGGCGCGGCGGAATGGCGCCAGTTCGCCCGGAAATCGCCAATCCCGGTGGAACTGTACCGCTTCGGACGTCCAGTCCTGCTGTCGACTCGCGCGGAGCTGCCGGTTCACGGACGCATGTCTGATTCCAAAGGCGATATGTTCCTGGTGGAAAAACACGGCATTCTGACGCAGGTCATGGCGGGTAAGGTTATGGATGTGCCGGCACTGCCGGAAGCCGCTGCGTTGTTCTGGGATTTCCGGGACGCCAACGGCCACGAGAAAGAAAAAGCCCGTTTCAATTATGATGTGGAACTGGCTTGAACTGCGGATTTATTTCCGGTCCGCCAGCGAATAGAACGACGCTTTCGGTACAACCGCATAATCCGGATAGCGTTTCCGGATTTCAGGCGGAGTGTCCGGCGGAATGTACTGAAAGCGTTTGTACAGCCACAGATACTGTTCCGGCGCCATGCGGATATATTCTTCCGTAATGTCCGTGATGGCTTGAATCATTTCCTCGTCCGACTGATATTCGCCGGCGGGCTTGGGCAGTTCGCGCAGAATGGCGCGGCAGCTGTCCCCGGTATGAAGCACGGTGCCGACCGCCACATAACGGTTTCTGCTTCGGGCAAGTACGGCGGGCGCACGGCTCACCGGTACGGACAGCCCGAACAGTTTTACAAAGACTCCGCCGTAACGGACCCGTGTATTCTGATCAATCAGTATGCCGATGGAATATCCGTCGCAGAGTGCGCGTTTCATGGCTTGCGCCGCTCCCTTGGAATAAATGATTTTGACTTCTCCGGCTTTGCGTCCTTCACTGACAATGCGGTCAAGGTACGGATTCCGGGAGGATTTGACGACTGTTGCCATCTTATAATGATACACTGCCGAAAGTATGCGTCCGGCAAATTCCCAGTTGCCCAGATGCGGGGTGATCATGATCGTTCCCGTTCCGTCGCCGGCTTTTTCCAGACCTTTCCGGGCGCAGGCTTCGCATTCCGAAAGATCCACGATCTGTTCCAGCTGTTCGGGATGTTTCCGGATCCAGAAAAATTCGCAGAGCGTGAATACCAGATTCTGGAGACTTTTCAGCGCAGTTTCTTTGACTTTCTCCATCGGCATTTCCGGGAAAGCCGCATGGATATTCTTTACACACAGACTGCCGAAACCCGGCAGAAAATAGAGCAGTTTTCCGCAGCCGTCGGCAAATTTGCGCATAGCGGGACGCTTCATCGCACCGATTCCCGCAATGGCGGCGCAGACTGCAAGATAAATCAGATAATCCGATATCCGTTTGAATATTTTCATGAGGTTCCGCACGTATCAGTTTTTACGGCGGCGTTTCCGGGGCAGGGGACCGGCTTCCGGATTTTCTCTGTCCGTGTAGATTCCGTTGGCAAACAGCACATCCGGTTTGGCGGATGTTCCGATGTTCAATGCCAGACGCGTCAGATTTTCTTCCGGAATATTGCGCTTCGGGGCTTCTTTCACCAGACGGAAAGACAGATCTTTCATTACATAGACCAGTCCCCAGTTTTCGGAGACATCATGGATATGCAGAGCAAATTCCGGCACAATCATATAAAGTTCGGAAGCAGCCTGCATGGTGCTGAAACGTTCCTGCCGGGTTCCATGATAAATGGCATGTTCCAGTTGGGCGATTTTCCGCAGACATTCCTGATAAGCCGCGTTGCGGCTGGCTGCGTAATTCCAATGTTCAAATTCCGAAAACAGCGTGGAATCGTCTTTGAGTTCCGGTTCCGTGCGGCGGATTTCCGCTTCCAGATCTTCCCGCTGGAGTTTTGCCAGTTTCAGAAGATTGAGCTGTTCGGCATGATCGGCGCATTCGGTTTCCGCTTCCTGTTCCGTGCGGACTTCCGCTAAAACCGTGCGGCTGACCCGGCTGCGCTTTTTGTTCTGCTCCAGCCAGAATGCCGCTGTATCCGTGCGCCAGCGTCCTCCGGCAGTCGGCACATTCTGTGCCAGTCCCGAAGGTTTCAGTGAGGCAAGAAATGCCAGCGCCGCCCGTTTCAGCTGCATCCGGTTCAGCGGACGCTCCTTTTCCGGGACTGCACTGGGTTCGGGGTCTGCCGCAGTTTCCTCCGCATTCATTTCTTCCGTTACAGAAATCTGCACAGTTTCAGCAGGAGGATTTTCAGCAGACGGAGCAGAGGAAACAGTTTCCGTTTCTTCCGGAATGGATTGTTCCGGAACCGTTTCTGTCACGGTGAACGTTTCAGATTCGGTTTTGAGTTCCGGAACTTCCTGCGGAAGAACGTTTTCGGATTCCTCCGCCGGTACATCCTGTTTTTCAGAACGCACTTCGCGGAGAAATTCGTCCATTTCCTCTTCTTCGGAAATTGCCGGATCAAGCACCTGATCCGGCTTGGACACAGGAGACTTGCTGTCGTCAGAGAAAAAACCGTCAAAATCAAAGGTCAACTGTTTTTCCGAATCAGACATTTTTCAGCGTGCCTCCTGTATACCTGGATTATTCCTGATCCTGAGCGATGTCAAGACCGTCGAGGGCATTGCCGAGGACTTTGCCCATGTCGACCAGGTCAACACCCGGCTTCAGCGCAGCGGAGACTTCTTCGCCGGCGGCTTTCAGATCGTCTTCGGTGTAGCCTTCTTCCAGAGCCTTGATGCTCAATCCGATACGGCGTTCATCTTTGTCGATCTTGATGACGCGGGCTTCGATTTCCTGACCGAGAGCCAGTTTGTCCTTGACTTTGTCAACGTGATCTTTGCTGATCTGGGAGATATGCACCAGACCGTCGATCTTGCGGGAGAGTTCAATGAACGCGCCGAAAGCGGTGATCTTGGTGACTTTGCCTTTGACCACATCGCCGATCTTGTACAGTTTGTCGATTTCAGACCACGGATCGTCTTCGGTCTGTTTGAGACCGAGGGAGATGCGCTGCTGCTGCGGATCGATGTCGAGAATGACGGCATCGACTTCATCGCCGACTTTGAGCACTTCGTTCGGGTTGTTGATCTTGCGGGTCCAGGACATGTCGGAGACATGGATCATACCGTCGATGTCGTTTTCGATTTCGACGAATGCACCATAGCTGGTCATGTTGCGGACTTTGCCGTGAATGCGGCTGCCTGCCGGATATTTTTCGGCGAGAACTTCCCACGGATTGCGGGTCTTCTGACGGAGGCCGAGGGAGATCTTCTTGCCTTCCTTGTCGATGTCGAGAACCACGGCTTCGACTTCTTCGCCGACGCTGACCACATCACCGGCTTTGGTGACGCGTTTTGTCCAGGACATTTCGGAGACGTGAATCAGACCTTCGACGCCCTGTTCGATTTCGACGAACGCGCCGTACGGCATGATGTTCACGATGCGACCTTTAACCACGCTGCCGACCGGATATTTGGCTTCCACATCATCCCACGGATTTTTGGTTTTCTGCTTGAGACCGAGGGAGACACGTTCTTTTTCGAAGTCGATGTCAAGAACCATGACTTCCACTTCCTGGCCGAGTTCGAGCATTTCGGACGGATGGGCGATGCGGCCCCAGGACATATCGGTGATGTGGAGCAGCCCGTCCACGCCGCCGAGGTCGATGAAGGCACCGAAATCGGTGATGTTCTTGACCACGCCTTTGCGGATCTGTCCGACTTCCATTTCCTTGAGCAGGGCGGCGCGGCGATCCTTGCGGGATTCTTCCAGCAGGGCGCGGCGGGAAACCACGATGTTCTTGCGTTCCTGGTTGATCTTCAAGATCTTCAGTTCATATTCCTTGCCGAGGAACTCATCCATGTTCTTGACCGGGCCGATGTCGATCTGGCTGCCGGGCAGGAAGGCGTCGACGCCGTTGAGGTCGACGATGATGCCGCCTTTGACGCGGTGTTTCATCAGACCCTTGATCACGCTGCCTTCGCCGTATTCGGAAGTGATTTTTTCCCATGCGCGGATGAGGTTCGCCCTGGAAAGGGAGATTTCCGGCATGTTGCTTTCGTTTTCAATTGCTTCCAGATACACATCCAGCTCATCGCCGACTTTCACTTCGTCCCAGTTGCGGAATTCCGAGCTGGGGATGAATCCTTCCGCCTTGTAGCCAATGTCCAGAAGGGCGCCGTCCTGACGCTTTTCCACGATCTTGCCGGTAACAATGGAGCCTTCAGCAAAATTGCTGCTTCCGGTTGCTCCTCCCAGAAGTTCTTCCATGGAGAGACTGCTGCTCAGATCGACGTAGCTTTTTGTGTTTTTTTCTTCAGTTGCCATTTTTGTGTTTTTTTTCTTTTTGGTTTAGTTTATTTCCGTTAGAAAACCCCTGTATTCCGGCACCCTGCCGGGACACACCTTCAATCCTGATTTTACAATCAATTCAGTACTTTACTTCATTTCCCGCCGCAAGTCAAGCCGAATATCCTTTTTTCTTTAAAAAAAACGGCGGAAAAATCATGTCATTTGGACGGATATGCAACCGGCTGGGTCAGAAGAACCTTGCTGCCTGCCGGCAGATTCAGGGCTTTGCCCAGCGCTTCCCGGTCAACCATGCCGCAGACAACCGTTGCCAGTCCTTCCGACGCTGCATAGAGATACACGTTCTGCGAGGCATATCCGGCATGATTGCCGGCATAGAATTCCTGCTCCTCGGCGGTTTTGCCGATTTTGGACAAATCCGCAGTGTAAATCAGTACAACCGCCGCTTTTTTATGAAATGCCTGTTTGCCGCACAGTGCGCGGATATCCGCTGCTGCCAGCTGTTTGAGGGTATGATGTTCCGGCTGATAGAGCCAGACTCCGTCCGCCGTGGCGGCATAGATATGCAGATTCTGCACGTTGCGTGCCGTGGGCACGGTTTTCCGTCCGTCTTTCCGGTTGATGCCGTCCGCTGCATAGAACAGGTTGGACATGATCTGCGGAGGCAGCGGTTTCTCCGCAAATCCGCGTGCCGACTGGCGGAGGGCGAAACATTCCATCAGGGTTTTTCCTCCGGTTTTGTCCGGCGGCGGCAGTTTGCGGTCCTGAGCGGAAAGCGCGGTTCCGCTCAGAGCGAGGAGGATGATGGCGGCGCGGCAGAAAAAGTACGTTTTTTTCATTTTGACAGCTCCTGAATTGTTTTACGGTTTCAGCCGGACATAAAATAATCCATTTTCCGGAGTTTTTCAAATCCGGACTTGAAAAAAAACAAAAATGGAATATTATTTGCTGAAAGAACGACAACTTCAAACGCAGCATCAGGCGAGAAAGGAAAAGCACATGAATAAAACAATATTTCCGCAGCGGACCGCCGGGTTTCATCAGCCCGCTTCATTGGATTTCACACATGAGGAGACCTGGCGGATTTTCCGGATCATGGCGGAGTTTGTGGATTCTTTTGAAACCATGTCCAATCAGGGACCGCTGATTCCGATTTTCGGTTCGGCGCGGATCAGACCGGACAACCCATACTACCAGAGCGCGGAAAAACTGGCGGGACTGCTGGTCAAACGCGGGTACGGAGTGCTGTCGGGCGGCGGACCCGGCATCATGGAAGCCGCGAGCAAAGGCGCGTTCGAGGCGGGGGGCAAGTCGGTCGGGCTGAACATCCGGCTGCCGATGGAACAGCATCCGAATCCGTATCAGAATGTGTCGCTGGATTTCCGGTATTTCTTCATCCGCAAAGTCTGTTTCATCAAGTATGCCGTTGCGCTGGTGGCGTATCCCGGCGGATTCGGCACACTGGATGAATTCAGCGAAGCCGCGACTCTGATCCAGACCAATAAGGTCAATCATGTCCCGCTGGTCCTGGTGGGGAAAAAATTCTGGCAGCCGATGCTGGATTGGTTCCGCAATACCATGCTGCTGGAATTCGGGGCGATCACCGCCAGCGACATGGAGCTTTTCAGGCTGGTCGACACGGCGGAAGAAGCCTGCAATTACATTTGCGAAATACACCGGCACGGCATGTCCGGCACCATCCTCGCGGACTGAATCAGTAACGGCGGACGCATTCCGCCAGAATTTCCGCGAACCGCTCCATTTCGGCTGCGGTGTTGGTTTTCCAGAACGACAGACGCAATCCGCAGAAGCTGTCGCGTTTGGAAAAGCCCATAGCCGTCAATGCCGGAGAACCTCCGGGCGTTTCCGATTCACAGGCACTGCCTGGAGCTGTACTGATTTCATACGGATGCAGCGCACGGGTCAGGATCGCACCCTGATACGGTGCCGTCAGCAGATGCAGAATGAACGGAGAAACCGGATGGCCGGACAGCGTTTCGGGAAAAGCCAAGCCGTTTTTGCGCAGAGCGTTCAGCAGAACGGCTTTCAATTTCCGCGCATGATCCCGGATTTCCGGCTGCTTTTCCGCCGCCAGAATTCCGCACCGGGCAACCGTCAGCAGCATTGCCGCCGGACAGCGTCCGCCGAAATGTTCCGCGGCGCGCAGAGCGTGAACCGTATCTCCGAATTTTTTGGAACAGAACAGCACCGCGCCGCCGGGCGCACCGAGCTTCTGTCCGGAGAGTACAGTGAAATCCGGGCGTGCTTCCAGTGCCAGCGGAATTTTCCCGATGGACTGCATGGTATCAGTCAGCAGAATTGCTCCGGGGGCTTTACGGTCGAGAATGTCGCGGATTTTCCGCAAATCCAGAATGCCGCCGGTTTCGCTCTGCACATGATGAACCGCCGCAGCCGCGGTTTTTTCATTGACCATGGATTCAAATTTTTCCAGGGATACGCCGTAACGTCCTGCCGGACAGACTTTCAGAGACATTCCATGCCGGGCGCAGGAGCGTTTCAGCGCAAATTCCAGTGCCGGATGTTCCAGCGAGGTAGTCAGAACTTCACCGCGCCGCGCGGTCCGGCAGACAGCTTCCGCCGCCAGCGCCAGCACTTCGGTTCCGGTGTTGCCGAAAAAAAGCCGGACGGACGGATCGAACCCGAATGCACTGCGCAAATCATCGGAGGCTTTCCGGATTTCCCGTGCCGCACGGCTGCCGTGAAAACCCATGGATTCCTGATTCCCGGAATAATCACGGGTGCATTTCAGCAGAAATTCCATCAGTTCCGGATCGCACGGAACCGCCGCGGCGTTATCAAGATAAATAGACATCGGAACGTTTTTCACTGCTCCCGGACAGCATTTTTTTCGCATTCGCATTTGTCGCGGAGCGAAGCGGTTTCAGTGATGAGCCCCTGTTTGATCTCCTCAATCTTGAGCGGATCCGATTCTTTGGCAATACGCTGCTGTGCAGAGAGTTCTGCGCCGGCTATCTTCGCTTTGTAGAAGCTGTCGATTTCGGCGATTTTTTCTTTTTTCTCGGTAGACAGTTCATTCAGCTTGCCGCCCGTGCGTTCGAGGGCGAGTTCATATGCGCTTTTCATTTTGCTTTATCCTTTCCGGTCTGAACCGGTTTCTGTTCCGTGGTATTGACCGCCGTTTCCTTTGCCGGTTCCTTCTTCACCGCGGTTTTGCCGGTGGTTTTTGCTTTGCCGTTATTGGAGAACGCCGGTTCAGGCGGAAGGAAATCGGAATCGGGGAAATCCACGTTGATTCTGAATTCCGCCATTTTGGAAATCCGGGTGATATTCATCAGTTCCACCGTGGAAGACGCAGGCAGACGGATGTCTCCGTACCAGGTGTAATCCGCCGGAACACTCACATAAAGATATTCTGCGCCGTTGGCATACATGACGGTTTCCAGCCGTTCCGCCAGGTACGTTTTCCCGCTGATATACTGCACGTACGGGGCGATGCCGTCGATGCA
The DNA here is from genome assembly GCA_934661375.1 of uncultured Victivallales bacterium. GTDB lineage: Bacteria > Verrucomicrobiota > Lentisphaeria > Victivallales > UBA1829 > SIG94. The sequence continues at coordinate 32,284 of CAKUJH010000009.1, forward strand.
GGGATCGCAGATGAGACGGTAGGTCTTGAAGCCGTCTTCCACTTTCATGTCGATGGTGACTTTCTTGAAAATCCGGGTGGCGTCCAGCGAGGGTGTACCCATCTGGGTGAAAATGCGCATCAGTTCAATGGGCAGACCTTCCGGTACTTTGGCGACTTTGCCGGTGCCGCAGTCGATCCGCCAGCCTTTGCCGGCGTTGTAGATCTCAACCGTTGTCGGCTTTCCGCTGCGGAAAGTGGTGATCCTCATTTTGTCCGGAGCCTGAAAACGCACTTCGGAAGTCATGACGTCTTTGGTGCCGGACTGCATCACGTACAGATTCTGTTTGATGAGATATGACTTGCAGCCGCGGTATGCCTGTTTCGGGTCGGTGGCGTGGTTCATGCGGGCAATCAGTTCCTGAACCGTGATGTCCGACGGTTCCAGTGGTTCCAGTTCCAGCAGACTGTAACATGCCGTTCCCAGCAGCATCAGTCCCGCCGCGGCAGCCGTATATAACGTTTTGAAAAACATGGTCAATCCTCCTGCTCCGTGAAATTGTTTTGTGGAAATATACTTCGAAAACCGGAAGTTTCAAGGCGCAAAATTCCCTGAAATCCTTATTTCAGCGTACCGAGCGGAGATCCGGGGTGAATTTTTTGAGAATATCCGCGTTCCAGGGAACTTTTTTCGCCGGGGCTTTCAATTTGCCGAAGCCGAGGCATTGTTTGATGAAGAGTTTCCGTTTCAACGCGGCGGACAGCGGCAGAGTCCGGGCAAAACGGATCCACGCCGGACCGTAGGGGTGATGAACCGTCCGCCAGACGTACCAGGGTTTGTGGGAACCGGTGAAATGCGCAATGCCCGGTTTTGCCAGCGCGTCTTTGGCTTCTGTCTCCGTGCAGATAGCCGGGTTGGGGGGGGTGCGGTAGAGCGAGGTGATCATATTCCAGCGAACCGGCAGTTTCACGAAATCGCCGGAACACAGCACATTGAGCAGATCCTGATCCGGGTATTTGAGCTGCCCTGCCAGTTTTTCCCGGAGCGAAGAAAGTTCTGCGACTGTATTTCTGCGCCGCATTTCCGCCAGATTCAGCACCAGCACTCCGGAATTGAAACAGGTCGTGCCGGCAGACAGCCCCAGCCGTTCTTTGTGTTCCGGCGCGATTTTTACGGCTGCCGCCGCCAGAAATCTGCCGTCCAGCGGAATGTCCCACAGCGGAGCAAGGTCATCCAGGCAGATCAGATCGCAGTCCAGGTAAATCAGTCTGTCCAGTTCCGGGAACAGTTCCGGCGCCATCAGTCTGTACCAGGCGGCACGGCTCCAGCGCATGGCGGGCCAGTCGCGGAAACGTCCTTCCGGAATCCGAACCGGTTTCAGCTCCCATTCGGTTTGCGACGGCAGAGCTTTGAGCCGCTCAAAGTCGGCTTCGGTGAGTTCCTCATGCAGAAAATGCACGGTTACCGGGCGCGAGGCAAAGTGCAGCAGAGACGCGAGTGCGACTGCCGCGTATTCAAGGTAATTCCGGTCGGAAGAAAAAGCAACATGCATGGAGTTGGTCATTACGGATCCTGATTCATTTATCTGATTTCTGTTTTCCGTTACTATACAGTCTGAACGGCGGATTGTCAAGCCGGGATGCCGCCGCGGCAGTTGTTTCTGTTTACAGTGAACAGAATATTGGCGGAAAATAACACACTGTTTCATAAAAGGTTTTAATCAGACAGCCGGGATCCGGCAGTTCCGTATCCTTCACCGGCGGATTTCACGGAAGCGCATTTCCGGCAGAAAGGTTCCGCGGACAGCCTGAATAAACAAAGATTTACAGCATTGGCATGGATTGCGCATCCGGCTTTCACTGTTTTTTGTCAAATGAATTTACTGAAAAAATGGATTATGTGTTAAAAAATAATTTGCATTTATGTGTCCTTATGCTATTTTAAATGAATACGGCGAGGATTTAACTGGACGGCGCTGTTGCCGGCGGTTTGCGGAAAATGGCGCGAAAAAACAGGAAAGGACCTGGATTATGAAACTGACACCCGAACTCCTGAGTGCATTGCAGCGAGCGATAGAACATTACGGCAACACTTCCCAGTTTGCCAAACACCTGGGCATTGCTCACAGTACCGTTCTGTTCTGGCTGAACGGCAAAACATCCAACATCAGCGGGCATATCTGGATTTCCAAAATGCGGCGCGAGCTGCGTCCTTATATGAACGGCAGATACAATTCCGGCAACTGTGTCCGGGAAGATATTGCGCCGTTCCGTGAATCCGCTTTGAACGCGCCGGACAAACGGGTCGCGATGCTGAATTTTTCCGGCATGGCGGATTTTGACAGCACCCTGGAAGCTCCGCTTTCTTTTATCCGCAGCCGGTCTGCCCGGCAGACGCAGTTCGCCAATGCCGGCAGGGACTGCTTTTTTGCACTGGAGCTGGATGATCCCCGCAGTTGTCCGTTCCTGCCGCTGGGAACCCGGATTCTGGTTTCCGGCGGAGATTATGCCGAAAACGGCGACATCGTCATTGCAAAACTGCGCAATCCGCAGGCTCTGGTTTTCTGCCGTTATCTGCGGGATAATGACATGATCCGGCTGATCCCGCTGAACCCCGAATACCCGGCTATGGAGTGGCCGAACAGCGAAAATGCCGAGAAAGTTTTCTGGATGTATCCGGTCGCGGAAATTTCCATCGATCTGCTGAACAATAAATGGAAAGACGGCAGACTGGTCTTGCGTGAAGACCAGGAAACAGCCGATTGAACCGGATTCCGGACCGAAATCGTGCCGGGCTGCCCCCGTCCCGGAAGATTTCGCGGAATTTTGTTTTCTGTCTGTAAATAAAGAAGGGGGAGTGCCTTATGATGAAAATGCAGTTCAAGATCGGCGGAATGCATTGTTCCGCCTGTGCCGCTTCCATCGAACGCAGCGTGCGTAAACTGGAAGGTGTTGAAAATGTGTATGTCAATTTTGCCGCGTCCATGCTTTCACTGGACGCTGATCCGGAAAAAGTGTCTGCGGATAAAATCGTTCAGACAGTCAAGTCGGCGGGATTCACTGCCGCAGAGATTTCCGATGATCCTGCCGCGCCGCAACCGGAGGAAAAGAATTCTGGCGAACTGTTCCGTTTCCTGACCGCCCTGATTTTTTCCGTTCTGCTGTTCTATACAGCCATGCGCGACATGCTGCATCTGCCCGGTCCGGAACTCGCACCGTGGCTGAATGGATGGCTCCAGGTGGTGTTTCTGCTGCCGGTGCTGTGGGCAGGCAGCAGATTCTACACTTCCGGGTTCCGCAGTCTGCTGCGGCTGTCTCCGAATATGGATTCTCTGGTTGCGGTCTGCACGTCCGCTGCGGCGGTATACAGTCTGTTCCTGCTGCTGGGCGGCGAATACCGGCATCTTTATTTTGATTCCGCGGGCATGATTGTAACACTGGTCATGCTGGGAAAACTGCTGGAAGCCCGTTCCCGTTCCCATGCTTCGGAGGCGATCCGCGAACTGATGAATCTCACACCCGCAACGGCTCATCTGGTGGATACCGATGATGTGGAAACAGACGTTCCCGCTTCGTCATTGAAACCCGGCGACATTGTCCGGGTTCGTCCCGGCGAAAGAGTTCCCGCAGACGGAGTGCTGACGGAAGGGGAAACAGCCATAGATGAGTCCATGCTGACCGGTGAAAGCATTCCGGTTGTCAAGACCGGCGGCAGTCCGGTAACAGGCGGTTCGGTGAACGGAAACGGAAGTTTTCTCTGCCGGATCGAGCGGACCGGGAAAGACACTGCCGTGGCGCGGATCATTGCGCTGGTCCGTGAGGCGCAGGGCAGCCGTCCGCCGGTCGCCCGGCTGGCGGATATCGTTTCGGGATTTTTTGTCTGGCTGGTGCTGGCTGTTGCCCTGACAACTTTCTGTATCTGGTTTTTTGCTGTCGGACAGACATTCAGCATGTCCTTGAGTTTTGCCTTGTCGGTACTGGTGATTGCGTGTCCCTGCGCATTGGGGCTGGCAACGCCCATTGCCCTGATTGCCGGAATCGGGCGCGGTGCATCGCTCGGCATTCTGATCAAAAACGGAACGGCGCTGGAAACGGCGTGCAAGGTCCGGGTGGTTGCTTTTGACAAAACCGGAACGGTAACGGAAGGCAGACCGGAAGTTCTGCGGGTCGAAGCATCTGCCGGGGTGGAGAAAAATGTCTTGCTCGCTTTGGCGGCGGCTGCGGAGAAAGGTTCCAATCATCCGCTGGCGGCGGCTGTCGTGCGGCGGGCGGAGGAATATCAACTGACTTTGCCTGCGGTGTCTGAAATACGGGAATTTCCGGGTTTGGGGCTGTCCTGCCGGATTGACGGCAAGGAAATTCTGCTGGGCAATGAAACCTGGATGACCCGGAACGGGGTTGCCGTTTCCGCTCCGGAAGCGGGAACACTGGTCTACGTGGCGGAGGAAAAACAGCTGCTCGGCTGTCTGCTGATTCATGACCCGGTCAAAACGTCTTCCGCGGAAGCGATCGGACATCTTCGCGGGCTGGGAATCCGCACTCTGATGCTGACGGGCGACAGTCTGTCGGCTGCGGAACAGGTTGCCGGACAGGTGAAGCTGGATGACTGCCGGGCGGGGCTGCTGCCGGCGGACAAAGCGGCGGTGATCCGGGAAATGCAGAGCCAGGGAAAAAAGGTGGCGATGGTGGGAGACGGGATCAATGATGCTCCGGCTCTGGCATGTGCGGACGTCGGCATTTCCATTTCGTCCGGAACGGATGCCGCCATGGAATCCGCCGGGATTGTCCTGATGCGTCATGACCTGCGGGCTGTACCGTCTGCCATTGCATTAAGCCGTGCCACCATGCGGATCATCCGTGAAAATCTGTTCTGGGCGTTCTGTTACAACATCATCTGCATTCCGCTGGCGGCGGGTGTTTTTTATCCGTGGCTGGGCTGGAAACTGAGTCCGGTTGCCGGAGCCTGCGCCATGGCGTTCAGTTCGGTGTCCGTAGTCCTGAATGCCTTGCGGCTGCGCCGTTTTGAACCGTGAAAATGAAAACAGGCAAACCCGGAGCTGTGCCGGATTTGCCTGTTCTGCGGAATTGAGAAAAAACGGTCAGAGAACCGTGATCTTCTGAATCAGGGTATGTTTTTCACCCGGAGCCAGTTCAATTTTCCCGATGGAGCAGTTGGCTGCTTCCACACAGACCATGCCGTGATATTCTTCATCATCGAAATCCGCCATCCGTTTGGATTTTTCGATCCAGGGATTCCAAACCACAGTTGTTCCGGAATTTTTCTTTTCGACCAGAATCTTGCGTCCGGACGCCTGGTCATCAATGGTAACGGCTGCCTCGGAGTGATAAATATTATCGGTTTCCGCGCTGAATCCGAACCCGTCTTCCGCAACGAATTCCGTGTTGTTCACACGGTTTTCCGTTTCTGCTCCGCCAAGACCGTGGATGAAAGTTTTTTCGATGGCGCCGACTTTGAAATACGTATGAATCGCATCCGTCAGTGTGTAAGCGGCTGTTCCCTGGTTGACGGTGGTCAGGGCAATCGTCAGGCTGGCGCCGAAATTCACGTTCAGCATCAGATCCAGACGGTGCGGCTGTTCCACAGACAGCATGAACACCAGCGTGTCGGAACCGTCGGCTTCATGAACGGCGGCGGTCATGTCCCAGAATTGCGTACGGGCAATGCCGTGTGTCGGCTGCGGCACCGGTCCGAACCAGGGCCAGCAGAGCGGAATGCCCCCGCGGATCGCCTTGGGTTCGGCAAACGGGCTTTTCTTCGACAGCATCAGCACTTCTGATTTTCCCGTCGGAACATACGAAAGGATATGTGCGCCATACAGCGTAACGGCTCCTTTGCAGTATTTGTTGTTGATAAACGCAGTCGGCAGCTGGGAATTTTCCCAGAATCCGAACGAAAGACTTTCCGAATGAAACTTTTCATTCAGCTGCAAGGCAGTTTCCTGTGCATCCATGTTTTTTTTCTCCTTCTGAAAGTTGATTTATCAGATATTCAGTTGAGCTGATTCACATTCCGGCTGGACGTCCTGCCGTTTGACCGAAAGATAGAAATTCGCCCAGAACGTTGCTATCAGGGGACACAGCCAGATCAACCCGATTCCCAGAGTGCATACCGTTACGGCTGCGGCCGCCAGACCCCAGGCGAGTCCATACAGAAACATTGCCAGCTTATGCCCGTACATGATGGCGCGGCTTTCCTTCAAGGCTTCCGACACTTTGCATTGCGGATCGTCCAGCATGATATAAAAAGTCATGGAATACCGCAGCGAGAAAATGATTCCCGGAATAATCAGCAGCAGATATCCGAGAATGATCAGAGCTCCGACCGCAATGCCGCCCCAGATCATGCGCACATACTGGTTGAACGGCTCGAACAGGGCCGCGAGGCTGATCGGCTCATTCCGTGTGACCCGCAGATACAGCAGTATTTTTCCGACTGAAAGCGGAAACAGCAGAATGTCGCTGAAAATGCGGACAACAGGAATTATTTTCGCGCCAAAGCAGATCGCGGTAACGATGATTTCCGCCAATATGCACCAGCCCCATTTGCCAGATAAATCATGCCATGCCTTTTTGCTCAAATCAGCGAAAGTGCTGCCCGGAGAGAGAATCTGTTGTTCCATAATCTGTTATTCCTTTCAAATGTTGATGATTTCATATTTTCTGGAGCCAAGTCCGATTTTTTCCGCATACGCCAGCTGTTCCGTGCCTTTGAAATGCCTGCCTTTTGCCTGAACCGCCTCCAGACACGCCGTATCAATCGCGACCGGATCGGCGGAAATGAATATGCCGATATTGTCTACACACGGACGCATCGGACGCGGTTCGCAATCGCAGCCGGCAGTTACGTTGACTGCAAAATTCATATAGATATTGCGTTTGCCGTGATGGGATGCGTAGGCGTATTCCACTAATTTTTCGCGGAAAATCTGTTTTCCGAACAGCGCATTCCACAGACTGCTGAGGTTCAGAATGGAAACGGCATGGCGCGGGCAGATCGAGAAACAGGCGCCGCAGCCGATACATTTTTCATGGTCGATGAAGGATTTTTTCCCGATGGTGATGGCATTGCGCTGACAGCGGGTCATGCAGAGTTTGCAGCGTTTGCACAGAAAATTCCAGATTTTCGGTTTGACGCCCAGGTGCATCGCCATCTTTCCGCCTTTGGAGGCAAAGCCCATCGACAGCTGTTTGATCGCGCCGCCGAAACCCGCCAGCATATGCCCTTTGAAATGAGACAGAACCAGCGTCTGCGGACTGTCCGCCAGCAGTTTGCCCAGCGAACAGTACCGGAAATATTTCAGATTGACTTCCACATCTTCGGCTTCTTCGCCGTGCGCGCCGTCGGCAATGACTGCCGGAATCCGGGTGAATCCGTGCGCCTGCGCCAGTTTGAGATGTTTTTCCCGGTTGAAACGTTCCCCGCCGTACAGAACACTGGTTTCGGCAAAAAAACTTTCCACCCCGCGCTTTTCCAGCAGGTCAATAATTGCATCATACGTGTGCGGAACTAAATACGTGCGGTTGCCGCGTTCCCCGAAATGCACTTTCAGCGGGATCTTTTTTTCCAGCTGAACATTTTCCCGTTCGAGGTAGGCGGACAGCAGTTCGCCCGCGGTCCGGCAGATTTCATCCGCCGGGGCTTTGGCGCTGACCGGTTTGAAATATACTTTTGACGACATAAAGATGAGAACTCCTGTTTACAGTTTTATTCGCCGGCGGAAAAGCCAGCTGCGTATGTCTGCCCGACCGGAACGCAGGATTCATCCGACGGCAGCAGTTCATGAGTGAAAACCTGAAATCCGCCGGCTGCCAGTTTCTGTTCCGTTTCGGCAAGCAGAACCGGATCCTGAAACAGCGAGCCGGACAGCACAATTTCCCGCAGTCCGGTATTTTCGCGCGCAAACTCCGCCATATCCAGCAGACTGTCCGCCAGTGCCCGGTAAAATGCTTCGGCATACAGAACCTTGTCTTCCTCCGAAACGTATTTCAGTTCCGCGAGCCGGCAGAACGTTTCCGACCAGTCAATCAGCCGGAAGCCGTTTTCGTCAGAACTGCGGAACTGGAACCGGGAAGAGATTTGTTCCGGAATTGCGGAACCGGGTTCAAAACGCTGTGCGTATTTGCGCAGAAGCAGCAGACAGCGGTCCGGGTAGGTGCAGAAATCCGGCGCAATCCCGATTCCCGCGCAAACGGTATTGATCAGCCGCAGCGCGGAATGAGTCAGTTCCGCCGGCTGGACATACTGTTTTTTCCAAAGTTCATATTCGTTGTAATCGACTCCCAGACGTGCCAGCAGTTCCGGGGACGGCTCAATACTGCGGGCGATAAGCTGTTCGATGAAAAGACGTGCCGGGCGGCGGTTTTCCGCACTGCCGGGCTGAAACGCCGCAATCCGGCTGAAACCGTCCAGCCGCGCATCCAGACATTCCGACCCCCATTCCGTTCCGTCCGGTCCGGGCGAACCGTTGTTCAGGACCAGCGCCAGAGCGCGTTTCAGCCGATGTTCCGCCATGCACGCCAGCGCGTGGGCGTGGTGTGTCTGAATCGTAACTAACGGCAGACCATGCAGATCTGCAAAATCGGCGCAGGCACGCGCACTGAAACTGTCCCGGTTCATATCACATGCCATGACGTCCGGAACACAGTCGAACAGATACGTGAAACGTTCGAACATTTCGCGCAGAATTCCGGTTTCAGCATCGCCATCCAGAGTGCCGACAGCCTGCGAGGGGATGATCTGTCCGGTCATTCCGATGGCAACCGCCGCCTGAGAATCACAGCCGAACGCACCGACAATTTTCGGGAACGGTTTTTCGGTCGCAATTCCCTGCGGCACATAGCCGCGCGCCCGGCGCAGAAAGATCGTTTTCCCTTTATACACCTGACAGATCGACGGCGGGCAGGGGTGAGACGTCTTCAAGTCGTGGCAGAGAAACTTGTCGGTGAAAGCCATGAGACGGTTGAAAATTTCATCAATATCCAGACATTCCGCTTTTCCCGGCCGGTTGTCGCCGCAGGTAACCAGCATATCAAACGGGGGAACAGATATTTCGGTCCGGTGTTCAAAAATCAGCTTTTCGGGCAGGGATGGCGGCAGACCGACTGCCAGTGTGTCGGTATCCGGCGAAATGGCTTCCGCCAGAGGCGGCACCGCTTCGGGATTTTTCTTTTTCCTCAGAATCAGAACCGGCGCCGCCGGGGAAGTGAGGAGTTCGGCTTCTTTTTCCGAACATTCACAATATTTGCGGATGGTTTCCAGATCGCGTGCCATCAGACAGAGCGGACGATCCGGCAGTTTCCGTTTCCGGCGCAGACGCAGAATCGTATCCTGATTGAAGGCATCGGCAAAGAGCTGGAACCCGCCGTAAAGAGCCTGAACAGCAACGATTTCCCCGTTTTTCAACGCTTCCCGTGCCAGACACAGCGGATTGGCGTCCGAGACCAGATCGCCGTACATATCCAGCAGGAAAAACTGCGGACCGCAATGCGGACATGCCAGGGTTTCCGAATGGCAGTGGTGCAAATCATCCGTATTTTCTTTTTCCACTTTGCAGTCTGCGCACATCGGGAACGCAGTCAAGGACGTGTTCCGGCGGATGAACGGGCTGCGCAGAGCGTAAGAATACTGCGGACCGCATTCCGCACAGCTGAAAAACGGATAACAGTAACGCCGGGAAGAAGAATCCAGCGCTTCCCGGACACAGTCAGGGCAGGGGGCGCGGTCCGCCCGGATTTCCGGGATTTCCTTCACCTCGTCCAGCAGACGGAAAAACGGCTGGCATTTGTCGTCCGGCACATTGGTTTCGCGTTTGATGACGCAGACGGAGTTGAGCCGGAATGCACCCGGCACTGTCGCCGGCAGACTGCGGATAAAGCTGCTGATCTGTTCATCGGTTCCTTCCAGACGCAGAAAAATGCCCTTGTCCGAATTGGCGGTCCAGCCGGTCAGCCCGGCTTCCGAGACAATTTTCCAGAAGAAAGGCCGGACGCCTCCCGTCTGAACAGCTCCCCGCAATTCGAATGTGACACAGTTCTTCATAATTCTCCGCGAATGTTTTTCCGGTATGCCGCCAGAGCATCCGGGAAGGGACGCAGGGTCCGTTCCAGTATGCCGAAGCAGAACGCAATGGCAGTTCCGTAATTGGTGAACGGCACGCCCTGCTGTCCGCACCGGTACATCCGGTACAGAACTTCCCGTCGGTTGAACATGCAGGCTCCGCAATGTATGACCAGATCAATGCCGGAAAGTTCGGCGGGAAAGTCGTGTCCCTGCACAAATTTGAATTTCAGATCCGGCAAACTGCGCGACCGCAGCCATTTCGGAATCTTGACCCTTCCGATGTCTTCCCCGACCGGCGGGTGCGCACAGGCTTCCGCAATCATGACGGTTGAATCATTGGTCAGCCGGGAAATGGCTGCCGCACCTGCGGCACAAACGGCAAGATCCCCTTTCATCCGCGCCATGAGAATGGAAAAGGAGGTCAGCGGAATGGAATCGGGAATCATTCTGGAAACCGTGCCGAACGCCTGGGAATCGGTAACTGCCAACACCGGCGGTTCCTTGAGATTGCTCAATGCTGTTTCCACGGCGTTTTCCTTGACCGTAATGCAATAGGCGTCGTGATCGAGAGTGCTGCGGATCGCCTGCACCTGCGGCAGAATCATGCGTCCGCGCGGCGCTTCCTGATCAATCGGGGTAATCAGCAGCACGGGTTTTCCCGGTGCGGCAACCCCGTCCATCATTCCCTGTGCATTGAGAAAATCCTCCGGTGCTTTCCGCAGAATTTTTTCGCGCAGAGTATCCAGTCCGGTTCCGTTGACCGCGGAAATGCAGACAAAGTCCGTTTTTTCCGCTGTCAGCTTATCCTGCAGTGCAGACGGCGGAGCGGAACGGTCGGATTTATTGAAAACCACAATCAAGGGGATGTTGTTTTTCCGGAAATGTTCCAGCAGTTCTTCCTCGAAAGAGGTCCAGCCGGAATCCGTTACCAGCAAAGCCAGATCCGTTCGTTCGAATATTCTGCGGCTTTTTTCTGTCCGGAGAGCTCCCAGTTCGCCCGCGTCGTCATCCAGTCCGGCGGTGTCTATCAGCAGAACCGGACCGAGCGGCAGCATTTCCATGGGTTTCTCAACGGGATCAGCAGTCGTACCGGGCTGGTCGGAGACAATGGAGACAGACTGTCCGGCGAGCGCGTTGAGCAAAGATGATTTGCCCGCGTTCCTTCTGCCGAAAATGCCGATCTGGAGCCTGAGTCCTTTGGGCGTATTTTGCATAAGAGCCTGACCTCCTGCCGTGTCTCCGGTCAATGACCGTCGCCGCACCGGCACTGTTTTTTTATTTTCGAATGCGGTAACTTACAGCCGATTTGACGGTTTTTCCAGTTTTTTTTCAGTGTTTTGCTTGAAATTTTCAGCAAGAAAGGGCATGTTGTCGGAAAACAGGAGAACATCGAATGGATTTGCGAGGAAAAAAAGTGCTGGTAACCGGCGGCGGCCGGCGGGTCGGGCGTGAGCTGGTGAAGACTTTTGCCGCGAAGGGCGCACGGGTGGTCATTCACTGCAACCGTTCTGCGGAGGATGCCCGCGGACTGCTGGCGGAAATCGGCGGAACGGACGCCGGTCATGAACTGTTTCAATGTGATCTGACGGATCTTGCCCGTCTGGAACAGATTGCTCCGCAGTATCTCACCGGCTGTTCGCTGCTCATCAACAACGCTTCGGTTTTTCTGCGCCGGAAACTGACGGAAGAAGACCTGGCTTCCCGGCAGATGCAGATGACGGTCAATTACACCGCCCCGGTTCTGCTGATGCAGCTGTTTGCTCAATACGGAGAACGTCCCGGTGCAGTCATCAATTTTCTGGATCAGGCGATCTGCCGCCCGGATGAAAATTCGTTCAGCTACGGCATATCCAAGAAAGCACTGGCAGATGCCACCCGAACCGCGGCTTTGCAGCTGGCTCCGGAAATACGCGTCAACGGCATTGCGCCCGGTCCGGTTCTGCCGCCGCCGGAGATGCCGCATTCACGCATGGAAAAGACCTTGCGCAGTGTGCCGCTGCAGCGTCCTGTGAACTTGAAGGATCTCTGTTCCGGAGCGGTGTTCCTGGCGGAAAATGAATCGGTTACCGGAACTGTCCTCTTTATCGACTGCGGACAGAGTCTGTGTCAGAATCCGCGCGGCTGAATCCGTTCATTCCTGCGGCGCGTCCAAGCATTGCCGGAATGCCGTTCCGAAACAGGATGATTGGGAGAGCAGGGCAAGCGCCTGATCCCGTTTCCCGTGTTTCAGCAGACTGACCCCCAGACAGATATTCTTGGTTTCGGGGGTGCGTCCTGCCAGCTGAGCCAGCAGTTCATCCTGCGGCAGTTCTGTCAGTTCCAGCGGAATGAGTTTCATGGTTTTCTGATTTCTGCCGTAAACCGTTCCCTTGACCGTTCCGATAATCCGGACTGGCAGTTTTTCCTGATTTTCCGTCAGCCGCAGCTGAACGGTTTCTCCGCATCTTTTTTCCCAGCTGTTCCGGAAATCCGGTTTGAGCGTGGAAAGTTCATACAGCAGATTGTCCGCTTCCGGGTATAAGGTTCTGCCATGTTTCCCGCGGTACAGCTGCAAAGCCTGCTGCCAGTCGCCATTCAGAATAAGCGCAGCCGTTTCCACACATAATTCACTGCGCAGATGATATTGTGTCAGCTGGAATCCCCGGATCAGTTCCGCCCGTTCTGCACTTGTTTCTTTTTTATACGGACCGTTGTATTGACTGTATATACCGATGACTTTGTCGAAATCGCAGTCGGCGGCATATCCAGCGGTCTGTCTTGCCAGCTTTCTCAGTACTTCCGCAACCGTCAGTTCCGGTGATTGCACAGGCTGTTTTTTCGGAAGAAACAGAATAAATCCGCAGAGCAGAATAAGTATGAATCCGATGCCGGCTGCCGAAATCCGCAGAAGCTGTTTCCAGTGGAAGCGGAACGGTTTTTCTGCAGGTTGAGCGGTCTGCTGTGAAGTCTGTTTCATGGTAGAGGGCAGGATCCGGTTTTTCAGACACGCTTCCAGATCCAATGCGAGTTCTGTGATGTTTGCATAACGTTCGTCGCGTTTTTTCTTCAGACAGCGGAGAATGACGGATTCCATGCCCGGACGCAATCCGGGGTTCAGACGGCGGGGCGGGACCGGTTCGGTTAGAGCGTGCATTCTGCGCAGTTCGTCCGGATCGTCGGATTCGAACGGCAGTCTGCCGGTGCAGAGCTGATAAAGGGTAACCCCGATGGAATAAATATCGGCGCGGGAGTCGCAGTTCCCCGCATCGGCTGCCTGTTCCGGCGACATGTATTGCGGCGTGCCGAGTGATGTGAGGTCCGCGGTAACGCTCTGGCTGCCGATCCGGCTGTCCCCGATGATTTTGGAGAGTCCCAGATCCAGCAGCTTGACTTCCCCGTCCCGGTCGAACATGATGTTTTCCGGCTTGATGTCCCGGTGAACGATGCCGAGTTTTTCCGCTTCCACAAGACCGGAACAGATTTCCAGCAGAATCAGTGCGGCATGATCCTGATCCAGTTTGCCTTCCTGTTCCAGCAGATCCTGCGCGCTGCCGCCGGGAATGTATTCCATGACCAGATACACATTGCCCTGGTCATAACCGCAGTCGTAGATCCGGACGATGTTCGGGTGATTGATCCGGGCGCAGATCCGTGCCGCCTGCATGAACCGGCTGCAGGATGCCTGATCGGTCATATATTCCATGCGGAGCATTTTGATGGCGACGGGCAATCCCAGGGCGGGATGTGTTCCCAGATAAACTTTGCCCATGCCGCCGAATCCGATCAGCCCGGTAACGGGATAAGACCCGATCCGTTCCGGCAGCCGGCGGTCGATTTCCGTATATTCCTCTACCATGGTCTGCCGGTTGATTTCAAAAGTGAAACCGCAGACGCATTCCGCATTGGAACCGGCGTCCACATGTTCCAGTTCCGTGATTTTCCGGCAGTTCGGACATTGAATCTTCATAGTCGGCTGATCCTGTTTCCTTATTTCTGTTAAATATAAACCATCGTCACCGGAAAGTCAAGCGGGAAAATGGTTCAGGAAAGATTCAGTACGCCGGATTCAAACGTATTTTCTGTTTTTTTCAGAAAAAGAGCTTGCATTTTGCAAAAACCGAGGTAAATTATATTCCCGTAATCAAGCCAATGTAGCACAGCGGTAGTGCAGCTCATTCGTAATGAGCAGGTCATCGGTTCAAATCCGATCATTGGCTCCATTTTTTTATGTAAAAATTTCCTTTTTGCTTACCCTGAATTTTTTTTCTTTGTTTTTTGTTATGATGCTTTACCGCAATAACGAAAATCTGCACCCTATTTCAGATTAGGAAAATATAGGGCGGCTTGATGCTTTTTACAGGATTTTTCCGATTGAAGCCTTGAAACATTCTGTATTATGAATATAATTTCAGACAGAGACAGGCAAAGGAATTGAGCATGACAGGAAAAGCGGAAAAAATAGCCGGAGAATTGCGGGGACGCATTGCCGGAATGAAACCGGGAGATAAACTGCCGTCCGATGAAAACGGTCCGTATCAACTTGTTCAAACCGGATTCCGCACGGTATTGCCGCCCTATTCGAAGACTCCAATCGAAGTGCGGAAAATCCTCCAAGGCATTACTATAGCATTTTTCAGCCGTTTTTTCAATTTCATTTTCCGGTACCGTTTTGAAAAATCCGTAAAAAACGGATCCGGCGCCGGTATTGGCGGGAATTTTTCCGACGGCAGTTTCCGATTCGTCTCCCGGCACAGATTGCAGGCAATGGTTCTCTTGATGGTCCCGGTATCGCCGGAGACGGGATCCGATGACGGGACACAAAAACCAAAAAGGAATCATGCAAGTTCCTGACGGTTGTAATGCTCCCCGGAAATTGTACAGGATTCCCTTCGGCATTTCCGGATCCCGGCGTCGGAAATGCCCGCTCCGCTTTCGAATTTTCCGGCGGAGCGGACTTTATACCGTTCCGGTCTGATTCCGGTTCAATATAAGATTATTTGGATTTCTTTGTTTTCTTCGAAACTTTCCCGAGTTCGATCAGACGGATGTCGTCAATATAGATTTTATCGCCGCTGTCAAACTTATTCAGATGGATCCGGAGTCGCACACTGTCCGAATTTGCCATGGTGGAAGTCATTACCGCGAAAGACTGCCAGACGCCGCCGGAAAGTTTCAGCGGCGGCAGATTGCGCCATTGCTGATTTATGCCGCTCTTTTCACTGTACAGCGCAACATTGAGAAATCCTTCGGCACTGGGATTCGGAATAAAAACCTTGAACATGGCCAGATAACTGGTGGATGGTTCGGCTTTGGCAAGAATCCAGAAAAGAGTAGTGTGCCCGTTGATGGAAACCGCAAAAGATTTTTTCCCTTCAGCCTTATAATCTTCCGAAGAGGAAAGCGTGCCGTAACACCGATGCTGCGGATGAATTTCATAACCGGGTTTCACGCCGTTTTCCGCATTGCCGTCCGGCAGCAGATTCCGCTGTGCATCCAGATTGCCCATCACGTTGCAGAACTGCCGGACCATGTCCGATTGTTCCGGATCGGAAGCAAGCTGTTTCAACTTTTTCCCAACTTCCGGATCGGAGGCGAAAACCGAGGCGGCCAGAATATGCGATTTGACCGCATCATCGAAATTCCTGCCTACCGGGGAGGCTCCCGCCTGGATATAGGCCTTGCTGAGATAATGTTCTTTCAGACTCTTTTCCCGGATCAGGAAACCACTGATCCGCTCGTATTCCTTCTGGTAAACCTGCGAACGGGAAACCGTTTCCAGCAATTTCAAGGCCTGCTGCGGAGTATGGATAAATCCCTGATGGTCATAAATCCCGGCGCCGAGCAGACGCAGACGCAGAAAGGTATGACGCCAATGCCGCATCATCAGTTCCGCCCGCTGTTTTTCCTGTCCGGTTTCCGCCAGTGCAGCGACCTGCTTCATGGACCGGTCCGCCGCCTGAATATCATCTTCCCGCAGGGCATAAATACAGGAAACATCATTGAAGGTCATGTAAACCGAATGGGCACTCTTCCACCAGGGCGTTTTCCTGACCGGTCCCGTGAAATAATCATTCCAGACCTTGTAATAAGCTTTCAGATGCGGAGCGGCTTTCTTCCCGACGCAGCGGACATACCACTCCTCTTCCAGTTTCTTCAGATCCTGTTTGCTGTTCCACAGCAGTTTGGCCACCAGATAATGCTTGGGCCCCTCGTGGGCATCGCTGGTATAACATTCTCCGGTATAGGCTTTCCCGTTATGTTCGGACAGATATTTCAGCATATCCAGATGATACGGAGCATACAGCCGCGGCATGGGATAGGGATAGCCCCAGGAGTAATCCCACACTCCGAGCATGGAGGCTTTCCGTCCCCATTCCGCAATGATCTTCTTATGCTTTTTCTGAAGTTTCGGATCGACGCAGGAATTGAAGTCGATCGTCAGATAAACCAATGCATTCGGATGCAGTTTGAAGTTCGGCGGCAGATAGGTAGGGCCATAGGCAAACACCGAAACGACCAAATTCGGATGTTTTTTGCAGACTTCCTTCAAAACCCGGTTGATGAAGGTAAAATAGGATTCGGACCGGTTATCACGGCGGTTATTGTCCAGTTTCAGACATTCGGAACATTCGCAGAACCCGTTGTTGTCATTGGATCCCAGACTCAGTCCCGTGGTTTTCGGATGCCGTTTCAAATAATCCAGCAGATTTTCCACCGCAATCTTCGCAGTATCCGGATTGGAATAGCACGGCTGCCAGAATCTGCGGGGATTCCTGGGATCGGGCAAAGCAGTGATTTTCCTGCCGTTCAGCACCGGCATGATCGCTTTCGGCCACGAGTTGTCCTTCCCGTATTTGGAAACCGGGAAGGCGTGAAACACCAGGTCATGATCGATCCGGATTCCCGCCCGGCGATTCTGCATCCACCAGATCGTATGAACGCTGTTGGCCCGGCTGACCGGCCAGGAAATATCTTTGATTTCAATTTTTTTTGTCGGAACAACCAGATCTTTCAGCGGCGTATAGCTCAGACCGCATTCTTCCGGCAGAATCCATTCCGCTTTGGCAAATTCCCGGATGATATGATTGAACGCCCATTGAACCGAAGTATCCGTTCCTTCGATCTTCATGGTCCGGGAATCCGGAAAAACGATCGTAAAATTGTCCGCGGTCAGCAGGGACTCGATCTTCCGCAGGGAAAATACAATCCGGTTTCCCGCCGTTTCTTTTTTGACGGTCGGCAGAGATGTCCCGGTAATGGTTTTCAAGGTCCGGTTGAAATTCGCAGCCGCTTTGACCACTGCCGGAGATGCGTTTGCCGGAAGCACAATGGTGCATTTCGCCCGGTTTTCCTGTATCAATGCGAACTCTCCCCCGGAAAGAACAACGGTCAGAATTGCCGCCGACGCAGCCAATATTGATTTGATGAACATAATCTTATCCCTTTCTGAAAGCTTTATCTGTAATTGAATCCGAGGTAAAACCGGATATTGACGAAAGGTCCGTTTGCCCAGCCGTCTTTCGTCCTGGCGAGCTGCTGCGCGGACCACTGCTGGACATTTCCGGGAAGCATCAGTATATTGGCCTGCCGGGAATGAGCCGTTGCCACACCGGACTTATCTGATGCAGCGGGCAGCGTGGCACCGGCATCGGCATAATCCATGCCAATAGAATACCACTGCCTTTTATATTTATCCTGCCAGCTGTCCGCCAGCAGTCCGATTTTACTCGGAGTTGCCATCAGCTTGTAGATCGGAGAATATCCTTCCCCGTAATCCACTCTATATAGTGAGGTTGCAAACTTATTGCCCCAGCTGAACAAACCGTAATAAGCATTCAAATATCCGCTGGCAGTCGGAGATGTCGTGATGGAAGGGCAGAGCAGATGTGCTCTGCGGTAAGTATCAAAAATATTTCCGCCTTTCATATATCCCAGACTGCAAAGCATCATCGCCCACGAGTCCCGGGAAGATTTATCGCCGTTCACCGGAACCGAATATTCTTTATTGTCGTCGGCATACGTTATCAGCGGATAGAATAACTGTTTCTGCTGATTGACACATTTGATGGCATAAGCCTTGTTTCGTGCCGCATTCAGCGCCGGCAGCAGCATTCCAGCCAGAATCGCGATGATGGCAATAACAACCAGAAGCTCAATCAGTGTAAAAGTTTTCAGCGGTCCGGAACCATGTTTCATGGTGTCTTTCCCTTCTTCCGAGTTTTGAAATTTCGTGTACGGCAGCATGGTGTTTTCCTTTCTTTCTCTTTAATGATTTTTTTTTATAATGGAATTTTTATCCGTGCTTTCACGGGGAACAAACTTCATTCTGCAAATGATCCGGACCGGATCGGTATTTCCGGAAATTTTGTCCATCAGAATCTTCAAAACGGCATCCGCCAGTTCTTTTCTGTCGTAAAAGAGCGAGGAAAGCGTGACGGGAAGACATTCCCCGATCAGGCGGTTGTCAAACCCGATCAAACCGAAATCCCGGGGAATGCGAATCCCCGATGCCAGCAGTTCTTTCATCAGAATCGCGGCCAGATTGTCGTTCTGCGCAATGACCGAATCAATTTTGCCGGGAAGGATTTTTTCCCGGATCAGCTTGCGGCATGCCTTTGCCAGACGCGCAATATCCGTATCCGGCGAGTTCAAAAAGAAAATTTTCCCCTCCGGACAGGCCTGCTTAAAACCATCACAGCGTTTTTTGCTGTTCAGAGCCAATTTCGACACATCGCCTTCCCCCCATAGCAGCAGAGCGGGATTCCGGTAACCGCCGGCAGTCAGATGATCCACAGCCATTTTCATGCCGCCGGCCATATCCACATCCACCGAGGAAGCGTCCGGTTCGAGCGTGCTCCGCACAAAAACGATTTTGGGATCGTCCTTGAGCTGACGGTCCAGCTGACAGTTCAGCTGGGGATAATCGTGGGAAAAGGAGATGATGCCGTCCACGCCGTTCTGTTTCAGGGAATGATAGGCTTGAAGCAGTTTTTCGGGATTGTCGTGTGCCTGCGCGGAAAGAATGCGGTATCCGAGTTCATCGGCACCCCGTTCGATTTCGACGAGTGTTCCATAGGCGGGTTCGGGTGCACGGGAATCGATCAGAACGCCGATGATTTTGCTGGCGGTGCCGCGCAGAATGCGGGCACTGACATTGGGGACATACCCCAGACGCCGGGCCGCATCAAGGATTTTTTTCCTTGTCGCCTCCGACGCACGGGCGTATTTCTTGTTGCCGAGGACAGCCGAAGCCAGCTGGAACGAAACCTTCGCCTCCGATGCCACATCCCGAATTGTCGCAGCCATATTTTCTCCAATTCATTTAATTTAATAGAACGTTCTAGCAGATAATATAAGCAGCTTTTTGAAAATGTCAACCCCTTCGGAAGAAAAAATATAAATTTATTTCGAAGATAGGTATCGCGTCAGTGGAATTGGATAGTCTAAAACCGGTACTCGAAGCAGAAACTCTTCCGCATCCCTCCATTTTATCCGTACGAATCCGTATTTGAATTCGGCCCATAGTGAGGGAACTGCGTTTTCCGCGAACTTATCTTACGGATGCTTACGGACGGATACGGAGTGCTGCGGAAATCAATACGACATAAAAAATCCGGCAGACCTGCCGGATTCTCGAAAACTGGTGGTCGCAGGAAGACTCGAACTCTCGACCTCATCCGTGTGAAGGATGCGTTCTAACCAACTGAACTAAGCGACCATTTCAATAGCTGTATACAGTAATGTACCACCGTTTCCTTGCTTTGTCAATCGGAGAAACTGTTTTTTTGGCAAAAAAGGTTCCGTCCATCCCCGGAAACAATACAGCGGAAGCCGGAAATTCGGATTTTTCCTGTCGATTTCGATGAATTGCAAAAGGGAAATGCACATTTTGAAAATTTGAACGGACCCGAAATTCGCTTCATCCTGCCGCCGTCTGGCTTCTTTTTGATTTTTCGGATTTCGGAATTATATTATATTTGGAATCGGGATACAATCAATTCAGGAGCCGGTATTCCATCCGGAAGCAGAAAACAATACTATGAAAGAAGTTGAAAATGCAGAACGTCAAAAACAGTTTTGATTTTGTGGTCGTCGGCGGCGGGTTGGCCGGAATCTGCGCGGCGGTAATCCGCTGCCAATGACAACAGCCGACACGATTGCGCTTACGCGAGCCTGTCTGCTGGCGCGGGAATCCGCAGACTTGGGTAAAACTCTTTTCTTTTAATTATAAGGAACAGCAAGAATGAAACAGATAAAGACCGGTCTGATCGGTGTTTCCGGTTACGGCAGAACTCACTTCGTCAATTTGAAAAATCTGGCGGACCAGGGCAGGGCGGAACTGGCGGCGGCAGTTGTCATCAACCCGGATCAGGTTGCCGATGAACTGGCTGTCATGCGGCAGCTTGGAACAGAAATCTATTCTTCGGCGGACGCCATGTATGAAAATTTTCCCGGAAAACTGGATCTGGTCTGCATCCCGACAGGAATCGCCCTTCATGAACGGATGACGGAACAGGCTCTGGCGTACGGCGCAAATGTCCTGGTGGAAAAACCAGCCGCCGGTTCCGTGGAAGCGGTTCGCCGGATGATGGCGGCGGAAAAACAGTCCGGTAAATTTGCCGCTGTCGGTTTTCAGCACGTCTACGCACGGGAAATTCAGTTCATCAAACAGTATCTGCTGTCCGGACGGCTCGGCAGAGTGAAACGCATTGCTGTCATGGGCATCTGGCCGCGGAACGATCAATATTATTCACGCAACAACTGGGCAGGCATCCTTGCCGCCGCCGACGGCACACCGATCCGGGATTCACCGGTCAATAATGCGTTTGCCCATTATCTGAATCTCCAGCTGTTTCTTTCCGGCGACTGTTTTGACTGTTCCGCCCATGCGGTTTCGGTCGGGGGAACCCTGTACCGCGCCCGTGAGAGCATTGAAACTTTTGATGCATGTGCGCTGCGTTTCCGCACGGAAAACGGCGTGGAACTGATTTCCCTGCTGGCACATGTTTCGGACAGAAATGCCGATCCCGTGATGCGCATTGAGTGTGAACGCGGAGTGGTCGACTGGCAGGTCAGGAACGGCTGGAGCATCCGTTCCGCGGAAGGGTCTCTTCTGTATTCCGGCATTACGGAACAGCCGCATACCGATATGTTTATGGACATGATCCGGAAAATTCACGGGGAACCGGTCTTCACCTGTTCGCTTGCCATAGCGCTGGAACATGCGAACTGCATTGAAATGCTGACAGAACAATTGACTCCGGTGGTTCTGCGGCAGTCGGCGCACCGGCGGGAACCGGATGGACAATACATCATTGACGGTCTGCCGGAAACATTTGAACGCTGTTTCCGGGAAAATCGTCTGCCGGAAGAACTCGGCATTTTCTGGAGATGAACGGTGCATCCGGCAAATGACACAATTGGGTCATTGTTTCCTGCGAAAAACTTGCCGATCCCCTTGTAAATACTGCTGTCTGCGGTTATAATGAATGGCAGTTCAAAACAAGAGGTTGAAAAAATGTTGAAGAAACTTACCAAAAAACAGCAGGCATGGGTGGAAAGCACGTTCCGTAAACTGACTCTCAATGAAAAGATCGGTCAGCTGGTCAACGAACGCGGCAGTTATGTGATGAGCCGCGATTTACCGGCGGAAAAATGGCTGAAGAAATATCCGGTCGGCAGCATTTTCACCGGAAGCGAAATCATTGAAGCCTATGCACATGGCGCAGGCGTGACTACGACGCTTCAGGAATCCGTTGCCGCCGCCGGTCTGACGGTTCCTGTGCTTTACAGCGGTGATTTCGAAAGCGGCATCGGTGCGCAGATCGACGGTTACACTGCCATGCCGCGTACCATGGGGGTTTCCGCAACTTTTTCGGAAAAAGACAGTTATGACTTTGGAAAAGTCATTGGGTCCGAAGGCCGTGCGCTCAATATCCGCTGGGGATTCGGTCCGGTCTCCGACCTCAATCTCAACCGCGAAAATCCAGTAACCAACATCCGCAGCGTCGGCGACCGTCCGGATCATGCCATCCGGATTCTGAAAAACATCGTCAAGGGAATGCAGGACTGCGGCTGTGCGGCATGTCCGAAGCATTTTCCCGGTGACGGCACAGACACCCGCAACCAGCACTACGTTACCAGTTTCAATGTGCTGTCCAAAGCGGAATGGGACAAAATGCACGGCAAGGTTTTCAAGGCGCTGATCGACGCCGGCGCGATGTCCATTATGATCGGACATCTTGCTTTCCCCGCCTATGAACCCATCGATGAAAAGAAACAGCTGTGGCGGCCCGCCACGTGCAGCAGACGTCTGCTGACGGATCTTCTCCGCGGCGAACTCGGTTTTCAGGGAGTGATTCTGACGGACGCCATGTGCATGAACGGTTATCTCGCCTGGGGAGATTACGAAACCCGCGTGATTGATTCCATCAACGCCGGTGTGGATATGTTTCTCTGGCCGGAACCGGAAAAATTTTTCCCTCTGGTCAAGGCCGCACTCAAAGACGGGCGCATCAGCCGGGAACGCATCGACGACGCTGTCCGCCGGGTGCTGGCGTTCAAGGCACAGCTCGGTCTGGCGCCCGAAGAACTGGCGAAAGAGGAAAAAGCCGATATGACGGCTCTGCTCAAAAAGAATGCGGAAATTGCCCGTCGTATTGCCGAAGACAGCCTTACCCTGCTGCGCAACCGGGACGGCGTGCTGCCGCTGAAACTGAAAAAAGGCGCACGCATCCTGGTGCTGGTCAATCCCAACAAATCGGCTCCTTTCAAGTATTTGGACAAATTCCGCAGCCGTCTTGCCGGACGCGGTCATGAAGTTACGATGATCGGCACGAAGGATTATCATGCCGTGGTCAATCTGCTGGATACGTTTGAACTGGTGATTTTTGCCAGCGACGCCAACCCGCAGTACAGCGAATACCGCGGCTTTGATCCGATTTTCTGGGATTTCCTGTCCAATCCGAAAATCCGGAAACTGCTGATGATTTCTTTCGGTACGCCGTATCTTCTTTATGATGCGGCGCAGGTCGGCACTTACATCAACGCATATCATGACTGCGAAGCCACGATTGATGCAGTGGTCCGCGCGATGTTCGGCGAGATTCCGTTCAAAGGAAAATCACCGGTTTCTGTGCCGCATTGCTTCAGCTTCGGAGACGGGCTGACACTGGAAAAGTAAGCACTGTTTTTTTTCAGGACGGCAGACCTGTGCACAGAACACCGGTCTGCCGTTTTTCTGTTTTTACAGCGGCATTTCCTGCATGGGGTCGAGAATGCGTCTCTCACTGAAATGCAGAGTTTCGGAACGCAGTCCGTGCAGCTCGAAAACCACAATTTCGTTGCGTCCCTTTTTCAGCAGCGGAGCGGGAATATACAGCGTCCGCTGCGGTCCGATGTTCCAGTAACGCCCGATATTGAATCCGTTGACCATGCAGTACCCGCGCGTGCCTTCGGGAAAATAGAGGAACGTGTCCGCGGGTTCTTCATTCAACAGCATTTCCGCACGGTAAAAACCGGGTTCTTCCTGCGCGGGAAAATTCTTGCCGAACTGCAATGAACTCCAGTCATCGAGGGGCAGGGGACGGATCGTCCAGCCTGTGAGATGCATGATGCCGCCGGCAAGACAGAATCCGGTCATGCCGCGCAGTTCGGATTCCATGGTGGTTCCGAAGTTGACGCGCCCCATGTTTTCTACCAGAATGTCCAGCCGGCTGTCCGGTTCGCGGATGTTCAGAGTTACGCTCTGATCCGGATCATTGCGGTATACCGTGGCAATGACGGTGCCGTTGAGCATGACAATGGCGCGGTCGCGCATGTTCTGGAAAATATATGTGCCGCTGTGCCAGGGTTGAACCGCGGCGGAATACAGAATGAAGCCGAAGGACTGTCCGAAATGCTCCATGGGTTCCGGCAGCGGTGAATGCACCGGAACGGAAAGACGGTCCAGCGAATCCGCGAGCGAAACGTATTCCGTGCATTTCACGGAGGAATAGGCTTGGGCTGGATTCGGACGGACGGGTGCTGTGGAGCCCGGATGATACTGTTCCATGACTTTCTGTACGGCAGAATATTTCGGGGTTGGGTTGCCGGCTTCATCGAGTATGGCGTCCACTTCGTAGCTGGTCAGGAGCGGCATGTATTTGCCGTTGAAGAAATTGGCTCCGCTGGTGAACCCGAAGTTCGTGCCGCCGTGAAACATGTAGCAGTTGACCGAAGCGTGGTCTTCCAGTACCGCCCGGATGTCCGCCGCCACTGCTTCATCATTGTGATGCAGCGGCTGAACTCCCCAGTGCCATGCCTTGCCGTTCCAGAGTTCCATGGTCACATGCGCATTGGGATATCCGGTGTTGCAGCGGTCCAGCGCCTGCATGTTGGTCTTCGGGTTGCAGCGGTAGTTGACCGTGGCGGGAAATTCGGGGAGTGTGCCGCGTTTCAGCCAGATTTCGCCCGCTCCGTCCGAAGTGAACAGCTGAACTTCGATACCGTCCTGCCGCATGAAATCCGCCAGCTGGCGCAGATACGCCTTGTCGTCCGCGTAACTGCCGTACTCGTTTTCCAGCTGCATTGCGATGACGGGTCCGCCCTGTGTGCATTGCAGCGGAGCCAGCATGGGCATGACTTCATGAAAGAATTTTTTCACATACGCGAGAAAGATGCTGTTGCAGCAGCGGAGACGGATTCCCGGTTTGCCCAGCAGCCAGCCGGGCATTCCGCCGAGGTCGCATTCGGAGCAGATATAAGGACCGGGCCGCACGATCACATGCAGACCGAGTTTGCCGGCAAGCCGGATGAACCGGGCAAAATCCAGCCGTCCGGAGAAATCGAATTCGCCTTCCCGGACTTCGTGCAGATGCCATGCCAGATATGTTTCCACGGTGTTGAAGCCGCAGCTCCGGAGTTTGAGCAGACGGTCTTCCCATTGTTCGGGAAGGGTGCGAAAATAGTGAATTGCGCCGGAAAGAACGGCGTATGGCTGCCCGTTCAGCAGAACCTGATGCTGTTCTATGGAAAATTTCATGCCGGAAAATCCTTTTCTGGTTACAATGTGTCTTTTGGTATTATATTATAATGGAATATTCCGTTTCTGTAAACAGCATTATTGATTTTTAAACTGGATTTTTGTTGTCGACAGCAGAAAATAAAAAGCCGCTCCCGGCGGAAAACCGGGAACGGCCGGAGCAGAGCATGGAAAATGTTTACTGCTGAAGAGCAAAACAGCGCATCAGCTGTGCCGCATGGGCGGCGCATTTTTCCCGGATGGGATCCATGAACTTGTCCACCGGAACAAATTTGCCGTTCAGCTTTTCCAGTTCAGCGCGGGTTGCCTTCAGGAAACAGTCCTGATATTCGGTCGCCACGTTGATTTTGGAAATGCCGCAGCGGATCACCTTCTGGACGTCTTCCATCGGAGTGCCGGAACCGCCATGGAGAACGAGCGGCAGTTCGGGAAGAGCATCGCCGATTTCTTTGCAGCGGGCAACGTCGAGCTTCGGCGTTTCCTTGTAGTAGCCGTGTGCCGTGCCGATGGCGATTGCCAGGGCGTCCACGCCGGTGGCTTCGACAAAACGGACCGCTTCTTCGGGAACGGTCAGATGACCTTCATCGCCCATGGCGACATGTCCGATTTCGGCTTCCACCGAAACACCGGCTTTGTGTGCCATTGCGACGACTTCTCTGGTGATGCGGATGTTTTCGTCCATCGGCAGCCGGGAGCCGTCGAACATGACGGAAGTGCATCCCCATTCGATGGCGTTTTTCGCTTCTTCGAAGCTGGCGCCGTGGTCAAGGTGAACCGCGACCGGCTGGGAGCATTTTTCCGCGAATCTGCGGAGCATCGGAATAATCATTTCCGCTTTACCGTTGCCGAACATGCGGGAATACATCTGCACGATCAGCGGCAGCTGCGTCATTTCCGCGGCTTCGAACAGCGCGGCGGCAGTTTCGTAATTCGCCAGATTGATGGCGGCAATTCCGATCCCCTGTTTCCGCGCGGGTTTCAGCAGTTCATTGAAAGAATAAAGTGCCATGACCCGACCTCACAGCTGCGAAGCAATGACTTCTTCGATGGTGGCGACGTTCAGCCCCGCTTCCTTTTTCAGGACGATTGCCGTGTACGGGGATGCCGTGATCAGCAGATCTTTTTCCGGATTGTCGGCACGGGAAGCGACTTTCTTCGCAAGTTTGGTGACCAGTTCCGGATGGAGTTCCTTCAGAACACAGGCGCCTTCACCGGCGGAGTAGGATTCCTCGTTGTTGGTGCCGAAGGGTTTCAGAATGAAACCGAACGCGGTGAGAACGTCACGCGGCGCACTGATGTTGCCGTTGTAGTTCTTGAGAAAATCACTTTCCAGATAATAGACTTCCGCTTTGGCGTCCGCGGCTTTGAGAGCTTTGTCCGCCAGCAGTTTGGCGATGAACTGGGAAGTGTGCATGACTTCCGCATTCACTTTGACGCCCCATGCGGGGAAGTCGTTCTTGACGGCGTCGTAGGCGGCAGGATTGCTGACCACGAGGATTTTTGCGCCGGATGCATTGACCGCGGCGGCGAAGTTTTCCGCTGCTTTCTTTGCTTCGTTTTCATAGCCGAGGACTTTGAGCGCTTTGCCGATACAGCCGCCGGAAATGGTGGTGTATCCGACGTTTGCGGCTTTGGCAATGGCGGCAAACGCGGAGGTTACCGAGCCTTCTTCATCCGTATAGGCGTCGACAAAGTACAGAACATCGGCTTTGCCTTCGGTCGTGAACTGATTGTCCTGTGCATATTTTTTGGCAAGTTCGGCGACTTTCGCGGGGGCTTTGCCGGCTTCAACAATGTCGCGGCGGGCAGCCAGCACCAGACCGTTTTCATCGTAATGGCTGACGCAGTGGAAACGGCAGCAGGCTGAAAGGTCGGAGCGGTACATGGTTTCGATCACATCGTCCGTGAACAGAAATTCCGGATCGTGGCTGGCGGTGTCGAGCATGAGGGCGCGTCCGCGCGGGGTGTCCGCTTCGCTGAACAGCACATTGCCGACCGCGGAAAGATGGCGGCACATGAAGCAGTAGCGGCAGGACTTCATATCGGGTTCGAATTTCGTGAAATTCATGGTAAAATCTCCTTTGTGATTGAGTTAGAAACCGAAGCCCATCTTGCCGGGGTTCATGATGCCGTTGGGGTCGAGTTCCTTCTTGATCTTGTCCAGCACCAGCGGTTTTGCCGGACCGTACAGTTCCTTCATGAAGTGTCCGAGTTTGAGTCCGACGCCGTGATGTTCGTTGATCACGCCGCCGTTGGCAACCGCCGCGCGGATGGCGAGATCCCACACGCGGTTGTAGAGTTCGGCCGCTTCCCGCGGATCATCCGGCGCTTTCTCGAAGATGAAACGGGCATACAGCATGCAGCCCCATTCATACCAGTGGGAGAAGTGTCCGATGAAACGGGCTTCCGGGAAGTTTTCGTTGACGACTTTCTTCATCGCCCAGTAGACGTTCTTGATGTTGCTGAACGTGGCGACGGTGTCGAGCGTTCCGAATGCCATCGGCATGTGGAACATGTACGGCGGATAGAAGAATTTGTATTTGTTTTCCCACCACATGTCGCCGCCTTTGCTGCCCAGATCCTGAACATCATAGCGGTTCATGATTTTCATGGCTTCTTCCATTTCGAGGTCGACGATCTTTTCGTAGCCGTCGAAACCGAACACCAGGTAAGCGCCGCTGATCTGGTCCAGACCGAACACGCGTTTGACGTGGCTGCGGGTTTCCTCTTCATCGTACAGACGGATGGTGCAGGGACGCAGACGGCTGCGCATCAGGGAGGCGCCGGCATCCATGGCGTCGTCGAAGGTTTTGAACAGATAGGCGCGGAATTTGCGGGATTCGGGCTGCGGATGAATTTTCAGCGTAACTTTGGTGATGACGCCGAGCGTACCTTCACTGCCGAGGAACATCATGGTGAGATCCGGTCCGGATGCATGGCGCGGGATCGGCAGGGTATTGATGATTTCGCCGGTGGGCAGCACGACTTCGATGGACATGACCATGTCTTCGATTTTGCCCCACTTGGTGGAAAGCACGCCGGTGCCGCGGTGCGCCAGGAAGCCGCCGATGGTCGCGCAGGCAATGGAGGCGGGCAGGTGCATGGTCGAATAACCCGCCTTGTTGCATTCCCATTCCAGATGACGCATGATGATGCCCGTGCCGCAGATTACGGTCAGGGAAGTAGTGTCAATCTTTTCAACCTGGTTCAGCCGTTTGGTGTCCAGCAGAATGCCGCCGCAGATCGGCAGTGCGCCGCCCTGCGAACCGGAGCCGCCGCCCCACGGAACCACCGGAATCTTGTAGTTGTTGGCGATTTTCATGACTTTCGAAACTTCTTCCGTCGAGCCGGGGTGGACAATGATGTCCGCCTGCGGGCAGGGCATGTTGCGGTCATGCCACATTTCGGGGATCCAGTAATAATCGACCGAGTGGGCAAATCTGTCCGCCATACGCACATCGACGTAGTCGTGTCCGACGGCATCCGTGAGTTCAGTACGGATCATTTCAAACATGTAGCTGGTTGTGGACGGTAACATGGCTTTCAAGCCTCCTTTGTTATTGGTTGTCGTTCCAGTTTTTTATTCCGTTTCAATTCATTCCTGTTCCGAAGCATATTTTGCGTAGACCGGCGCCAGGGCGTCATGGATGTCCCGGTACTGCCGGAACAGCTTCCGGTAGCGCGCCGCCTTGTCCGGATCCGGCCGCAGTTCACGGTCGGTTTTCAGACATTTCCGCACGGCGTCGCGGGGATCGGCGAAGAACCCTGCGCCCGTACCTGCCAGCAGCGCACTGCCGAACGACGCATCACCCGGAGTCGGCACCTGCAGCGGCAGGTTGAAAATACTGCACACAATTTCACTCCACAAGGCGCTTCTGGCTCCACCACCGATCAGGATCAGGCGTTTCACCGGAAGCTTCATTTCCTCGATGAGACCGTAACAGTCCATCAGGGAGAAGCCGACGCCTTCCAGCAATGCCCGTGCACAGTCGCCGCGGGTCGACCCCATGGAGAACCCGGTGAAACTGCCGCGCAGATCCGGGTCCCAGTACGGCGAGCGTTCTCCCTGCAGATATGGATGGAAGAACACGCCGTTTGCCCCGATCGGGGACGCCGCCGCCAGCTCATCCATCAGACTGAACGCTTTTTTGTTCAGTTCCGCCGCCCGGCGTTTTTCCGGTTCGCAGAACTGGTCGCGGAACCAGCGCTGACAGACCGCCGCCGCATTGGTGGCGGAGACGGTATAATACATTCCTTCGCAGATGTGTGCATAGGTCAGTGTGCGTTCATGCGGAACCGCTTCTGCGGTCATGACATTGACATTGCCCGCAGTGGCGAGTTTGACAATGCAGTCGCCCGGTTCCACTGCGCCCGCGCCGTAATCTTCCACGGCGGAATCGGAACTGCCGCAGATGACCGGAGTTCCTTCGGGAATGCCCGTGTCGCGGGAGGCTGCCGCCGTAACTTTGCCGACCTGATCCGTCGGTTTGCACAGCTGCGGCAGCGCGGAAGCCCTGATTCCGGTCAGTGCCGCCAGTTCCTGCGACCAGCAATTGTTTTTCATGTCGAAGAACAGCGTTCCCTGCGCTTCAATGTAATCGGTAACCGCCACGCCCGTAACCAGATAACGGACATAATCCTTGACGAACAGAATGTGTTCCGTCCGGGCGGTGATTTCCGGTTCATTGCGCTGAATCCACATCAGCTGCGGCAGAGTCCAGGTCGGCGTCGGCATCTGCCACGCGGTTTCGAAGATTTCTCCGGCACGGGCTTTCAGTTCCGCACATTCCCGGACACTGCGCTGATCGGTCCACATGATGGTTCTGCGCAGCGGTTTCATCTGCGCATCCATCAGCACGGCATTATGAGTGGAGCCGTCGAACGCCAGAGCCGCGATCCGGGAGAAATCGACGCCTTCGGCACGCAGTTTTTTCAGCACTTCGCACATTGCCGCATACCAGTCGGCGGGATCCTGTTCGGACCAGCCGGGATGCGGGAAGTACGTTCTGTATTCAACGGAGGCTTCCCCCTGAAATACACCGGCGGCGTCGATGACGGTAACTTTGCAGCCGCCCGTCCCGAAGTCAATGCCCAAGAGCAGATTGCGTTCCGGCATCATTTAACCCACGAATGAGCGGGGTCCTGACTGGAAATCAGCCCGCGGTTGACCGGTCCGCACATGGTCCACAGGTAATACATCTGGTAACCCGGCGCACCGCAGAGCGGGTGATAGCCTTCCGCGATGGCGACGGTGTCGTTCTGCTTGACCGTGTACGTTTCATCAATGCTGCCGTCCGGCTGGTAAACCTTCTGAATGCCGAATCCCTGCGCCGGATCGAAGCGGTAGAAGTAGGTTTCCTCCATGTTGATTTCAGCCGGCGGATTGTCAATGTCATGACGGTGCGGAGGATAACCGGACCAGTTGCCGGAAGGAATCATGCCTTCGCCGATGTAGAAATGTTCGGAATCGAATTTCTCATCCAGCAGAATAGTGGCTTTGCGCGTGAAGTTGTCGCGGCCGATGGTGATTTCGCGGGTCTGTTCCGCTTTGATAACCGTCGGACGGGCGGTGTCGCGTGTGGCAGGGGATTCATTGACCGCCAGATCCATGTAATCGGTCAGCGCGGTTACGGTGTATTCCGTATGACGCGGCAGATAAACCGTATCCGGTTTGCCGGAGAAAACATCTTTGCGTCCGCCGACTTCGGCAAACTCAAAATCTTTGCCTTTGACCGAGCATTTGCCGCCGAGCATCACCAGTGCCACTTCCCAGTCGCCGGTATTGGATTTCCAGGATTGTCCTTTGTCCAGAGCCAGAATGCCGAAGCGCGTCAGTTTCATCCCCAGCGTGTTGTTGTCGAAAACTTTATTGTAGCCTTTTTTCAGCTCGCTGCCGAGCTTGACCAACAGTTTTTCCATGATGACCTCCTGTATCATTAAGAGTGTTGAGCTAAAAATTTATTGACCTGCGCACGGGTCGGAATGCCGGTGCGTCCGCCCAGTTTCGTGCATTTCAGCGCGGAAACCGCCGAAGCAAAACGCATACTCCCGAAAATATCCCGTGTTTCGGAATAACGCACGGCAAACGCCGAGTGAAACACATCCCCCGCGCCGGTGGTATCCGTCACTTCGATATTGAAACTCGGACAGCGGATGATTTTTCCGGTTTTCCGGTCGAAGCACATGGACCCTTTCACCCCCATGGTGATGCCCGTGACTTCCGCACCGATTTTCACCAGTTCCATCAGCGATTTTTCATAATCTTCAATGCCGGTGAGCTGCCGCGCAAAAAATTCCGAGGTGATGACAATATCGCAGTCGTTCAGCAGTTCGCGGACTCCCGGCCGCAATGTTCCGGCGTCGATGCTGACCAGCACACCGTGTTTTTTCGCCAGTTTCGCGGCTGTCTGCGCTCCGGCGGTCTGATGTCCGTCCAGATGCAGTACTTTTGCGCCGGCGATGAGTTCTTCGGGAATTTCCTCCGGCGCAAGATCGGCTCCGTTGCCGCGGTACCAGACAATGCTCCGTTTTCCTTCCTTGTCCACCCAGCAGAAAGCCGTGGAGGTGGAGCAGCCCGGACGTGTTTTCATATATTCGGTATTGACTTTTTCCTCGGCGAAATCGCGCAGTATGATTTTTCCGGAATCATCGTCTCCGGCGACTCCGACGAATGCGGTGTTCATGCCGAGCCGTGCCGCCGCGACTGCCGCGGTTGCCGCCGGACCGCCTCCCTGGGTCAGATGACTGACCGCTTCGACTTTGTGGTCCAGGGGAATCTCATCCACTTTGCAGAGATAATCATTGCTGCAATAACCTAATGAAACAAATTCGATGCCGCCACTCATAAAAAACAGCCCTTTCTGTCCGGTTTTTCTCTCAATATCCATAACAATACAGGCTTTTCGGCAAATTTCAAGTCCTGTTTTGCTGTTTTTATGAGAAATATTTGATAATATTTTGAGAAAGATATGATTTGATAATGATAAAATGCAGAATTTTATCCGGAAAATGCCCCGAAAAATGGAGAGCCGCTGCATTTTCCTGCATTTTTCATCCAGCCGCCGCTTGACTTGCGGTGAACTCCGGGCTATGTTAGGACAGAAACCGGAAGCGGATGTTCTGCGCGCCGGTCAGCTGAATCATTTAACGAAATGCGAGGTGAAGTCATGGTTACAGCAATCATTCTGCTGAATGTCGAACGGGAGCAGATTCTGGAAGTCATGGATGAAATTCTTCAGGTGGACGGCATCATGGAAGTTCATTCGATTGCCGGGGAATATGACATTGCCGCCATTGCGCGTGTGGATGACAACGAACAGCTGTCGCTGATTCTGGCGGACAAGATGTGTCATCAGATCAAAGGCATCACCCATACCAAGACGCTGGTTTCGCTGGGCTCCTATTATAATTTTGACCCGAAGAAGGCCTTCCGAACGACCAAAAACATCAAATAAGCAGGTTCTGTCTTTGGAAAAATCTGTTTTTCAACCAGTTCATGCGGCTGTTTTTGCATTTTTGCCCGTAAAAATGGACATATTTTTTCGGAAAATGATCAAAAAAGCCATCTTTTTATCAAAAAGACCATTTTATTTCCCGAATTTCATATTATGTTAAGGAGTGTTGAATCCCGAAAAACATAGAATAAGGATTGCATCATGGACAAAACAATTAAAGTTGCGGTAATCGGGCTTGACACCAGTCACGCCGTGGAATTTCCCAAATTCATGCAGGACCCCGCGTTTGATCCTGCCAGCCGCGTGGACGGCATGACCGTTACCCGTGCGCTCCGTTTCGAGACTCCGTTCCAGAATAAAGAAGGTCTGGACAAACGTCAGGCGTATCTGGAAAGCATCGGAGTGAAAGTAACGCTGGATTTCGAAGAAGCGGTGGCAGATTGCGATGCCGTCTGTCTTGAAATCAACGACGCCGCTTATCATCTGGAATATTTCCGGAAATGTGCGGCTCTCGGCAAGCCGGTCTATCTGGATAAACCGTTCGCCGACACGCTTGACAATGCCACGGAAATCCTGCGGATCGCCAAGGAAAACAACACCCGTTTCTTCACGGCGTCTTCACTCCGTTATGACGACAACATCATCGAGGCTTCCAAAGCCATGCCGCAGCTGGATCTGGGGCAGACCTGGGGACCGCTGGGACATGCCGCCGCCGGCTCTTCCATTGTCTGGTACGGCGTTCATACTTTCGAAATGCTGGAAAAAATCATGGGCCCCGGCGCCATTGCAGTCACTTCCGTTCCTGACCGTCAGGGGGTAGTCTGTGTTGTATCCTATGCGGATGGACGCCGCGGCGTGGTGGAGCTGACCAAAGGCAACTATTGCTATGGCGGTGTTCTGCGCAAAGGCGGTGAATGCCGCATGTTCCAGTATATCGGCGGCGTGAATCTTTACCGCCGGCTGATCTGCGAGATCGGGGATTTCTTCCGCGGCAGGACGGAAGGCGTTCCGCTGAAGGAATCTTTTGAAATCATGGCAATGCTGGAAGCTGCTGAACTTTCCGTTCAGTACGGCGGACGCACCATGCCCGTTTATCAGTTCCCGGAATTATAAAGGAGAACCTGCATCATGAAAAGAATCAGAATCGGCATCATCGGTCAGGGACGCAGCGGACGGGATATTCACCGTCATCTGTTTGAAACGTACCCCGCACTCAAAGCCCGCTACGAAGTGGTCGCCATCGCGGATCCCATCCGGGAACGCTGGGCAATGGACGGTATCACGCCGTCTCCGGAGCTGAAAACCTACGAGAATTACAAGGACATGTTGGAAGACAAACGGGTCGATCTGTTTATCAACGCCACCCGCAGCATGGATCATATCCCGGTCAGCATCGAGCTGCTGGAAAAAGGACTGAACGTCATCAGTGAAAAACCGCTGGGGCGCCATATCGCGGATGTGGAACGTCTGGAAGCCGCCATCAAGAAAAGCGGCAAATTCTTTGCCGTGTTCCAGCAGTCCCGGTTCCGTCCGCTGTTCGCCAAAACCCTCGAGATCATGAAATCCGGCATTCTCGGCCGTCCGGTGATGGTCAAGATCGCCTACAATGGCTTTGCCCGCCGCTGGGACTGGCAGACCATTCAGGATATGTGCGCCGGCGAACTGCTGAACACCGGTCCGCACCCGCTGGATCTGGCATTGCAGTTCTACGGCGACGGGGAAGCGGATCCCGAACAGATTGTCTGCCGCATGGATCGCGCCAACACCTTCGGCGATGCCGAAGACCATGTCAAGATTCTGCTGTCCGGCAAAGGTCATCCGGATATTGATCTGGAAATTTCCCGCTGCTGCATGTTCCCCGGCAATACGTTCGAAATTTACGCAACGAACGGCGGTCTGAAAGCGTTCGACGGGGAAATCGTCTGGCGTTATTTCAAACCGGAGGAAGCTCCGGTTCAGCATCTGGTCCGCGAACCGCTGGAAGGTCCAGGCCGTATGCCGCGCTACTGCGGCGAAAAACTGGAATTCTATGAAGAACGCTGGAATGCATCCGATTTTGCAAGAGGCATGGACAGCTGGGGCGTGAAATATTACGAAAATATTTATGAAGCGTTCGTCAACGGCGCACCGCTGGTTGTGCCGCTGGAACAGGTCAAACGGCAGATCCGGGTGATCGAAGAATGCCATCGGCAGAACCCGTTCCCCAAATTTGCACTCTGACAGAAATCTGAAGATATTTCTGATGCCGTACCGTACGGGGCATTCCCTGCGGTACGGTTTTTCTGTTTTGGGGAAAATTCAGCGCCGTCCGGTCAGTTCAATGACACGGGCAAGCAACGCGGCACTGTAAAAATCCTGCCCCGTGCAGGCACGGTAGGATTCCGCAAATTTTCGGGTGATGCGTTCCATTTCCCCCGGTTCGGGATGAACACATTTCAGATACGAGGATGTCAGACGCGCCAGTTCCAGAAAACGTACTTTGTCCGGCACTGCACCGCGGTACAGCCGGGAGCCGTCCAGGTCAATCAGTCCGAGAGAGCCGTCCGCCAGACAGCAGATATTGCGCAGGTTCAAATCGCCATGCCGGATGCCTGCCGCATGAAGACGCGCCATCAGCGGTACGGCGTCCCATGCCAGTTCCGGACGGACTGGGAGATATACGGTCTGTGCCGGATTCAGAACTTCGGTTACCAGACAATACCGGGAAGCAAACAGTACAGCCGGGGTGGCTATGCCGATTTCCCGCAGCCGCAGAGCCGCCGCCAGACATTTCCATGAGCGCGGATACTGCAAGGCGCGTTTGAAGGTGCGCCAGAAGCCGTTTTTCTTATACTTCTTGATGAAGAAACGCTGCTGTGCATCCAGTCCGGAAACCACACTCCGGGAATCTTTCAGAATTATGCCGCCGGACAGCATTTCCTCCGGATGCGGCGTGAAAAAATCCGCGCCGGAACGGATGTAGTTCCCGGCACGGATGATATATTCCGCCTGTACGTTTCCGGCAGACGAAACCGCCTGTTTCAGAATTTCAGACGCAACGCTCATAATGCGGTCATTGTTTCGGACGCATCTGCGGGAAGAGCAGAACGTCGCGGATGGATTCCGCACCGGTCAGGAGCATGACCAGACGGTCGATGCCGATTCCGAGACCGCCGGTCGGAGGCATACCGTATTCCAGCGCGGTGAGGAAATCTTCGTCGATGGCGTCCTTGAGATCCTTGCCTTCACGTTTCGCCTGTTCGATGAAACGCTGACGCTGATCAATCGGGTCATTGAGTTCGGAATAGCCCGGCGACAGTTCAATGCCGTTGACTTCCAGTTCATAGACATCCACCAGGCTCGGATCGTCTTCGCATCTTTTCGCCAGCGGGACCAGATAGGCGGGCAGACGGGTTACGAACGTCGGCTGAATCAGGGTCTGTTCAATGGTCTTGTCATAGATTTCATGAGTGATTTCCAGATCATCCATTTCCGGTGTGACATCCAATCCCATTTCCTTGGCTTTGGCGAATTTCCGGTCGTGGCTGAGATCATACCAGTCCGCGCCCATTTTTTCCATCACGAGTTCACGGTAGGGGGCGCGCCGCCATGGACGTTTCAGGTCGATAACCGTGCCGTTTGCCATTTTGATCTGCGTGGTTCCGAGAAGTTTTTCCGCCAGCGTGGTAACCATTTCCTCCATGATGTCCATCATGCTGCGGCAGTCGCCGTATGCCTGATAGAGTTCCAGAGCGGTGAATTCCGGATTGTGACGGCGGTCAATGCCTTCGTTGCGGAAGTTGCGGTTCAGTTCGAACACGCGCTCAAAACCGCCGACAATCAGACGTTTGAGGTAGAGTTCCGTGGCGATACGCATGTAGACCGGGCAGTTCAAGGCTTCGTAGTAGGTCTTGAACGGATTGGCGGAAGCTCCGCCGGGAATCGGCTGGAGCATCGGGGTTTCCACTTCAATGAACCCTTTGCTTTCGAGGAACTTGCGGACTTCACTGATGATTCTGGAACGCAACAGGAACACCTTGCGGCTTTCATCGTTGGTGATGAGGTCCAGATAACGCTGACGGTACCGCTGTTCGATATCGGTGAGACCGTGGAATTTTTCGGGCAGGGGACGCAGGGACTTGGTCAGCAGAGTGACTTTGTGCGCTTTGAGCGTGAGTTCGCCGGTGCGCGTGGTGAACGGCACACCGGTAACGCCGATGATGTCGCCGAGGTCCAGTTTCTTGAAGGCTGCGAATTCTTCATCGCTGACGGTGCCGCGCTGCACATAAATCTGCATACGGCCGGAGGAGTCCTTCACGTCGGCGAAAATGGATTTGCCCATGGCGCGGAAAGCGGTCATGCGGCCGGCAATGGTGAATTCCGGCTGTTCTTCCTGTTCCGGTTTGTACTGTTCCCGGACTTCGGCGGTTTTGATCACATTGTCGAATCGGCGTCCGAACGGGAGTTTGCCGGCGGCTTCCAGTTCATGCACCTTGTTGATGCGCTGGGTGAAAATGTCTTCCTGCTTCTGTTCCGGAGCAGCAGCGTTCTGCGTGTTTTCTTCGCTCATGATGACAGCTATCCTTTCTGGATTTTGCAATTCAAAAAAATACGCAATTAAGATACCACGAAAATGGTTTTTTTCAAGCGTAAAAGGAAAACAATTGCGGAAAAGTGCCATCCGTCCGCCGGAACTGCCGCGCCGTTACATCGGGATCCACCATTCCGGAGTCAGTTCGCCCAGTGTGCGTATCCGCCGGGACGGATAATCCAGCATGATTTCGATGCTTTTGCAAGTGTGCGGCATCAGCTGCACCATCAGTTCGCGGCAGGCTCCGCACGGCGCACCCGACGAGCCGTCCGGCAGGATTGCCAGCACTTTGCGGATTTCCTGTTCTCCGCAGGTCAGCATATGGAAAATGGCATTCCGCTCGGCGCAGATCCCCAGAGTGGAACAGGTGTCCACGCATATTCCGGTGTAAATTTTTCCGGAACCGGAAAGAATTGCCGCGCTGACACAGCCAGCACTGACATATTCCGAGATCCGCCGATCCTGCCGCACTGCCGCGGCAGCCTCATATAATTTCCGCCAGTCATCTGTCATTTCCTGTTCCTGAACATTGTATTTTTATCAATCAAAACCACAGGCTCAGCCGGTGGTTTTGATTGATGTTTTAATGAC
Source organism: uncultured Victivallales bacterium (assembly GCA_934661375.1). Taxonomy (GTDB): domain Bacteria; phylum Verrucomicrobiota; class Lentisphaeria; order Victivallales; family UBA1829; genus SIG94. The sequence continues at coordinate 69,959 of CAKUJH010000009.1, forward strand.
GGGAGAATTACAATACAGCAGCCTTCTGGACAAACCGTTTGATGAAGTCGAAAGTATGTTTCCCCTCGGTACGTTCACGGTAAACGACACAGTCAAGTTCATATTCTGCCTGCAGATTGAGCCATAACTGCGCCGCCGTTCCGAAAAACTTGCTTAACCGCATTGCCGTATCCGCGGTTATGGCACGTTTTCCGTGGATGATTTCGTTAATTCTGCGCGGGGTGACACCGATTTCTCGTGCCAGTTTGTTTTGGGAAAGATTCAGCGGCTCCATAAAATCTTCTCTCAAAATATCACCGGGATGAATCGGCTTCAAATATTTTTCTTCGTTTGCCATTTTTTAATCTCCATTCCGTGATAATCTTCAATCCATAATATGGAGCATAACTTTATGTTTTACAAGATGCGGCATGAACTTTTTTTGTTTTTTCTGATGGTTGCGCGGAAAAGTTTCCAAAAAAGTCGGAAAGGATTTCACTCCGTTTTTTTGTCCCCTTTAGGACAAAAAAGAGGATCGGACGCAAGAGATTACGTCCGATCCGGGAAAGGGGTTCGGCACACAGAGGGGGAGGTGTCCGAATCCAAACCGGCGGGTATGCCGGATTATTTATACTTGGGCAGCATGTTGCCGTGCGCTTCGATCAGCTCGTCGCACATTGCCACAATGTCGTCGATGCTGAGTTCCGCCGCAGTGTGCGGATCCAGCATAGCGGCATGGTAGATGTGTTCCTTTTTGAGGGTGAGCGCCGCTTCGATGGTGAGCAGCTGAACATTGATGTTGGTCATGTTCATGGCGGCGCACTGAACGGGGAGACGACCGACGTAGGTTCCCTGGATGCCGTTGGAATCGACCAGACAGGGGACTTCGACCACTGCGTCTGCGGGAAGGTTTTCGATGAATCCGTGGTTGAGGACGTTGCCGCCGATCTGGTACGGTTCATTGGTGACAATGGCGTTCATGATGCCGGAACCGTATTCACGCGACATTTTGTGCGTGAGTTTTTCATGTTTGGTGATTTCGGCATACTGTTTCTTCCAGTTTTCGATCTGGCTGACACAGCGGCGGGGATATTCATCCAGTGGAATACCGTATTCTTCGATGAGTTCGGGATATGCCGCCTTGATCCAGTAGGGAGCATATTCGGCGTTGTGTTCGCTGGATTCGGTTACATAGTAGCCGAAACGGTTCATCATTTCCATACGGACCAGGTTCGCACCGCATTTTTCCGGATGTTCCAGATGTCCGCGCTCTTTGCGGACGAATTCCAGACCTTCTTTCCGGATTTCGGGATAGATGTCCTTGCCGTCTTTGGTGAGGCTGAGCAGCCACGCCATGTGGTTGATGCCGGCGATCTTGGCGCGATAGCCGAGATCCGTCGCCATGATGTCGTTGTTGTACTGTTTTTCGAAATCATACTTGCCGAGAGTGGCAAGCAGGGATTCCACGCAGACCTGAACGCTGTGGCAGAGACCGACCGTTTTGATGGACGTGCCGCGGAGCATGGCTCCGGTGAGCATTGCCATGGGGTTGGTGTAGTTGAGGAACCAGGCGTCGGGGCAGACTTCTTCCATGTCGCGGGCAAAGTCCAGCATCACGGGAATGGTGCGCAGAGCGCGGAAGATACCGCCGATGCCGAGAGTGTCGGCAATGGTCTGGCGCAGTCCGTATTTCTTGGGAATTTCAAAGTCGATCACGGTGGACGGTTCATAACCGCCGACCTGGATGGCGTTGACCACGAAGTCCGCATTCTTCAGCGCTTTTTTGCGTTCATCAACACCGAGGCAGACCGAAATTTTCGCGCGGTTGTCATTGATGTTGGCGTTGAGGTTGTCCAGAACTCCTTTGGATTCCTGAAGACGTTCCGCATCAATGTCATACAGCACAATTTCTGAATCTTTCAGCGCTTCGCGGCACATGCAGTCGCCCAGCACGTTCTTGGCGAAAACGGTGCTGCCCGCACCCATAAAAGTGATCTTTGCCATGTTGTCTTTCTCCTGTGTTATGGTTTTTCCATTGTTTCCGTTACCGGTTTTCTCTGTTAATATAAATTGCGTTTGACAAAAATAAAGCCGGTTTTCTTAAAAACAATGGCAATCCTGTGCTAATTATGGTAATTTTGTGCTTTCTCTCTTATTTTGCTTTGGCGCGGAAGGTCAGAATCGCTCCCAGCGCAAGACTCAGCACTGCACTCATCAGAACGCGGTAGTTGCCGGGCAGACAGAAGGTAACGGTGTGCGCTGGAATCCAGAACAGCACAATGGTTTTCGGAATGAACGAACCCCAGATATGTTTATTGAGATTTTCCAGAAATTCTGCACCGCCGACAAAACGTCTGCGGTTGATTACTTCATTGCACCATTCGTGCGACAGCATCATCGGATAGGCAAAAATCATGTTCATCCAGAACGAGGTGGAAAGCGCGAAAATCAGGGTCTGGCTGAACGGCCGTTCCCCCAGCAGCGGAGTTTTTTCCCCGAACCAGAGCGGGGTTCCCATGAGCGCGCCGACCCCTTTGGCAAACAGCGCAAAAACAATCGTGAAGACCAGACCCGTGATGCCCCAGACTATGAACCGCGCAAAGACGGACGGCACTTTCCAGGAACCGGTTTTCATGCGGACTTTGAGCATTTCACCGAACATGGCAAGCAAGCCGACTTTGAAGAATCCCATCAGATACGGATAGGCGGCGGTGAAATTGCCGAAATTCTGCAGACCGTGCGACAGTCCGCCCCACTCAATTTTCCCGGTTATGGACACGGTCCACGGGAAAAATACGACCATACATGCGTACAGCACCAGAAACACAACAGCGGCAACATCGCCTTTTTTCATCTTCAAGCCTCTCTCTTTCAATTCGTTTACACAGATAATAAAAGTAAGATACACCTGCAATCGGATTTCGCAACCGGGAAAAGAAAAATTCTACGCAAAAAATAAAAAAAGATCTTCGCCGGACGAGAGACTGCGATATTTGGGGGAGGGGATTGGGAGTAAATCGCAGCCTCTGTCCGGCGAAGAAAAAAAGAATGACGTCAAATATCAGCTGATGACGTCATGATATATTTATGCCGAAACCAGCGTCCCGTACCAGACAGCACAGGACGCCGGAAGAAGAAAAGGATTTTTTATTTCAGGTCGGAGACCACGAATTTGATGTCCTTTTTCGCTATGGTAATAGCGTTCATAACGGCTTTCTGGAGAGCCTCGCCCTGAAGTTTCTGGCGAATGGTTTCCTTCACTTCCGCCAGCGGCATCACGCGTGCGGTTTTCTTGCCGTCAAGGCGGATGATGTGATAACCGAACTGGGTTTTGACCACGCCGGAGTAGTCGCCCTTCTTGTTGAGAGCGAAAGCGGCGGCTTCAAATTCGGGAACCATCTGACCGCGCGGAAATTCGCCGAGACTTCCTTTGTTCTTGCTGCTGGGGCAGGAGCTTTCCTTTTCAGCCAGCGCGCCGAAATCCGCACCCTGTTTGAGCTGAGCGAGAATCTTTTCCGCTTTGGCTTTGGCTTCCTTATCCATTTTTTTCAGTGCATCGGCATCCGGTTTCTGTTTGGCATTGGGCTCCGGCATGGTGGAAATCAGAATGTGAGAAGCGGAGATGGTTTCCGGAGTCTTGAAGCTGTCCGGATTTTCACGATAGAATTTTTCGATGTCGGCGTCGGAAACTTTCACGCCGGGCATGATTTTTTCTTTCACGAATTTCTGAATGGCGAACTGGTTCACCGCATTGGGCATTTCGAGCATCTGCTTTGTGACGTCCTCAAATGTTTTGCCCTGGACTTTGAGCTGTTTTTCGATCAGGTCGCGCTGTTCCTTGGGCAGATTTTTGAATTCCTTATCCAGTTCAGCGATAACCATTTCCTTGGAAGGCTGGATGCCGGATTTTTTGGCGAGGTCAAGGAGCAGTTCCATTTCCGCCATGGCGTTGATCATCTGTTTCGCCTGAGCTTTGAGCATTTCCGGCGGCATCTGTACGACATATTCCACCGGAACGTTGCCGAGCTGTTTGAGGAAATCCTGTTTGGTGATTTTTCTGGACCCGACTTCCGCAACGGTGTCGGGGAGAAACGCAAAGGCTTCCGCGAGCGTTTTGGGCGCAGCCTTCGCCGGAGCGGGCTGTGTGGATGCGGGTTTGGCGCTGGCGGTGTCAGCGGCGGAAAGCGTGGAGACACCGGCAAACATGAAAGCCGCGGCAGCGGACAGAGCGGTTGCACGGGCGACGGTACTGTGTTTCATCATTTTAAGATTCCTTTCGTTGTATGTATGAAAACAAGTTTATTTCCTATGTTCTCCGGACATGGTTTCCCAAACCGGAAACAGTGCTTCACTGTCCGGCGAATCCGGGGTGTTCAAACTGTAAATCAGAGCCAGAACTCCGGCACCTCTCCGGTCTCCGCGGGTGAAGCGGTCCTGTGTTTCCAGCAGCAGTTCGCGTCGGGTCAGGAAATCTTCGCGGAGACGAAGTTCCTTTTGTTTAGACCGGCAGGTCTGGAGAAAGTTCCTGATTTTCGGGGAGAGTGCAGTATTTTTTGTTTTTTTATCGAGTTCGGCAAGAATTTCCGCCAGCCGGTCGGAGTGCCGGGCGTTTTTTGCTTCGGCGATAAGATGATCGAGACTCGCAATATAGAACAGCTGTTCCTTGGCTTTTGAGGTGGCTTCGGTGAATCCGAAGCGTGTTTCATATTCCTGAAGAGCGGCGAGCGCTTCATCGAAATTGCCCATCTGCATATATGCGTTGACGACAGCCGTGAGACGGTTGAAACGGACAACGTTTTCGAGTTCCGGAAGAGTGACGCTGGTCGGATCAAGACCGCGCAGTTTCTGAATTTTGCGGAGTGCGGCGTCATACTGCTGATTCCGGACGGAGTCATAGATTTCCAGCAGCAGTTCCGGCTGAGTCTTCGGGGGCGGCGGCACTTTTTCGCCGGAGCAGCCGGCACACGCCAGCAGCGCGCACACACTGAATACCTGAATCAGCCGTTTGTTCATGAACCGTTTCACTTTCATTTTATTCCTGTTCTCTGTAACTTAGCAGTTCAAACGGAATTTACAACTGCGAAAAACAAAAATTCTGTCAAAATCCGACGGAACGACCCGAAATAACGGACGTCCGCCGTAGTTTATCAGAGATTTTCGAATTTTTCAATGGACTGGAAAGCGCGTTCGAGAGCTTCCGCCATACCGGGGATTTTCTTTTCCTCTTCCTCGACCAGGTTATATTTTGCGGCGACAGCCGGGGATGGCGGGGCGAAAACCGTGCAGCTGTCCGGCTGCGGTTCAATGGAGATTTCATAAGTGCCCAGCTTCATGGCGCGGTCAATGCTTTCCAGTTTGTCCATGCCGGCGAGCGGACGGATCATCAGCATGTCCGTGGCGTCGTTGATGACCCCCATGTTGATGATGGTCTGGCTGGCGACCTGTCCGATGGATTCGCCGGTCACGATGGCATGGAATTTATGGAAATGACAGAGCATGGTGGCGATGCGCATCATCATGCGGCGGTAAAGAACCGTGCGGTACTTCGGGTTGCAGTTGTCGCGGATGAGTTTCTGGATTTCCGCCAGATTGCAGGCAAAAAGACGTCCTTTGCGTTGAAAACGGTTGAGCGCGGCGGTGAGGCGTTTCACTTTCTCCAGCGATTCCATCGGGGTGTAGGGGAAGCTGTGGAAAGTGAGGAAGTCCACATGACAACCCCGCTTCATGGTCATGTGGCACGCCACCGGGGAGTCGATACCGCCGGAGAGCAGGGCAAGCACATCGGAATTGGTGCAGACCGGCAGTCCGCCGGGGCCGCGGAACGTTTCATTGAAAATCAGAGCCATTTTTTCGCGGACTTCAATGCCGATGGTTACTTCCGGGTGATCCAGATCGACTTTGATCCGGTCGCCGAAAATTTCATGGAGACGGGTTGCCATTTCGATTTCGATCTGCTGGGAAATCATGGGGAAAGACTTGTCGGCACGGCGGGCGCGGGTGCGGAAATGAACTACCGGAGCCGTTTCCAGTTTTTTCTCAATGACAACGCGGGCGTTGTCCGCCGCGATCTGAAACAGCGTATCGGGATCAGGGCTGCATTCCACGACGGGCGAAAAAGATTCCAGGCCGAAAGAACGCGACAGAACATCTTTGATTTTTTCGAGTTCGGCATTTTCGAACGGGGCATTCTTGAGTTTGCGCACGAAAATGCGTCCGCGGATGCGCTGAATGGTGATCCCTTCGATTCCGTCATATTCCGCTAACGTCTGGATGTTGTTCACGAGTTTGTTTTCGAACATGGAACGGTTGTGTCCCTTGGTTGCGATCTCATGATACCGGCAAACAATACACTTATACATTCATCACCTGTCTGTTGTTGAAATCAATAAAATATATAAGATAACATCATCCGGGTTTATTTTCAATCGAGGAATTCAGAAAAAACGAACGTTTCGCCGGATTTCTGAAGTTGAGCGCGATGAGATTTTCAATAAAATTCGCTGGAAGGGATTGAAAAAAAAGAAAAATGCTGTATTTTGAATGGCATAAAGAACAAACCGCAACCCATAAACAATGGAGTTTTTAATGAAGATAGTTGTTGCTTATTCGGGAGGTCTGGATACCTCCGTGATCGTGAAATGGGTCAAGGAAACCTACAATGCGGAAGTCATCTGCTATTGCGCAGACGTGGGTCAGGAAGAAGAGCTGACCGGTCTGGACGCCAAGGCGAAAGCCACCGGCGCGACCAAGTGCATCATTGACGACATCCGTGAAGAATTTGCCCGAGATTTCATTTTCCCGATGATGCAGGCAAATGCAATTTACGAAGGCACCTATCTGCTGGGAACCTCCATTGCCCGTCCGCTGATTGCCAAACGTCTGGTGGAAATCGTGCATCAGGAAGGTGCCGACGGATTCTGCCACGGCGCGACCGGCAAAGGAAACGACCAGGTCCGTTTCGAACTCAATGCCTATGCGCTTGATCCCAACATCAAAATCATTGCCGCATGGCGTGATCCCAAGTGGAATTTCCATTCCCGCACGGAAATGATCGACTATGCGCACAAACAGAATATTCCGATCAAATCCACTGCCTCCAAGCCGTACAGCATGGACCGCAACCTGCTGCACATCTCCTTCGAAGGCGGCATTCTGGAAGATCCGTGGAATGCCTGCCCGGATGAAGTTTCCGTGCTGACCACTCCGCTGTCCCAGACTCCGAACGAACCCGAAGATGTCATCATTGAATTCGAAAAAGGCATCCCCGTGAAAGTGAACGGCGAAAAGCTGTCCCCGGCTGCCCTGATGAAGAAACTGAATGTTCTGGGCGGCAAACACGGTGTCGGCAAAGTCGATATGGTGGAAAACCGTTACGTCGGCATGAAATCCCGCGGTGTTTATGAAACTCCGGGGGGAACCATTCTCCATGCCGCACACCGTGCCATGGAATCCATCACCATGGACCGCGAAGTCATGTTCCTGCGTGATTCCTTCATCCCGACCTATGCCAAACTGGTGTACAACGGATTCTGGTATGCTCCGGAACGTGAAATGCTTCAGGCTGCCATCACGGAAAGCCAGAAGTACGTAACCGGTGAAGTCCGCGTGAAACTGTTCAAGGGCGCCTGCCATGTAACCGGCCGCCGCTCTCCGTACAGCCTGTACGACGATCAGATTGCCACGTTCGAAAAGGACGATGTCTACAATCAGCAGGATGCGACCGGCTTCATCCGGCTCAATGCTCTGCGTCTCCGCACACTGGCAAACAGCGCGCAGAAACGTTATTGAGCATACCGGCGGAGCTGCTGGAAGCTGCAATAAAACCGGAGGTGTTCTGTGCATAAGATCTATTGGTTTTCGGGAACGGGCAACACGCGTTATGCGGCGCGTGAATTTGCCAAATCGTTTCCTGACGCGGAGCTGATTTCCATTGCGTCGCTGGACCGTTCCGAGGATGTGGTGTTCGATGCCGATGTAACCGGGATTTTCTTTCCGGTCTACTGTTTCGGCATTCCGAATATCCTGTCCCGTTTTCTGGAACGGGTTCAGCCGATGAAAGAACAGGGAAACCGTTTCGTGTATGCTGTATGCACTTCCGGAGGCTATCCCGGCGCAGCTCTGCCTCTGGTGGAAGACACGCTTCAGGCGAAGAACATCAACTTGAATGCGTGTTTCCACATCCGCATGATTTCCAGCTACATCCCGCTGTCCGAACCGCCGGATGAAAAACGGATGCAGCAGACTTTCGACAAGGCGGCACGGGCGATCCGCATTGCGGTGATTGCCGTGAAAAAACGGAAACGGACGCGTCCTCTGCGGGTTTTTCCGATAGATACACTGCTGAAATTTGTGGCGCGGCGCGCGGTGGCGACGCTGGCGGCTTCCGATTCGGCATTTCATACGGATGAAAACCGGTGCGACGGGTGCGGAATCTGTTCCCGAATCTGTCCCGCCTCCAATATTTCTCTGGATGATCAGGATCATCCGGTCTGGCATCACCACTGCGAACAGTGCATGGCTTGTCTGCAATGGTGTCCGAAGCAGGCAATCCTTTACAAAGATTTCCCTGCATCCCGCCGTCATTACCATCATCCGGAAGTGAAAGCCGCAGAGCTTTTCCGAGTCAGAGAAGCCGATGACTTTGCGGAAACGGCAGATTCCGGCGATGAAATCGGGAAAAAAGTTTGATTTTTTTATATTTTTGCCGGAAAACGGCTTGCTCCTGTAAAAAACCGCTGTATATTGCTGTATAAATACAGAGTCAGAAAAAGGACCGCGGGAAATATGCCGCGGCCGGATTTTTTTAATCAGGAGTGCAAGTATGGCGGGATCTCCCAAAATTACAATTCTTTCCGAACAGCTCAGAGGAAAGACTTTCGAGCTGACTAAAGATGTCTATACTGTCGGTCGTATTGAAGAACGCGACATCTGTATCGTCGATCCGACGATCAGCACGTATCATGGTTCCTTTGTCAAAAACGGCAACACCTATATCATCAAGGACAACAACAGCACCAACGGTACCCGTGTCAACAACGTTCCCGTGGTGGAGCAGGAACTCAAGAACAGCGACATCATTCAGCTGGGCGACGTGGAAATGCTTTACGACTGCGAAGACAAGGACAGCAGCACGGACAAAACCAGCAACATCACCGGCATCAGCCTGAATGTGAACCCGACTTCGTCTTCCAGCATCAAGAAAATGGAGACGATTTCGCAGTATTCCGGCAACCGGAAGGATAACCGCAAAAACCAGAAAATCATCTTCATCATTATTGGCGTGCTGGTTCTGGCTGTCCTTGGTCTGCTTGGTTATGTCGGATTCCGGATGCTTTGAGTTTGAGGTTTTTCCGTACTTTCCGGAACAAAAACTTTTTTGCAGAGTCTGGAATATCCGCAGTCTCTTGTCGTTTTTTTAATCACAAAGCACAACAGGAATGAATCATGAGTGAAAATAACAATCCCGTGCCGCCCCGCGGCAACAACCCCGGACCCAAAGGGCCGTCTCCGGCTCTGTTTATCTGGCTGCTGGTATTTGCCGGTCTGATCGGTCTTTTTGTCCTGCGTTCATCATCGCTGCTGAGTTCGCCGCAGGAATGGTCGCAGTCTCAGTTTGAAGCACAGCTGGCAGCCGGCAACATCGTTACCGCTTCGCTGATGCCGGAATCGGACAATGTGTATTCCATCGAGGGCAAATACCGCATTCCGGTACAGCAGAACACGCCGGATGCTCCGAAAGATCTGCGGGTTTCCCCGAAAAATCCGGAGCAGAACGAACCCGTTTACTCCACCCGTGTGGTGATGACCGATTCCCTGATGCAGAAACTGAACGCGGCGCAGGTAACGGTGCAGCAGCGGGAACAGTGGTGGAAAGCCATGCTGATCAATTTCGTGGTCGGCATACTGATTATCGGTCTGCTGTATTTCCTGTTCTCGCGTCAGATGCGCAACGCCAACCGCGGAGCCATGCAGTTCGGCAAAAGCCGTGCCCGCATGATCATGCCGGATGAACACCGCAAGAAATTTGATGATGTGGCGGGCTGCGATGAAGCGAAAGAGGAAACCAAGGAAATTGTGGATTATCTGAAAGACCCGCTGAAATATAAACTGCTGGGCGGCAAAATTCCGAAAGGCGCATTGCTGATCGGTCCGCCGGGAACAGGCAAAACCCTGATGGCGAAAGCCGTGGCGGGGGAAGCCAGTGTGCCGTTCTTTGCCATCAGCGGTTCGGATTTCGTGGAAATGTTTGTCGGCGTCGGCGCCAGCCGGGTGCGTGATATGTTCGAACAGGCCCGCAAAGTTGCGCCCTGTCTGATTTTCATCGACGAAATTGACGCGGTTGGGCGTTCCCGTTTTTCGGGAATCGGCGGCGGTCATGATGAACGAGAACAGACGTTGAACGCTCTGCTGGTGGAAATGGATGGTCTGGAAACGCAGGAAGGTGTGATTCTGCTGGCGGCGACCAACCGGGTGGATGTGCTGGATCCCGCGTTGCTGCGTCCGGGACGTTTCGACCGTCAGATTGTAATAGACCTGCCGGATATCCGGGGACGCCGTCAGATTCTGGATGTTCATGCGAAGACTGTGAAGCTGGAACCCGATGTGGATCTGGATGTGATTGCGAAAAGCACGCCCGGATTCAGCGGAGCTGACCTTGCCAACCTGATCAACGAAGCCGCTCTGATGGCAGCACGCGAAAACCGCAAGGCAGCCAATCAGCACGATCTCGAAGAAGCGCGCGACAAAGTCTGCTGGGGCCGCGAACGCCGCAGCCGCAAAATTTCGGAAAAGGAACGCCGTCTGACTGCCTGGCACGAAGCCGGACACGCCATCGTTACGCTGTTCTGCAAAAACGCCACTCCGCTTCATAAGGTCACGATCATTCCGCGCGGCATGGCGCTGGGCATGACCATGATGCTGCCGGAAGAGGACAAGTATTCCCAGAGCCGTTCGGAAATGCTGGACGCCATGGCGGTTTCCATGGGCGGCAGAGTCGCTGAAGAAATTGCGCTGGACGACATCACCGGCGGTGCTTCGCAGGATATTGCCCATGCCACAGACATTGCCCATGCTATGGTCTGCCGTTTCGGGATGAGCGACAAACTGGGACCGGTGCAGTACGGCGAACGTTCCGAGCATATTTATCTGGGGCGCGACATCACGCGCAACGAAGGATACTCTGAAGAAACCGCCCGCGAAATTGACCTGGAAATCAAAGGTCTGGTTTCCGGCGCAAAAGAACGCGCCACCCGGATTCTGACCGAACAGCGGGAACGTCTGGACAAACTGGCTCTGGCTCTGCTGGAAAAAGAAACCATGGATGCGGCGGAAATCCGCCAGCTGCTGGACCTGCCGGCTCCGGAAAACCATACGGCGGAAACCGCCCCGGCGTCCCCGGCTGAAAACGGAGCGCAGGCATGACCCGTGATGAACTGGCACCGGCAGTGAAAGTTTCGCAGAGCGGAACGGTCATTGCCTGCCATGTTCAGCCGAACGCCGCGCGGACCGCGCCGGCGGGAATGTATGGCGGAGAGTTGAAAGTCGCTTTGAAATCTCCGCCGGTGGACGGCAAGGCGAACAAGGAGCTTTGCCGTTATTTCGCGGATTTGTTTTCGGTTCCGGGCAGCAGTGTGCAGCTGTTGTCCGGGCAGGCATCCCGCAAAAAACGTATTTTCATTCCGGTGAATCCGGAAACTGTTTTTCAGAAGTTGTGTTTATGAATGATCTGTATCAGCCTTTTTCCGGATTGCCGAAGGGCAGTCGTGTGATGGTGGCATTCAGCGGCGGCGTGGATTCTTCCGTGGCGGCTTATCTCTGCAAACAGGCGGGTTTTGAAGTCCGGGCGGTAACCATGTCCCTGCTGGGTCCGGACCGTTTTGATTCCAGCCGGGCGGAAAAGATTGCTGCGCAGCTGGATATTCCGCTGGATATTCTGGATCTTTCCGCCGAATTCGAACGGATCGTCCTGCGCGGCACATGGGATATTTATGCCGCCGGGAAAACCCCGAATCCCTGTGCGGTCTGCAATCCGCGCTTCAAGTTCGGATGCCTGGAGGATTTTGCCCGGCGTCATGACTGTCAGGCTCTGGTGACCGGGCATTATGCCCGTCTGGAACACCATGACGGTTTTCCGGTTCTGCGGAAAGGAATCTGCCGGGAAAAAGATCAGACTTATTTTCTGTTCGGGCTGAGCCGGGCGCAATTGAATATGGCATGTTTTCCGCTGGGCGGCATGGAGAAAAGCGAGGTTCGCGCCATCGCGAAACAGCTGGGACTGGCAAGCGCGGAAGCTCCGGAAAGCCAGGATGCCTGTTTTGCTCCGACGGACGGCGGCAATATGGCGGAAATGCTGCGCTGCCGGTTCGGAGAACCTGCTTTGACCGGCGATTTTGTGGATATGCACGGAAAGGTTCTGGGGAAGCACTGCGGAATTCACGCCTATACCCTGGGACAGCGCAAAGGAACCGGAGTAGCGCTGGGGCGTCCGGCGTATGTGCAGAAGATTGATGCCGCAAAACGGCAGATTGTCCTGACCCCGGATTCTTCGGAACTGATGTCGCAGGAGATCCGGCTGGCGGAACCCAACATACAGCTGACGGAGTATGAGTCTCTGCGTGAATTTGACTGTGAAGTGAAGATACGTTACCGTTCGAAAGCGGTCCGGGCGCATATCGTGCGTGATGATGCGGGATGCCGTCTGACTTTCGAGGAACCGCAGCGTGCAGTTACGCCCGGCCAGGCGGCGGTTTTTTATGATGGAGACCGTCTGATCGGCGGAGCGTGGATCGATTCGGTTCCCTGACGGACGCGAACACGGGAGGTGTGCATGAAATGGATTGCCGGATTGTTTCTGCTGCTGATTTGCGGAATGCCGTATCTGGCGGCAGATGATTTTGAAGACCTGATTCACGCCTGTGCGCGCGCTTCCGAAAACTACAACCGGGCGATCCGTTCCGACAATACCCGTTACGAACAGGAATACCAGGCAAATCTGAACGAGCTGCGCCGCCTGGGACGGGATGTCCAGCAGGTGATACGACGCCTGAATCTGGGACAGGATTTCAATTTCCCGCAGCTGATAAATGAACTGGATTCCATTTATGCTGATCGGGCGGGAAAAAACGAACGCCGTGATGCTCCCCGTTTCCGCAGCGGCAATCCGCATTCCGAAAGTCCGCAGGGCATTTTTGAAGTGCTGACCTTTGATGTGAAAGCCCTCCGGAATATGGACTTCACCACGGATGACGGCGGCAGTGTCAAGTCATCCATCGAAACCCGGCGGAGACTGTTTGAATATGAACGCCTGTATGCTTTTTTTCGAAAATACAACCGCAAGGTCATGAAGCATCCGCAGAAGGAAGCTTCCCTGAAAAAGGTGTTTGACAGCCGGTGCCGCCGGATGAAACAGCTGGCGGTTGAACTTGCAGAATTTGCCCGGCAGCGGAATCCCGGATCGCAATCCCGTTACAGTCTGCCGCAGGAGACCGGGCGGATGCTGGATTGCTTTTCACGTCTGGCGGAACAGGAAAACGAAGACAGAAGAAATCCGCGCAGGTACAAAAAGAAGAAACGCATGGACGGACAGAATTCCAGTGATGAGCTTTACTCGGAAATGAATCTCTGTATGCGCAACATCAATGAGCTGCTGATTCTGTGGAAGCAGTCCGGATTCCTGACGGATCCGCCGGTTCGGAAGAAAGGTCTTCCGGAATCCGACCCCGCAGCTCCGCTGAAAAGAGAATCCCCCGGTCAGAAAGACTACACCGCGATGAACGCGCAGCAGCTGACTGAACTGCTGAACCGGAGGCGGCAGAAAATTTTCCGCGGCAACAGTTCTCTGGACGGTTTCGACCGGGATTCGGAACGGATGTATATGCTGTCGCTTTCAAGCGGGGAAAAACAGCTTTACCGGAAATATTTGCAGGAATACAAGGATTCGGGTTATCGGTCCGGACCGGCGGTCCGCAGTGCCATTCTGAAATTACATACTTATCTGCAGTCACAGGAAGAAATGCTGCCGGCAAAGGAGCTGATCCGTCTGCACGAAGCTCTGGACCGCGAAGAACTGCGCCGCAAAGAAAAAACAGATGTCCAATTCAAACTGAAGAGCGGCAATGTCAAATAATCTCTCTGCTGAAATATTCGACTCTGATCACAACTGGAGCGAAAACTTTCTGTTTCCGCGTACCGTTCTGCTGCATTCGATGCTTGCGAACTGCGGTTTTGAAACGCGGCGGACGCCGGATTATTTTTTTGACGGTATGCTGCGCGGGCAATCGGAGTTTGCCATTTTTCAGCTGACCATTGCCGGTGAAGGCACTTTGATTTATGAAGGACGTACCATTAAAATGCACGCCGGAGATGCCATGCTGCTGCATATTCCCCATGCGCACCAGTATTTTCTGGAGAAGGGAACCCCCGGCTGGCGGCATCTGTTCCTGACGCTGTACGGGCTGGAAGCGATCCGGCTGATGCGGGAAGCGGAAATGCGTTACGGTCCTGTGGTGAATCTGCCGCGGGAATCCCTGCCGGTCTGCAAAGCGATGGAGATTCTGAGCGCAGGGTATGAAAAACAGCTGAAAAGTCCGTTCCGGGTTTCAGCCATGACCTATGATTTCGCTGTATCTCTGCTGGAATTTCTGATGGCGGAAAAATCCGGGGCGGAACGCCAGAACACCGTGCTGATGCGTTCGGTTCATAATTATTGCCTGAAACATCTGTCGGAGGACATCGGCGTGGCTGATCTGGCGAAGGAAGCCGGATTCAGCCGGGCGCATTTTTCCCGTGTATTTCATCATCTGTACGGGATTCCCCCGGCGCAGTTCCTGACGGAACTGCGGCTTCGTTCCGCTGTCCGGCTGCTGCAGATGGAATTCTGTTCCATCAAGGAAATATCCGTCCGCTGCGGATTCAAGGACGAAAGTTATTTCTGCAAAGTATTCCGGAAATATCACGGTGTATCTCCGGAAAAATTCCGGCAGGGCAAATCCGTGGTTCCGGCTGCGGAACCGTAAAGACCGTTCTTATTTTTCGAAGAAGAATCCCGTGGAGGTAATTTTTGCGACGCTTTCGCCGCATTCATCTGTGACGAGGATATCGAAAATACAGCTGCGGCGCCCTTTATGAACCAGGGAGGTTGCGGCTTTCAGCTGTTTTCCCGTGCCGGGACGCAGAAAAACGACCGTTGAATTCATGGCGACCGCTTTCTCGCCCCAGGAGTTGGATGCGCCGGCAAACGCCATATCCGCCAGGGTGAAAATCGCACCTCCCTGAACAAATTTCAGGGCATTCAGGCTGTTTTCATTGACGTCCAGAATTGCTTCCGCATATCCTTCCCGCAGTTCCGTGAGCCGGATTCTGCCGGATTTCGCATAGGTGTCGTTTTCATTCAGATATTTTTTCAACGCTTCAAGATCCATAACTGTATTCCTTTTCTGTTCAATAACTTCTGGCTCCGAACGGGGTAATCCCTCCGGGATAATAGACCGGGTTTTTCGGGGAAAGTTCACGGGCTTTCTGTAAAGCCGCTTCCGCATCGGCGGCGCGTCCCGGCAGATTTTTCAGAATCCTGTATTGGCGGTAGCGGTAGGCGGCACGTTTCGGCGCACGCTCAATTGCCTTGTCCAGCAGTTCCAGCGCATTGTCCGCGTAATACGGACCGAGTGAAAGATAATAGGATGATGCCGAGGAAAACGGAAACGGCGACCGGCTGTCGCACTGTTTCAGCATATCCATGATTTCCGCAGGGGCGGGGCGTTCTTTCATCGGGTCGGCGGCGAAACGCGGGTCGGCGGCGGAATGCAGAACATCATAATTCATTTCAGCACGGATCACAATGGGACTCAGCCAGTGAACCGCAATCATAACTGCCAGCACGGCAAGCAGATACGTCACCCGGAAACCTTTGGAATCCATGCGGATTCCTGCCGGTGCGGCCAGCCGGGGCAGGGGGTCTGCATTGCCGAGGACCAGCAGAGAGATCAGCACCGCCAGCGCGAGTGCGCCCGGAGTTTCATAATTCAATTCCAGCATGGAATGGAAAGTCCATGCGCCCAGTCCCCATACGAAACAGGTGTCCGGGAACGACAGATCTTTTCCCCGGCTCCGGCGTGACAGCAGAAGCAATGCCGCGATCAGCGGCAGCGCCAGCAGAATGCAGGAAATCAGAAAAGCCGGGATGCCGCACTGCGAACCGAGCGTCAGCATAAAATTATGCGGCGAATGCGGAGCTTCATCATTGACAACATTTTTCAGAATCAGGTAATCGTTCAGAAATTCACCCCAGCCCGCGCCGGTGAAAGGATGCAGAAACATCATTTTGACTGCCGCCTGAAAATAATCAAAACGGATCAGCATGGAATTGAAACCGCGTCCAAACTTGACCAGCAGAAAAAATCCGGTCAGCCCGACAGGGACCAGCGCCCAGAGCAGACATTTCCATTTCCGCGACAGGCGCAGACACGGCAGAATCAGGAACGCGCCGGCCAGCATGGCAAGGATCCCGCCGCGGCTGCCCGTTTCCTTCAGCAGAAACAGAAACACTCCGGCGCAGGGCAGGGTGAGCAGCAGTTTGGCGGGAAGCGGCGGGGTAACCCGTGAACCCAGTTTCCACATTGTACCCAGCAGCAGCGGAAACACCAGCACCAGATACCCCGCATAGGAATTGCAGACGGTGAAATCGCCGGATACCCGCGCCTCTTTCAGACGGCTGCCGAATTGTCCGTTCAGAATCTGCACACCGGAAGCCGCTTCCTTGTCCTGCAGATATTTGATGGTTTCATCGAAACCGGAAAGATACTGGTTCACCGCCGAATAAACGGAAAAGATCAGTCCGGTCAGCAAGGCGGTGAACAGATATTTCCGGAAATCCGGCGAATTTTCCAGTACTCGGATCAGTGCAAGAGTCCAGCAGGTCATTCCCAGCAGATGCACGGTATTCTGTATGGCGAAATCCCAGGTGGTGGCATTCAGCCAGCCGGGGAGGGAAACGGCGGTAAGCAGAATCCACAGCCAGCCGTACATCCGCATGGGAGCGGAGACCGGACCCGGTTTCGGATACAGGAGAACTGCGCAATCCAATGCGATGGCGGACAGCAGAGGAAACAGCATGATCGGCCAGGATGCAATCAGAATCGCCATCGGGTCGTGCCAGTAGCTCATCGGCATTTCCGGAACGCCGACCGTTGAACCGAATTTCAGCGGCAGCAGAAATGTCAGAATCAGCAGCAGAGTCTGGGGCAGCCAGCGCAGTTTTTGCATGGAAAACCTCCTTGATTCAAGCGCGCGGATGCGCTTTGCGGTAAACTTCTTTCATGCGCTCCGAGCTGATATGGGTGTAGATTTGCGTCGTACTCAGATTGGCATGACCGAGCAGTTCCTGAACGCTGCGCAGATCCGCTCCGGCGTCCAGCAGATGAGTTGCGAAGGAATGACGGAGTTTGTGGGGCGTCATGTCCGCCGGCAGCTCCGCCTGTTCCAGATACAGCTTGAAATTGCGCTGAAAACTCCGCGGTGTGATTCTGCCGCCGTCCTGATTGATGAACAGCGGGGCGTCCCGCCGGGAATCGGCAGTCCAGCCGCGCCGTATGGCAAGATAGCGTTTCAAAGCGCGTTCCGCCGGAGACCCCAGGGCGCAGATCCGTTCCTTTTTCCCTTTGCCGCGTACCAGCATGACACCGCCCAGCAGGTCGACGGAACCCAGATTCAGCCCGATCGCTTCACTGATGCGCAGTCCGCCGGAATAGATGACTTCCAGAATGGCACTGTCGCGCGAGATGGACAGCTCCGCATGGGCATCGGAACGGGTCAGCTGCTGTCCGTTTGCCGCTTTCCAGTAGGCTTCGGGCGCATCAAGCAGCCGCGCCACTTCGGCGACGGTCATATATTTCGGAAGCAGTTTCTGGCGTTTCGGGGAAGTCAGACCGGAAAACGGATTGTTGTCCGCCTTGTTTTCCCGCAGCATATAACGGAAAAAAGAACGCATGGCGGACATTTTGCGGATAATGGACGTTTTGGAAAGTTCATCCTGCTGAAGTGCCACAACGAACGTACGGGCATCATGCACGCTGACGTCATTCCAGTTGATCTGCGAGGTTGAAACTTCCGCTTTCAAAATCATCCTGGCAAACTGTTCTATATCCATACGGTAACTTTCCACCGTATGTTCGGAAGCATTGCGTTCCGTTCCCAGATACGCCAGAAAACCGGACAGCGAACTGTCCGGCACAGCATCGGCGGGAACGGTGTCTGCCTGACTGGTCACCGTGCGTCTCTTTCAGACATGGCGGCGGCAATGAATCCGCGGAACAGCGGATGCGCTTCCAGCGGAGTGGATTTGAATTCCGGATGGAACTGACATGCGACAAACCACGGATGGTCTGCGAGTTCCACCATTTCCACCAGTTTCCCGTTGGGCGATACGCCCGCCACGGTAAGACCGCCTTTTTCCAGACGGGAACGGAATTCGGAATTGAATTCATAACGGTGCCGGTGCCGTTCGGAAATTTCGGTTTTGCTGTACACTTCCACCGCATGGGTTCCGTTTTTCAGAACACAGGGATAAGCACCCAGACGCATGGTTCCGCCGAGATCGACAATCCCCTTCTGTTCTTCCATCAGCGAAATCACCGGATACGCAGTCGAAGCGTTGAATTCCGTGCTGTCCGCCCCTTCCATGCCGCAGACATTCCGCGCGAATTCAATAACCGCGCACTGCATACCGAGACAGATTCCGAAGAACGGAGTTTTATGAGTCCGGGCATATTCGATGGCTTTGATTTTGCCGGGAACGCCGCGGTCGCCGAAACCGCCCGGAACCAGAATGCCGTTGAAATCCTTGAGAATTTCCGCAACATTTCCTGTTTCGAGTTCTTCCGCTTCCACCGGCTGAATATTGACTTTCACATTGTTGGCAAGTCCGCCGTGGGACAACGCTTCATAGATGCTTTTATAGGCGTCGCGCAAACTGGTGTATTTGCCGACAACAGCCACTTTGACTTCGCCGTTTGCGGGATGCAGCGCACGTTCCAGCATGGCATTCCAGTCGGTCAGATCCAGATGATTGGTCGGCAGATCAAGTTTGTTCAGAATCTTCTGATCCAGCTCCTGCCGCGCCAGTTCCAGCGGAACTTCATAGATGGAATGTTTCACATCCAGTTCTTCAATGACCATGTCCGGACGCACATTGCAGAACAGAGCCAGTTTCTTGCGGTGGTCGTCTTCCATGGGAACTTCACAGCGGCAGACCAGAATATCGGGGATGATGCCGATGCCGCGCAGAATGCCGACAGATTGCTGGGACGGCTTGGTTTTGAGTTCGCCGGCGGCGCGGATGTAGGGAACCAGGGTCAGATGCAGGAAAACCGCATTGTGGTCGCCTGCTTCCAGATAAAACTGTCGGATGGCTTCCAGAAAGGGCAGTGATTCGATGTCGCCCGCCGTGCCGCCGATTTCCGTGATGGCAATATCCAGATTCGGGGAGTCCAGCGTGGCGACTGCCGATTTGATTTCGTTGGTGATGTGCGGAATCACCTGAACTGTGCCGCCCAGATATCCGCCATGACGTTCACGGGAAATGACTGTGCTGTAAATTCTTCCGGTGGTGTAGTTGCTTGCCTTGGAGCAGCGGATCCCGGAAAACCGTTCATAATGACCGAGATCCAGATCTGTTTCCGCTCCGTCATCCGTCACGAAGACTTCCCCGTGCTGATAAGGGGACATGGTGCCGGGGTCGACGTTGAGATAGGGATCGAGTTTCTGCATAGCCACGCGGTAGCCGCGTTGTTTGAGGAGCATTGCCACGGATGCGGCGGTAATTCCTTTGCCGAGGGAGGATACCACCCCGCCGGTAATAAAAATGTGCTTGGTCATTTTTGTCAGTCCTGGGTGTTTTTATTTTTAATAATCCGGTAATTTATCACCGGACCGCCAGTTTTTCAAAGGATGAAAAAATATTTTTTTCGGGAATCTTCAAACTGTCAATTGAAAAAAAGACGGATAGTTTTTCGAAAAACGGCTTGCAATTTACGAAAACGGGGTTACATTACATGCTATTCCAACGAAATCGGGATGTAGCGCAGCCTGGTTAGCGCGTTTGTCTGGGGGACAAAAGGTCGCGAGTTCAAATCTCGCCATCCCGACCATTTTTTTTGTTAATCTGCACCGTTGAACTTTTATTGCATGAACTGAGAAAAGGCAATTCCTGTTTAATCCGATTTAAATCAGCAAATTACAACTCGCAATACAACAGCGAACCAAGGAGAAAGCAGCATGAAAGAGTATAAAGTTTTAACTCAAAAAGATAAATGGTTTTCCGGAAAATTTGATCCTGCGAATCTTGAGCAGGCAATCAATGCGTATGCCAGTCAGGGATGGCGGGTCGTTACGGCTGCAACCGCATCTTTTCCCGGATTCATTGGCGGAAACAGAGAAGAAATGGTGATTATTTTGGAGCGAGATAAATAAATGTACAGTTCCGAATACAAAGGGGTAATGTTTATTGAAGGAATGCCGGAAAATTGTCAGGTTCTGAAAGAGATTTCTACGGAAATCAATGAACTTTTTGGACAAAGCCAATTAAAATCCCTGGACAATATCAAGGATAAAATGGTGGATATTGTGCGAAGTGAAGGCGGAAACGCCATTGTTGACTTTAAATATGGTCAGCGTTCGAGTTTTTGGAAAACTCTCTTTTCCTTGGATGATGTCTATTGGTTCGCTTCAGGAAAAATTGCTGTCGTCCATTCATAAAAAAAACGACATCTTCCCGGTCAGCAAGATGTCGTTTTTAGCATTGCCAGCAAAATTTCCTGAAGCACAGGAATCGCCTCCGGCTGTCTGCTATTGCTCGAACTCGGTTATCCGCCGAAACTGCTGTCAAATTCTTTGCAGCTCAATATGATTTTCATATTGAGCCAAAATGATTATTATATTGCATTCGCGTAAAAAACACCTGCATAAGAGACCTGTAACTCCGCTTCAGAACATTGGAAATCATCCGGAGGTTAATCAAGAGAATTGCCGAACTCTTTTTCCAAAGCGGCAAGCTGTTGGCGTACTTCGTCTTTGGGGATGCAGTATGCGCGATAATGTGGACGGCGTTTCGGACAGACGAAAGCATCTCTGTTTTGCTCCATTTCACACTTGCCGGAGTTCTCGCATTCAATACAAGTATCCTGAAGCGGACGGCGAATCACCAAGACCAGTAAATCTTCTTTATGGAAGCAGCGGACCGGGTAGAAAATATCCGCACAGCCCGGCTCTCCGCAATAGGAACAAAAAAACGGCCAATAATCACCGGGGGTATTCAACATATCCGCAAAGTCCCGGATTCGTACACCATTGCTCCAGATATATTCGTCATCGATGCAAACACCGTGGTTGTATTTCTCGCCGTCCCTGGATGTTGCGCCATAAAGTGCAGTATGAGTGCTTTGTCCTGGAGTTACCGTAATTTTGAGAGTGTCAAGTTTGCGTGTTTTCATAACATTTCCTTTTTGGGTTAGGGGGCAACGAAAGAGATATATTTATCCCCGCATTGTTTTGCCTTGGTGATAATCTTTCCTATTTCAGTGCAGAACTCCTGATAAACGGTAATCAGTTCCTGCCGATGAGTTTTCCAAAGATTTTTTTCATCCTCCTTCGTGAAATGCCAGCTGCAGACAGAACTTTTTTCTCCCCGCACAATATAATCTGCCGGAGCTGTCGTGGACAGTTCCTATCCCTGGAAAAGATTACACTTTTCTTTGTCGCATAATATACCCTGCAATACTGATAAAAAAACATCTGTTTAAACAAAAGTCTGTAAAAACAACATCATACCTGATTCGCCTCGGCAAGCTTCAGGGCCAGTTGATGGACTTTCCTCCGCAGGGAAAACGGCTGAATCACTTCCACCCTGCCGCCTTCTCCCAGAATCCAGCGCAGCGCTTCCTCTTCAGTAGACGGCGGCAGCGTGACAAGGAGACTGCCGTCTTCCTGAGATTCAATGAGCAGTTTCTTTGTCTGCTGCTGTTCATAAAGGTAATAGGCTATCTCTGGCGCACAGCGAATTTGGATATTCTCTATTTTCGGATAGTTGAAAAGACCGTTCTTATGCGTATCCTTCAAAATGTCCCGGCGAATGCTGAACTGGTATTTCGACAGTTCGGCGGACTGAATTCGGAAGATGGCCAGCACAATCACCTTGCCATCTGCACGATCCACCCCCTTGGTATACCAGTTCCCTTTGTGATAAGCGACAATATGCGGTTCAAAATCGCGTTCGGATACCTCGCCGGTCGAACCTTTCTTATAGATCAAGTGGAGCATCCGGCATTCACGCCAGCCCTGAAACACCGTTTCAAACACCGCAGGGATCACAGAAGTTTTTGTCCCGGCGGCAACCAGCAGGGATTCGAGGTAAGTATGGTCGAAAAACTCTGAATTGTTGTTGGTTATGGTTTCATCGACGGCATTGCGTATCTGTTCTTTGACCGGTGACGGCATGATATCTTCAGCCAGACGTGCGCCGAGCATCGCCCCCATGATTGCTTCATTGGTCTGGAGCGGCACCTGAAATTCCCAATACTGGCTCTCAAGAAAATATCCGTTGTTTTCCTGAGAAAAACGGATCGGCGCATGAAAATCGCGTTTCAGAACATCCAAATCCCGCATGACGGTTCGCTCGGAACATGCAATATTGAGATTCTCCATCAGGTCGGCATTCCGAAGTTTTTGGGCAAAGGTGGCCGCGTTCGGGTATGCATTCCGGCGAAGCTCTGCAACCAGCTTCACCATGCGCATAATCTGTTTTTTATTGACAGGCATTTTCAGAATCCCTATTTATGATCACCGCTGTCTGGCAAAAATTGCCGGATACGATTGTTAATGATTGAGTGCAGTCGCCTCGACAATATATTATAGCACATTTCAGCCGCTTTTCAATTTATCCCCGATATCATTTTGAAAAATGTGTGTTTAACTTTACAACATGCAAAAAAACAGATTTTTTTTCTCTCCAGAATTTGCAAAAAAAAATATTCCGTGATATAATATGCGAAAGGTTATCGGAAGTCGGCCAGAAATAAAAAGTAAGGATGAATGTAATGTTTACAGCACAGAACAAAGACACTTCCAGTCTCTTTCTGAATTTAAGAGTGCCGGAATTTTCTGTCTTGACTGAATTCATCCAGAAGCAAGCAAGCAAGCAAGCAAGCAAGCAAGCAAGCAAGCAAGCAAGCAAGCAAGCAAGCAAGCAAGCAAGCAA
>CAKUJH010000010.1 GCA_934661375.1 uncultured Victivallales bacterium
TGTATTTCTCCTTTCCAAAAAAATGAACTTCAGACCCCTCTGAAAACGGATCACTTATTTAAGATAGTATCAATTGTAGTGATTGCTATTATTGCAATTCTGGCAGGAATGCTGCTGCCTGCGCTGAACCGCGCCAAACAGAAGGCACGGACCATATCGTGCATCGGCAACCAGAAATCGCTGGGGCTGGCATTTACCATGTATGCCGGCGACAACCATGACTGGATGGTTCCCGTGGAACAGCCGACTGCTGTTTTTGCCGCATGGTTTTACTCTCTTGCGCCGTATTTCATAAAAGCGGATATCACCAAAGATATGGCGAACACTGATGAAGCGCTGCTTGCCAAAGGAAAAATTCTGGTCTGTCCGGAGAAAACTCCCGGTTCAAAATTTCCGGATGAAACGAAACGGTCGGGATATCTGGAATCCAATTATCTGTGGAGCAGTCTGCTGGGAGTGTATGACAAGAACAATCAGAACCGCCAGCTTGATGAAGGCTGCAAGGGCAGTTACCGCCGGAAACTCACGAACGCCAAACAGCCGTCGTCTGCACTGGTGATGATAGACGGACGGCCGAAAACCGCCTGGGGCGGCAGCAGCTGGTACTTTTATTATCTGAAAGATCCGTTCACTAAATCTTTCATTGCAAGACGGCACGGGGGGATGGACAACGGACTGTATGCCGACGGGCACAGTTCCACCAAAAATTACCGGACCATGAGTCAGAAGGAGCATACCGTGGAAGTGATGTACGGATACCAGAACGCCTGGGCGGCTTCCGCTTCTTCTTCCGGAATCATCTGGCAGTAAAATAAATTCAATTCATAAGGAGGATACAGAAAATGAAGAATCTGAACATCAGAATGGCGGCGCTGCTGTCTGCGGCGGGAATGCTGTCCGGCGCGATCGCGGCGGAAAACGGCAAAATCACGGAAAACTTCAATCAGCCGCCGAAGAAAGATCTGCTCTGGCTGGTTCCGGGATTTCAGGTGCTGCCGGACGGGGGGCTCGACAACTCCGGCTGTCTTTTCACAGATAAAACCGAAGCCGGAAAAATGCAGATCACAACTTATACCCTGTATCTGAAACCCGATACCAAATACCGGGCGGCAGTACGCTGCAAGGCGGAAAACCTGAAAGACGTAAGAGGTTCCCGCCTGTTCTGCATTGAGTTCACGGACAAAGGGAAGTATGTTTCCGGCGCGTATTACACCAAACCGCTGAAAGAAAACAGCTGGGAAACGATTGTGCTGGAATTCACCGCGCCGGCGCAGTTCAATGCCGCCTGCGCGGGATTCTACCTGCCGAAGTCCGCCACCGGCAAAGTCTGGTGGGATGATTTCTCGCTGGAAGAAGTCAAGTAATCCGGCAGAAAAGGAAACATACCATCATGAAACTGACGAGTATGCTGTCTGCGGGAATGCTGTTCGGAGCAGTCGTCCTTGGTGCGGCGGAAACCTGGGATATAAAAGAGTTCACCCCGCTGAAACAGGATGCCGGAGCAGTCCGGATATCGGAATCCTTCAACGGGAGAACCGTTGCGGGGTTGTGGATGCCGGAAGGCTTCACGCTGGATGCTACGGGCGGAGAAAGCGGAACGGGTGCGCTGTTCTGTGAAAAAAAGACGCCGGGGAAACAGCTGCTTGCCGCCCTGGATCTGAAACTCAGTCCGCAGTATAAATACCGGGCGAAAATCCGGTACAGAGCGGAAAATCTGAAAAATGTGAAAGGTGCGCGCCTGTTCTGCGTGGAATTCTACAATCAGAAGAAATATGCCGGCGGCGAGTATTATTACAAAGAAGCCGCAGACGGGCAGTGGTCGGAAATCGTGCTGGAATTTCAGCCTCCGGCGAAATTCGATCATGCGTTTGCCGGATTTCTGATGCCGAAGACCGCCACGGGCAAAGTCTGGTGGGATAATTTTTCCATTGAACCCGCCGGCATGATTTCCGCATTGATTTATGACGTCCGCCCTTCAAACCTGACCATTCGCGACCATGCCGGGCGGATTTCCCTGAAGGCGTACATGTTCCTGGCCGGAATCCCGGAAAAGGATCTGCGGATGTATGTTTCCGCCGCGGGGAAAGAATATTTCCGGGAAGGGAAAAACGGCGTTTATTCCGTTGAACTCGGCGATCTGCCGGACGGCGAACTGAAAGCAGCCGCAAAACTGCTGAACATAAAAACCCGCGTCATTCTCGCTGAAAAGGAATTGCGTCTGTTTGTCCGGAAAGGACAACCGGCAGACCGCGGCAGTTACATTGATGAATACGGACGCACGATCGTGGACGGCAAACCGTTTCTGCCGCTGGGGTTCTACTGCATGTATCCCTCGGATGAAATTCTGCGGAATCTCAAGGAAGGCGGCTTCAATTTCGTCATGCCGTACCGGGGACATCTGGACATAGAGAAAAATTTTGCGCTGGCGCGGAAATACGGCATCCGCATGTTCCTGAACATGATGTACCAGCGGCCGCGCGGGCAGGGGATGGCACAGGCCATTCCACAGATGGAGTTCGAAGACGCCAGAGGAGTTGACGAAGTTCTGCGTGCATGGGTGCGGAAAGTGAAAAACGAGCCGATGCTGATGGGCTACTATCTTTCCGATGAAAATCCCGTGGAGGAAGTCCCGTACATGCGCCGGGTACGCGAGAACATCAACGAAATCGACCCGGATCATCTGACGGTTACGCTGACGTATATTGCGCCGCATTTCCCGTTTTTCGCGGAGACAGGCGATGTGCTGGCTGTGGATAATTATCCGGTGGAAACTGTCGCAAGCCGGACCATGAAAGAGATTCCCAACCTGCTGGATGATGCGTGCCGGACGGGAATCGGGGTCTGGTTCGTGCCGCAGACTTTCAACTGGGGCGTCTACAAGGCGAAGACTCCGGAGGAATACCGGAAATACCGTTTCCCGACCGAGACGGAAATGCGTTCCATGTTCCTGGCGGGAGCGGTCAGCGGAGCAAAAGGCTTCCTGTGTTACGCTTATCACGACATTTTCGAACTCGGCGACCGGAAGGAACCCGGCAGTTCCGCAAAGAACTGGCCGACAGTGGTTCGTGCAGTGAAAATCCTGAAAGAGCTGGAACCGTTTATCCTGTCCGTGGAAAAAACGCCGGAGGTTACGGTGCATTCCGCAGCCAACGCCCGGCTGTGCGTCTGGACTGCCGGCGGTAGAACAGCTGTCGCGATTGTCGGACTGGGACCGGGACAATCCAGCGTGGAATTCACCATATCCGGACAGCCTGGTCTGAAATCCAGATTCGGCGGCACGGTCAATCTCGGCGGGGGAAAATACCGCTTCACCGGGAATGACATCTGTTCGGATGTGCTGTTTTCCGATTGAACAATTTATATTCCCCTCTGAACCGCAGTCGGACGCGATTTTTTCTCCGGCTGCGATTTTTTTTGCACATTTTTCGAAGTTTCTCACTTGAAAAAGTATTACTTTGTATTACTGTATACTTCGAAGTAAAACAGGAGGAACCGATATGCGCAGTGAACGGAAAAGCGCAGTAATCACTTTCAAGGCGGAGGATGAACTGCTGTCGGCTCTGGAAAAAGTGCCGAATAAATCCCAGTTCATCCGGGCGGCAGTGCTGAACGCGCTGGAATCGACTTGTCCCTTGTGCGGAGGAGCCGGATTCCTGAATGAACGGCAGCTCAAACACTGGAAAAGTTTTGCACGGGAACATACGCTGCACCGGTGCAGCCGATGCGACGGACTGGCGATTGAATGCCGCGACCATGTGCATGAATCAGAAGAAGGAGGAGAGTGCGGAAAATGAAAAAACTGCTGACATGGTTTTTTATATTGGGGTTGCTCGGACTGGGTGCGGCGGATCTGAAAATATTCTGCACCACGTATCCGGTCTGGCTGCTGACCCGGGAACTGACGGATGGAGTGAAGGGTGTCCGGACGGAACTGATGATTCCTGCCGGAACGGGCTGTCCGCATGAATACGTGCTGACGCCGGCGGACTTGCGCAAACTGGGGTATCCGAACCTGCTGGTCGTGCGGAACGGTCTCGGTCTGGATGATTTCATGCTCAAACCTCTGCGGAAAGTGAACCCGGAAGCGGGAGTGATTACGGCGTGCGAAGGGCTGGATGTTCTGCGCGGAGAGTGTCATAATGACCATCACGGGGAACATGAACACACGGCAAATCCGCACCTGTTTGCGTCGCCGGATACCGCCGCGGGAATGATTGCCAATATCGGGGCGGGACTGCGGAAATATGACCCGGCTCATGCGGATGCTTATCGCCGGAACGAGGAGATTTTCCTGAAAAAACTGAAACAGCTGACAACGGAGATGACACAGCTGAAAAAAGTTTGCGCGGGAAAGACGGTTGCCGTGCAGCATGGAATTTTTGATTATCTGATGCGCGGACTGGGGCTGCATACCGCGGCGGAAATCTCGCCCGAAGGAACCATGCCATCTGCTGCGGGAATGAAAGAAATGGTCCGGAAATTCCGGAAGGAAAAAGTGTCGCTGATTCTTACGGAACCGCAGTATCCCTCCCGTCTGGCGGAAACGCTGGCGAAGGAATGCTGCATCCCGGTCTGCTGTCTGGATCCGCTGGCGGGCGGACCGGAACGTCCGGGAAAAGATTATTATATCCGAGTGATGTCCGGAAATCTGGAAAAACTTCGGAAGGCACTGTCGAAATGAGTCATGACATACATCTGTGCAACTGTGCGAAACATTCCGCGATCCGGATACGGAATCTGAATGTCCGGATCGGGAGTGTGCAGATCCTTCAGGGGATCACGGCGTCGGTGCCGCGCGGCGTCTGCACGGCGATCGTGGGACCGAACGGTGCCGGAAAAACGACACTGACCCGTGCCATTCTGGGCGAACTGCCGTATGAAGGGGACATTGAATTCGGTACGCCGGACGGGACTTTCTCCCGGAAGAAGCCGCGTTTCGGCTATGTGCCGCAGAAACTGAATTTCGACCGGGACATGCCGCTGACCGTGCTGGAATATCTGGCGTCCGGACTGGTGCGGCGTCCGGTATTTTTCGGAGTGTCGGGAAAATTCCGCGCGCAGGTGCGGGATTATCTGGAGTCCGTGGAGTGCGGGAAAGTGATCGACCGCCGTCTGGGTGCGCTGTCCGGCGGCGAACTGCAGCGGGTTCTGCTGGCGCAGGCGCTGATGCAGAAGCCGGAGATTCTGGTGCTGGATGAACCGGCGTCGGGGGTGGATTTCAAAGGGGAACAGCTTTGCTGCGAACTGCTGGAAAAATTCCGGAAGGAACAGGGATTCACGCAGCTGATGATCAGTCATGACCTGTCCATGGTGGCAGCGCACGCCGCGCATGTGATCTGCATCAACCGTACCGTTTATGCGGCGGGTGAACCGGACAAGGTGCTGACTTCGGAAGTGCTGCATGAAACTTTCGGTCTGCATGTCGGGAAAGTGGAACTGCGCAGACATGAGGAGGTGTGCTCATGCAGTCATTGATGGATATGCTCTGTTCGTGGATCGGCGCCTTGCCGTTTGAGTGTCTGCAGATGGGGTTCATGCAGGAGGCGTTTCTGTGTATTCTGCTGTGCGCTCCGCTGGCGGCGGCGGCGGGAACGCAGGTGGTGAATTTCCGGATGTCATTTTTTTCGGACGCCATCGGGCACAGTGCATTTGCCGGAGCCGCGCTGGGACTGCTCTGTTCGGTCGGACCGGGGATCACCATGCCGCTGCTGGCACTGGTGATCGGACTGGGGATCATGTTTCTGAAACGCCGCAGCACGTTGTCATCGGATACGGTGATCGGGGTGCTGTTTTCCGCCGTAGTCGCGTTGGGACTGGCCCTTGCCAGCCGCAACCCGAACATGGCGCGGGACATGCAGATGTTTCTGTACGGCGACATCCTGACCGTCAGCCGCCCGGAAATCCTGACCCTGTTCATCCTGTCGGTCTGTTTTTACGGTTTTGAAATATTTGCTTTCAACCGTCTGATTGCCATTGGCGTGAATCCGCAGCTGGCACGGACGCACCGGATTCATGCGGCGGCGTATGAATACCTGCATGTGGCGCTGCTGGCACTGGTGGTGATTTTCTGCGTGAAAACGGTCGGCGTGCTGCTGGTAACCGCACTGCTGATTGTTCCGGCGGCGACCGCCCGGAATCTGGCGGAAAGTTCCGGAAAAATGTTCTGGATTTCCATCCTGACCGGAATCTGTTCCGGAGTGGCTGGACTGCTGATTTCCGCGCAGGATTGGGCAGGAACGGCTGCCGGCGCAACAATTGTGCTGTGCGCCTGTCTGTTTTTTGTGATCAGTCTCGGTATCTGCTTCATCCGGAAGCGGTTCCGCAGCTAATTATTTCAGGAGGTATTGCCATGTGGTTGAATAAATTGATTCCGGCGGTTCTGCTGACCGCGGTTCTCTCCGCCTGTTCAAGTGTGAAAACGGCATCGGATTCCGGTACGGAAACGGCAAAACCCGTACAGGAACAGGGGAAGAAGAGTTCCGCATTGTCCGCCGCCGAACGCGCGTATGCGGAAGCATATCGGGAATCCGATACGGCGAAGCGCAATGAACGGTTCAAAGCGGTGCGCAAGGCATTGGAGACCGAAGCCGCGGAAAAGAACAATCTGAAAGCGCATCTGCTGCTGGCGTACATGGCGGATCTGGGGCAGGGAATGCCGCGTGACGGAATCATTGCGGCGCGTCATTACCGGATTGCGGCGGATGGCGGTCTGCCGGAAGCCAAGGCCGCATTGGCGGAATTCTGGCTGCGCGGGGAAATGTTTCTGCCGGAAGCCGCACAGCAGATCATGAGCATTCCGGACTATGAAAAAAATCCGTCGCTGCTCTGTACGCTCGGAGCAATTTACTATGCACAGTTTGAAAATGCCAAAGGGTTCCAGACCTTGAAGAAAGCATTTGATCTGGCGGCGGAGAAACCGCGTCTCCGGAGTGAAATTCTGAAAATCATTCACGGTGCTTTCGACAAGTATTTCAAAATGGGCAACAACCCTGCCGCGCTCGTGGAACTTCGGCACGAAAAAGAACTGGATCCGAAAAATGCCCTGATTCCTTATTTCATCGGCGTGGTGGAATTGCGTCTGGGCAAACCGGAAGCCGCGGAAAAATCCTTTGATGAGTCCATGCGTCTGAATCCATGTCAGCCGTATGTGTACCGGGAACTGGCATTTCTCAAAGCCCGGAGCGGCCGCGCGGAAGAAGCACTGGACGACATGAAAGTCGCGTATGCCATTTCCGGCAGAGACGCATTGTATCAGCGCAGTATGCTGGAAATCTGTGTCCTGACCGGGAATCTTGAGCAGATGTTCAAGCTGGTTGACACCATGCTGAAAACCAATCCGGAGGATAATGATTTACGGTATCTCCGGGTGCTTTGTTTCGTGAACCGGAAGGAGTACCGCAAGGCAATGGACGATCTGCAGATTCTGGTCCGAAAAGATCCAAAGCGGAAAGAATCCGAACCTTATATGGATGTTTATGCCAGTGTTTCCGCGGCATTGGGGGATTATTCCGAAGCCGTAAAAATCTATGAAAAAATGCTGTCCGGAGGTTTTCAGCCGGCAGCGGCGCTGAATCTTGCCGAACTGTATATAGCTGCGGATAAATACGAAGCCGCACTCCGTCTTCTGGGGCAGGACGGCTTCAAGGATTCCAAAGATGCCATGGTGCGCTGTGTCGTGCCGTATCTGGAAGCCGCCGCTCTGCTGGCGGAAGGGAAAAATGCGGAGGAACAGATCGGACGTTTCCGTGCTGCTCTGCCGGCATTTCTGGAATACAGCCGTAAAACCGGAGATGTCTGGCAGGTGGATATGTTCCAGAATTGGCTGAACAAGACGTCTTTGCCGGAGTCTGCCCGCAAGGTTATTCAGGAAATGACGGATCAGATTGCGGGGAAACAGCCGCTTCCGGAAAAATCCGGCAAATGATATGCCTGCATAAAAACAGGCTGTTCCGGAAAAGAACAGCCTGCGAATGGTTGTCGTTTCTGAATTTACCGGATGCCGATCAGCATAAAACTGCCGCCATCCAGCATGAAATTATCCAGCTGAGTCCGGGTCAGCGGACGCTTGTTCCATAAATCATAGAACGACATGTTCTTTTCATCCAGCCCCATGGCTTTGAAATCAATTTTCAGCGCGGCTTTCTGACGGTTCCGGGTGAAATTGCCGGCGACGATCATCCGTTTGTACGGTGCGCCGTCTTTCCATTCATACCAGCCGCAATAAGTGCGCGGACTGGAACTGACCACGGCATCGCTTTCCCAGTAGCCGTGGTATTTGACCGCCTTTCCGAGTTTGACGTCCCGTTTGATGAGCCAGATTTCGTTCAGCACGGCTTTATTGGCGTAATGTCCCCAGGCGTTCAGGTCATGAACCAGCAGCGGGGTCATGGCGTGAATGGCGACTTCACGGCTGGTGCGGCAGATTTTCCGTTCCGCCTCCATGGACGGGGTCAGGTCTGCCGCCCGGACGTTCTGCAGGATGAATTCGTAGGACACTCCGCTGCGGATCTGGTTGTAATCCGTCTGCCAGGTTTCGAGCGGAATGTCTTCGCAGTAACCGTAATGGAAATTCTTCTGGCAGATGCTGAAGGTGTTCTCGCCCGGTGCGAAGTAATCGCAGATGTGGGTCATGGGCATGAATGCCACGTGGCAGTGAATCATCATGTCGCCGCCGTATTTATGGCAGGTCTTGTAGGTGCGCAGGAAGAAAGTGCGCAGCCCCAGCGCATCGTTGCTGATGAACCGCTGTCCGAAAGCGTCTTTGCCCGCACAGCCGTGCTTTTCGTTTTCGCAGTAATGCACGCCGGACAGGTCGAAGTAGAGACCGTTGTAATTTTTCAGCCGGGTCATGGCGTCTTTGCACCACCAGGACCAGAGATCCGCCGCGGCGTCCGTGGCATTGGGACAGAAATAATAGCTCATCTGCTTGACGCCGAGTTTGCTTCCGGACGAGACCATGCCGGGGAGACTCAGGTCATTTTTGTCCCACATGTCGAAATCCGGAGCGGCGTCGGAAAGATGTCCGGGCGTGGTATACATGTGGATCTTCACATTTTTCCCTGCCCAGTGTCTGGGAAATTCCTTGAAATCGCGGGGATGGCAGCCGTTGAAATACGAGGCGTCGTCTGCGCAGGGATAGTCGTCCGCGTTGCCGGTGTTGCCCAGCTCGTATCTGGTTTCGGAACAGTGCCCGAAGCTCAGATAATTCACTTCCCGGAAATTTTTCGGCTGCGGACGCCCCGGCGTTCCCTGGAATACCATGGTGTACGCGGCTTTGCCTTGCAGTTCGGCGTGACGGCTGATGATGTTCAGGACAATCTCCGTGGTTGTTCCTCTGCGGCTGGCGGCCATGGGGGATTCGCCCGGATGGTTGACCCAGTTTGCATTGGATTTGACCCAGAAAAACAGACCGCGGTCGTATCCGCTCAGCCACAGCGTGTTGTTTTTGCGGGAATTGCTTTCCGGACGCAGGGAAACTTTCACTTCGCCGTTTTTCCACGGGACATGGACCGGATTGAACACGAATTTCGCGAATTTTTCCGGCATGGCGTACGAAATCGTCATCTTTTGAAGCGCAGTTTTTTCTGCGGCGGTCATATCCCAGTCCAGACGGTACATGCCGTCAAACCAGAGTTCCGAAGTGTACGCCAGTTTCAGCCCGGCAGCCGTGCCCGTGCCGGAAAAACGGATCCGGTCTCTGCGGCGGTCGATGACTTTCCAGCCGTTCCAGTCCGCTTTTACCCCGTTCAGTTCCAGCACCGGCGGTTTCAGCAGAAGATTTTCTCCGCCGGCGGTGATCTGTACGGGAAAGGGAGATTTGCCGTCAAAAATGTATTCACGGTTCCAGACTTTGAACACATTTTTCCGGGATTCCTCGACCGGAGTCCAGGGTTCCGGAATGGAGTCGTCGTCCGCAACTTTTTCCGTATAGGGCGTCAGATCCGGCACCCGGCAGTCAATGGTTCGGGTCATGTCCTCCGCGATCGCCGTCAGCTGGTAAGAACCTTCTTCGAGGCCGTCGGGGAGGGGAATGGATGCCGTGCATTGCGCCTGCTTCGCGGAGAATTTTCCGGAGGAAAGCACATTGCCTTTGCTGTCTTTCAGCTGAAGTATGCCGGAGATCCCCTCTCTGGAAATTTTTGCCAGACGTTTGCCGCCGGCATTGGCAAAGTCGATGGACAGGTCAATGCGTTTTTCCCTGCGTACGGTATTGAAGGACAGTTCCAGCGGGAAGTCAACGTAATAATCCGTCTGATAGCGGTATACCGGCTGCGGGCCGCTGTCGGCGTTGATATTCAGGGACTGGCTGCCGGCAGGAAGATTGATTTTCCACGGCAGGATCAGAATGTCGCCGGAAAACGTTTCCCGGCTGCCGTTCATCGGCAGATACGAAACTGCCGCTTTGATGTTTTTCGTCCCGCGGGTTTTCAGATCCAGTTTTCCGGTTTCCAGCGAGCCGAGGGAATCCACGGTAAACCAGATCCCCTGCGGCAGAAAATGCATTTCCCCGGTCGCCGTGAAGCCGCCGTCAAAAGTGACATTGCTCCAGCGGTAGTAGTTGCGTTTGCGTCCGGTGGACGCCATGGTGCAGACGTCCATTTTCCAGGTGCCGGACAGTGCGGAAAAGTTTTTCAGCGGAATCGTCAGTGCGGCAGTCCAGCCGTCTTTCCGCAGTTGTACGGAACTTTTCAGCCCGTCCGCATTCCAGGAGACGCTGCCGTTTTTCTTGTCATAGACAGCCCCGTTCCCGTTGATGATGAACTGATACGCCTGATTGTCCGGTGATTTCAAATGCAGTTCGAAGGAATCGTCTTCCCAGAGATTGCCGTCATGGCTGGTCTGCTTTTTGACTTGACAGGGCCGGTCGGAGGTGAAAGTGATGTGGAGATTGTCATGGTCGCGGCGGAGATCGGCGCAGGCGTTGAACCGGATGTCCGGTTTCGCCAGCGGCTCCTTCATGAAACAGCGGACCGTCTGCTGGGCGTTGTCCGAAAACGGGATCCCAACCATGTTCAGCGGACGTTTTTCCTTTTTGGCGGGGAACATTTCTTCGTAGAGATTCCTGATTTCCTCCGCGCTCAGCGGACGGCTGAAAACCTGAACCCGGTCAAACGCCGTTTTATCTGCGGTTTTTGCGGAACCGAACATGTTTCCGACGTAGATCCGGGCGTTTTCGGAGAACGCCGGAAATTTGAAATCCGGATATTTGCGGAAAGGCACATCGTCCGGGATCCGCCTGCTTTCCGCATCCGTGCGCGCTTTGCCGGATTCATTGCGCGGCGGCAGCAGTTTGCCGTCGAGATACAGCGCAAGATGATTTTTGTTCCAGGTCATGGCAATATGATGCCAGGTGCCTTTTTTCCATGTGCCGGGTCCCAGATAATAATGGACCTGACGGTGGACTGCTTTCGGCATGGCTTCCGTTTTGTAATAGGTCTGCCCGATCAGGAAGTTTTTCCATTCATTTCCGTTTTTGATGATCCGGAAATAATATCCGCAGGCTCCTTTGCCGGGAATCGGATCGGCTGCCGCAAAGAAACTTTGCAGCGCGGAATTGCCCAGATCGTAGTTGACCATCTGGAACCACAGGGAAATCGTGCCTTGCTCCGGATCAAGATTGCCCTGACCCGGATAATACAGCCGTTCATTGTTGGCGATGATGAGACTGTTGGTTTTGGCTTTGATGCCGGGAAACATGCGCAGCTGCAGATCGTTTTCCGGGAATCCGGACGCCGCTTTGCCGCCGGCGGCATGGTCTGCCGTCAGATTGTAGGTGTCGTAATTCGCATCGAACAGCAGATCCGGTTCCGCGCCGTACAGCGCACCTGCCAGAAGAACTGCGGACATCCATAATTTGCGTTTCATGAACTGTTTTCCTTTGTTTTTCATTTCCATGCTGATTCCCCGTTGTATGCCGGATTGATTTTCCGGTATGTCGTTTCACTTTTTGTCCGGGCTGCCGATTCGTTTTCCGCCCGGAAATCATTTTTGTTCCGCACTCCTTCCAGATGCCCGTCGCAGAAAAGAAGATTCATCCCCTGTTTTCCGTTGTGCCGGAAATCCGTATATTCAAATTGCTTTCCGTAACTGACGGACCAGAAATAAGTCGAACAGGTGAATGCGGTGTTCTCACTGTCCGCTACACTGATATAGAATGAGGGCTGCCGCAGACGTGAAATTTTATAGAAAGTTCCGTTCGTATTTTCGCCGTTGCCCATCAGCGAGCAGTTGAGTGCGTAGGAACAGGCACGTTCATCATAATCCGCTGAATTGATTGATTTCCGTCCGGTGGCAACCCGGCTGGGACATCCGTTCACCGAGCGGCCCTGACGCCAGGCGTCGCGTTTGACGTTGAGTGTGAATGACAGATAAGTTCCGTAGGACAGCCAGTTATTGACCGTGTTTGAGCCTGAAGCCACAGTGTTTTTCGGCATCAGGTAATCCTGATACTCCAGCGAATAAGCGGCGAAGACTTGTCCCATCTGCCGGAGATTTCCCTGACATTGAACCGCTTTGGCTTTTTCTCTTGCTGAATTCAGTGCCGGCAGCAGCATTCCCGCCAGAATCGCAATGATTGCTATAACGATCAGGAGTTCTATCAATGTGAATGACCGCCGCTTATTTGAAAATGAAATGTCGGGTAAAGTTTTGGGACGCATCTGTTTTCCTCCTGTGGTTTTCATGATTGCAGTTTCCGGCGGCAGACTTTGAATCGCAGTTTTATATCGGTTCTGTCTGAGCAGCCATTGTCTTCTGCTGGATATTATAATCCCAAATGCCGGAAATGGAATAGCAAAAATGCGCAAAAATTTAGCAAAAACGCTTTTTCGGATTATTTTTCATCGTTATTCAGAAAAATGCTCTTGCCGTATTTTTGCCGGAAACTGGTTGGGGAAAATCCTATGTCATTTTTGAACGCACGGCTGAAGGAAAAGGTGTCCGCGTAACCGCATTTGACAGCCACTTCGTGAATGGAAAAATCCGTATGCACCAGCAGTTCATACGCCCGTTGAAAACGCAGATGCTGCAGAAATCGTCCGAGCGACATGCCGTTCAGCAGTTCCTTGGCTTTGAGCCGGAGATTGGATTCGGACATGTTGAGCTGTTCTGCCAGTATTTTGATGCTGACTTGTTTCGTATGATTTTCCCGGAACAGAACCGCCAGTTTTTCGATCAGCGGATTCCGTATCTGCGGCAGCATTCCGCCGTTTCGCACCTGCCGTAATTTTCTGGAGATGAAGATCTTAAGTCCGGCAATCGCTTCTTCGGCAGGAAATCCGGGCTGTTTCTGGTATGCGCCAATGATATTCCGGAGCAGCGGACGGTCTTCCGGGTCAATCCGGAACGGCTGGTTCATCAGCGCCTGCACGGAGGAAATGCCGTTTCCGCGGTCGCTGAACGTGATGGTGAAGAAGAAACGGGATTGCAAGGGCGCAGAGGTGTCTATGTGGTGGATCTGGAACGGAAAAACCATGATTCCGTAATCTGTCGGCAGACGAAATTCCAGCTCGTTGATTCCGATGAATGCCGGTTTTCCCAGATTCAGTTTCAGCTGAAAACGGTGATGCGCCCATTTTGTCGGCCGGATTTTGCCGGACGCGGAGAAAAAAGCAATGATTTCATCGGGTTCAATCCGGCAGTCATCTTCTATTCCGCCGGCATAAAAACTCTTGGGACGCAGCTCCAGATCAATATGATGTTCTTTGAGATCCTGCAAAAGCTGTGAATTTTCCATGGCGCATTTCCTCCTTCGGTAAAATATAATGCCGTCAAGCCGGAAAGCAAGAAACCAGAGTGATTTTTTTGCAAAAACAATGACCGCGTAAACAGAAAAGGCCGCATCCCTTATCCGGAACACAGCCTCATTCTGTTTAGAATCAGATCGCAGATGATCAGTTCGCTTCCTCTTTTTTGAGGGAGATCACAACGCTCTTGAAATTGCCGTCGCCGGCACTTTCCGTCTGAAGATCTTTTTCATTTTCGAGGGTGATGTGAATGATCCGGCGGTCATGGGAATTCATCGGGGGCAGGGTAACCGATTCCCCCCAGCGGCGGACTTCCTTGGCGGAATCCAATGCCTGCTGACGCAGCTGCTCGTCCTTGTCGGATGCACCGCGGGGCGCAAAATCCCGGCGTTCATCATCCCGTCCGCCGCGTCCGCGTCTTTCTCCGCGGGGAGGACGGCGTCCGCCTTCCGAACGCTTGTCGCCGCGTTTGGAATTGGAGGAATATCCATCAATATCAATATAAATTTTCGGGAACGGCTCATCGCCTTTCTGCATCATGCGGTTGAGCAGAATCTGGAGACTTTCCAGAGACTGACCCTTGCGTCCGATGATTCGTCCGGCGTCATCGCTGGCGATCAGCAGATTGATTTTTCCGGGCTTGCCTTCGGCTTTGACGGTTCCGTCCAGCGCCAGATAATCCAGCATGGTTGCCAGAGTTTTTCTGGTTTTTTCCACCATTTCTTCTGTTACCGGAATCGGTTCCGGACGCGTCCGCACGGTTTCTTCGCTGCTGACATTTTCGGGCTGGACAGCCGTTTCCTGTTCGGCGGGCTGTGCGTTTTCCTGCTGTTCGGCGGAGACAGGGGCAGTATTCTCCTCCTGCCGGACAGGCTCGGTTGAAATTTCGTTCTCCATGTTTACCTCTTGAATCGGTTAGGCTGATTTTGTGGGGAGCTGGGAATTGTTCTTTTCCTCATCTCTTTTGGCGATATACAAACTGTATTTCATCTGCAGAATGCTGAAAACCTGGCTGACAGTCCAGTAAAGGGTCAAACCTGCCGGCAGGTTGTAAAGGAATACCAGCATCACCAGCGGCATAAGCATCATCATCTTCTGCTGCATGGGTTCCATATTCGACGGCGTGAGCCGCTGCTGGAGAATCATCAGCAGGGTCATGACAATGACCAGCGGATGCAATCCATATCCGAAAATCTGCGGACCCACCAGGTCCGGTTTGGTCATGTCCGTGATCCACAGGAAGGAGACATGGCGCAGTTCCACCGCGGAATCCAGAGCCGCATACAAGGCGAAGAACACCGGGATCTGCACCAGAATCGGCAGACAGCCGCCCAGCGGACTGACGCCCGCCGTACGGTACAGTTCCATCGTTTTCTGGTTCATCAGCTGCGGATTATCCTTGTATTTTTCGCGGATTTCCTTCGCCTGCGGTGCAATCTTGCTCATCTTGCGCATGGAACGGTTGCCGCGTTCCGTCAGCGGGAAAAATACAATACGCACAATCAGGGTCAGCAGAATGATGGCAAGACCGTAATTGCCGCACAGTCCTTTCAGATAATTCAGCAGCCAGAGCACCGGACGGGCGATATATTCCATGAGCGAAAATGAAGATATATGCAGAATCGGCATGGCGGATTCCGGCAGTTTTTTCACTTCTTCCAGAGTTTTCGGTCCGGCAAAATACCGGAGAACATATTCTTTGGAGGCACCGGGTTCCAGAACCACATTCTTATAAATACCGCCGACCGCCGGGATGTAATACACCGAACCTTCTTTGCCGCCCGGAACGGGATACGGGGTGCGGACCGCTTCCATACCGCCGTCAAATCCGGGTGCGGCAAACAGCAGCGAGGCAAAATATTTGTTGGTTACACCGATCCAGTCAACCGGCAGAGTGGTTCCGGCTTTGCTGAATTTCTCTTCGGACACTGCGGGATCCAGCGACTTCATATCTTTGGACTGCGTACTGCAATATTCAATGCGGTGCATCTGGTTGTAGAGCTTGTCGCCGGCAAAATAACGCATCGGCGGCATTCCGGATGCCCAGACCCGAAGCTGCGGCAGCTCGATTTTCTCCTTGCCTTCGTTTTTCAGGGTCAGGGTCTGCCGGAGATTGTAGGAATCATGCGGCAATTCGAAAATCTGAGTCAGCATCAAAGTCTTGCCGTCCTGCTGGAACGTCCGGAAAATGTGAACTGCATTGACCGCTCCGCGGGGCTGAATGGGCGAAACATGAGTCAGAGTCCAGCCGTCGAGACCGTCAACCGCCGCCGTTTTATGCGGGGCAGCGTCCGAGTCAATGGTGATTTTTTCTTTGCGGTCGGACGTGTCATACTTTTGAAGCACGACTTTATCAATCGTGCCGGAATCCGGATTGATGGTGAACGCAATCAGTTTGTTCTGCAGAACGACAGCGGGATGTTTTGTCGTTGCGGCAGCCGGAGCATTTTTTGCCGCAGAAGCCGCTTTCTGCTGTTCCGCAGCATGTTTTTCCAGTTGAAGTTTTGCCGCCTGAGCCTTGGCTTCGAGAGCCTGTGCGGCTGCCTGGGCTGCGGCCTGTGCTTCCTGTCGCTGAACGTTCTGTTTCGCCTGATATTTGGGATACCAGAAGAACCAGCCGATCAGGAATGCCGCCGCAATGCAGAGGACGATAATATTTTCTTTATCAAAATGTTTCACTGTTCCGAGCTTTCTCTATGGTTTGATTTGGTTTTGCGCGGCGGAACCGGATCATATCCGCCTTTGCAGAAAGGCTGACAGCGCATGAGACGCCAGGCGGCCAGCATAATGCCTTTGAACGGACCATGGACCATTACAGCTTCCGCCGCATAAGCGGAACAGGTCGGAGTAAACCGGCAGCATCGCGGCAACCAGGGAGAAATGAACCGTTTATATCCGACCAGGAGTAGAAGTAGAAAACCGGAAAGCGAAAATGATAATTTCACTTCGGGGAAGTCTGGAGCAGTCCCGCTTTGCGGAACAGACGTTCCAGCTGATGTGCAACATCCTGCATTTTCATGTTCAGAATGGCTCTCCGCGGTATGAATATGATCCGGCATGGCGTCAACTCCCGCTCCGTTAACCGGAATGCCTCATGCAGCAGACGTCTTGCCCGGTTGCGCCGAACCGCCCGTTTGTCGAATTTGCGTGAGCAGATCACTCCGCAACGTGCGGACGGTTCTACGTCTTTCGGGTCCGGACCGGCATAAAGCATTACTGCAAGAAAACATACTTGTTTCCGTCCCAGTTCGCGGACCGCCGCAAAATCCGATTTGAGGATCAGCCGTCCGCTGCTTTTCCGACTCTGCTTCAATGGGTTGTTTCCGTAAAAGCACCTGATGCCGGGTGTCAATGACTTTCCCGGCGCAGGCAATTCAAGTTCTGCAGTCCGATCAGACCAGAGCGAGTCTCTTTCTTCCTTTGGCTCTGCGGTTTTTCAGGACCAGACGACCCCCGCGGGTTGCCATTCTGGCGCGGAATCCGCACTTGTGGGCTCTCTTGATCTTAGACGGCTGATACGTTCTCTTCATTTTAATTTCCTTTCTCCGGATTAACTCCGAAATATCTTATGGTTTTCGTTTTTGCAAAATTAACGAATTGATAATATAACCATTCATCTGCCAAATTCAAGTCCTCTGCCGTTTTTTTTGCAAAAACTTGCTTTTTTTTACTTTGCAGACGCCACTGCCAAAAGCCTGCAGCTGGTAAAAACAATAGCTTTCCCATACATTGTTCACGCTCAAAACATAATTGCGTTTTTATGAAATTTCTCGATTTCCGGACTTTGGGCAGCGGCGTCTATTCATTTTCCCGGCAACAAATCAGCCAAAAAAAACGGAATTGCGTTTGAAAAAAAGGCTTTCCTGATGTATTGTTATGCCTTGAATTTACATTCATTTTATTATATAAAGGAAACGACTATGGATTTCAGAATCGAAATTTCCGTGAAAAGCCGTTGGAGCGATTCCCGCGGACAGGCGGTCATGCGGACCATTAAAGGCTTCACCGGGCTGGATCTGATTGAGGATCTGCGCACCCGCGATGTGTTCACCATCTGCGCCGACATCACGCCGGCGGAAGCGGAAAAGATTGCGAAGGAACTGACCAACCCCGTTACGCAGGAATATTTCCTCGGAACCAATCCGAATCCCCCGCAATACGATTATCTGGTCGCAGTCGGTTTCAAACCCGGCGTAACGGACAACGTGGCGCGTACTGCGCACGAAGCCATCGGCGATATTATCGGGCGCAAACTCCGCAAGGATGAACAGGTGTTCAGCTCGGTGGAATATCTGTTCAAGGCGCCGGCTCTCACCAAGGAAAAACTGCAGGAAATCTCCAAGTCCGTGCTTGCCAATGAGCTGATCGAATCCGTCGCGGTGTTCACCGCTGCCGAAGTCAAAGCCAACGGCATTCCGATGAACAAGCCGATGGTCAAAGGTTCGGAATCCGGCGTGGTGCGCGAATTCAATCTCGAAGTTCCGGATGAAAAGCTCGAAGAAATCAGCCGCAAAGGCATTCTCGCGCTGACCCTTGAGGAAATGAAAGTCATTCAGAATTATTTCCGCAACGCCAAAGACCGCGCGAAATACGGACTGGACAACAATCCCACGGACGTTGAGCTGGAAGTTCTGGCGCAGACCTGGTCCGAGCACTGCAAGCATAAGATCTTCGACGCCAAAGTGGAATACGAAGATCTGGATTCCGGCAAAAAAGAGGAAATCGTTTCCCTGTTCAAGTCCTGCATCAAGAAAAGCACATCTGAAATCGCGAAAAAAATCGACTGGCTGGTTTCCGTCTTTTCCGATAACGCCGGCGTGGTTGCGTTCAATGATAAAATCGACCTTGCCTACAAGGTGGAAACCCACAACAGCCCGTCCGCATTGGATCCTTACGGAGGCGCAATGACGGGTATTGTCGGCGTGAACCGCGACCCGATGGGAACGGGGCAGGGCGCGAACCTGCTGATCAACGTCTGGGGTTATTGCCTCGGCTCCCCGTTCACCGATCCGAAGGATGTGCCGGAAGGACTGCTGCATCCGCGCCGTCTGCGCGACGGGGTGCATAAAGGAGTGATCGACGGCGGCAACCAGAGCGGTATTCCGTATGGTCTCG
This sequence comes from uncultured Victivallales bacterium, assembly GCA_934661375.1. Classification (GTDB taxonomy): domain Bacteria; phylum Verrucomicrobiota; class Lentisphaeria; order Victivallales; family UBA1829; genus SIG94. Next base: position 18,861 of record CAKUJH010000010.1, read on the forward strand.
GCTGGGAAGTCTTTGACGACCGTTACATCGGCAAACCGCTGGTGTACTGCGGAACGCTCGGCACGCTGCCCCGCAAAATCAACGGGAAAAACGGCTGGGAAAAGGAAATCAAACCCGGCGACATCATTGTCATGACCGGCGGACGCATCGGCAAGGACGGCATTCATGGGGCGACGTTCTCCAGTGAAGAACTGCACAAGGACAGTCCGGTTCAGGCGGTGCAGATCGGCGACCCGATCACCCAGAAGCGCATGGGCGACTTCATGTTTGAAGCCCGCGACAAAGGGTTGTACCGTTTCGTGACCGACAACGGCGCGGGCGGCCTTTCGTCCAGTGTCGGGGAAATGGCGGAAATCTGCGGCGGATGCGTGATGGATTTGAAGAAAGCCCCGTTGAAATATGCCGGAATGCAGCCGTGGGAAATTCTCATTTCCGAAGCGCAGGAACGCATGAGTTTTGCTGTTCCGCCGGAAAATCTGGACGAATTTCTGGCTCTCGCCGCTGACCGCGACGTTGAAGCCACGGTGCTGGGCAAATTCACGGATGACGGTAAATTCCGCATGATGTGGGGCGACCGGACGGTCTGCTGTCTGGATATTGAGTTCATGCACGGCGGTCTGCCGCGTCTGACGCTCAACGCCAAATGGAAAGCTCCGCATTTCGACGAACCTTATTTTGCCGGACGCGATATTGCTGCCGACCTCACACAGATGCTGGCACGTCTCAACATCTGCTCTGCGGAATACAAAGCGCGTCAGTATGACCATGAAGTCAAAGGCATCAGCGTTCAGAAGCCCTACATCGGCAAAGAGCGCGATATTGCCAATGATGCTTCCGTGTTCATGATTGAACCGCTGTCCCGTGAAGGCGTGGTGCTGGCTTCCGGCATTCTGCCGCGTTACAGCGACATCGATACGTATCACATGATGGCTTCGGTCATCGACCTGGCGGTGCGCCGCACTGTGGCAGCCGGCGGACGCGTTGACCGGATTGCCGGTCTGGACAACTTCTGCTGGCCCGACCCGGTCCAGAGCGAAAAGACTCCGGACGGTGAATACAAGATGGCGCAGCTGGTCCGTGCGAACAAGGCTCTGTATGATTATACCTGCGCGTTCTGCGTTCCCTGTATTTCCGGCAAAGACAGCATGAAGAACGACAGCACCCGCGGGGGGCGCAAGATTTCCATTCCGCCGACCGTGCTGTTCAGCACGATTTCCAAAATCGACGATGTGGCAACCAGTCTTTCGCCTGATTTCAAGGAAGCGGGCGATGATGTGTATGTCATCGGCACGACGTATGCCGAACTCGGCGGCAGTGAATATTTCGCCATGCTCGGCGCTGTCGGCAACGCGGTTCCGAAAGTCAACGCGAAGAAAGCGCTGGAACTGTATAAGGCCATGGACAGAATCATCCGCGGCGGCTTGCTCTGTTCTGCCGGAACTCCGGCACTGGGCGGTCTGGGCGTGGCGGCTGCCAAAGCCGCCATGGGTGGACGTCTTGGTCTGGAACTGGATCTGACCAAAGTTCCGCATACTGCCGGCATGAGCGATGCGGAGATTCTGTTCTCCGAATCGAACAGCCGCTTTATTGTGAGCTGCAAGCCGGAAAAAGCCGCGGAACTGGAAAAGGCACTTGCCGGTTTCCCGTTCGCCAAAGTCGGCAAAACCAATGCTTCGGGCGTGTTGAGCGTCAAAGGCGTGAAGGAAGATTTCTCCATTCCGCTGGAAGCTCTGGTTCAGGCGTACAAGTCCACGCTTGCCGGAGTGTGAAGCGGATGAGCATCCATGAGATTTTCTCTGCGCATCAGACCGGCTGTTCATATGGGCAGCCGTGCCGGATTCTGTTCTGATGGAGTCGAAAACTATCATGGATGATTCCGGTTATTATAAGGTTACTGCTGGGAAGCATACGGCATCGACGCTTCCCGCAGGACTGTATACGCTCCGAGTTCTGACAACGGGTCATCTTCTGTTGTCGGACGGGGAGCGTTCGCTTTTTCTGACTCCGGGATCAGCTGTGCTGCTGCCGCCGGACGGAAACATCCGGTGTGAAACTTTTCCGGATACGGTCTGTCTGGATTTCTCTTTCGGAGAAACAGCGGTGGTTCTGTTGCGGAACTGCGGAGTGAATCTGAAAGCGGGACAGCTGTTTTTCCTGAAGCCGGAGACGGTACGCGAACTGGAAATTCCGGCGGAGAAAATTTCGGGAATGAAACCGGAGCCGCAAAATCGCCTGGCTGTGCTGGAAAATTTTCTGAAAGCGGTCCGGCTGGTGTCGGAAAACGCATGTTCCGGCGACGGTATAACAGAGAAAATTGTTGCCACTCTAGAGTTTATGTCCGAAAATTATATGCGCGACATTACTTTGAATGATCTGGCGGAAACGGCAGGGATGAGTGTCTCGTATTATCGGCGGTATTTCCGCCGTCTGCTGGGGGTGTCGCCGATAGACTGGCTGCTGGGGCTTCGCCTGAACCGGGCGGAAATGCTGATGCGGGATTCTTCGCAGAGTGTTGCCGCCGCTGCCGCCGCCGCAGGGTTCAACGACGCCAATTACTTTTCCCGGATTTTCACCCGGCGTCACCGGAAAACTCCCCGCGACTGGCGGAAAGAATACATCGGAAAATAAACTTTTTTCTCCGCGGAACTTTTTTTACACAATCGTGTCTATACCTACCAAACGAGGGGCGCGCCCGTCCGGATTTTTCCTTTTCTGATCTTCCGCAAGGCCGTCGTTCGCGTGAATCGAACACGAGGAGAGTTGAACATGACTTTGCTGAACGGGGAAATACTATGGAACCTGATCTGGGTTCTGCCGCTGCTGCTGATTCTTTTCTATTATAGCCGTCATAAACGAATGACATTGCTGCGCCGTTTCCTGGGTGAACGAGCCGTTGATCCGAAATATGTGAATGCTTCTCATGTCCTGCGGTTCTGGCGGGGCGTGCTGTTCATGGCGGTGATGGTTCTGCTGCTGGTTGCGGCTGCGCGTCCTTCGTGGGGTGAAAGCATCCTGCCGTATTCCGGACAGGGCAGGGATCTGATGGTGGTTTTTGATGTTTCCCGGAGTATGCTGGCGCAGGATGTCCGTCCCTCCCGTCTGGAACATGCCAAATGGCTGGTGCGTCAGCTGACGGAAAAAAATTCCGGCGACCGTTTCGGTCTGATCGCTTTTGCCGGAAACGCTTTTCTGGAATGTCCTCTGACGATTGACCGCACCAGTTTTCTGCAGAGTGTGGATGAGCTGAATACCGATTCAATTCCGCTGGGCGGTACGAATATTGAAAGAGCGTTGTCGGAGGCGGTGCGCGGTTTCACTGCGGCGGAGTCATCCTTCCGCGCGGTGGTGCTGATTACGGACGGCGATGAACTTACCGGCGACAGCGGCAAGGCTCTGGCGGAAATCATCCGTCTCCGGGTTCCGCTGTTCATTCTTGGAATCGGCGATCCAGCCCAGCCGTCCATTGTGCAGGTTCCTGATGAAAACGGCGGAGTGCATACGCTGCGGGACCGTCAGGGCAATGTGGTCAGTGTGCCGCTCAACGAGAAAAAACTGGCGGAGCTGGCACGTCAGACCGGTGGAATTTATGTTCGTTCCACAACGACGCATCCGGGACTTGACCGGATTGAAGCCGGTATCCGGAAACTGGAAACCCGTGAAATCGACAGCGGGAAACAGACCCGTCCGATTGAACGTCCGCTTTATCCGCTGCTGGCGGCCTTGGCATTGTTCTGTCTCTGGCTGCTTCTGGGAGAACGGCGTCTCCGCCCGGAACGGGTAAATACGTCCATGCGAGTGCTGATTTTTGCCGGTTTTTTCCTTTTCGCTCTGCCCGGTCAGGCTCAAAACGCGGCTCCCGAAACAGAATCGAAAGCAGAGAACAAGACGGAAACCGCTGTCCCGGCGGGATTGACTCCGGAAGAATTATATAACCGTGGGTTGAAAGCGCAGACACAGGAAAATGCACCGGAAAAAGCAGTGAAACTTTACGAACAGGCGATTGCCGCCGCTCATGCCGCGCCGGAAGTTCGTTCCCGTTCCGCACAGAATCTGGGGGTGATGAATCATCAGCTGGCGCGTTCCATGTTCCAGCAGGCGCAGAATAGGCTTCGTTCCCAGCAATTGGATCAGGCGCTGCAGCAGACCCGTTCCACTTTGCAGCAGCTGGCGTCTGCCGAAGAAATTTACCGGGAGTCTCTGCGTGACGGGCAGGAACCGTCTTCTGTCGCCCGCAACCAGTCGCTCCTGATTCAGGATCGTCAGAAAGCCGAAGAACTCAAGAAAAAAATCGAAGAACTCAAAAAGAAACAGCAGGAAGCCCGTCAGAATACGCAGCAGGCAAAAGATCAGCAGAATCAGCAGAATCAAAAAAATCAGCAGGATAAGAATAACCAAAATCAGCAGCAGAATCAACAGAATCAGAAAAATCAGCAGGACAAGAATAACCAAAGCCAGCAGGATCAGCAGGATCAGAAAAATCAGCAAGACCAGAATAAGCAAAGCCAGCAGGATCAGAATAACCAGCAAGGTCAGCAGGAACAACAACAGAATAAGCAGGGACAGCAGGACAAGAATAAGCAAAGCCAGCAGCAGAATTCTGCATCTCAACAGACCGATAAAGCCCGCGAGGATGCGCGTCAGCTGGAACAGCAGGCAAAGGAACTGGATCAGAAAAATCTGGAAGCACAGGCTCGGCAAGCCGGTCAGGAACTGGACCGCGCCCGCGAAGCCCAGAAACAGAATGACGGCAAAAAAGCGGAGGAACATCTGAAAAAAGCTCTGGAACAGCTGAACTCCGGTGCGGAAAATGACCGGAACAAAGACCAGAGTAAAGACAAAAAGCAGGATAAAGATAAATCCGGTCAGGATAAAAAAGAAGATCAGCAGGGCAAAGATCAGAATAAAAGCGGCGAGCCGTCCGATTCGAAGGAACAGCCGGATAAAGAACTGCCGAAACCCGGTGAAGCGCGTCCGGCGGAAAAGTCCAATGAACCGGAAAAGGAGATTGACAAAGGACAGGCAGCCGCGCTGCTGGATCTCATGGCCGATGACGAAAAGAAACTTAAGGATGCGCTGAAAGAACGTATGAAACGCAGTTACGGAACCCGTCCGGTGGAAAAAGACTGGTGAGAGAGGTGGGAAGATTATGAAGATGATACGAGTGAATAATTTGATGCGTTTTCTGTTTTGCGGCATGATGCTGTTCGGCATGGCACTTGCGGCTGCGCCGAATGTGGAAGTTTTTGTTACGCCGCAGCCGGTGCGGACAGGTGAACCAGCCTGGTTCGTGATTCGTTCCGCCGACGGCACCCGCAATCAGCCGCTGAACAATCGTCTGCCAGCCGTGAAGGAACTGCAATGGCAGCACGGCATCAGCCAGTCTTCCCGGATCAGCATTGTCAACGGCCGCCGAACCGCCGTGTTCGAGGCGAAAATTCCGTTTGTGGTGAGCCAGCCGGGAACATACACGATTCCCGCCATGACACTGACTCACAGCAAGGAAAAATCCAAACCGGTAACGTTTACGGCGGTGGAAGCCTCGTACCGGGTGCGTTCCGCTTCCGGCACCAGTGCAGGACGGCAGACCGTGTCCGCGCTTCCGCGTCCGTCCGGAACGGCAAACACAACACCGAAGCCGAGTTCTGCACCAAGCGAACCGCAGCGGGAAGCGGAACTTTCCCTGGAGCAGATCATGTTCATGGATGCGGAAATTCCCGGAAAACGCGCGCATTATTATCTCGGCGAGGAAATTCCGCTGGAAATCAATATTTATGTTCTGGCGGGAATGCAGCCGCAGCTCAGCTGGCCTTCGGTTGCATTTGAAGGAAAATCATCCGCTGTTTTTCATGATTACAGCAAAGTCAATCCGGATAATCCCCAGTTCGAAGGTGCAACGCCGCAGATGGTTCAGCAGGACGGCCGCAACTATGTCCGGTATTCCTTCCGCACGGCGGTTCGTCCGATCAGTGCGGGGACGCTGGCACTGAACATCAAAGAGGATGCCGCATTGCTGGTTCCGGACAGCCGCCGTGCGCGTTCCAATGATTTTTTTGATGACTTTTTCGATGATCCGTTCTTCTCCCGAACCCGCCGGGTTGTCCGGAATATGACAGTTCCCGCGTTGAAGGCGGAAATCCTGAAACTGCCGGAAGCTGCTGCCGGAGAACAGTTTACCGGATTGGTTGGAAACTGGCAGACCCGCGTTACGCTGTCGCCGCCGCCTTACCGGGTCGGGGAACCGATCACACTGAAAGTCGAGTATCAGGGCGGTTCCGCCGAAACACTCCGCACCTGGCCGCTGAGCCTCAAGGGCTTCCGGACGTATCCGCCTGAAGTGGAGAAAAATGTGTCCGGGGCAGAAGTCCGTTACATGCTGATTCCGACAGAATCGGCGGATGGCAAAATGGAAAATGTGGTGTTCGGTCCGTTTTCCACATTTGACCCGACAACGCAGAAATATCAGACTCAGACTTTCCGTCAGTCGCTGACCGTGGAAAAGGGAAACAATGTCATTTCCGGCGGATCATCGCAGTATGAACCAGTTTCCTTCGAGCCTGCGGAGAAAGGCAAAGAGACGGTGCGGCGTCAGGCGGAGGATATCCTATATCTGAAAAAGACGGACAGCCGTCCGGTGCTGCTGCCGCTGCTGCGGAATGCCATCGTGCCGGGGATTCTGCTGATTCTGCCCGGACTGCTGTTTCTGGTTTTCATACTGGTGTTCCGAAGTGTGCGCAATGCCCGCGCCAATGATCCGGGATATCAGCGGAGAGCCGCGGCGCGCAGCCGCAAATCTGAATTGCTGGCGCGTATCCGTCAGCTGCCGTCCGAAGAAATTCCGGCGGAATGTTCCGGAGACATTGCATCGTATCTGGCGGATTCACTGGGACTGCCGCCCGGAGCCGACCTGAATGAATGTTCCGCGGCGTTGAAGACACGTTCGCCGCAGCTTGCCCGGATGCTGGATGAACTTTCACAGGCGGCATGGATGCCTTCGATGAAAAACCGCTTAACTCCCGAATTCCGCAGCTCGCTGATTCGTCTGCTGGGACGTCTGTCGGTCCTGCTTCTGCTGCTGTTTGCACCGTCGCTGTCCGGGGCGGAGACTCTGGAAAATGTTCAGCCGCTGATCCGCAGCTGGGAAGCCGCCATGAATGCGTATGATGCCGGCGATTTCCGGAATTCCGGCTGGTATTACACCTCGAAAGCCAATCCAGCCGCGCCATCCGCCAACATGCTCTACAATGCGGGCAACTGCCTGTATAAACAGGGGCGCCTGCCGCAGTCGCTGGTCTGCTACGAACGGGCGTCCCGGCTGGCTCCGCGCGATTCCGATATTCAGGAAAATCTGAATCTGGTGCGCCGGAAGCTGGGGCTGGCGGAAAAGCATCAGGTGCAGTCGCCTTCGGACATTCCGGCGTATCTGCGTGATTCGCTGCGTCCGGATGAATGGGTTCTGCTGTTCTGCGCGGGAATATCCCTGCTGCTGATCTGCGGCGGAATCTGGATTCAATGGGGGACGAACCGCACGTTCCGGTATCTGCTGGTGATTGGACTGCTCTGTCTGATTCTGCCGGGTACGGCTTATCTGTCGCAGCAGAAAACGACATACAATCCAGCGTATGCTGTGGTGATAGCCCGGAGTCTGCCGGTGTATTCTCTGCCGTCCGATCGGGTTGGCAAGGCGGAAATGACACTGAAAGCCGGCGAAGAACTGGTGATTGTCGAACACCGCATGGATTGGGTGCGCATCCGCTCCGGAGCGGCGGAAGGCTGGGTTCATGCCGACGGAATCGCGAGTCTGTGGAGTCCGGACGGCAGGTCAGGAAACTAAATCTATGATAACGGCTTCCGGCGGGCACAGTATGCGCTGCCGGATAAATGTTACGCCCAGACCGGCGGAAACGAACAGCCGGGTACGGGTGAGACGGTGTTCATAAAGACCGTATTCAAATTTTTTCCAGTGCCGGGAGGAAGTCATCAGTGCGCCGAAACCAGGCAGACGAATCTGTCCGCCGTGGGTGTGTCCGCATAGAATCAAGTCGATTCCATACAGGTTCTCCGGCGACAAGGCAAGCGGCACGGTATCCGGGTTATGCGCCAGCACACACTCGAAAGCATACGGCTTCCGGGGCTGGACGTATTCCGGATTTCCTTTGCGGTAATCATCCAGTCCGAATATGCGCATCCCATCCTGCTGAACTGCGGAATTGACCAGCAGATGCAGTCCGTTCTGTTCCCATGCCCGGCGCCAGTCACGGTTCGGCAGCCACGGACGCATGAGATCCCAATTGCCGTATACGCCCAGTTTCCTGCCGGGACACTGTAAACTGCGGAACAGTTCCGCGCATTCGGCGAAACAGCAGGCATACGCCATCAGATCACCGCCGAAAAAAATATGATCCGGGTGATACAGTGCCGTGGTTTCCAGAAGAAAATTCCGGATATGCTCCGTACCGCGCCAGGCGAGGCTGCCCGGAAATGCACGGGCTGTCTGCGGACGGATATGCAGATCGGAGAAAAAAAGAATCCGTCTGCCCGACAGATTCCGGGCGGACGGAGACAATGTATGACGATAGAACACCCGGCGGAAAGCTCCGGCGGCTTCATATTTCAGCACACCGGAGTTGATTCCGTCAACCCGTTTCCAGTCATCGGGTCTGCTCTGAAGGGAGTCTTCGTTCACTCTTCAGGGGAGAGTTCTTTTGCCAGGGCGGCATCCAGCGGAGCGATCGCTTTGACCGTAACCTTGGAGCCGTCGGGCAGGGTGAGGGCATCGCCGACTTTTGCGCCGAGCAGGATTTCACCGAACTTGGTTTTGTAGGAAACCAGATTGCGGTCGGGATTTCCGTCCCATGCGCCGACAATGCTGTAAACTTTGGACGAACCGTCCGCGCCCAGCAGAGTAACTGCAGTTCCCATGGAAACCTTGTCGGTATCCGCCTTGAATACGAGGAAATTGAGGGGCTGGACCGTTGCGACGAGGGTTTCGAGTTCGGAACGGCGTCTGTGCAGGAAACGGCGGCGTTCCTTGGCGGCGTCGTATTCGGCATTTTCGCGGAAGTCGCCGAATCCGCGGGCATGTTCGATGGCCTTGACGTTTTCCGGAATCTGAACGCGGACAATGTTGTCGAGTTCAGCAACCAGTTCCTTGTAGGATTTGAGAGAGGTCATCGGTGCAGCCTGCTGTTTTGCGGCAGTTTCGCCGGAGGTCTGCGCCATGAGTTTCTTTCCTTCACCGCTTTCGATGTGTTCCGTGAGAGCGGCGGAGTGCCGTGCCAGTTTCACCAGCAGACTCTGGCATTCGCCCGGCGCCATGTTGCGCATACGCTGAATGGAGCTGATGATCGAGGGAATATTGTCGCCGGCATTTGCCAGCACAAATTTCTGGAAGTCCGCTTTGTCGAACAGGTTGCGTTTGAGGTCGCGCTGGGCGGCTGCCCATTCCTTCGGAAGTCCTTCTTCCGAAAGGGCATGGGAGATGTTCGCCATGGTGATGAAGTTTTTGATTTCTTCCGGATAGTTCGCCTTGTTTTTCCAGATGGCCATAATCACATCGGAACGGAGATGTTCCGCCGTGAACAGGGCATCGCTGATGTCATCAATCGTCAGTTCTTCGAAGATGATATGGATACAGCGCAAGGGAAGAATCATTGCCAGTTTGGCGATTTCCAGGCGGGAATACAGCAGTTCTGCCACTTTCAGGAAGCCGGGGAAGAGCCGCACGGGGAGGCGTCCCCAGATTTCCAGATTCTTGAGAGGAGTGGATTCGGAAACCGTTTCCGGGAAGAAAGGCACTTTGCCGCGGATGCCGTCATACATGGAATGCAGCACGGCGTCATCGGCGGAGTATGCGAGTTCCGCCATACAGGACGCCAGCATTTCCAGATCCTTGGGGGTCATGCCGGGGCGGATGTGGGTGAACAGCCGGGACAGCTTTGCGGCTTCTTCCGCGGTCAGCGTGACCTGATCCTGCGGAACGTCTTTGAGCAGAGTCTGGAGTTCCAGAAGACTGCGGGCATCGCGGTAGGTGCGCTGTTTGGGAGCCGTTTTGACTGCGGCTGCTTCCATGTTCCACCATGCTTCAAAGGCATCCGTCCCGAAGATGGCGGGAACGAACATTTTCTGAATGATTTCATGAATCTTGTTGTCCGAGATGTCGCCGAGCGCATAATGACGCAGTTTTTCGCGATAGTAGGCGGACGGCTTGACCGTGCCGCGGGAGGTTGCGATGATGTTGGTCATTTCCATGCTGGGTTCAAAGAAGAAGCAGTTGACGAGAGCCTGGGACACCGGAATGGAAATCTGTCCGCCGGTGGCGAAAGTAGCAATCACAATGCCGGCAACCACTTTGTCCACGTTGATGATGCGTCCCCAGGTTCTGGAGTCGGACTGGAAAACATACGCATTGGTTTTCAGGTGCTGAAGTTTGCGGATACGCTGAGCCACATCTGCCACGGGGACGCCGGGATCTCTGGCTCCGACGGCTTTGGCAACGCCGGAGCTGGAAATGTACGGGGGTAAAAATTTCCGGATCGCATAGTGCAATGCGATCCGGAAGGCAGAGGAGTCAAGGATGCTTTTTTCGGCAAGAGAGAGGCATACCGCCGCTTTGTTTTCATCATTGTAAATGGATTCATCCCAAGCGTCGAAAAGAAGATCGAAATTTTCGGCTGAGCCTTTCAACAGACTGATGTCGGTCTCTTTGATTTCTTTAAGAAGACGCGCTACGGCAGCATCATTTTCCGGCTGTGACGCCGCCATGATCAAATCGTCTAATTCCTGTTTTCCGTTCATTTCTCTGCTCCTTGTCTGAACTGCACTTAGATTTTTGTAACTAATCAATATACACTCTTTTTCCATTATTTTCAATATATGAAAACGGCTGCCGCCGGTGTTTTTTGCCGATTTTTTTGAAACACGGCTTGCAGATGGCGGTCAGCTGCAAACCAAAAATCCCCCGATGCCGGGTCTGGCACAGGGGGGACAGCTTGACGGATAAGAATTTTTTATTCTTCCAGCAGCAGACGCATTTTCTCGTAAATTTTGTCGGGAGTGGCTTTTTCGATCACTTCGCCGTTCAATTTCACAAACGGAGCGCCGGATAATTTGCTTTTATTGCAAAGTTCCATGCAGGGAATCGCCCGGATATTGGCTTTTCCGCGAAGTTCGGACGGCATTTCATTTTCAATGTTCAGAAGTTTGTCGGCGCCCAGCATAAAACAGGTGGTTCCGCAGCAAATTTCCAGTTGCATCTTTTTCATGGTCGTTCTCCTCTGCTGATAAAGTTCATAGAGTCCTGGGACTCTGTTGTTTCTGAAACGGATACCTCTCAAAAATCCGGTACCGCTTTATTTTTTTACAATAGCAGTGCCGGACGCATTTGCAAGCTGGCGAACAGGCAAAAAGGCAGGATTTACTGATTTTTATTTGCTTCCGGACTGCGGAAAGCAGTTTTCCAGCAGTTCCTGCATCGCTTTGCGGTCAACATGCTTATGGATTTTGTCGTTGACATAGACGATCGGACCGTCGGCGCAGTTGCCGGAGCACAGTCCGCCGCAGAGGTCGATATCCACTTCATCGGAAAGACCGCGGTCTGCCAGAAATTTTTCCGTGACTTTCATGTTTTCGGCATTGCCCTTGGCAAAGCAGGCACTGCCGATGCAGATCACCATTTTGATTTTAGCCATGATAAGATGTCCTTTGCGTTTAAACCAGTTGACGGACCGGCTTCTAAACAGAGCTGCGAAGCCGGTCCGTATGTTATTCATGCGGAATAGGTTGCCGCATGAAACTCAGCCGTATTGCGGATTATTTTCCGTAGTAGGCGGCGAGGTAGAGTTCCTTGATTTCCGAGATCAGCGGATAGCGCGGGTTGGCGCCGGTGCACTGGTCGTCGTAAGCCTTCACGCTCAGCTCATCCAGCTGTTTGAGGAAGGTTTCTTCGGTGATGCCTTTGGCGTCGAACCAGGGTTTCATGGCTTTCGGAATATCCAGTTCCGCCTTGAGTTCTTCCACTTTGGCAACCAGTTTCTTGACCAGTTCGTCATCGTCTTTGCCGGTGAGTCCGACGTAGCGGGCAACGGCGGCATAATCCGCTTTGGCGTTCGGGTAGTGGTACTGCGGGAACGCCGCCTGCTTGGTCATGCAGTCAACGGCATTGTATTTGATGATGTGGGAGATCAGGAAGGCGTTGGCGAGACCGTGCGGGACGTGGTACATGCCGCCGAGTTTGTGCGCCATGGAGTGGCACACACCCAGGAAGGCGTTGGCGAAAGCCATACCAGCCATGGCGGAAGCGTTGAACATGTGTTCACGCGCAGTTTCGTTCATGGGGCCGTTCTTGTAGCAGTCGGGCAGATATTTGAAGATCAGGCTGGCGGCTTCGTTGGCGAGCGCGTTGCAGTAGTCGCTCTGCATACAGGAAACGCGGGCTTCCAGCGCATGGGTCAGGGCGTCGATACCGGAAATGGCGGTCAGACCTTTCGGCAGCTTCATGACCAGTTCCGTGTCGATGATCGCCATGTTCGGGGTCAGAGCGTAGTCCGCCAGCGGGAATTTCTGCTGGGTTTCTTCGTCGGTGATCACGGCGAACGGGGTAACTTCGGAACCGGTACCGCTGGTGGTTGGAACGGCGACCATCATGGCTTTCTTGCCCAGATCCGGGAGTTTCACGATACGTTTGCGGATATCCATGAAGCGCATGGCAACGTCTTCAAATTTGATTTCCGGCTGTTCATACATCAGCCACATGATTTTGGCGGCGTCGATCGGGGAGCCGCCGCCCACGGCGATGATGACATCCGCGTCGAAGCTCTTGAGCTGTTCCAGACCGCGTTTCGCCAGCTGAATGGTCGGATCCGGCGCAACATCGCTGAACACGTGGGTGGCAATGCCCATGTCGGTCAGTTTCTGGAGCATCGGACCGAGGACGCCCATGTTGTACAGGAATTTATCGGTAACGATGAACGCTCTTTTTTTGCCCGCGAGGTCGCCGAGAGCGGTGCAGAGGCAGCCGTATTTGAAGTACACTTTTTGCGGGACACGGAACCACAGCATATTTTCTCTCCGTTTGGCAATGGATTTGATGTTCAGGAGGTTTTTCGGACCGACGTTTTCGGAGACGTAGTTGCCGCCCCACGAACCGCAGCCCAGGGTCAGCGAGGGATTCAGCGCGAAGTTGTAAAGGTCGCCGATACCGCCCTGGGAACTCGGTGTGTTGATCAGCACGCGGCTGGCGAGCATGACGTGACCGAATTCACGGATCCGTTCTTCATTCTGCGTATTGGTGTAAAGCACCGCCGTATGACCCAGACCGCCGTAGTTCAGCAGTTTCTTGGCATTTTCAATGGCGTCTTCGTAAGTCGCCGCCTTGTACATCGCCAGGGTCGGGGACAGTTTTTCGCGGGAGAACGGCACTTCCGGTCCGACACCGCTGACTTCCGCGATCAGAACCTTCGTCTGCGGCGGAACTTTGATTCCGGCGAGCTTGGCAATGGTTACAGCCGTCTGACCGACGATTTTCGCGTTGAGTTTGCCGTCGATCTGAATGGTGTTGCCGACTGCTTCGGCTTCCTTCTTGTTCAGAATGTAGCCGCCGCGTTTCAGAAATTCCTTCTTGACCGCATCATAGATGGAAGACATCACGGTAACAGACTGTTCGGAGGCGCAGATCATGCCGTTGTCGAACGTCTTGGACAGTAGCACGGAGCTGACCGCCATTTCAATGTCGCAGGTGTCGTCGAAGATGACCGGCGTGTTGCCGGGACCGACGCCGACTGCCGGGGTGCCGGAGGAGTAAGCGGCTTTTACCATGCCGGGACCGCCGGTCGCCAGAATCAGGGAAACATCCTTATGACCCATCAGATAACCGGACATCGCCACGGTGGGGTCGTCGATCCAGGCGATGATGTCTTCCGGCGCACCGGCTTTGACTGCGGCATCGAGCACGATTTTCGCCGCATAGTTGGTGCATTTCTTGGCGCGCGGATGCGGGCTGAACACAATGCCGTTGCGGGTTTTCAGACAGATCAGGGATTTGAAGATCGCAGTGGAGGTCGGGTTGGTGGTCGGAACGATACCGGCGATGACGCCGCGCGGTTCGGCGATTTTGATCATGCCGAAAGCGTCATCGGTTTCGATGATTCCGCAGGTCTTCAGCGGCAGATACTTGTTGCAGATGTATTCCGACGCATAGTGGTTCTTGATGATTTTGTCTTCGACTACGCCCATACCGGTTTCTTCGACTGCCATCTGAGCCAGAGGAATACGCATGTTGTTGGCTGCCAGCGCCGCGGCCTGGAAAATCTTGTCAACCTGTTCCTGGGAGAAGTTGGCATAAATTTCCTGTGCCTTTTTGACTTTTGCCACCAGCGCGTCGACGATCGCCTTTTCTTCTGCTTCCTTGACTTCCGGCGCAGCCGTCTTTGCCGGTTCCACTTTCTTCACCATCTCAAACCTCCTTGTTTAGATGATTATTTAATATCATGTGATGCTATTTTTTTATCATCAATGGAATGAGTGGTAATATGCCTTAACTTTTTATAAAGTCAAGCCGGGAAATAAAAAAATCTTAAATATTTTTGGGATTGAACTTGAAAACAGCCGGTTTCAAGGCGGTTTCCGGTCTGAAACGGGGTGTGACAACGGAGCTGAAAAGCATTTTTGCGGACAGAAACGGTGTGGTCAGTCCTTCGTCCGGAAGTTTTTGAAATATCCATGAACCGGAAAATGAATGAAAATAATGTACATCTGACTTGCATTTGCGGCGGTTCTGTGTTATTGTATGATCATTTAAGAAATCGGGACGGATACGATAAAACTTGCAATTTTACGACTGCTTGCTCAGACCCCGAATCAGAACATGAAAAGTCGGTTTCTTCTTCCGAACGGGAGGGAAGCGGATGCTTTGTGTATTTATTCCTGTCTGCATGTCTCCGAAAAAAATGCAAATTTTCATCATTTCCGTGTAAGATTCCGGTTCCATTATCGCAGTTAGTCAGAGAAAAGAACTTTCCACTGCGCGTTCGACGATGCCGCTGGGAAGTCCGAACAACCAAACAAAGGAGACCAGGAGACCGTAAGAATGAATGCCTCGCAGAGAACTTCATATTCAGAACCTCAAAAAACTCCAGAGCAGTTGCTGGCTTTGGGAAAAGAATACTATGAAAAGAGGGAATACGGGAGTGCCGCAGAATATTTCAAGCAGGCGGCAAATAGAGGAAACAGCATTGCTCAATATTTATTGGGTTTGTGTTATGTCAATGGTTTTGGTGTAACACAGAATTATGCGAAAGCGGTGAAATGGTTCCGTAAATCAGCGGAGCAAGGGAATGCGGACGGACAGTGGCGTTTAGGCGTATGTTACACAACTGTGATTGGAGTAATGCCAGATTCAGCGGAAGCAGCGAAGTGGTATCGCAAGGCAGCGGAGCAGGGACATGCGGAAGCTCAATGTCGTTTGGGTATATGTTATTCCTATGGGGTTGGAGTGGAGAGAAATTATACAGAAGCGGTGAAATGGTATCGTAAGGCAGCGGAGCAGGGGGATAAGGATGCACAATATCAACTGGGGTGCTATTATGAGAGGCTCTATTATGATGGGATAGGAGTGAAGCAATATTATACAGAAGCGGTGAAATGGTATCGTAAGGCAGCGGAGCAGGGGAATAGGTATGCACAATATGATCTGGGGTTTCGCTATTACCATGGGCAGGGGGTTGCGGTGGATAAAGAAAAGGCGAAGGAGTTGTGGAGAAAAGCCAAAAAGCAAGGGCATGAAGGAGCAGCGGTGGCTTTGCGGGAATGTTTTAATGAAGAATAAGCAGCTCGCGAGGTGGATTTAAAATAAAGCCTTTCGGCGGATATCGGAAGGGTTTTGGACAGAAAAAATAAGAGCGAAAAGGAGATTTTACCATGAAATCTATTGTTGGCGTTGTTTTGGCAGTTTGTTTGCTCGTAGGTGGCTGTATTTCTTGCACAGAAAATACTTCAGAAAAAGTGCTTCAGGGGAAACAGCATTATTCCAAAAAAGAATATTCGCAAGCTGTTGCATGTTTCCGTGAAGCCGCGGAAAAAGGAGATGCGGAAGGACAATGGAGATTGGGGGGATGTTACATCTTGGGGCATGGTCTGAATCGAAATGTTTCCGAAGCACTGAAATTGTTTCACAAATCAGCAGAAAAAGGAAATGCGAAGGGAATGTGGTTTTTGGGATTATGTTATTCCAATGGAATTGGTGTGGAAAAAAATGATGCGGAAGCGGCGAAATGGTATCTCAAATCAGCGGAACATGGAGATGCGGGAGCTCAATGCCAAATAGGTCTGTATTATTTTTATGGTCATAGTGTGAGGCAAGATTATGCGGAAGCCGTAAAATGGTTCCGCAAGGCGGCGAAGCAGGGAAATGCCGAAGGACAATGGAGATTGGGGAACTGTTACGTCACCGGACTTGGTGTAACGCAGAATGACGAGGAAGCAGCGGCATGGTTTCGCAAGGCGGCAGAACAAGGAGATGCGGACGGACAGTGGCGTTTGGGGTTATGTTATGATAAGGGGACAGGTGTAGAGAAAAATAAGGTTGAAGCGGCGGAATGGTTCCGCAAGTCAGCGGAGCAGGGAAATGCGGACGGACAGTGGCGTTTGGGGGATTGTTGTTTTGGTGGAGTAGGCGTAGAGCGAAGTGCAGTTGAAGCGGCGAAATGGTATCGCAAGGCGGCGGAACAGGGAAATGCAGAAGGACAATGGCGTTTAGGATTATGTTATGGGGCTGGGGCAGGTGTAGAGAACAATAAGGTTGAAGCCGCGAAGTGGTATCGCAAGGCAGCGGAGCAGGGGAATGTGGAAGGACAATGGCGTTTAGGCGCATGTTACGTTGCCGGACTTGGCGTAACGCAGAATGACGAGGAAGCAGCGGCATGGTTTCGCAAGGCGGCAGAACAAGGAGATGTGGACGGACAGTGGCGTTTGGGCGCATGTTATAATGAAGGGGCAGGCGTAGAGAAAAATAAGGTTGAAGCGGCGAAATGGTATCGCAAGGCGGCGGAACAAGGAAACGCGGAAGGGCAATGGAGTTTGGGGTTATGTTATGGCACGGGTACAGGCGTAGAGAAAAATGAGGCTGAGGCAGTGAAATGGTTCCGCAAGGCGGCGAAGCAGGGACATGCGGAAGCTCAATGTCGTTTGGGCGCATGTTATTACTATGGGGCTGGTGTAACGCAGAATGCCGAGGAAGCGGTGAAATGGTATCGCAAGGCGGCGGAGCAGGGAAATGCGGAAGGACGATGGCGTTTGGGGATTTGTTATTTTTATGGGAAAGGAGTAACGCAAGATAATGCGGAAGCAGTGAAATGGTTCTGCAAGGCGTCAGAGCAGGGGAATGCGGATGCTCAAACTCTATTGGGCGCATGTTATACCGATGGGATTGGTGTAAAGCAAGATAATGCGGAAGCAGCGAAGTGGTACAGCAAGGCGGTAAAACAAGGGAATGCTGCGGGACAATATGATCTGGGGCTTTGCTATTACAATGGGCAGGGGGTTGCGGTGGATAAAGAAAAAGCAAAGGAGTTGTGGAGAAAAGCTAAAGCCCAAGGGCATGAAGATGCAGTGAAGGCTTTGCGGAAATATTTCAACGAATAAGGTCTTTATATAAGAGGGGACAGGCTGAAGCGGAAAATTTCTGTTTCAGCCTGTTTTTTCGTTTCGATATAAAAAAGACTGTCTGCTGCCGGACAGTCTTCGGTGTTTTTTGGGGGGCGAGGTTACCGGATCTGCCCGTTTTCAAAATAACGGATCAGTTCATCCCGCAGTGGGGGAACATCCCGCGGGATACTGCCGTGACGCATGGAATAATGTCCCAGGAAGCCCGCCGCCACAGCGTTGCGCGCCGCTACAGGGGAAACCGCCGGGGGGATTCCTTTGCGGATGAAATCAAAGAACGCTTTCAGAATCGGACCGTCCGCTCCGCCGTGCGTGCCGGTGATCGGTTTCAGTTTGTAGATAATGTCCGGAGTATAACGGAAGCCGCGCTGCGTCCAGACATGGATTTCGGTATCGCCATGGTAATCGCCGATGTTTTCCACGCGGCCTCTGGTGCCGATGAACGTGTAATTCCGCTCGTTGTCCGGGGCGTACATGCACTGTTCATAGGACGCCTGAACGCCGTTGTCCAGCTGCATCAGCAGCATGGAGTGGTCTTCCACATCCATATCCGGATTCAGACCGGAGATTTCGAGCGGGGGCCAGCATTCCGGGGTGAACGACATTTTGCGGTCGGGCTTTTCGCCGGGTTTGAGACGGTTTTCCGTGCGGTTGTAGACCGACAGTTTGCCCATGGCGGTTACGCGCTGCGTATATCCGCCCGCCAGCCAGTGGATGATGTCAATGTCATGCGCACCTTTCTGGAGCAGGAGTCCCGTGCTGTTTTTCTGTTCCGCGCACCAGTGACGGAAATAGCAGCTGCCGTAGTTGATGAAGTGGCGGCACCAGACGCTCTGGATTTCCCCGATGATTCCGGAGTCGATGACTTTTTTCATGGTCAGGACGAAATTCATGTAGCGCATGTTATGTCCGATCATCAGTTTGGAGCCGGTGCGGAAAGCGGTTTCGAGTATACGGTCGCAGCCGTCCAGAGTGATCGCCATCGGTTTTTCCAGATAGACCGCTTTGCCGGCTTCGAGAGCGGCGACCGCCATTTCTTCGTGATAAGGATCGCGGACAATGATGAACACCGCTTCGACTTCGGGATCATTTATCAGGCCGCGGTAATCGCTGTACGTTCTGGCGTCCGCGAATTCCGGGTAGGCGTCCAGGCAGGCTTTGAGCATTTCTGGATCATTATCGCAGAGGGCGGTCAGAACACCTTCTTCGCGCGGGAAATTGAGAAATACAAAATTGGACCGGAGCTGCGGGTTGGCTCCGATCACGCCGAATTTCAGTTTCATAAGCGGCTTCTCCTTGACTTGGTTTCATGGTTGCTGTTCTCGGATAATATAGCCCGGTCAGGGTGAAAAGGAAATGGCAGAAATGCCGATTCATTTAGCAAAACCGCTTAATTGATGATTTTGCCGTATAGTGTCTCACCGGGAGTTCTGCTGCAGACTGTGCCGGCGGCGGTAGCGGAAGGGGGTGATTCCGAAATGTTTTTCGAAGATTTCGCAGAAATACGCCGCACTGTGATAGTGAAGTTCCGCGGCAAGGTCCGTCACTTTCCGGTTGGTCTGCGTGAGATTGCGTGCCGCCCAGTCCATTTTCAGAGAAAGCAGATAGTGCGCCGGCGTCTGCTGGAAGCAGCGGTTCCACTGCCGGTAGAAAGTACAGCGTGACATACCGTTGTTCCGGGCAATCTGATCCAGGTCCAGCTCTTCCAGAAAATGAATCTGGAAGAAGGAGGCGGTCTGCCGGATTTTCTGCATGGATGAATCCTCTTCCGCACTTTTTCTGCGGATGAACAGCAGTTCCTCCAGAATCCGGAAGCAGAGCAGGTCGATACGGTCCGCCACGCTGTACTCGCGGGAATGTTCCATCAGATCGGTAAGCTCGCGCATCATCATGTCCAGCGGAGGCGTGATGGCGATTTCAAAAACCGGAGTTTCCGGCAGCAGACCGGCGTCCTTCAATTTTGCCATGATGTCCAGCGAGTAGGAAAAATCCACGGCGTCGCGCGGCTGATTCAGACGGTAGAGATGATATGAATCCGGCATTTTTACCGCGACATGCGGAAAGCCCGCCTTGTATGGAACTCCGTCCACTTCATCTACGACGAAAGGATCCGCACAATTGTAGCGGATGCAGAATTCCACATGGTCGGTCCGGGTGAAATGATATTTTTTCACTGTCTGTCCGCCCTGCCGGACCGTGTGTCCGATGGAGCGTACAGGGTAGGGAAAACGCACCATGCGCGGAATTTTTTCCAGCGACAATCCTTTCCACATAAGGCACATCCTTTGTTTTTGACAACATACCAATATCCCCTGAACCGCGAAAATCAAGTTCGGATGATACAAAAACGGTATTTTTTTGCAACAAATCACACTTGCTGATTCCGTCATTCTGCATTATAATATATAGAACAAAGCAAAACCAGGCAAAAAAGGAAGAATGACAACAGAAAAAAATCAAATCCGGAGATTTATGGAAAAAAGAACAGGAAGGAGAATCCAGCCATGAACGACCAGAAGCCATTGTCAGCCATTTCACATTTCCTATCTCATATTTCATCTTTGAAGCGTAAACCGTTGCGGTTTACGCTGATAGAACTCCTCGTTGTGATAGCGATCATTGCCATTCTGGCAGGAATGCTGCTGCCTGCGCTGAACCGGGCGAAAAAGACCGCGCAGGGGATTTCCTGTAAAAGCAATCTGAAACAGATCGGGCTGGCGCAAAGTCTTTATTCCGGAGATTATCAGGACTGGATTGTGCCGGGGAGACTCACTCAAAGCAGTTACTGGCAGATGCTGCTGAGCTATGGAAGAAATCCCATCTGGAACAAGGCGGAACGCGACGCCGCAGGGAAATCTCCGTATGGTTTGAAATATGACGGTTATTATGCCGGCGACACATTTGTTCCGCCGTCCACGCCGAACAATTCGTTCAGCTGTTCTTCCGAGGAGAGCGGATTCAAGGACGGTTTTGCGTTCCATTACGGAATCAATATGCATCTCAGCGGTTATGCGGGAAGAACGGATTACGGCGGCGACACAGATCGCTGGCGTCAGCTGCAGGCGGTGCTTCGTCCCTCCGTGGCGATTTTTTCCGCCGACTGCAACCGCAAAATGGTGCAGAATTTCATTTACGGCATAGCGCAGATCCGCTACCGTCACGGTGCCGGGAATGACCCGCGTTATTCGACCGGAGGCGGTACTCTGCCGTCGCCCATGCCGTCTGCGGGTTCCGTGAGCAATCTGGTGTATATGGACGGACATGCCGATTCCGCGTCCGTGCAGGAACTTGCCGCGGTCAAACCCGACACCCGTGAAACGTCTTCCAACAGTGCCACTACCAATGCACTGAAAGCCGGCATCCGTGCTGCTTCCGGCAATAAAGTTTTCCCGAAATAAAAAAGGAACCGACATGAAATCACTGATTCACAGCATTTTTCTGATTTTGCTGTCCTGTACAGCCGTCCTCTGTTCCGCCGGGGAAAAACCTGCGTATGACATGGATATTTTTCCGATGAATCTGATGAACGGACAGGAATTCGCCGTGGCGGAAAACCTGCCCGCCGTCTGGAAAGTCCGGGCATGGGCAGGCGATGCCGAAGCCAAACGGCGTTTCGGGAAACAGACGCCGGTCCTGATTCTGGAAACGCCGGCCTTTCTGTCGCTGACGGATGCCGCGCTGCAAGGCGTTACTTTTCAGCCGTGGCACAGGCTGACGGTTTCCCGGAAAGAAATCCGGCGGGACGGTCATGATTATATCCATTATGAAGTTCCGTTTTTCTTTTCGGATTACTGGAACAATCTGCTGGGCGTCGGCGCGCCCCATCCGTACAATGAGTTCTGCCTGTATCTGAAAGCCGCCAGATCCGGACCGCGGTCCGGCACAGCATATGCCAGAGTGCGTTTCGGCAGGGAGGAGACTCCGGAGCGCGCATACCGTGTCGGTGTGATTCCCGCAATCAAACCGTTGAAGAAGCCGGCAAAACTTTTTGAAGCGGCAGTTCCCGGCATTGCCGGAGAGGAATCCGGCCTGACGCAGATCGTTTCCGCGTATACCGGTTACTGGCGAGGTCTGACGGACCGGGCGTCTTCCTTCCGGGGCATGTCCTGGAAAAATGCGGTCGTCCGGGAAAAACTGACGGTGGACAGCATGATGGGATCCGACAAGCAGTTTCTGCGCATCATGACGCCGGAATATTTTCAGCCGGGTGCGGGCATTCGCCTGTGGCGGGAACTGATACGGACGGGCAAAGTTCCGAAACTGATAGGTCCGGACGGCAAGGCCAGCTGGATTTTGAGCGCGGCTCCGGCATGGTATCTGGTGGACGACCCGGAAGGGCTGTATGAAAAATATCTGACCGAAGGCTGCCGGATGTTCCGGAAACATTATCCGTATGTGCGCCGTTTCTACTGGGATTACGAACCCGGCGTGGACGGCATGGACCGTCAGGGACTGGAACGCTTCGCACGGGTCATGAATCTGCCGGAAGTCCCGTCGCTGAAAGATGTCGCGCAGGGTGAACTCCGGCGGAAATGGTTCCGCTACATGATCGATCTGCATCAGAAGCATCTGGAAAAAGCGGTGAAGATTTTCCGGAAGGAACTGCCCGGCACGGAGTTCTGGATCTGCACCGACAATCTGCACGCCGGAGTTCGAGAACCGGCATACTGGTGTGCCGTGGATCCCCTGCTTGCCGACAAAACCGTGGACGGACACTTGCCCATGCCGTATTATTCCGGGACAAGGTATTTTGACGACATCCGTCACAATACGGCGGCTCTCCGCAAACCGGTCATTCCGCTGAACGACCCGGCGGAAATGAGCAAACGCTTCTTTGACCAGTATACGCCGGACAAGCTTTGCCAGAATATTGCCGCCTCCGCCGCGCTGGGCTGCCGGGGCTGGGGACTCTGGCCGGACCTGACACTGTCCGGCAGATATTTCCAGAGCATCCGGGACGCCTGGAGCCTGGTGGCTCAGGCGGAGGATTTCTATTTCAAGGGACGCCGCTGCGATTCACAGGTGAAAATCCATTTCAAAAACACCGTTGAACAGGAGTTTCCGTACGGGAAAAACGAAAAACGCAAAGTGTCCTTTCCTGACTATTCCGCGGACCTCCGGTATACTCTGCACGAAAAAGACGGAGAATATCTGCTGACCGTTTTCAATTATCATGACACCCGGACCATGTTCATCGAGCCGCGGTTTGCCGGAAAAATCCCTGCCGGAACAGTGCTTTCCGAAATAGACGGCGTCAATTACGGAGCGTATGGACCGGGCCGGATCACGGTGAAAATTCCGCCTGCCGGAGTGAAAGCCCTGAAACTCGGAAAAACGGCGGCGTCCGTCCAGCCTGCGGATTCTGCCCGCATCCGGCGGGAACTGGAAGCGGACATCCGCAGTACGCTCGGCAATCTCAATACCGAACCGGTGGTCAGGGACGGTGCTTCCGCGTCCTGGCGCATTCCTGCCGGCAGCAGACGTCCCATGCTCATGCTGAAAAATCCCGCGGGGGAACAGATCCTGATCGACGCCTACGGACAGGCGAAGGAAATTGTTTACTGGCACAATGTCGTGAACCAGCTGCCGGCGGGCGGATTTTTTCTGTTTGACCAGTCCCGGATCGTCGGTCCGTATCCCTTCCGGCTGAAACGTCTGGACGTGAACGGCGGAACCGCAGCCGCGGAGTTCGAATATGTGTTCAAGACGCCGGATGCGGGGGAAGGGTTCATGTATCAGGATCTGACTGTTACGCAGCGCTTTGCCATCGGGAAACAGGGCGAATTTACCATGTCCTATACGATTGCCAATCCCTCGAAATCCCCGATGAAACTGGGATTCCGGGTGCGGAACCGGCTGTTCCGCGAGTATCGGGAAATCACATTCGGAACCCATAGGATCACTCCGGGAAAACAGCACAGCAGTCTGCTGTTCATGCGGAAAAATGCGGAAA
The DNA here is from genome assembly GCA_934661375.1 of uncultured Victivallales bacterium. GTDB lineage: Bacteria > Verrucomicrobiota > Lentisphaeria > Victivallales > UBA1829 > SIG94. Next base: position 42,469 of record CAKUJH010000010.1, read on the forward strand.
CCGGATTTCTTGCCGCCGTACCCCGGCAGGAATGGAACGGGGAACCGGTTACTGTCCGCACAAAATCCCGCACGCTGAAACTGGATGCGGCGGATTTTGACGGAATCTATATCTGGAACGGAGCGGAAGGCAGCGGCTTCACGCTGGAGCCGGTGAGCCGGGATCTGGAACTGGCGCCGGGGGAAACCCGGACGTACCGTATCACCGTGCATTTCCGAGCCGGGCTTTACGGGACGGCTTGACTTTTCTCCCGCGGCGGGTTATATTGCAGGATAACCGGTTTCCGGATCATGCGGATCCGGTCCGGCAACCCGCCCGGCTGAAATGCCGCGGCACAGAGAGACAGGAAATACGATATGTCCAGAACATTTCAGAACGACAATGAAAAAATGAGTTATTCGATGGGGCTGAATATGGCGGAGTATGTGGTGCATACCCCGATAGACCTGGTTCCGGAACTGGTGCTGGAAGGTTTGAGCGATGCTCTCGCCGGCAAACCCGGCATTTCCCCGGAAGAATATTCCGCCGCGATGCGTATGCTTCAGATGAAGATTCAGGAAGCTGCCCGCAGTCAGGCGAAGGATCAGGCGGAAAAGAACCGCAAGGAAGAGGAAACGTTCATGGCAGCCAACAAAGGCAAAGCCGGCGTCATGACCACTGCCAGCGGTTTGCAGTATGAAATCCTGAAAAACGCGGACGGTCCGAAACCCGGAAAATCGTCCAAAGTGCGCGTTCATTACACCGGAACCCTGCTGAACGGACAGGTTTTCGACAGTTCGGTCGAACGCGGCACGCCTGCCGAATTCGGGCTTGCCCAGGTGATTCCCGGCTGGACAGAGGGTCTTCAGCTGATGCCGGCCGGTTCCAAATTCCGTTTCTACATTCCCGCCCGTCTTGCGTACGGTGAACGTGGCGCGCCGGGAGCGATCCCGCCGAACGCCGCGTTGATTTTTGACGTGGAACTGCTCGGCATCCTCTGAACCCGGAACCGTCATTATTCTGACATGACAGGAAATATGCCGGTCGATCCCGGCGGCGGAAGCCGCCGTTCCGGCATTCCATTTGCAAAACAGGAAAGGCTGTGATATATTACGGAAATATATCGAAATTTTATAACTTGATCTGTAACATGAATCAAAAAAACGGGAGGTAACATGCCTTCAAATGAGTGGCTGCTGATAACAGTCGGAGCAATTCTGGTCAACAACATCGTGTTGTCGCGGATTCTGGGAATCTGTCCGTTCCTCGGAGTATCGAAAAAAATCAAAACGGCATTGGGTATGGGCGGAGCGGTGATTTTCGTCATGGCGATCGCATCGTTCGCCACGGCGTGCCTGAATCATTGGCTGCTGTCCGTGCGCCTGAATTTCACGGTCGGGAGTCTGACGGTGAAAGACCTGGATCTGTCATTCGCGCGGATTCTGGTTTTCATTGTGGTGATTGCCGCGCTGGTGCAGATGGTGGAAATTCTGCTGCAGAAATTCAGTCCTGCCCTGTATGGCGCATTGGGGATATATCTGCCGCTGATTACGACCAATTGCGCGGTGCTGGGTGCGGCGCAGCTGAATGCGGAATCTGGACGCGGCATTCTGCAGAGCACGGTGTACGGCACCTGTTCCGGCATTGGTTTCGCACTGGCACTGATCCTGTTTTCGAGTCTGCGCGAGCGTCTGGAACTGTCGCGGATTCCGAAAGCGTTTCAGGGAACTTCGATTGCGCTGATCACAGCAGGAATTCTGGCGTTGGCGTTCATGGGATTTTCCGGTCTGGTCAAATAAAGAAGGCAGGTGCAGAATGATTCATATATTGCTGGCTGCGCTGGTTCTGGCTCTGATCGGACTGGTGCTTGGTGTGCTGATCGGTTTCACGGCGAAAAAGTTTGCGGTGAAGACCGATCCGCGGGTGGAGGAAATCACTGCGCTGCTGCCGGGGGCAAACTGCGGCGGCTGCGGTTATGCCGGATGCGCCGACTATGCCCGTGCCATTGTGCAGGATAACGCGCCGGTTACTGCCTGCGCCGCGGTGTCCGAGGAACATTTCGCGGAAATCGGACGGATTGCCGGACGGGAAGCCGGGAAGCGTGAACGCAAAGTCGCCGTGGTGTATTGTTCGGGCGACAACAGTCATGCGGTGCATGTGGCGCGTTACAACGGTCTGAACGACTGCCGCGCGGCGGCTGCGCTGTCCGGCGGCGGCAAAGGATGCCGTTTCGGCTGTATCGGTCTGGGTTCCTGCGCGCGGAGCTGTCAGTTCGGCGGCATCGAAATGCGCAACGGGCTGGCGGTGATTCATCCGGAACTCTGCCGGGGCTGCGGCAAATGTGCGGAAGTCTGTCCCCGCAAACTGATCCGTCTGGTTCCTGCCGGAACCACGGCGCATGTCTACTGCAATTCGCTGGACAAAGGTCCGGTCAAACGCAAATATTGTTCGTCGCCCTGTCTGGCGTGCCGCAAATGTGTGCGGGTCGCGCCGGAACTGTTTGCAGCACAGGGATTTCTGGTGCGGACGAAAGACGGGGCGGATATTTCAGACGAACTGATTCGTGAAATCGGCTGTCCCACTGGTGCATTGCAGTCTGCGGCGCAGCATAACGCAGAAAAAGGAAAGGACGGTGCGGCATGAGCAGTATTCATAATGGAATCCGGGTGCATCGTTTTGCCGGGGGGATTCATCCGCAGGACGGCAAGGCGCTGTCATCGGGAGGTACGATTCAGGCGGCGCCGCTTCTGGAAAGATACCGGGTGGTGATTCAGCAGAATATCGGTGCGCCGCCGCAGCTGCTGGTGAAGAAAGGCGATGCCGTGAAAAAAGGTCAGAAAATCGCCGAAGCATCCGGGTTTGTGTCTGTGCCGCTTCATGCTCCGACCAGCGGAACTGTCGGAGACGTGCTGGAGATACCGGGAGCCAACGGCGCGCCGGTTTCCGCGGTTGAGATTGTTTCCGACGGCAAGGATGAATGGTGTGAAGCCATGACTCCGTATGCGGACTGGCGCAATGTTGAACGGGAAAAACTGGTGGAACGCATTCGGGAAGCGGGGATCGTCGGCATGGGCGGTGCGGCGTTTCCGACTCACGCCAAGCTGTCGCCGCCGCCGGAACGCATGATCGACACGCTGATTGTCAACGGAGCGGAATGTGAACCGTATCTGACAGCGGACGATCATCTGATGCGCGAATCTGCGGAACGGATCATTGCCGGAGCCGCGATTGCCGCGAAGATCCTGAAAGTTCCGCAGGTGCTGATCGGTGTGGAGGAAAATAAACCCGAAGCAATAGAGTCTCTGCGTAAAGCTGCGGAAGGACTGCGGGGTTTTTCCGTGGTCCCGCTGAAAACCCGGTATCCGCAAGGGGGGGAGAAACAATTGATTTACGCCTTGACCGGACGGCGTGTTCTGGCGGGCGGTCTGCCGATGGACGTCGGCTGCGTGGTGCAGAATGTCGGCACGCTGGCGGCGGTGGCGGATGCGGTTATGGAAGGACGCCCGCTGATTGAACGGGTGGTAACGGTTACGGGATCGCCGGTGGTGTCGCCGGGGAATTTTCTGCTGCGGTTCGGAACACCAGTGCGTCAAGCTCTGGAACTTGCCGGCGGCGTGAAGGATACGGTCGGCAAACTGATTCTGGGCGGTCCGATGATGGGATTTGCGCAGTCTTCGCTGGATGTAACGGTTTCCAAGAACACATCGGGGATTCTGCTTTTGGCGGAAAGCGAAGTCCGGCAATTTGAAGCCGGACCGTGTCTGAGCTGCGGCCGCTGCGTGGCGGCTTGCCCGATGCGTCTGCTGGTCAGCACGTTGAGCAAGGTCTGCGAGAATGAACGCTATGATCTGGCGGAGGAAAACCACGTCATGAATTGTCTGGAATGCGGCATCTGCACTTACATCTGTCCTGCCGGACGCCCGAACGTGCAGCATTTCCGCCGTGCGAAAGCGGAAATCAAGACAGCGAAACGTAAAAACTGAAAACGGAGAGATTTATGAACGAAAAAGATTTGACGGCCAATCCGGAAAAGACGGCGGTTCGTCTTCCTGCGGACGGTTCTCTGATTCTGAGTTCCTCGCCACATATCCGTACCGGGACGACCACAGCGAAAATCATGGCGCAGGTGATGGCATGTCTGCTGCCGGCTGTCGGTGCTTCCATTTATTTCTACGGCTGGAATGCACTCCGGGTGATCCTGCTGTGCATGGTTTTCTGCGCCGGCTGGGAAATGCTCTGGTGCGCAGTCATGCGGCAGCGTCAGAGCATCCGCGATCTCAGCGCACTGCTGACGGGTCTGCTGCTGGCGCTGAATGTGAGTCCGCTGCTGCCGTGGCACCTGTGTATGATTGGGGCATTCATTGCCATCATTGTGGCGAAACAGGTTTTCGGCGGTCTGGGACAGAATCCGTTCAACCCGGCGGCAGTGGCGCGTATTGCCTTGCTGATCGGAGCGGCGAAACCCATGACGACCTGGGCGTCTCTGCCGGGAGCGTTTCATCACATGGACGGTGTAACGTCGGCGACTCCGCTGGCGTCTGCTGCCGCGGCGGCATATCAGAAAGCGGATCTTGCGCTCTACAACTCCTCTGACTTTCTGTGGAATGCCTTTCTGGGGAACATCGGAGGCAGTCTGGGTGAAACCAGTGCATTGGCGCTGCTGATCGGAGCGGCGGGTCTGGCGGTGCTGGGACTGATCCGGCTGTATATTCCGCTGGCAATCCTGCTGACCATCACGGTATTTGTCTGGATTGTGAATCTGGCTGCACCGGGGCTTACGCCGGGACCGCTGTTTCATCTGCTGACGGGCGGCGTGATGATCGGGGCATTTTTCATGGCGACCGATTATGTGACCAGTCCGGTAACGGAGCTTGGCGGCATTGTATTCGGAATCGGTATCGGAGTGATTGTCTGTGTCATCCGGATCTGGGGAGCTTTTCCCGAAGGCATGAGCTTCGCCATTGTCATCATGAACGCGCTGGTGCCGCTGATTGACCGGGTCTGTTACCGTCGTCCCTTCGGCTGGCGGAATCCGGCTGCGGCGTTCCAGCCGCGGAGAGGAGAAATCAAATGAGCAGAAATTCATCCAATATGCTGTATCTGGGCGTGTTCCTTTGTCTGGTGTGCGCCATCGCGGCGACGGTTATGGGGCTGGCGGCTGCGGTTACGAAAGAGCCGATTGCCCAGGCGCGTCTGCGGAAAGTTTCCGATGGTCTCCGGGCTGTCCTTCCCGCATTTGACAACGCGCCCATGTCGGAGGCAAAGGTGCTTGACGGCGTGGCGTTTTATCCGGCGAAGATGAACGGTCAGCTGGTCGGATATGCCGCACAGCTTTCCGTGAACAGCGGCTACGGCGGCAAGGTCGAAGCTCTGGTGTCTTTCCGTCCGGACGGCGTCATCCGCACGTTCATTGTAACGGGACACAGCGAAACGCCGGGGCTGGGTTCCAATGTGACGGACCGCGTACAGGAGAAAACGCTGGCGGGGCTGTTCCGCAGCGAAAAACGGACGGGTCTGCCGGAGAACCGGATCCTTGACCAGTATGCCGGACACTCTGCGGCGAAGACGGATGCGTGGAAACAGCCCTGGCAGCTGAAAAAAGACGGCGGTTCTGCGGAGTATATTTCCGGCGCGACAATTTCTTCGAGAGCTGTCAATGAACTGGCATGGAAAGCGGCTTCGGTTTTTGAAGCACATCGTGCGGAACTTGTTGGAACGGAAGGAGATAAGAAATGAGTGCCGGCAAAGAGCTGTTGAAGGGAATCTGGAAGGAGAATCCGGTTCTGGTACTGTTCCTGGGCATGTGTCCTTCGCTGGCGACTTCGTCCAGCGCGAAAAACGGTCTGGGCATGGGGCTGGCGACTGCGTTCGTGTTGTGCTGCAGCAATATGGCGATTTCGCTGATCCGGAATATTGTCCCCGCCAAAATCCGCATTCCCTGTTATATTGTGGTGATTGCGGCGTTTGTTACAGTGGTGGACCTTTTCATGCAGGCGTACACGGGGGCGTTGTACGACGCCCTGGGGATTTTCATTCCGCTGATTGTGGTCAACTGCATTGTGCTGGGACGCGCCGAGGCGTTCGCTTCCAAAAACACGGTCTGGATGTCTGCGATGGACGGTCTGGGCATGGGGCTTGGTTTCACGCTGGCACTGACCTGCATCGGCATGATCCGGGAATTTCTGGCGGAAGGTACGCTGTTTCAGGTGAAACTGATTTCCGGATGGGATTACGGTTTTGCCGTGATGGGGCAGGCGCCCGGCGGTTTCATTGTGATGGGATTCATCCTTGCCGCCATGAATTTCTACAACCGGCGCAAGGCGGAAAAAGACGGCAGAACCTATGAAGTCCCGCAGGAACTGGACTGCCGCCATTGTAATCTGTGCAGTCTTCCCGATTCCGGCACAAAAAAATGAACGGAAAAACAGTTTCCCGCTTGAAAAATTCAATCTTGCGGTTACCTTATTCTCCGGGAACTGCTGAATCCCGGATGAAAGGTGTTTTCCGATGTCTTCTTTGAAAAAAACGGATGACGGCAATGAACAGGGTCAGGGACGTCTGAACAAAACAGACGCGCCGGTTTCTCCTGCGTCTGTGTCTCCGGAGGATCTGCCGTACGCAGAAAACGCAGAGGATTCCTCTGTCAGTTACGAATGCGCGCAGGTCCTGCGGCAGTACATGGATCAGCTGTCGCAGGCACTTCCTCTGACTTCCGAGCAGGAAACAGAGCTGTGGGCAGGGCTGGATTCCCTGCATCAGCAGCTGCGCGCTCAGCTGTCCTTATTCGGGTACACTTATGATCATTACATCAGTCTGCTGGAAAAACTGGACACCCCGGACTCCGTGGCAGATGTTTTTCCGCAATCTCTGGTGGTGGAACATGACGGCGCCGCCCGACTGCTGGATAAAAGCCGCATTCTTCTGCAAAGTTATTCAGGCATCCGCCGGAAACTTGCGGAGGCTTTTGACGCGGGAAACACCGCAGAACTCCGGAAACAGCGCGGGATCGGCGCAGATCTCATGACCCGTTTTCCCATGCAGATTGAAATTGTGCTGGCTCTGGTTGAACGTTTCCGCAATTACCGTTTTATCCTGAATGCCGGCTCTGACGAAATTCAGAAACCGGTGCTTCAGTCGGAACTGCTTTGCTCCGTCGGGGAATTCGAACAGGGCATGGCTGAAATGGAAAAACTTCTGGATGAACTGAACCGCGAGCGCAATTGCCTGATAGAAGGCAATTTGCGTCTGGTGGTGAGTATCGCCAAAAAATTTCAGGGACGCGGCGTTCCGTTTGTCGATCTGATTCAGGAAGGCAATATCGGATTGATGAAAGCCATCGAAAAATTTGATTTCAAACAGGGACATCGTTTCAGCACGTATGCCACCTGGTGGATTAAGCAATGTGTAATTTTTGCCATCAGCAGACAGTCCCGCGTGATCCGGCTGCCGCTTCACATGCTGACGGCACTGGGCAGAATCAAGCGCACGGAACAGCAGTTTCTTCAGGAATTCGGACGCGAGGCCACGGTGGATGAAATCGCCGCCCGTCTGGATATGTCCCGCGAACGCGTCAATTCCTTGAAACGCATGGCAATGCAGTCCATTTCCCTTCAGGCTCCCATTTATTCCTCCAACAACGGCAAGGATGTTCTGCTGGAAGATACGGTCAAGGACATGCACGATGAGGACGACCCCATGCGCAACCTCGCCAAGAAAATCCTGTCGCAGAAACTTTCCGAGATACTGGACTCTCTGCCGGCGCGGACCCGGATGGTGCTGACCATGCGTTACGGCCTGAACGGAACCAAACCGATGTCTCTCACTGCCATGAGCGAGTATTTCAACATTTCGCGTGAACGCATACGGCAGATTGAAATCAATGCGCTGGCGAAACTGCGCAACCCCGAAACCATTTCCATGCTGGAGGATTATTTTTCATGAGCAGTACCCCCGTGCGGCAGCAAGTGGCAGCCGCCCCGTGTCCGTCTTACCGCGATGCTCCCGCCCTGCGCGCGGCTCTGGAAAAAGTGCTGGCTCCCCAGCTTGCGGTGTCCGGATCGCTTGCCGGACGTTCCGTCATGCTAAAACCCAATCTGCTGGCGTGGCGCAAACCCGAAGATCCCGCCTGTGTGCATCCGGCGTTTCTCCTCGAAAGCGTCAAACTGTTTCTGGATGCCGGGGCAAAAGTCGCCATTCTGGAAAATCCTGCCGTGCAGACTGCACCCGCGGTTCTGCGCGCCATGGGACTGGAAGATGAGTTGAAACATCTCGGCGTGAAGGCCGCATCATTCACCGAATTCGCTCCGGTGAAGGCGGATGACCGGATGCGGTTTCATCATCTGGAAATAGCCCGTGAATTTCAGGATTTCGATTTCGTTGCTGACCTTGCCAAAGCCAAAACCCACGGCATGATGACACTCACCCTCTGTGTGAAAAATCTGTTCGGACTTATCAAGGGAAGCGACCGTCTGGCGTGGCATCTGAATGTCGGCAGAGATTTTGCCCGGTTCGCAGACATGCTTCTGGATATTTATCTGGCTGTGCGTCCGCAGTTCAATCTGGTGGACGCCGTAACCTGTATGGAAGGCAACGGTCCCGGCAGCGGAACGCCCGCCGAACGCGGCTGGATTTTCGGCGGAACGGATGCGCTGGCTCTGGATGCGTGGGTCGGTCCGCTGCTGCTGGGCGCGGATGCCCCGGAATTTCTTCTCCTGCGCAATGCCCGTGAACGCGGTCTGCTGCTGCCGTCTGACATTGCCGGTGAAATGACTCCCCGGATCGAGCCGCTGGAACTTCCGCCTCCGCCCGGTCTGCTTTGCGAATGGGGCGTGCCGCTTCCTTTCGGGCTGAAAAAACATCTCCGCGAATGGATGGTGGCGCGTCCGGTTGTCGATGAAAAACGCTGTGTCGGCTGCGGCATCTGCGCCAGACTCTGCCCGCCGGCTTCACTGAAAATCGTCAAGGGGAAAGCGCATTTTCATTATCCTGAATGTATCCGCTGCTTCTGCTGTCAGGAGCATTGCCCGAAAGGTGCGATCACCATCCGCAAGGGGTTCCTCATGGGAACGCTGGAACGCCTGGAGCATCTGGTCCGGCGGATCGCTTCCCGCTGAAAAAATTTCTTACAGACAAAAAAATCTCCGGAAAAGGGAAATTCCCTGTCCGGAGATTTTTTTGCAGTATGCTGATATGGAATCAGTAGCGGTATGCGTCGCTTTTGAACGGACCGTTCACCGGAACTCCGATGTAGTCCGCCTGTTTTTTGGTCAGCCTGGTCAGATGTGCGCCGAGCTTGTCCAGATGCAGCCGTGCAACTTCCTCGTCCAGTTCCTTGGGCAGACAGTACACTTCGTTTTTGAGTTTTTCCGAAGCAATTTTGATCTGCGCCAGAGTCTGGTTGGTGAAGGAGCAGCTCATCACGAAACTGGGATGTCCGGTTGCACATCCGAGGTTGACCAGACGGCCTTCCGCCAGCAGGAAAATGCTGTGTCCGTCTTTGAAAGTGTATTTGGAAACCGGGCATTCGCTGCCTTTGATTTCCGTGCGGACAACGCCTTTGATTGCTTTGAGTTCAGCCACTTTGATTTCGTTGTCGAAGTGTCCGATATTGCAGACAATCGCCTGGTCTTTCATTGCCGCCATGTGTTTGCCGGTGATGATGTCGCAGTTGCCGGTGGTGGTAACAAAAATATCGGCATACGCGAGAGCTTCTTCGAGGGTAACGACCTGGAAGCCCGCCATACATGCCTGAAGGGCGCAGATGGGATCAACTTCAGTGACGACCACCCGTGCGCGTTCGTTTTTGAGGGCTTCGGCACAGCCTTTACCGACGTCGCCGTATCCGCAGACGCAGGCGGTCTTGCCGGCGATCATGACATCCAGGGCGCGTTTGATGCCGTCGGTCAGCGAGTGGCGACAGCCGTAGATGTTGTCAAATTTGGATTTGGTGACGGAGTCGTTGACGTTGATGGCGGGGAAGAGCAGTTCCTTGCGTTCCGCCAGCTGGATCAGCCGATGCACACCTGTGGTGGTCTCTTCGGAAACACCGCGCACTTTGGCGGCGACTTTGGTCCAGTGTCCGGGTTTTTCCTTCAGAACCCGTTTGAGAAGTTTGTAAATGACCGCTTCTTCTTCGCTTTCCGGTTTCTTGTTCAGGAACTTCGGATCCTTTTCCGCTTTGACGCCGAGATGAATCAGGAGAGTGGCGTCGCCGCCGTCATCCACGATCTGGTCGGGTCCGGAACCGTCGGGCCAGGTGAGGGCGCGGCAGGTGCAGTCCCAGTATTCTTCGAGCGTTTCCCCTTTCCAGGCGAAGACGGGAATGCCGCGTTTGGCGATGGCTGCCGCGGCGTGATCCTGAGTGGAAAAAATGTTGCAGGATGCCCAGCGGATATCCGCGCCGAGTTCTGCCAGCGTTTCAATCAGGGCGGCGGTCTGAATGGTCATGTGCAGACTGCCGGTGATCTTGACGCCTTTGAGGGGTTTCTTTTTGCCGTATTTGGCGCGAGCCGCCATGAGACCGGGCATTTCCTTTTCCGCAATGTCCAGTTCCTTGCGTCCGAAATCCGCCAGTTTGATGTCCCGGATCAGATATTCGGGAGCGGTTTTTTTGCTTTTGGTTGCCATATTCATGATTCCTTTATGTGGTTGAATTCAGTACGAATGGAATCCCAGCGGGCATGTGGGATTTCTGCACCCAGTACCTGAACGATTTCCGCGCCCAGTACAGAGCCCATCTGTCCTGCCTGTGCCAGACTCAGACCATTGAGGTATCCGTAGAGGAATCCTGCTTGCCAGAGATCCCCGGCGCCGGTGGTGTCTGCTGCTTTGACCAGCTTCGGCTGAATGTAAATTTTTTCGCTGCCCCGGCACAGCAGAGCTCCTTTTTTTCCGAGCTTGACTGCCGCTGTACTGCAATGCTGAAGCAGTTTTTCCGCGGCGGCTTCCGGAACGAATTCCGCATCGCCGCAGTATTCACGGGCTTCGTCTTCGTTGGCAAACACGATGTCGACATACTTTTCCAGCAGTTCGTCCATCTGCGCCTTGAACAGCCTGACCACTTCAAACGAAGCCAGGTCCAGACTGACCGTGCAGCCGTGTTCCTTTGCCAGCTTCATGGCGTGTTCGGCCGTTCCCGGCAGGAACAGCGTGTATCCTTCCACGTGGAAATGCGTGATGCCGTCGAAATCCGCTTTTGAAATGTCGTCCGGTGTCATGCGGGCTGCCGCGCCCAGATTGGTGCGCATGGTGCGTTCGGAATCAGGCGTGACCAGGCTGACGCAAGTCGCCGTCGGTTCATCCGGACAGAACCGGAAACGGGAAATATCCCCGCCGCGTTCCGCATAAACATTCCGGTAGTAATCGCCGTCGGCGTCCTGCCCGATTTTGCCGAGAAACGCCGTCTTCATGCCGAGCGAAGTCAAGGCGGAAATGGTGTTGAACGCGCTTCCGCCAATGGCTTTTTTCACGGAATCTCCGGAAAATGTTCCGATCAGCTTTTTCTGCGCGGCGGCATCCAGCATGGCCATGCCGCCTTTTTCGCCGTCCACATGATCCCGCAGGAACGTGTCGTCAACCTGGAGCAGCAGATCAAGAATCGGACTTCCGAAACCGAGTACTTTGCAGTCTGCCATGGTCATTTCTTCTTGGCAGATTTCTTGGCGGCAGTTTTTTTTGCAGTCTTGGACGCAGTTTTCTTTGCGGAGGATTTTTTCGCCGGTTTCACTTCTTCGGCGTCTTCGCATCCGCAGTCACAGTCATCGTCTTCGCATCCGCAGTCGCATTCACATTCGCAGTATTTGCGGGCTTCGTCGATCAGGGCATCTACTTTGTCAGTCTTTTCCCACGGGAAGATGTCGCGTCCGAAATGCCCGTATGAGGCAGTCTGGCGGTAGGACCAGCCATCGGGATGCTTGAGATCGAGTTCGCGGATAATGCCGGCAGGGGTCATGTCAAAGACCGCGCGGACGATTTTTTCCAGAACCGCGTCATCTTCGAACACGCCGGTGCGGTAGGTGTCGACATTGATGGAGAGGGGCTGAGCCACGCCGATGGCGTAAGCCAGCTGGATTTCGCATTTGTCGGCAAGTCCGGCAGCCACGATGTTCTTGGCAATATAGCGCGCCATGTATGCGGCGGAACGGTCCACTTTGGAGGGATCCTTGCCGGAAAATGCGCCGCCGCCGTGAGAACCGACGCCGCCGTAGGTGTCCACGATGATTTTACGTCCGGTCAGACCTGTGTCGCCGTTGGGACCGCCGACCACGAAACGTCCGGTCGGGTTGATGTGGTAGACAATGTCCTTGCTGAGCAGGTTGGCGGGGATAACCTTTTTGACCACCTGCTTGACCACTTTTTCCAGGTCGGCATGTTTCATGTCGGGCGAATGCTGATGGGAGACCACGATGGCGGTTACTCCGACCGGTTCGCCGTCTTTATAATGAATGGAGACCTGACTCTTGGAGTCGGGACGCAGGAACGCGTATTTTTTCGGCTGAGTTTTGCGGAGACGCGCCAGTTCCTCAACGATGCGGTGGGCATAGAGGATGGTGGCGGGCATGAGTTCTTCGGTTTCATTGCTGGCATAACCGAACATCATTCCCTGGTCGCCGGCACCCTGTTCCTTGTGGAGACCTTCGCCTTCGGTAACGCCCTGGGAGATGTCCGGAGACTGGGCATGAATGCTCACGAACACTTTGCAGTCATTGGCGGAGAATCCGATGTCGCTGTTCGTGTAACCGATGTCGGCAACTACACCGCGGGCAATCTGTTCCCAGTTGACTTTCGCCTTCGTGGTGATTTCGCCGGAAATAACGATCAGGTCAGTGGTTGCCAGCGTTTCGCAGGCAACCCGGCTGTCCGGATCCTGAGCCAGGCAGGCGTCCAGAATGGCATCGGAAATCTGGTCGCAAACTTTGTCGGGATGTCCTTCTGAAACCGACTCGGAGGTGAAAATGTGATCCGCTTGAATCTTGCTCATAGCAAATGTTCCTTCATTTATGTGAGTTTTTGCCGTTGTGCTTTTTATGACTCGTAATATACAAGGCAAAAAATCTTTTTCAAACTCTTTGCCGGACAATTAGATGATATTTCTCTGAAAACTGCGGATTTTCACTTTTTCAGGCAACCCGCAGCTTTTTTGCCGGCTCCGGTGTTCTGCGCACATCTGCTTGAATAAATGGCATCGGGATACATTTATTCAGTTGTCAAACAGATCATCGGAAAGTTTTTTCTCCGGCGGATGATTCAGTGATTTCAGCCAGTCCGCCAGCGTCATGACTTTGACTCCCAGTTTTGCCGCTTTCACCGCTTTGGATGAACTGGAATCCGCTTCCGCAGTGACCAGCAGGGAAAGCGCAGCTGTAACCGAATCCGCACTTTCATAACCATTCTTCCGCGCCAGTTCCTCGTAATAGGAACGTTTCTCCGGCATTTTTCCGGTGAAACACACGGTCGGCAGTTCGAGGTCTTCGGATGATTTAGTCTGCTGGAGCGTGATGCTGTCCAGCAGCGAATCAATTTCTTCTTTGCGTTCCCGCAGTTCCTTTTCAATGGCTCCGGCACGTTCCGGACCGATGCCTTCCAGTTCCGCCAGCTGACTGCTGTTCATGTTTTCCAGTTCGGGCAGGGTATGCGTTTTCAGAATGGCTTTGGCGATATTCTGTCCGATTCCTTTGATGTTGAGCGAAGCCAGCAGCTGATAATCCGGCACAGTTTTCGCCGACTGGATTTCGCGGTACAGGTTCTCCGCCGAACGTTCCTGGAATCCTTCGATCCGCCGGATGTCGGCTGTCGTCAAGGCAAAAATATCTTTGAGTGTCTTTACTCCCAGTGTTTCGCACATTTTCCGCAGATTGGGTTCGCCCAGCCGTTCAATGCCGATGTTGCGGACTGCCGCCAGCAGGCGCATGAGCCGGGTTTCCGGACAATCCGGATTGACGCAGCGCAGTTCGGGCAGGTCCTGCACCAGTTCCGCACCGCATGACGGGCAATGATCTATGATGCAGTTTTTCCGTTCCGTGCCGGGCGCGGAATCCACAATATAAGGAATGACGTCTCCCGCGCGTTCCACGGTAACGGTATCGCCGATCCGGATGTCATGATCCAGAATATTCTGGAGATTGTGCAGGGAAACACGGCGGATGGTGGTTCCGGTGATTTCGACCGGTTCGATTTCCGCCACCGGAGTGAGGGCGGTTTTGCCGAAACTCCATTCCACTTTCAGCAGACGGGACTGCCGCCGGACGCCGCTGAATTTGAAGGCAATCTGTCCGCGCGGATGATGCGCCGTATTGCCCAGCGACCGCGAATAGGTTTCGTCCGCCAGTTTCACCACAATGCCGTCCATTGGGTAGGGCAGCGCCTCAATGGTTTCCACCAGGGACGGCCAGTCTGTGCGGAAATCCCGGAATGTCGTTTTCCAGGAATGCAGAGAGTAGTCGACCAGGGTCAGTTTCGCATGTTGAAGCAGCATCAGGGAAATGTCTTTCAGTCCCATGATGCCGGCGGCGGCGTTGCGTGAGTTTTTGTAGGGGCGTCCGTTGCGGTTCATGATTTTCGGATAGAGGGTGCGGAAATCATCGGAGCGGATGACAATTTCACCGCGCGCCTGTCCCTTGAACTCCGCGAGCGGACAGATTCCGGAGGGGTGTTCGAGTTCGATCAGCGGAACTTTATCTGTGATGTTTTCTCCGGTTATGCCGTCGCCGCGGGTGGCGAGAACACCGCCCGACCAGCCGGCGGAAATCCCGTCATATTTCGGCTGCACCAGAAAAATTTCGGCATTCGAGCGGGCAAATTTTTTCGCCCAGTCGAGAACTTCATCCAGAGAATAGGCTTTGTCCAGCGAAAGCATGGGGTCGCGGTGAATGACTTTGCCGGAACCCGCCACCACCGGCGCATTGACTGCCAGCAGCAGCGGATGCTCCGGCGCCAGTTCCGTCAGCCTCCGGACCAGCCGGTCGTAATTATCATCGGATATTTCCGGCTCGGCGTCCACCCAGTATTTTCTGTTGTGATACTCAATCAGTTCCGCCAGCTGCTGAATGGTCAGATCGTCCAGATTATTCGGCATATTCATATCAGTTCACCATTCCCTTTCAAAATGTTCATCAGCGGTATTTCCGCCCAATCGTCCATGTTTTTGGTTTTTACATACCACTTCTGTTCTGCCGGAACCGCAATGACCTGGAACAATGTCCCGCAGACTTTCGCTCCGCCGTCCGCAGTGGTTTTTTCGAAAACCGCCATCATTTCCTCCGGCCCGATTTTTTCATTTGCATCATGATATTTTTTTGCCAGGGTCAACAGGTTTTCGCGGCGGCGGAAGCTGGACGAATCCCCGCAAAGGGCTGCGCCCGGCGAATTCTGCCATTCCGGAGCGGTGAAATGATTGGCGGCTGCCATCAGCCCGTCTTCTTGCTGCGCGGAGAGATATTCTCCGCCGGTGCGCCATTCGAAACCTTCCGCTTTGTCAGCATCCGCCGTGCCGATAATGTATGCCGCCGAAGCGCGGCAGGTGGCGAATGCCCGCCGGAGAGCCGCCGCGTCATCCGAATTCAGGAGAAATTCCCAGAGCAGCCAGACGTTGTGAATGCGTTCCGCGACAATATCTGCGTCTGCGAATGCGCCGCTGTTGAGTTCGAGGAACAGCCCGCATTCATTCATGCCGGTAGTCATGTACGGGCAGCCCGCCCAGTTCAGGAAAGCAACGGAATTTGCGCCGTCGGATGGGTGAAACACGCACAGCGCCAGCGTGTCGAGAATGCTTTCAAATTCCGGCAGCCAGTCGAAATTCCGTCCGAAAAGAACCTCGCCGGTGCGGGTGTAATCTCCCCAGACTGCCAGCGAAGAACAGCATCCGCCGTTGAAAGTCTGCCACAGGTCGGAGGTTATGCAGTCCAGATAGATCACTTCAACGGAACTGATGATGCGAAGCTGTTCCAAAGAGAATCCGGAAGTTTCCGCCATGCCGCGGAACAGTTCATCATACCGTTTCAAGCCGGAAATACTGCCGCGGCTGAGCTGTCCGACACGTGCCATGCCGTCGGGTGCCTGTTTCGCAAACGCATGAATTTTTTCCAGTTCGCCGCGCAACAGTGCGCCGTATTGACGCCCCATCTGAAACCAGGACCCGTGAACTTCCACGACGGGGATGCCGCCGCAGTAAAATTTTCTGCCGTTTTCGAAATAGATGCCGTGCTGAATTTCCGTTTTCATGTTTTTCTCCGCATTGTTCCGTCCGTAAGGTAGCACAAAGAAGCCGTTTGTCAAGTTCCCGGAATTTGCTGTTCCGCGAAAAAGGGAAAATCTTTCATTTCCCGGCTTGAAATATTTGTTTATTAATATATTTTAATATAGTAAACAACTAATTAAACATAAGGCGTTGTTCATGGAACAGTATGATGTTGCAGTAATCGGCGCGGGAGTTACCGGCTGCTCGGTCGCGAGTGTTTTGTCGCGCTACCGGCTTCGGGTGATTGTGCTGGAAAAAGCGGCGGATGCGGCGTTCGGAGTATCGAAAGCCAATTCGGGAATTGTACATGGCGGTTTTCATTATCCGCTGTCCACACTCAAAGGACGTCTGGAGATTCAGGGGAATCTGATGTTTGAAAAACTGCATCATGAACTCGGATTTCCATTCCGCCGCTGTGGAATTGTGGTGGCGGCTTTTTCGGAGGAACAGCTGGAAACAGTCCGCCGGCTTTATCAGCGCGGCTGCGAAAACCGGGTTCCGGGCATTGAGCTCTGCGGCAGGGAACGGATTCTGCAATTGGAACCGAAACTCGCATCCGATGTGCTGGGCGGTCTGTATGTTCCCGGTGGCGGAGTAGTCGAACCGTACCGGTATGTGTATGCGTTGTCGGAACTTGCCCGCGCCAACGGAGTGGATTTCCGGATGAATTTTGAAGTGAAATCGGCGGAATGGCAGAATGGCGTCCGGGTGATACATGCGTCGGACGGCCGTTCCGCGGTGGCGAAATGGACCGTGAATGCCGCTGGACTGTTTGCCGATGAAGTGTCCGCTGCGCTGGGCGGGGAGAAATTCCGGATTCTGCCGCGGAAAGGCGAGGAATACCTGCTGGACCGCAATTCACCGGCGTATCCTTCCAAAGTGATATTTCCGGTTCCGACAGCTCTCTCGAAGGGCGTGCTGGTTATTCCGACAGTAGAAGGCACAACGATGGTCGGTCCGACTGCGGAACTGACGGAGGATAAAAACGACAATTCCACCTCGGCGGAGAATATGCGCCGTATTTTCGGACTGGCGAAAAAGATGGTTCCGGCGGTGTCGGAACGCGATCAGATTACCTGCTTCAGCGGTTCACGGCCTGTATTGGAAAGCGAAGATTTCTTTATTGCACCCTCGAAGACGGCTCCCAACCTGATTCAGGTCGCCGGCATTCAGTCGCCGGGGTTGACCGCGTCCCCCGCAATCGGTGAATATGTCCGCGACCTGCTGCGCGAACAGGGAGTGGAGATGCTGGAAAAGACCTGTTTCGCAACGTCGATTCCGCATCACCCGGCACTGCGGCATCTGTCCCGTGAAGAAGCGGATTCAATGCATCGGCAGGATCCGGCATGGACCCGGATTGTCTGCCGCTGTGAGAGTGTATCCGAGGCGGAAATTGTGGAAGCCATCCGGCAGGGGCATACCACGGTGGACGGCATCAAGCTGTACACCCGCGCGGGAATGGGACGGTGTCAGGGCGGATTCTGCACACATAAAATTCTGAAGATCATAGCCCGCGAGACTGGTCTGCCTCTGGAGGAAATCACGAAACGCGGCGGTCATGGCAATCTGGTGCTGAAGCATCTGGGGGGTAACGGAACGGAGGATCATGTATGAAATTCATGGAAACGGATGTGGCAGTGATCGGAGCCGGCGCGGCTGGCATGAGTGCCGGTGCGCTCTGTGCGGAAAACGGATTGCGGACTCTGATCATCGACCGTGAAAGTCTGCCAGGCGGCGTATTGCTGCAATGCATTCACAACGGATTCGGACTGCATTATTTCAAAGAGGAGCTGACGGGTCCCGAATATGCGGCGCGGCTGGAAAACAAAGCCCGCACAGCCGGTGCGGTTTTTCTGATGAATACCAGCGTCATGGAGCTGTGCGACAACCGCAGCTGCCGGGAATTGACGCTGTACTCCGGCGCGGACGGTGTTACCGTGGTTCACGCCAATGCGGTGATTCTGGCGATGGGCTGCCGCGAACGCAGCCGCGGAAATCTCGGTATTCCCGGCGACCGCTGCGCAGGTATTTTCACTGCCGGACTGGCACAGCGGCTGCTGAACATGGAAGGCTGTCTGCCCGGAAAAACAGCGGTGATTGTCGGCTCCGGGGACATCGGGCTGATTATGGCGCGGCGTCTGACCTGGTGCGGCATTCAGGTCAAGACCGTAGTGGAGATTCTGCCGCATCCCTCCGGACTCAGCCGCAATATTGCGCAGTGTCTGAATGATTTCGGCATTCCGCTGAGGCTGTCCACTGGAGTAACCGGAATCCATGGGCATGACCGTGTGGAGTATGTAACCATCGCTCCGTTGGTGAACGGTCAGCCGGATTTGTCGCGTGAAGAACGGATCGACTGCGATACAGTGCTGTTTTCGGTGGGGCTTGTCCCTGAAACGGGGCTGGCGCGCCAATGCGGCGTGGAACTTTACCCCGCCACACGGGGAGCGAAAGTGAACAGTTCGCTTATGACCAGTATCCCCGGTATTTTTTCCTGCGGCAATGTTCTGCACGTGCATGACCTGGTTGACTTCGTGTCCGAAGAATCCGAAAACTGTGCACGCCATGTAATTGAATATGTCCGCACCGGGAAGGATTCCGCCGAGGTGCAGCTGCTGGCGGAACCGTCCGTCAATCTCGGTTATGTGGTTCCGAATTCCTGCGGACGCGGCGTCCGGGTGCGGTTCTATATGCGCCCCCGCATTCTCTGTCCACTGGCAGAACTGACCATCTCCTCCGGCGGTTCTCTGCTGCTGAAAAAACGGATCCGTTACGTGAAACCGGCGGAGATGATCTGTGTGGAACTCCCTGCCGAAGCCACTGCCGGACTGCCCGGCGACGCCCGTCTGAACTTTGCTCTTGAACCTGTTCCGGAGGTGAAATCATGAAAAACAATATTCAGGAACGTATCTGCATCGGCTGTCCGGCGGGATGTCATCTGACCATCCGGAAACTGGACAGCGGAGATTTTGAAGTGAGCGGCAATACCTGTCCGCGCGGCAGAACGTATGCGGTCAGCGAGATGACGGATCCGCGGCGCATTGTAACCGCCTGCGTTCCGGTCAACTCCCCGGCGGTTCCATGCCTGCCGGTCAAAACCTCCGCACCGCTGCCCATGAAACTGATTTCCAGTCTGTTGAAACAGATTTATGCAATGCGGCTTGATATTCCGGCCTCAGCCGGTACAGTACTGATCCGGGATTTTGCCGGAAGCAAAGTCGATGTCGTGCTGACACGCGGCGCAGCTGAATAAATCGAAGGTGGTATATGCTGAATTTGGAAGAACTGGAGCGGCTGAAAAAAATCCGTCATGTGGTGATGGATATGGACGGCACAATCTATCAGGGGAAACATCTTTTCCCGACGACACTGCCGTTTCTGGCGGATTTGCGCAGTCTGGGGATCGGTTTCACCTTCCTGACCAACAATTCATCCCGCAGCCGGAAGGAATATCTGGCTCATCTGAAATCATTTGGAATCGAAGTCGCTCCGGAACAGATGATTACTTCCACTGTCTGTACTGTGGACTATCTGCGGCGGAATCATCCGGAAATCAGAAAACTTTTTCTGCTCGGAACTGAAACGTTCCGGGAGGAGATGACGGAATACGGTTTTCTGGATGCTGCCATGGATGAAGAACCGGACGGCGTTGTGGTGGCGTATGATCCGCATATGCCGTATGAACGTTTCTGCAAGGCTGCCTGGTGGATTGACCGCGGCAAAACCTGGATCTGCACTCACCCGGACCGGAAATGTCCAACCGATAAGGAACAGATCTGTGTAGACTGCGGTTCATTGGCGGCGGCATTGAGCGCCGCAACCGGACGAACTCCCGTTGTGCTGGGCAAGCCCAACCGCGTTATGATGGATTCCATTCTGGTGGCAAACGGAGTGTCGGCGGAAGAAACCCTGATGTGCGGCGACCTGATGTATACCGATATTCAGCTGGGAGTCAATTCCGGCGTGGCGACGGTGTTGATTTCACCGGAAAAAGCCGAAGACATTCCGGGCAATATTGCCACCTGGACTGTTCCTGATCTCGGAGTTCTGGGCGGCTGGCTGAAACAGGCAAACGGCCACTGAAAAAAATTTTTCAGCCGGGCAGGGCAATCCGGCGGAGAGAGAATTTGTCCGTGTCGGAATCATAAGTGATTTCGGCAAATGCGCCGGTTTTCGTCAGCGAACCGGCAACGATTTCGCCGCGTCCGGTCCCGTCCAGCAGTTCATACGGTTTGTGGATATGCCCGCAGAGCGAAAGGTCAATGATGCCTTCTTTCAGCAGTCCCGCCGCTCCTGCCGCGCCGTACAGACGCCGCCGCATATTCAGCAGTGAGGCTTGCGTGATCAGCGGGAAATGTCCGGTGCAGATCAGCGGCCGTGCGTCCAGACGCGCGGCTTCCTCCAGCAGAAACTGCCGGGTCCGGGGCGGCATATAACCGCACGACATCGCCGGATTGAACGGACGTGCGCAATGCAGAACCAATACCCGGAACAGCGGAAAATCCAGCGCAAACGGATAATCCTGCAAAGTATGCTGACCGCGCCACATGTCCCGTGTGAAACGTTCCAGTGCGGAAACACAGGCTCTGTCCTGTACATAGGCGTCGTGATTGCCGGGAGTGTAAATGAACGGAATGCCGCTCCGCAACAGCGGCTTGAACATGCGTAAAGCTCTGGCAAATTCGCCGGGCTGTCCGCAGCTGGTGGCGTCTCCGGTGAACACCGCCAGGTCCGGCGGGTTCCGCAGGATGTAATCAACCATGCGCGGCAGATACGCCCGGTCATAGCGTTTCCGCCGGATGACGGAACTGTTGGCGAGACCGAGCAGGCGTTTGTCGAAAAGACCGTGCCAGTGTTCCAGCGTTGCCGGTTCATGGGTATCGGAAAAATGGATGATTCGTGTCTGCATAAGAAAAAACGGGAAGAAGTTCATCGCTCCTTCCCGCGGATGATTTACCGGACAGCGTGAGGCATGAGCTTCACAAAGTCTTTCAGGGCAGCTGCCAGCGGGTTGAAGTTTTCGGGGCCGAATCCCAGCGGATTGTGCTGGACCCAGCCTTCCGCGAACTCAAATTCGCCGGACTGTTTCCCGAAGATGCGGGCGCGGTTTTCCATGTCCTTGATGTAGGCGTCCATCCCCTGACTGATGTCGAGCCATTCTTTCTGGCTCTTGTGGCAGTTCAGGCAGGCGCGCTTGATGTCCATCTTGGACTCGATGTTCACGTAGAAATCCGCTTCCACCGGACGGCGGAGCTGATCGGTGATGCTGTGCGGCATACAATGGTAAACCGCCACATCCTGATAAGTCGGCTTTGCCGTGGGGGCGCATTTCATGTTGACCATGCCGCGGCAGAAGGCGGCAGTAACCGCCAGACGGCCGGCATTGATGTGGTCTTCCATGTAGTCGTAGGGCCCCTGCGTCAGAATGATTTCGGGCTCGACTTCGCGGATCACGGGAACCAGTTTCGCGAGGTTCTCGTAATTGTAGAACACCTCGATGTCGTCGCAGATGCTTTCGTGGAAGACAGCGCCCACCGACTTGGCGGAGGTCAGCGCTTCTTCCCGGCGCATACGCACGATTTCCTGATAGGAATGATGATCCGTACCAAGAGAGCCGTTCGAGACGTTCATGTAATGAACTTCATAACCGGCATCTTTCAGCAGCATCATCGTACCCATCATGCCGAACTCAAGATCGTCCGGATGACAGGCAATGGCAAAAGCTCTTTTGCTCATGATCAATGCATCTCCACGTCGCAGACACCGAAGCCGCCGCGATAGAAGTTGAAAATGATTTCGCCCGGATGCTTGGAGAGCAGGGACATCGGCACGGCGCTGTCCGCGATTTTCTTGGAAATCATGAACGTGGTCAGACGCTGTCCGAACGGATTGTCATGGTGGCCGGGATGCCAGATGGAGACTTTTTCAGCCTTCCAGGTTTCGACCGGACCGACGGAGACCGCAGCGGAGGGAACGTTCTGAACCGTGCCTCCGCCGGAGGTTCTGGCGTTCTGAATCAGGGTGATCGGGTGCAGTTCGACAACGCGGGCGCCCTTCTGGAGATATTCTTCCGGGGTCGGCGGATTGTCGATGTATTTGCCTTCGCGTTTCACGGGGTCGTTGAACGCCCAATGCTTGGTTTCGCCCTGTCCGCCCTGCATGGTAACGCAGCGGAATTCATCATAGGTCTTGGAGTATTCCGCCGGATTTTCGGTTGGAAAGTGCATGTTTTCCGCCGGCATACGGAGTTTCGGATCGATACGGTTGAAGCAGAGATCCAGGTCGGCTTTGGCAAATCCCAGCGGGAAATCCAGACCGGCGGCCTTGCCGTCTACGATCCATTCATCCATGCCCCAGAAATGACAGTTTTTCAGGCTGATGCCGAACGCGTTGACCATCTGGGCAACCAGCGGCAGCTGTTCCGTCGGACCGATCGGTCCGCAGATGCCGGCGGGTCTGGACGGAGTGGCTTCCTTCCATGCCTTGATGTATTCCAGGGCTTCTGCGCAGTAGAATTCCTGCAGCGTGTCATAAATATTGATTTTGAAGCCGGGACGTTCGTAGTCTTTCAGAGTGTCGATCGTGATTTTCGCGGCGTCATCGAGGATGGCGCGGTCGAGGGTGGTGTAGTCCCACCATTCCTTGGAAATTTTGCTGAATGCGCGCATTTCTGTTATCCTTCTGTTAAGGGTTGATACTGAGATAATTTATCATGAACTATCACAAAATCAACCCCCCAAAGTCATTTGTTGATGAGATTTATTCCTGTTTCAATGAATTTCGGAGCCAGATCGTGCGCCGGAGCTGTCCGGGAGGGGCGGGTTTCATATCCTCCGCCGCGTCCGTAGGATTCCGGCATGGCGATGTAGCCGATTGCTCCCATGCCCAGTGCGCCGACCATGGTCATTTTGAAACGCGAGGCTTTTTTGATCGCCTGCTGAATTTCAATGAACGGTTCGCCGGGGATGGAAACGATGCCCAGTTCATCGCCGAATTTCAGCGACAGCATCAGCTCCATGCGTTTTTCTTTGAGCGGATTTTCGCGGCAGTCCACCACCTGACGGGCGAAGACGCACTGCACGTAGGCGTTGCCTTTGGCGATGCCTTCGCTGGTGAGATCGTCCGCATTCTGCGCCGTTACATTTCCGTATTTCGCCAGAACCGCCTTCGCCGCATTGTATTCTTCGTCGGAAACCGTAACCGCGGGGGCTTCGATTTCCGTCCGGTCGGCGCGGATTTCCTTCACGTCGATCTTTTTCAGAGAATAAAGCCGGGCGATGATTTCCGCGGCATAGCCTTTGCCGATCCGGCAGGCTTCCGCGTAATTGGTCTGGTCAAAATCCGTGCTGACGTCAAAATGATTGATGTTGCCCTGACATCCCAGGAACATGATGACCGGCAGATCGTAACCGACCTGATTCTGGATTTCCCGTTCCATGCGTCCGGGCCAGTCGGCGGAAACCAGGTCGCCGCCGATGGTGTCGGTGTGGTTGGAAATGTTGGCGACGAGCAGGACCAGACGTCCGTCCTGCTTGACTGCCAGCATCGGAATTTCCGGATCAATGCCGCCTTCAGGCTTGACAATATCTGGATTGAGTTTGCCCGGATTGGTCAGCACGGTGCCGTCCTTCATCCAGAACCGGCGGTTGAACGCCAGCGTGGAGCATTCCGTGCGTCCGGTCAGCAGTTCGGCTTCCGCCAGACTGTCATACGCCTTGCGCACAGCCTGTGCCGTTTTCGCCACCACTTCCGCCAGGTATTCCTCATCCACGGGTCCGTCGAACAGCGGAGCTGTGTACGGTCCGGTGTGCGTGTGGGTTGCGCAGAACAGCAGATTTTCCGCAAAATCCATGCCGGCTTCCTGCACAGCACGGATGAAGCGTTCCGTCAGTTTGCGGTCGAACAGACACAGATCGTAGGAGACAATGCCGACGACTGTGCCGCCGCATTCAAAGAGGGCGGCTTTGATGGTCAGCGGATCGTATGCACCCTTGTTCGGACGCGGTTCGAAATAACCGCAGAGAGGAACTCCCCGTTTGGGGGTGATGTCTTCTTTGGCAAATCCGAAACGGATCATTCTTCCACCTCGACCAGTTCGCCGTTGTTCTGCGCGGACTTGTGGGATGCTTCGCAGAGCAGCAGGTTGTGGCGTCCGTCGCAGCCGCAGAGATGTTTGCCGCTGAGAACGGAAGCCGCATGATTTTCAATCAGGCTCTGGTAGATGTTTTTGAAGGACGGGGGAACGACTGTCGTGGTCTGACCGTCGAATCTGTCGATTTCCATACGCATTTTGACCGGTTCGTCCTTGTGTCCGGAGAGCTGGAACATGGTTCCGTAGGAACGGAGAGCGGCTTTGTCGCCGTAGATTTCAAAACCGAGGTTGGAGAGGGTTCCGCCGAGACCGCCGCGCAGTTCGGAGAAAGCGACTTTCACGCTGCCCTGGGTTCCGTCTTCGAAGAAGAAACGGATGTAGGCGCCGTCTTCGGCCTTCATTTTCATCAGTTTCGGCAGATAGACCGCGGCAACTTTATTGATTTTTTTGCCGAAAATGAATTCCGCCATGTAGAAGCAGTGGCTGGCAACGTCGCCGATGGGGCCGCCCATTTCTTCGATTTTGGAGCAGCGCCAGGTGGCGGCTTCCGCCGGATCGTAGCCGTAGGCGAATTCCATGTGGAAGCAGCTGTCGTTGACCGTGCCGAGTTCGCCCTTCTGGACAATGCCGGCGGCTTCCTGGTTCCATGCGTTGTAAACCATCATGTGGTCGACGGCGTAGGAGAGGTTCATTTCTTTGGCGAGCGCGATGACTTTTGCGGCGTCGGCGGAATTGGTTGCCATCGGTTTTTCGGAGATCACATGTTTGCCGGCTTTGAGAGCTTTGAGCGCGAGCGGCACATGCGAAGCGTTGTTGGTGGCGATGTAAACGGCATCAATTTCCGGATCGGCGAGCATATCGTCCATGGTGGCGTACCATTTGAGACCGAGTGCTTCGGCTGCCGCCTGACGGGCGGGGTTGAGGTCCGTCGCGCCGACCAGCTGCGCTTTTTCCAACGGTTCAAAACGGGAGGTGTCGCAGGCGAAACCTTCTTTTGCCACGCGGTTTTCGGCAATACCGCCGAATCCGATCAATCCATATCTGACTTTTGCCATGATTAAACTCCAAATATCTGATTTTCAGAAACACAAAATGCTCCGCCGCATGAAAACGGCGAAGCATATATACGTTAGTTTCTATCGGTCAAAAACTAACACAGAAACTCACTTCATGTAAGCGTCGGCAACTTTGTTGAACGCATCAACATAAGCCTTCATGTGCTTTTCGGTGTAAACCGGGTGCGTGAAGAAGCTGATGGTGCGGTCGGTCATCCAGTTGGCCTTGGCGCAGTTGAAGGCGGCGTAATCGATGTTGCGGGCCTTGGGATCGTAGAACGGATACTTGGCAAGACCGAAGCCGTTGCGTTCGACGTAGGCGCGTTCCTTGTACATTTCCGGCCAGAGGACGGAGTACACCGGCACGCCTTCGGCAGCCATGGCGGCAATGAAGTCTTTAACCGTGATGCCATCTTTGAGCTTTTCGGTGTTCAGCACGAACGGAGCCCACCAGTAGGCGCTCTGACGGTCTTTGGTATCCAGCGGGGCAATCTGCACCAGCGGGTGATTCTTGAGGGCTTTCACCAGGTATTTGCCGTTGCGGACGCGGTTTTTCAGGTTCCAGGAATCGAAACGCTTGAGTTCGCAGAGTCCGATCATGGACTGCATTTCCGTCATGCGGAAGTTGAAGCCGACGCGTTTGTGGATGTAGAGCTGTTTGCCTTCCATTTCGAGGAGGTTCAGTTTAGCCTGAACGTCGTAGCCGTGGTCACGGAAGGAGCGGCATTCCCAGGCGAGGTCATCGTTGTTGGTGACGACCATACCGCCTTCACCGCCGGTGGTGAAGTGTTTGCTCTGGCAGAAGCTGAAGCAGCCGACATCGCCGATGGTACCGGCTTTTTTGCCTTTGTAGACACCGCCGAAGCACTGGGCGCAGTCTTCCACAACTTTCAGGTTGTGCTTCTTGGCGATTGCCATGATGGGATCCATGTCGGCAACGATACCGTACAGGTGAACCACGACGATCGCTTTGGTGCGTTCGTTGATCAGGGCTTCGATTTTTTTCGGATCCATGGTGTGGGAATCATCGACGTCGCAGAACACCGGCAGAGCACCCGCCTGCAGAGCGCAGAAGCTGGAAGCGATGAAGCTGTAGGAGGTACAGATGACTTCGTCGCCGGGACCGATGTTCAGAGAGCCGAGGGCAACATGCAGAGCCGCGGTGCCGTTGGACACGCTGATGGCGTTTTTGACGCCCAGCCATTTGGCCCATGCATTTTCAAATTCCATGCCGACCGAGCCGGTCCAGTAGTTGACTTTGCCGCTGCGAAGCACATCGGCCACCGCCTGAACAGTGGATTCTTCAAAACAGGGCCAGCCGGGGAAAGGTTCCGAGAAAACTTTCTTGCCGCCGTCGATTGCGAGTTTCGCCGCACTCTTCACGGGTTTTGCCGCTGCTTTGGTGACTTTTTTAACAGCCATTTGCATTCTCCTTGTAATTTCGGGTTGTTTTTGAAAAACTTTCGTTTCTCGTGACTGAATTCTTTGTTTTGTTCATAAGTTACCACTCACACTATATATTCGTCAATCAGAATTGCTTGCGAATACTTATTATTAAATTGTAAAAAATAACTTTTTTCGGTTTTTCCGCTTCCTGAAAGACCCTGTGGAAAGACGTTTTTTCACTATCTTCAACAAATCCCCGTCAAAATCCGGCATTTTTCTTGTAAAACGCGGAAGGAATGTTATATTGACTCATCACCTTGAAACAGAAAATCTATTAATGAGGCAACAAAATGGCTGAAATCGCTATTGCGGAAAAACTCGCTCAATTCAAAATTATCCCCGTTCTCGTACTGAACGATGTCGAAAGCGGACTCAAACGCTGCGAAATGCTGTGCAAAAACGGTCTGGGTGTGGCGGAAGTCACATTCCGCACCGAAGCGGCGGAAGCGGTCATCAAAGCCGTGTCCCGCGAATTCCCGGAAATGTTCATTGGTGCCGGAACCATTCTGAATGTCAAGGACCTGCACCGCGCATTCAATGCCGGCGCAAAATTCGCAGTCGCCCCCGGTTTCAACCCGACGGTCGTCAAGGAGGCTTTCGTCAACGGTTATGCGTTTGCCCCCGGCATCTGCACTCCCTCCGAAATCGAACAGGGATATGAACTCGGCTGCCGTTTCTTCAAATTCTTCCCCGCCGAAGCAGCGGGCGGCGTGAAAATGCTCAAAGCCATTTCCGCTCCGTATAAACACCTCGGCATCCGATTCATGCCGACGGGCGGCGTGACGATCGACAATGCGGCGGAATGGCTGGCACTGGATGTGGTTGCCGCGGCAGGCGGCACCTGGCTGAACAAAGCCGATGAAGAAGGTATCCGCAAAGCCGCCGAATTGGCGAAATCTCTGTAACTCAAAACGGGAGGCAGTCATGCTGTTCGGAAGCAAGGAAAAACTGAAGGTCGGTGTGATCGGCGTCGGTGTACTGGGCCGTTTCCACACAAAACTTTACAAGGAAAATCCCAACGTGGAGCTGGTCGGCGTTTTCGACGTGTCGTCTGCCGCCGCGAAAAAAGTTGCTGACGAATTCGGCGTGCGTCCGTTCGCTTCCGAAGCGGAGCTGGCGGCTCAATGTGACGCCCTGACCGTGGCTGTCCCCGCGACCAATCATTACGAAACAGCCATGCCGCTGATTGAAATGGGCAAGCATCTCCTCATGGAGAAACCGCTTGCCGCCACCGTCCCTCAGGCGAAGGAAATGGTCGCCGCCGCCGAAGCAAAGAAAATTGTATTCGGGGTCGGACATGTGGAACGTTTCAATGCCGCGATGGATTTTCTGGAGAAAAACCGTTCCAACACTCTGTTCATCGAAGCACATCGTCTGGCAAAATATCCGCCGCCGCGCCCCGGTCTGCACCGCCGCGGCACGGAAGTCAGTGTGGTGCTGGATCTGATGATTCATGACCTTGACCTGGTGCTGACCATGGTCGGAAGCGAAGTCGAACGTTTCGACGCCGTCGGGATGCCGGTTCTGAGCAAGACCGAAGACATCGCCAACGTCCGCCTCAAATTCAAGAACGGCGCGGTCGCCAACGTTACCGCCAGCCGGGTCAGTGCTGAACCCATGCGCAAGTTCCGCGTTTTCCAGACCGATTCCTACATTTCCATGGATTACGCGAAAAGCACGGGCAAGATCATCCGCAAGAGTTTTCTCGGCGTGGCGTTCAAGAAAGTCAATCTCTGCGAAAAGAATGCTCTTGCCGCCGAGATCGCCGATTTCGTGGATGCAGTTCGCAAGACCAAGGAAGGCCCTGTGCTGTTTCAGCCGAAAGTAACGGGCAGTCAGGGGCTTCGCGCACTGGAACTCGCAGCTGCCATCACCGAGGAAATCGACTCCTACAACCGTAAATACGATCTTTACCGGTTCCGCAAATAATGAACGAGGCTTCACTGATCACTCCGGGTAAAGTCAATCTTTACCTGGAGATCACGGGCAGACGTCCGGACGGTTATCACGAGTTGCGGACTGTTTTTTATCCGACGCCGCATCTGACGGACCGGGTAACAGTCCGGTTCGGCGGCAGCGGAATTTCCGTTGTCTGCGGGACACCGGGTGTGCCCCAGGATGACTCCAATCTTGCGGTGAAAGCCGCGAAAGCCTTTTTCGCCGCATCGGGGGAATCCTGTCCTGATTTGGAAATTCATATTGAAAAGTATCTGCCGGTGGCGGGCGGCATGGGCGGCGGCAGTTCAGACGCCGGCGCGGTTCTGCGTCTGCTTCAGCAGCTGACCGGCAATGCTCTTTCGCCGGAGCTGCTTTCGGCTGCGGCATTGTCCATCGGGGCGGATGTACCGTTTTTTCTGAATCCGGTCGCTTCGGTCGGCTGTGGACGCGGGGAAATTCTTACTCCGGTTGATTTGCCGGCGGAACTGCCTCTGCTGATTCTGCCGGGAATTTTTCCGGTTTCCGCTGCGTGGGCGTACCGTCATTGGCGGGATATCCCGGCAGCATCGGAAATTTCCATGGAACCGCTGCCGGAACTGCTGCGGTTCGGTGATTACGCTGCTGCGGGAAAATGTCTGCGCAATGATCTTGCTCCGGCAGTGATGCGGAAATTTCCGCTGCTGCAGCTGCTGGCGGAAATTCTCCGGGATTCGGGCGGTGCGCCGCTGATGTCCGGCAGCGGACCGACGATGTTTGCTCTGTATGCGGATTTCGCGGCGCGCGACCGGGCGCAGGACTGTCTGAAACACGAACTGGAAAAGTATTGCATGATTTCATGCAAAGCCTGATTTGAACAGCTTCAAACTGAAAGGAACAATTATGAACACCAATACACCGAAAGTTCTTCTGGAAACTTCGCAGGGGAATATCAAGCTCGAACTTTTTGAGAAAGATGCGCCGCTGACGGTTGCCAACTTCCTTCGTTATGTGGATGAAGGACAGTATGACAGCACGATTTTTCACCGGGTCATTCCGGGCTTCATGATTCAGGGCGGCGGCTTTACCCCCGACATGCAGCAGAAAACCACTCATGAACCCATTAAGAATGAAGCGAAAGACGCCGGTTCCAATGTCCGCGGCACCATTGCCATGGCACGCACCATGATTGTGGACAGCGCAACCTGTCAGTTTTTCATCAACACCGTGGACAATGATTTTCTGGACTACCGCAGCAGCACTCCGCAGGGATTCGGCTACTGCGTCTTCGGACAGGTGATCGAGGGTATGGATGTGGTTGACAAAATCGCCAAAGCCGCCACCACCAGCCGCAACGGACATCAGGATGTGCCGGTCGAACCGATCATCATCCTGAAAGCCAGCCGCGTCTGAAACAACGGTTGATTCTCCCGGCGCAGGCCGGAACGGCGGCGTCCGGGAGAAATGTGTTCATTCCGTTTTTTCATTTTCGAGCAGTTTGACCTGTTCGTTGATTTCCGCTTCGCCGGGGCGCATGGCAAGAATGGTTTTTTCAATCAGTTCATCCAGCGTCCAGCCCAGCAATTCGGCTCCTGCGGTGATGACATCTCTGGAACATCCCGCAGCGAATTTTTTATCCTTGAATTTCTTTTTGACCGATTTCAGTTCCAGGTCCTGTACGCTTTTGGACGGCCGCATCAGAGCCGCCGCCCAGATCAGACCGGAAAGTTCATCGGCGGCATACAGCACCTTTTCCATGAAATGTTCCGGCTTCACGTCTACGGAGATGTTCCAGCCGTGCGAACAGACGGCATGAGCCAGAGCTTCCGGGGCGTCGATTTCCCGGAGCAGTTCCGGAGCCTTGCGGCAATGTTCATGCGGAAATTGTTCAAAATCAATGTCATGAAGCAATCCCGCCAGACCCCAGAACTCTGCTTCATCCGCGTATCCGCTGGATACCGCAAAATTTTTCATGACGCTTTCCATGGTCAGGGCGTGCCGGAGATGAAACACATCCCGGT
Source organism: uncultured Victivallales bacterium (assembly GCA_934661375.1). Lineage (GTDB taxonomy): Bacteria > Verrucomicrobiota > Lentisphaeria > Victivallales > UBA1829 > SIG94. The sequence goes on from CAKUJH010000010.1 coordinate 73,210, forward strand.
TGTATTTTCGCAATAATTTCCAGGCGGAATCCCGATTCATTGCAGCCTCCGTATCGTTTTTATTCATTGAACAGCCAGGTGGAAAGATACCGTTCTCCGGTATCCGGCAGCAGAGCGACAATGCGTTTTCCCTGAAATTCCGGCAGTTTCGCCAATTCCAGTGCGGCATACAGCGCGGCGCCGGAACTGATGCCGACCAGCAGACCTTCCTGTTTTGCCGCCTGTCGTGCGGTTTCACCGGCATGTTCTGCGGAAACTTCTATCACTTTGGTGATGATGGACGTATTGAGAACCGGCGGAATGAAACCGGCTCCGATGCCCTGAATCTTATGCGGTCCGGGCTTGCCGCCGGAAAGCACCGGGCTGGTATCCGGTTCAACGGCATAGATTTTGACATTTGGATTTTTCTCTTTCAGGTATTCCGCCACACCGGTCAGCGTTCCGCCGGTGCCGACACCAGCCACAAACGCATCGACTTTGCCGTCAGCGTCCGCCCAGATTTCCGGTCCGGTATGTGCTTTGTGATACGCCGGGTTGGCGGTGTTTTCAAACTGCTGCGGAATGAAGGAACCCGGATTCTGTTCATGCAGTTCCAGAGCTTTTTCGATAGCCCCCTTCATGCCTTTTGCGCCTTCCGTAAGCACGATTTCCGCACCGTACGCGGCAGCCAGTTTGCGGCGTTCGATGCTCATGGTTTCGGGCATGGTGAGAATCAGGTGATATCCTTTGACTGCGGAAACGAAAGCAAGCCCGATTCCCGTATTTCCGCTGGTCGGTTCGATGATCTGCGCACCGGGTTTCAGTTTGCCTGCCTTTTCCGCCGCTTCAATCATGGCGAAAGCAATACGATCTTTGACCGAACCGCCCGGATTGAAGGATTCCACTTTGACGACGACTTCCGCACCGCCCTGATTCAGATGATTGATCCGCACCAGCGGTGTATTGCCGATTTTTTCCAGAATGTTGTTTGCAATGCTCATGACTTTTTCTCCTTTTTTTGAAACATGAGTTATTTGGTTGTGATATATAAGATACATCATGAAAACCAAAAGTCAAGCCGTAAAAAATAAAAATCTACTGTTTTTGTAATCTTTTATTTTAAAAACAGATTGCGACGAGAAAAATGCGGAAAGAAAGAGACTCAGGCGAGCAAACCGTCCTTGAGTTCCACTGTGCGGTCGGCGAGACCCGCCACATAACGGTCGTGTGTAACCATGACGATGGTCATTCCGTCGGCATGAATTTCCTTGAAAAGATCCAGAATCCCGCTGCCCGTAACCGAGTCAAGGTTGCCGGTCGGTTCATCCGCCAGCAGCAGACGCGGGGAATTGATCAGGGCGCGTGCAATGGCGGCACGCTGCTGCTCACCACCGGAAAGTTCCCCAGAACGATGCAGAACCCGGTGTGCCAGTCCGACACGTTCCAGCAGGGCAAGAGCCTGTTCTTTCGCTTTCTTTTTCGGACGGTTTTCCAGCAGAGCAGGGAGCATGACGTTTTCGCAGATGCTCAATTCCGGCAGCATGTGGTATGCCTGAAAAACGAAACCGATGTTTTTCCGCCGGAAAACGACTTGTTCATGCGAAGACAGCGCAGTGATTTCCTGTCCGTCAATCTGCAGAGAACCGCTGTCCGGAGAGGAAATCGTGCCGATGATGTCCAGCAGTGTGGTTTTCCCGCTGCCGGAGGCTCCGAGCAGAGCGACCCATTCGCCGCGGCGGACGTTCAGACTGACGCCTTTCAGCACTTCAATATGGTGTTTCCCTATGTCGAAACTTTTGGTAATGCCGTCGGCGCGAAGGAAAAGTTCGTCGGAGATGTCATTCATAGCGCAGAGCCCTCGAAGGATCCAGTTTTGCGGCACGCAGAGCGGGGATCACACCGCCGAAGGTGCAGAGTATTACGGAAATCAGCCCGATCCACAGCAGGTCGGTCATGATGATTCGTGCCGGCAGTTCATTGAAATAATATATTTCGGCGGGGAAGATTTCCTGTCCGGTGATGAACCGCAGCGCATAGAGAATCAGCATACGGTACCGGACAATCAGCGAACCCAGCAGAATCCCGGATGCCGTACCGATCAGCCCGACAAACATTCCCTGCATGATGAAAATCCGCATCACTGTGCCGGACGATGCCCCCATCGCTTTCAGCAGACCGATTTCCTTGGTTTTCTGTATCACTGTGGTAATCAAAGTGTTGGTGATGCTGAACGCCGCCACCAGAACAATGAATACCAGCAGGAAGAACTGCATGTTCTTTTCCACCTGCAGAACACCGAGCAGACGTCCGTTGATGTCTTTCCAGGATTCGATGAACGTGGAGGGAGCATGCTGCGCCAGTGATTTTTTCATTTTGTCCATGAAATCATCCATCCGGAACGGATCGGGAACCCAGACGTAGATTGCGGATGCGACTCCGAGATCGAGGTCCAGCAGCTCTGCCGCATCGTCGATGTGCATGAACAGAAAATCACGGTCAAAATCATATTTGTTGAAATTGGAAATACCGGAAACTTCAAATTCCGACGGCAGGTACATTTCCAGATTTTTGGAGACTTCCAGTTTGCCGTTTTTGCCGCGCGAGACCAGCCGGGAGAGGTTGGAGGGAGAGTGCAGCAGGAGTTTCTGACCAACGGTCAGTCCCAGATTGCGGGCGATGATGTAGCTCAACACCACTTTGCCGCGTTTGAGTTCGCCGGATCCCTGTGTGATGACTTCGTTCAGTTTGAGCCGGTCGACTTTCCGCGACATGTCAAGACCGATGATGACTTTCGGCACGAACGAATCGTTTTTCTGCACCAGCACCGGCGACACAATGACCGGCATGGCTTCGCCGCCCGCATCCTTCACCATCTGTATGATCGATTCCGGGTCGCGGATGACGTAACCCTGGAATTTTGAATGAATCTGCGCATGGGACGTGGTGTCCAGCAGTTTTTCCTTCATTTTGTCGGAAAAGCCGGTCATGACCGCCAGCACCACAATCAGCACCGCCACGCCCAGCGCTACGCCGATCACCGAAATCAGCGTGATGACGGAAACGGCGTTCCGTTTCGGTTTGAAGTATTTCCATGCCAGAAACCATTCTGCCCTTACACTCATTTTCTGCTCCGATCCCGGATTTCCCGGATTATTTCGCGGTCGTCGAACGGGTGTTTCACTCCGTTGATTTCCTGATAGTTCTCATGTCCTTTGCCTGCCGCCAGCACAAAACCGTCCGGTCCGGCAAGACGCACTGCCAGTTCCAGCGCCGCCCGGCGGTCCGGTTCAATATGACATCTGCACCCGGCGGGAATGCCCCGGCGGATATCTTCAATGATGGTCAGCGGATCTTCCGTTCGCGGATTGTCGCTGGTTACCACAATTTCATCGGAAAGTTTTGCCGCAACGTCACCCATGCGCGGGCGTTTGGTTTTGTCCCGGTCGCCGCCGCAGCCGAAAACAGTAACCAGCCGTTCCGGTTTCACGGCACGCAGTGCGCTCAATACCCGGAACAGCGCATCGTCCGTATGCGCATAGTCCACAAAAACGCGGATACCGTCCGGCAGACTGATGGCTTCCAGACGTCCCGGCGGTGCCAGTTCCGGTTCGGCAAAAACCTGCTGCAGCAGTTCGCCCGGAATCCCCAGTGACAATGCCAGTCCCGCCGCCAGTGCCAGATTGCAGACATTGTATTCTCCGGTCAGGGTTGACCGGATCAGCCGGCATCCCCAGGGCGTATCCAGCTCAAACTCCGCTCCGTCAACGGACAACTTCAGATTTTTTACCCGGATATCCGCTTCCGGTTCACCATGCAGGGTTACTGAATGAACGGTCTGCTGTTTTGTCCGCAGTTCCGCGCGCAGACGCCATCCGTATTCATCATCCGCATTGAGAACGGCAGGTGCGCCGGGGCGCAGCATTTCCATGAACAGCAGACGTTTCGCCTGAAAATAATTTTCCATCGTGCCGTGATAATCCAGATGATCGCCGGTCAGATTGGTGAAAACCGCTCCGGCAAACAGCAGAGAACCGGTCCGGTGCTGGTGCAGTCCGTGGCTGGATTGTTCCATGACGGCGCGCGGACAATGATGTTCCTTCATCCGGGCGAAAAGCCGCTGAATGGTCAACGCATCCGGAGTGGTCCGGGCGGCTTCCTCTGTCTTGCCTGCGCCGGTGTCGTATTCGACGGTGGAAAGCAGACCGCATGGTTCTTCCGGAAATGCAGCATGGAAAATTTTCCGGCTCAGATACGCTATCGTTGTTTTGCCGTTGGTTCCGGTTACGGCGAAAACGTCCATGCTGTCTGCCGGTTTGCCGTAAAATGTTTCACAGCATAAAGCCCAGCAGCGGTAGGAATCGTTTACCCGGAGAACGGGCAGATTGTCCGGAGCCTGCCACGTGGAATCCGCCGCGACAACAAACGCTCTGGCGCCTTTTGCCAGTGCATCCGCAAGAAAGCGGTGTCCGTCGGTTTTTGCTCCGCGTATGGCACAGAAAAGAGAGCCTTCCGCAACCTCTGCGGAATTATTGGCAACGTCGGAAACCGGAATGGACAAGTCGCCGGAAATACCGGAGATCCATTTTTTCAGCGCCTCGGCATAAACGGAGCAGGGCAGGGGAGTCATTCCGGATGTTCCTCCGGTTCAATGACTTCCAGCCCGGTGGAACGTGAACCTTTCAGGAATACCAGATCATCCGCTTTCACCATGGCGCGAACGCCGTCAACCGCTTCTTGGGCAGACGGAAACGCCGTTGCGGAACGTTTTCCGGTAAGGGAAAGCACCGCCAGAGCTTCCGTCATTTTCGGACCGACCGCGGCAATTCTCGCACCGGGGAGATTGTCCCAGGAAAAAGACAGAACGCGCATGTGTCCTTTAAGGGTATCGCCGCCCAGTTCTCCCATGTCGCCGAGAACCAGCAGCAGATGTTCGGGTGAAGCAAATTCTGCCAGCCAGCCGAGTGCGGCACACATGCTGTCCGGGTTGGCGTTGTAGGCGTCGTTGATCCATAATGCGCTGCCGTGCCGGGTTTTCTTCATGCGCAGACCTGGCAGTTTCACCTGGCGGATTGCTTCCGCGATGGTTTCCAGCGGAATGCCGAAAGCCAGAGCCGCGGCAGCCGCACCCGCGGCATTGACCGCCTGATGCCGTCCGGTCAGATTCCAGTCCACCCGGACTTTCTTTCCTGCGGCACTTTCAATCAGTTCAAATGAACTGCCGTTGAGATTGCCGCCGTGGTAAATGACCTGTACCGAGGCGTCCGGCGTTTCTCCGAACGTGTATTTTTCCGGCACGTGCGCCGCCGCTTTGACCAGAATATCATGTCCGCCGCATTGTTTCGGATAAACCGCTGCCCGGACAGAATCCGGCAGGAAGATATGACTTTTCTCTGTTGCCACACCGTTCAGATCATGGAAAAATTCAAGATGACAGCAGCCGATGGAAACAATCAGCGAAGTTTGCGGACGTGCGATCTTTGCCAGCGGTTCGATTTCGCCGTGATGGTTGGTTCCCATTTCGATGACCGCATATTCATGACCGGGGTTGAGCCGCAGCAGATTCTGCGGCACGCCGATCTGGTTGTTGGTGTTGCCGGCTGTGGCAAGGACATGCTCCGGTCCTGCCGCATGGGCGAAAATGGAGCGCAGGATTTCCTTGGTGCTGGTTTTGCCGCAGGATCCGGTGAGCGCGGCGAGTTTCAATTTCGGAAAACGGCTGCGGTGAAATCCGGCAAGAGCCTGATACGCTGTCAGCGGAGAATCCACCAGCAGAGCTGTCGCTCCTGCCGGAATCTTATCTGCTTTGTCTTTATCCACACAGAGCAGGGCGGCACCGCCGCGCACGGCGTCATCCAGATAATCATGGGCGTCGAAACGTTCGCCGGAAAGAGCGATGAACAAAGCCTGCCGCATTGGCTGCCGGGTATCGGTAACCACTTCGTCGACCACGGTATTCAGATCGGCTTCCCGGTTGAAAGTTCCGCCGCAGACCTGCCGGATTTCCTCAAAAGTGAACAGCCCCATTTTGCGTATCCTCTCTGCCGGTTATTCCAGCACAATGACGTCGATGACTTTGTTGCCGAAGAAAACAATGCGGCGGGTTACGCCTTCATCTGCCCAGTAAAGCCAGGTGTCGACGGTTTCCGAGGGGGTACGCATGGCGGGCGGCGGACCGAACGCCAGCAGAACTTCGCTGCGGGTCATGCCTTTTTCGACAATGCCGCGTTTGATTTTTTCGTAGATGACCGGACGGACGCCGAGGCGCAGTTCCTTTTCCGGCTGGAACACAAAGAGACGTTTGATGAAGGATTCCACCGGGATCAGGCTGCGGTTGATGTTGTAGTTCAGAGAAAATTCCTTGCCGTCGGAAACCCGGCGGAAGCGGATCCGGTCCGTATTGGCGTCGATGAATTCAATTTCTGTTCCGAAGGGAAGGATGGTTCCCTGCTGAATATTTTCACTCCGCATATCGCCGTCTTCATCATACCACAGATTGTAGGCAGTGTAGACAGGGGTGAATTCCGGCATCTGAAGCACTTCTTCAGGGATGACAGTCCGGGCGCAGGAGGTCAGCAGCACAGCGGCTGCGGCGATGAACAGCAAAACAGTTTTTTTCATATCAGAACCTTTGATTTTATTTCCGGTTGCGGGATTTTTTCAGTAATTTACGCGCATTTCCTTCAACTTTCAATTTTTTTTGCTTGAAAAATCGCAAAAACAGGGGATATTTCCGTTAAAATATCCAATTTGAGGAAGGAGTCTGGAGAAATGTCCCGGAAAGCGGTGGTTTTGCTGAGCGGCGGACTGGATTCGGTAACGTGTCTGGCTGTGGCGAAAAAAGAAAATTTTGAGATTCATGCTCTGTGTTTTGATTACGGACAGCGTCATCATATCGAAATCGAATGCGCCAGACGCAGCGCTGCGGCGATCGGGGTGGAAAAATTCCATCTGATCCGTTTCGATCTGCGCATGTGGGGCGCATCCGCTCTGACTTCCGATTCCCTGACGGTTCCCGAATTTGAAGAACACCGTTCTCAGGTTCCGATCACCTACGTTCCCGCGCGGAATATGATTTTCCTGTCGTTCGGCGCGGCTCTGGCGGAGGGCATAGGTGCACGTGATATTTTCATCGGAGTCAATTCCATGGATTATTCCGGCTACCCCGACTGCCGTCCGGCTTTCATTGAAGCGTTCCGCAAATGTGCCAACCTCGGAACCAAAGCGGTTGATGAAAACTGGGAATACAATATCCGCACTCCGCTGCAGTATCTGCGGAAAAAAGAGATCATTGAACTGGGCTTGTCGCTGGGCGTGGATTACTCGCTGACTCACAGCTGCTACAATCCGCAGCCGGATGGACGCCCCTGCGGACATTGCGACAGCTGCGGTCTGCGTGCCAATGCGTTTGCTGAACTTGGCATGAAAGACCCCGCTCTCGAACGCAAGTTCTGAACATCGGCAGCCAATAAAAAAATTAAAACCGGCGGTTTCGGAATGATTCCGGAACGCCGGTTTTTTAGTATGCTCGCGGGGTCAGTCGATGAACAGGTCGCGGCTGGCGAATACCGGGTCGCAGGTGAGATTGATTCCCAGTTTGCGCAGTCCCGCTTCATCGCCCGGTGTGGGCATGTGCGAACAGTGCATTTCACAGCCGGAAAGTTTTTTCAGCTGGTTGACCGCCCGTTTTGCCGTCGGGTTGTTCGCCATGCTGACACTCAATGCGATCAGCGTTTCATCCAGAGCCAGGCTGACCCGTTTGATTTTCAGAATGTTCTTTTTGAGCAGACCGACAGACTGAATCACATCCGGGGAAATCAGCGGCAGATCGTCGGGCAGTCCCGCCAGAACCTTGACCGCGTTCAGCACACAGCTGGACGCCGCGTGAAGCAGCGGGGAGTTTTTGCCGGTAACAATGGTGCCGTCCGGCAGTTCCAGTGCCGCGCCGCAGTAGAAACCGTCATTGCCTTTGCCTTCGGTTTTCGCTGCCAGCTCCGCCGCTTTCCGGGCGGGTCCGACCACTACTCGGTCTTCTTCGTGCAGTTCCAGATTGTCCATCAGCACTTTGATCCGGTCGACGCTGGCGCGGTCGGCTGCTCCGATGGCATATTCACATTTGTAGCGGAAGTTCCGGCGGATGACTTCCTGCCGTGCGGCTTCGCGCACCACTTCATCATCGGTAATGGCGAAACCGACCCGGTTGACTCCCATGTCCGTGGGAGACTGGTAAACCTGATCTTTGCCCATGATGCGTTCGCAGATGCGGCGCACCACCGGGAAGATGGCGATGTCGCGGTTGTAATTGATGGCGGTTGTGCCGTAGTGTTCCAGATGAAAGGGGTCAACCATATTCACGTCGCCGATGTCCGCGGTGGCGGCTTCATAAGCAATGTTGACCGGATGATTGAGCGGCAGATTCCAGACGGGAAAAGTTTCGAACTTCGCATATCCGGCGGCGATGCCGCGTTTGTGTTCGTGGTACACCTGGGAAAGGCAGGTCGCCATTTTTCCGCTGCTGGGGCCGGGTCCGGTAACAATCACGATGGGTTTTTCACTTTCAATATATTCATTGGCACCGTATCCGGCATCGCTGACAATCAGGTCGACGTCTGCCGGATAGCCTTTGATGGTTTTGTGCCGGTAGACCCGGATGCCGCGGCGTTCGAGTTTGTTGATGAAGTTGTTGACTGCGGGGTGATCATCGTAACGGGTAACGACCACAGACTTGACTTCGATTCCCCAGTCGCGCAGATTGTCGATGATCCGGAGTGTGTCGGCATCGTAGGCAATGCCGAAATCGGCGCGGATTTTTTTGCGTTCAATATCGCCGGCGTAAATGCAGATGACGACTTCGATTTTGTCTTTCAGTTTCTGCAGCAGCTGGAGTTTGACATTGGGATCGAAGCCGGGCAGGATGCGCGCCGCATGAAAATCATACGCCAGTTTGCCCCCGAATTCCAGGTAAAGTTTGTTGTCGAATTTGCTTGCCCGATTTAAAATTTCCGCCGACTGCTGTTTCAGATACAGCTCATTGTCAAAACCTGTTTTTTTCATGTTTTCCGATCCCGGTAAGTGAATTTGTTCTGTCCGTCAACCGGGAAAATAATATACGACGGAAAAGCGGAATTGTCAAGAACAAAAACAGTGTAATCATCCGTTTTGTGTGTCGCAGGACAGAACATTCGGCTTTATAATGCAAAGCGCTGTTTTTTAAGTGTTATCGGTTTGACAAATAGCAGATACGCATGTATATTATGCGGATTTTTATTAGAAGAGAGAAATTCAGCCGGGTGCTGAGTTTGTGTCGGAACTCAATAGTGAGACAAAAACGCTTTATTAAAAAAGAAAGCAGGGATGGTGAACAGGACATGGCAGAGTGTCTGCAAAGGGTGAGGTGAAGGGTATCATTGTGCGGGACTTTCGAATCATTTGCGGAAGTTCAGTGCAGCTGTCATTCCGGCGGGTTTCTGCGGAGAATGTTTTTTTCTTTGCTTGATTTTGATGGAGAACAACCCCAAATTAACAAAACAGGAGTTTTTATGAAAAAGCAACTCTTTTCTCTCCTTGCCGCAGCGGCTTTGGTTGTGCCGGCATTTGCGGCGGAGGAAACCCGCACGATCCGTTTGATTCAGGACGATGCCCAGAAACAGATGGCGACGAAAGTCTATCGGCTTAAACACCTGAAGGCTTCCGACATCACCCCCTATGTGGATGCCGCCTGCCGCCGCTACAAAGGCACTTCCCAGGTTCGCAGCCTGAACGCTGGCAAGGACAATCAGTCGATCATCGTCACCACCGCCGAAGAATTTATCCCCTATGTCGATCAGGTTATTTCTGTTCTTGACCGGGGCACCAAAAAAGATGCTTTCGGATCTGCCGTTTACGGTCCGGGCTACAAATGGAAAGTCTACTGGCCGAAATACCGCCACGGCAAAGACCTTCTGCTGTCCGCCGATGTGATGCTTTCCGGCACGGGCAGCAACTTTGCCGACAACGGTGCGCTCTGGCTGAAAGATGACCTCGATGATGTGGATTACGCTCTCGACTGGATCAAATACTTTGACCGTCCGCTCCCGCAGGCGCAGGTTGTTTTCCGTTATTATTCCGTGCGTGAAAGCACTCTCCGCGACGTCGGCATCGACTACCTTGCCTGGAAAAACGGTCCCGGCATGAACCTGATGGATTTCGCTTTCAATTCCGGAAGAATCGCCTGGGACAAGATTCTCAGCAGTGCTTCGAACGCCGGCAGCGCGATTTCCTGGGCTTACGGCGGAATCTTCACCTTTTGACCTCAGCTTCATCCGTCTGCTTCAGCAGTCCGGCGGAGCCAAAATCGTTGCTTCCGCCACGATCAACGTTCTCAACAATCAGGCTCCCGCCACGATCGTTCTCACCCCGACTTACAACGCTCAGGTCAAGAGTCCGGAAGACCATACATCCTCCGTTGTTGCTCTGGAAGGCGCTCCGGAATTCAGTGTTACCATTTCCGCTCCGACCATCTGCTTCTTCACGGAAGATAAAGACGTGAACGACATGGGCTGGATTCCGGCGGACAAGGCGTTTTATGACAGAAACAACGGCAGTTTCATTTTCGCTTGCAGCGTCAACTCCACCGACCCGGTCGAAGCCAACAACTACGGTACGCAGATTGCCAGCACGGCAAATACGTTCACGGACTGGAAAACCATCCATTTCGGCCGCGAGCAGGTTCTTACCAAAGCGGTCCGCGAATTTGATGTTGAACAGACGATCGGTGTTCCGTTCCTCTGCCAGCTGCCCGTTCTGAAATACATCTTCGGAACAACCACCACCATGAAGGAAAAGAATTACATCTTCGTGACCGTGGAAGCAAATCTGGTTTATCCGGATACTGTTGCCCAGAAGTAATCGGAAACATTGACATTTAAGGATTTATCATCATGAATAAATATTTTCTGACTGCACTTTCCGCTGCTGTCCTTTCCACCGGAGCGGCTTCCGCTCAGGATCAGAACGTTACGCTGAATCCGCCTCCCATGGGCGGCGACCTCGCCACCGGGGCGTATGCTCCCTCCCGCATTGAAACCAAACTCAATGTCGACATCAAGGATGGCACCAAAGCCGTTCATTTCATCCGCGACAACAACGACCCGTTCGTGGTCACCAAAGCATACGTCATCAAGAATGCGGACCCCTATATCCTCCGCGGCGTTCTGAAGACGATTGTCGCTCCGACGATTGCCGAAAAGCCGGTTGCGCTTGAATCCATCAAATACGTTGACGGCTCCAATGTGCTGCTGGTTTCCGCTGAAGAATACCGCTTCAAAAATGCCGGAAACGGAATGCCCATGGACGAAGTCATTGCCATGCTCGACCAGAAGGGTCTTCCCAACAGCTCCGGAACCATTGATATGGCGTACTTCCCGAAGTACAACCCCGCTTCCGTGCTGTACCGCATGATGGAAGAAAGCGGCATGGGTGTTTTCTCCGGTTCGGAATATGACAAAAAGGCGTTTACCCCCGGCAACGGCGGCGTTCGGGCGGATATGCTCAACTATGCCGTGATTGACGACAAAATGAACGCCCTGATCATGACGGCTCCGGGCTACAACATGAAGGAAACCCTCAACTTCCTGAAGGAAGTCGATACTCCCGCTGCGGAAGTTTACTTCAATTACAAACTCGTTGAAGTCTACGCGGAAAACGACCAGAAGCTCGGTCTTGACTTCCAGGCATGGAAGAACAATGACGGTATCGACCTGTTCTCCGCCGGCGGCAAATACGGCACCAACTGGGCGGGCGGTCTCACCCCGAACAACGGCTACCGTTTCGCCGAATTCTACAACTTCAACCCCAAGTGGAACACGAAGTACATTGACTTCCTGACCACCTGCGGCAAAGCGAAAGTTGTCTCATCCGGCGCACTCCTCGTCGCCAACGGCGGATCCGCGTCCGTTGCTCTCACCGACGGTATCTTCTCCGTGGTCCTCAAGGATCTCGAAAAAGACGGCATCCTCCCGACGGTCAGCGAAAACGGAAAAGGCGCGTATGTCAAACGCATGACCAAACCCGCCCTGGACAAAAACGGCAATCCGGTTGTGGATGCGAGCGGCAAGCCGCTTTCGGTCGGCGACATCATTGACAAAATCATCAATGAGAGCGCTTATGCCATTGAAAACCGCGGCGGCAAATCCCAGAACACGGAAGCTGTGGACGGCGGCAATTTCTTCCAGATGAACCTCACCGGCGGAGTCTACGGCAAAGCGGTCAATATGAACGTGTCCCTGAACTCCACTTCTCTGATCGGCTGGACCGGCGAAGGCAAAGCCAGATTCGCGAAATCCTCCTATGCCACCGATATTCAGGTCGGCAAAGAAGCGAAGGACTTCGTGGTCGGCGGCATCACCAAAACTTCGGTTGTCCGCAGTGTTTCCGGTGTGCCTCTGCTGAAAGACCTTCCGGTCATCGGCTGGCTTTTCTCCACCGAATCCGACATCGTCAAGAAATCCCAGTTCGTTCTTGTTGCCACGGTTGAAGTCATCGAACCCGATGCCAACATGAAGAAAGAAACCAAAGACGAACTTTCCAAGATTGCGGAAAAAGTCAACAAGGCGGAAAAATGCCCGGCTTCCACTCTCGGTTATCAGCAGCTCCTGCTTGATTCCGACAATTGACAGTCCGGTCATTTGAAATGACTTGCAAAGCAGACACGGTTGAATGGATCGTGTCTGCTTTTTTTTTTGAAATTCCGGAAAACACTGCTGAACATCAGGTGCTTCCGGCTGGTCTATTGATCTGCAGTATTGAAAAAGTGAATCTTCAAAAAGGAATCAGAGAATGAAATTCGGAATCAGACTTGCAGTCTGTACGGCGGCAGTGATTTTGACGGCGGCATCTTCCGCCTGTACCTCCCTTGAAATACAGGATAATCCGGAAAGCAGACCGGAACAGCCGCAGAAAATCGTGGGCAAAGAACTTCTGGAGGCATTTATCCGCAATGATGCGGACGCGTTCCTGAATCAGTATCCGGAAGGGCTGCGTAAGAATTTCAGCAGAAAAGGCTTCGAGCAGTCCAGAAATGCCATGCTGGAAAAATTGGGCAACCCGGTTTCTTATCGTTTCGTGGCAAATCTGGAACATCCCGTATTCACGGTTTCGATTTGGACAATCCGTTTTGAACGCGACAATGCGGATAAAACCGGGAAGGTATATCAGGATATGGTATTTCGTGCCATCGCTGGCGAACTTGACGGAAAAAGCATTCTGATGAATCAGAATTTTTTCCTGGATGATGCTGTCGATCTGACTGCGGCAAAACTTCCTGCCGGTAAAAAGAATCAGCCGGAACAGCCGCAGAAACGCGTAGGCAAGGAATTGCTGGATGCGCTTGCCGATAATGATGCAAAAATGTTTCTGAATCAGCTTCCGGACCGTATGCGTCTGGAATTTGGTAAAAAGGATTTTGAACAGACCCGGGAATCCATGCTGAAAGAATTGGGCAACCCGGTGTCGTATCAGTTTGTGATGAATCTGGAGCATCCGGTATTTACGGTTTCGTTGTGGAAGATTCGTTTTGAGCGGAACAGTGCGGATCGGACGAAAAAGATTCATCAGGAAAAGATGTTCCGAGTGGTGAAAGGGGAAGTGAACGGGAAGGAAGTTCTGTTGAATTTCCATTTCCTCTGACTCTCCGGGACAGGAAAGAAGTGTCTGGGAATTTGCACCATTCCGCGAAGTTTGCAGGTGTGCGAATGAGATTCGGCCGGTCCTTGCGCCGCGCCGGATTCATTTCGTCCGCGCGTCAACCTTGCGGAAACTGCCTCAGCGGTATCCACTCAAACTGCATCACGTAATGGCAAAACAGCTGCAAGATGAAACACGCAGCTGTCAGAAACAGGAAAATATGATTCTTTCTTCCTTCCGCCTTGCACAGGATATTATAGATTCTGCCGTCGGGGAAAGAACAAAACGCATAGAACGGCAAAGATGAAAAAATCCAAATTGAAACAGCGGTTCCCAAAAAGCTGGAGTGCAATGCCATTGTCAAATCAAGCCGGCAGCACCATACGAACGATCTGATCCCGCCGCAAAACGGACACACGAAGCCGCTGTGTCCCAATCCCGGAATCATATGCGTCCAGGCGGGAAGTGCGCCTTCCGACAAATCTGTTTTCAAGCAAGAACAAACGATTCCCGCCAGAATAATCCCCAGACGGAAAAGGAATTTCCGCCTGGGTTCACATAGTACAATATTTACCAAAGGCAATGCCAGATATCAGAAGAATTGCCATTGACCTACAGTTTCGCCGTTTTCCAGCCGCTTTCCGATTTTATAAGCATCGATCATGGCGGCGATCCAAATGGGCAGACCCAATATGCCGGCGGTTACGGTGGACAAAACAATACCTCCGAGAAGGATTGCGACTCCTTTCATGATTTGTCCGAGATACATCTGACCAAGTCCAATGACCAGGCAGGATAGTATTGTTGCCGTGGATGCCGATTTCCCATTATTCCGGATAGGTTCGTTATTGCTGCCGCCTCCGGCGGCAACCGCGGCTCCGCAACTCAAGCATACTGTCTGCTCCGGTTTTACGGCATTGCCGCAATTCCCGCAAAACGCTTTGCCTGTTGCCGGCGGACAGCCGCAGCTCAGGCAAATTGCGGCATCCTGATTGACTGGCTTACCGCAATGGCGGCAAAAAGAAACGCTTCCCATACTGTCTTCTCCTTGTCTTATTGGTGATGCTCCGGAATCATCCGCGGGTAACCTCTCCCCGCCCCATAAATTCCGGACCTTGAGCATAATATAGTTTCGCCGTTCTGAAATGTCAAGCACAAAAAAATATTTCAGCATTATTCATGCGCTCGGATCTGACAGCGAATCTGCCGGAAAGCACCGGATTCATCCTTTTTTTGTCATTCGCGGCTTGCGTTTCCGGCTTGAAATGCTAAATTACCGATGTTGCAGAGCCAATTTCAAAACGTTTTGACTCATCTTGTTAAAAAGTTATTTTTTTAGCGTCAAACCATTTTTGACGAAACGACAGTGATTTTTTCTTGAAAAAGTCACGAAAAATCATGATTCAGGGCATAGACCTCCTTGCCTATCGCAATAGACTTTGTTTTATGAACTGATTATGTAAAAACTCAAGCGAAATAATTGAATATCTGCTTGACAGTCAAGACAAGGACGCCGAACATCAGGTGGCATAAGACCTTCAAATGGCCTTTGACGCGAACATGATTTGCGCCGTAGTTGTCTTTCATTTCCGAGTTGGCACGTTCGACTCCGCTGCGGACATGATAGCGAACCGGGAATCGGCAAATGCATGGGAAAAGGTCGCTTCCGACGGGATCCTTGACGAATATCCCCAGCCGCACAGCAGACGCCAGCTCGTATTGGTTCTCAGACTTTCAATGCGCACCTTGGTCGTGGGCAAGTTGAATTCCGCTTTCAACAGAAACGCCCGGAAAAACTTCTCACGATCCAATTTCTTCCGTCCAACACCACACCATCTCATCTCCGATGTCATGAAGCGGTCTGGGCGGATCATTTCAACTGTTCTAAGGAAATTTACCAATTTTCCTGTAATTTTTACTCCAAATTCTCCTTCCAACTCTTGAAAAAAGTCCGGTTCGATACTAATGTAATGACTCAGTTGATTGTTCATGTTACTCCTTTGGTCTGGCGTAAAATGAACTTTCAGCTGACTTTTTTCAAGTGATTTTAATTTTTTATTTTGAAATTACCTCCATAAACTGAGAGGTCATAAATGTTCTCAAAAACTTTGATAGGGATCACAATTCTCTTCTGTATTGGATGCTTGAACGCGGGTAACCATGATGCTTCCCATGCAGAAATCAGAAAAAACACAGAGAAATTCATAAAATATTTTAATTTCTCACTGAACCAGGAAAGAGTTGAACCATTCAAGATAACTCCAGTACAAATTTTGCGAAGTCCGCTATTTGAAAAATTTGAATTAGCCGGGTATTCATGTGAGGCTAATAAGACGAATGGAATTGTTTCCGAAGTGTCTGTGTTTAAACAGAATGAGAGAATTGCCGATATTCAACTAATGACGGCCAATTCAAGTCGTGATTCAATAATAGTATTGGGAAATTGGTTGACGGATAGTTCCATGCAGACTGATTTTTTGTTGAGCCTGTATGGGATGGAAAGAAATAAAATTGGGGAATTTTATTTTTATTTCAAAAAATTTTATGACAAACATGTCAATCGTTATTCCAAAGAAAACTGTACTACTTTCTTCGTTCGCCATGGTATTATTGTTTTGTTGAGAAACGCCACAAAGGCCTGTCCTGTTGGAGAGTTAGCCAAGTCAATAGATGATAAAATACTCACGGCTTTGGCGGATGCCGAAAAAAGAGCCGAGAAAGAAACGAAACTCGCTCCAAGCATGTGATATAACGGCGGCATTGGCAATCGCCATTCGTTGTGTGTGGTCTTTGCGAAGAAAACTTAAAATAAAAAGGAGTTTTGCAATGAAATCTTTTCATCTTATTGTCTTCGCAGTTATTTCTATGCACACAACCGTTTTATATGGAGACGGACATCTTAATTCAAACAATATTTCTTATCAATTTCCTTTACAAATAAGAGCTGTTTATAATATTGAAAAACAGGGGAATCAGGAAGGTATTTCCAGTGATAAAATTGCTATATTAGAAGAAAATCATAAAAAGATTCTCAATAAATCGTTTAAGGAGAATTTATTTAACATAAAACAGGAAGGGGAGAAATACGCTGTGTTTAAGGAGAAATATTGTCTTATTTCTGGATTATACAATTTAAAATCATTCTTGAGTAATTCAGAAGTCGCATGTTTTCTCGCTACAGGATCAAATACAATATTATTTGGAATTCATAGAGTGGATCATGGAGATTTAATCGCTGACTATGGACAGCTAAAACTATATGTACATCAAACAGAAAATACTCAAGAAATATCTTTTCCCCAGAATTTTTTTCCATCTCAGCTTTTTTTATCTTCTAAAAACAAGAACATCTTTATCAAAGGGACGATAATAAAGATTACGAAAGAAGGAAATTTTTCCAAGATTATAGCGGATAATGCGTATCTTTTTTATGACATAAAACTCAGACGACTTTATCCTGTAATTATTTTTTCTTCGGTAGATTCCACGGTGTTAGCTAAAGTTTTGGATATCTCAACTGATAAAATAGCATTTATTCTATTGGAATCTATCAATGGGCGAGGTATCAATCAAGTATTATTTGAAATCGTTATAGATAAGACGAACTATATTATCCCAACGGTTTTGGAACTATGAAACTACTATTTACATCGGCAATTAATCAACTTGCGTATTTCACGGATTCTGCTTGAAAAAGTCTTGCGGCATGTTCAGAATCATGAGAAAGATTCTCCATGTGATCTTTTGCCTGTTCCTCTGTTTTCCCTTTCGCACGGCCAAGTGGTCGATTATTCAAATTTGATTTCAAATCACGATTGAGATATTCATCAGGATTCAGATCCGGACTGTAACTCGGTAAATAGCGCCTGCTAAATAACTATTTATTTAGTTATACTACTTGAAGTCTGTGTAACGAATTTTCTGTAAAATCGCAAAGGGTTCCGGAGCGAGGAGGCTCTTGAATTGGCAAAAAAATGTGA